>JAMOMK010000145.1 GCA_027067055.1 Lysobacterales bacterium | reverse complement strand
CAAAACCATTACGAACCGCCCACAATTGGGAAGAAGGTCAAGAACTTATTGTGATTGATTGTGGAGAAGGTATTATGCTAAAACCTAAGAGAGTTTTTAAAAAAACAACCGTGCAAGATGTAGCAGGTTGCTTAAAATTTTCTGGTAAAGCTAAAACAATCGAAGAAATGGATGAAGCCATCGCACAAGGTCTAAAAGAAAAGTTTCAATGATTGCTGTTGATACAAATATTCTTATCCGTTTTCTCACACAAGATGACATCAAGCAATATAAAAAAGCATTGCAACTATTTAAAAAACATCAGATCTATATCCCAACTTCGGTAACACAGGAGGTTGAGTGGGCACTTCGATTTGCTTACAAATACGAGGTTGATCAAATAGGCAATGCATTATCTGCTTTATTTGGTTTAGAAAATATTCACTTAGATAGCCCAAACAAAATTGCACAAGTGATCAAATGGCATAAAAGAGGATTTGATTTTTCTGATGCTTTGCACCTAAGCTATTGCGGCAAAGTTGATTCGTTATATACCTTCGATAAAAAATTTGTAAAACGAGCACAGTCTATTGACTCATGCGAAGTGAAATTCCCTTAAAAGGAAGCTAGTCTAACCAATCTTTCATCAATTTTTTAATCTGCGTTTGATACGCTATACCCTCTAACTTAGCTTTTTGTTTGAATGCTGTGAGAAGACTTTCAGGAATTTTAATTCTAATACTTTTTAGTGGTGACGACTCATCAGAGATTGCAAGCTTGTAATTTTCTATAAAATCCAGTCTTTCCTCAATACTTAATTTTTTACAACGCTACAAATACTCATCAGAGAATTTTTGTAAAGTTTTCATAATTTTACTATTGCCTCAAAAACAGGGTAAATCTTAATTAATTTTGTACGAGTTTATATCAAACAAGCAAACTAACCGCCAAACCTAGCATCAAAAAACCAACAAAGGCTTCCAAAACTTTCCATGCCAGTGGCTTTTTAAAAATAGGTATTAAAATTCGTGCCGAATATCCCAAACTAAAAAAGAACACAAAGGACGATGTGATGGCACCAAAACCAAAGGCACGAGCACTCTCAAATTGGGTAGAAACTGAACCCAATAGCACAACCGTATCAAGATAAACATGTGGGTTGAGCCATGTGAAAGCTAAACAAATAAAAGCAATCTTAATAGTGCTTGTTGGTTCTTCTCCTTCTGGATTTAGTACATGAGAATTATGGTATGCCGAATAAAGGCTTTTCAGTCCAAAAAATATCAAAAATAATGCCCCAGCATAACGTGAAATTTTTTCAATAGAAGGGTATTGTTCAACCATAACACCAAACCCAGAAACGCCTAAAAATATTAATACTGCATCAGATAATGCACAAATACTACAGACCAAAAAGACATGTTGTTTCTTCAAGCCTTGTTTTAGCACAAAAGCATTTTGTGCACCAATGGCTAATATCAAAGATAAGCCAAGCGTAAATCCTGAAACAAAAGAACCCATTAACTAATGACTTCTTTCTGTAATGCCATTGTCTTTTTCCAAGCTTTCATTCCAACAAATATCAAAACAATATATCCCACATACAATGCCGCCACAAAATAGTAGTGCTTTTGCCAAAATATGTAAATGGAAAGGGAGTCAATCAACAACCAATAATACCAATTTTCAAACACTTTTTTGGTGACCATCACCGTGGCAACTACCGATAAAATGGCTACAAATGCATCAAGATAGGGAAAAGCTGCGCCAATTGAAGCCATAAAATAACCAATAATAGGGGTCAAAATCAATGCGCCAATGGCAATATATAAATGTGATTTTTTTGTCCAAAAGTGAATTTTAACCTCTTCTTTATCGACTTTATTGGCCCATTGTCGCCACCCATAAACCGCCATAACCAAGTAATAGACATTCAATAAAGATTCTGAAAACAAAGCACCTTCATGAAAGAGAAAGATAAAAAGAGCGGTACTGACAAAAGCAAAAAACCAACACCAGATGTTTTCCCGAACCACTAAAACCAGGTACAAAACAGCGCAAATTACCGCAATAATCTCTAGCCATGATTGTGCCAGAAAGGCGGTGATTATTTTCTCTAGTGCTTCATTCATAGATTATTAATTAAAGTAATAGTTAATTAATTTTACTCTTTATTTATGCAAGATTAAATAATTATTCTCATACGAGATAATTTCATCATGCTTGTTTTGGTTTAAAAAAATTCTAACTAAAGTATAAAACTATGATTTATGTCAAAAGAAGCAGCAAAAGCACTAAATAGTGCTTGCCTATATTATATTAGAAACATCTAATATAAGTAAATTTAAAGAGGTTTGTATCATGTTAGAAATAAATAGTGATAGAAAAAAACCAAGTACATTGAGTTATAAGCTATATTTTGCATTGCTTTTCTTAATACAAAGTGGCTTTGCCTTTGCAAATAGCAGCAGTGAACAACATTCAGTAAAAGGCATTGATGAGTATTCAGTTTTGAAGAAAAATAATGCCACATCATTAATTGAAGCCGCTGTTGAAAGTGATGCTATGGTTGACCATTCTGAATTTGACGAACTTAAAGGCCCTTTTAAAGATGGTCCTGCTGTTACCAAAGCCTGTCTTGGTTGTCATAATAAGGCTGGTCATGCTTTTATGAAAAACAAGCACTGGACTTGGAAATACACCGATCCAGATACCAAACAACAACTGGGGAAAAGTGTTTTAATAAATAATTTTTGCACCAATGCTCGCGGCAATGAGGGTATGTGTGCACAATGCCATGCGGGCTATAACATGGTAGATAGTAATTTTGATTTCTCTAATCAAGACAATATTGATTGTTTAGTTTGCCATGAATCAACAGGGAAGTATTATAAAACACCCACAACAAGTGGCTCGGCAGCATGCTCAATTATGTTTGAAGGCAAAGAACCCATTAATTGGTCAAAGTCAGCACAAAGTGTCGCCATGCCTGGACGTGAAAATTGTGGTTCGTGTCACTTCTTTGGTGGAGGCGGTGACAATGTTAAACATGGAGATTTATCTTCTGCATTAATTGCACCAACAAAAGATGTAGATGTTCACATGGCCGTTGAAGGCAATGATTTTTCTTGTACTCAATGTCATGTAGGTGAAAAGCATCAATGGTCAGGTTCTCGATACCAAGGCGTACCTGTTAAGGACAAACACAAAAGTAAACCTGGGATGCGCAACGAAACAGCCAGTTGTGCCAGTTGCCATGGAGCTCAACCTCACCCCTTATCATTAATTGGATTAAAACTTAATGACCATACCAAAAAAGTGGCTTGCGAAACCTGCCATATTCCAGAATTTGCTAAAGGAGGTGTGGCTACCAAAATAGATTGGGATTGGCGAACAGCAGGAAAAACGAAAGATGGGGTTGGATATAATGACTCTAATTACGTTCAAGGGAATGGCGAACATAGGCACACCTATAAATCTATTAAAGGCGATTTCAAATACGATGAGAATGTCAAACCTGTCTATTTATGGTCAAATGGCAAATCTCACTACACAACCATAGATACAAAGTTTGACCCAGCCAAACCAGTTGTTATAAACAGTGTTGAAGGCACGGTTGCTGGTGAAGACTCTCGCATCACTCCTTTTAAACGCATGCATACCATCCAACCCTATGATAAGGGCAACAATACATTGGTTTATATGCATCTGTGGGGCGATGATCCCGATTCTTTTTGGGGAAATTACGATTTTGGGCGAGCTATTGAACATGGCATGAAGCAATTTGATATTCCATACAGTGGCGAATTTGGTTTTATTGACAGCTATTCTTACTGGCCGATAAATCACATGGTTGCTCCTGAGGAAGATGCACTAAAGTGCGACAGTTGTCACTCAAAAGAGGGAAGGTTAAAAGGCATTAAAGGCGTTTATATGCCAGGAAGTGGCGAGTATAAGTGGATGGACATAATTGGTTTGCTTGCTATTTTTGCAACCCTTGCTGGCGTGATTGGTCACGGGTTGCTAAGGTTTTTTATGAATAAGAGGAGAAAGGCACATGATTAAACGTTCAGTACATATATTCACTCGATTCGAACGCTTGTGGCATTGGTCACAAATGTCCTTGATTATGGTTTTACTCTTTACTGGTTTTCGAATTCATGGTTTTTATGAATTGATTGACTTTGAGATGGCCGTAACGGTTCATACTTATGCCGCATTAAGCTTATTATTGATTTGGGCATTTGCCATCTTTTGGTTGTTTACAACAGGGGCTTGGAAGCAATATTTACCCACTAGAAAGGGCCTACTCAAAGTGGCAAAATATTATGCTTTTGGTATTTTCAAAGGAGAACGTCATCCGTATAAAAAAACCTACACACGCAAGCACAATCCTCTTCAGGCAATATCTTACCTAATTTTGAAAATCATGATCTTCCCTGCCATATGGATAACCGGTTTAGCTTATCTTACTTATGGTTTTTGGGATTCCTCAAGCCTACCGCTTGAATGGATTGCCGTTATACACACCATAAGTGCTTTTGCTATATCTGTTTTTATCATTGCCCACGTTTATTTACTGTCAACAGGTGGCTCAATAAAAGAACACATTAAACCCATGATTACAGGATTTGATGAGGTGTATTTGACCGAAGAAGAAGTGGCCTATTTAGAAACTCATGAACCACAAAACATTAAACCAGAGGAATAAAGCCCATGCAAACAAAGCATTTTAAAGATATCTATCCTATTTTTTACCGTGAAATATTAAAAGTCGACAGCCCATATAAAAGCGTGGCCGAGTATTTGGGTTATTTTGAAGAAAAAATTAAAGAACACGATAAAGCAGAAGTTATTGCTCGATTTGAC
>JAMOMK010000144.1 GCA_027067055.1 Lysobacterales bacterium | reverse complement strand
GCTACGGAAAAGCCATTCAAAAACAACAAAAACTGAATGACGAGGGCAAAATTACCAAGCCAGAAGTGACCGAATACATGGAAATCTCAACCTATGTCGGACAATATGCCACAACAGATTTAGCCAAGGCTTGTGAGTACCTAGAAAAATTTGAAAACAAACTTAATGCGGAATAAAATACTTCACTGCATATTTCTCATCAGCTTTTTGGTGATGTTTTAGCTGGCGAAGCTGATGTGCTTAAAGTGGATGTAAATCAACTCAAAACTAACTACACCTTTAAAGTGGCAGTTAAACACAACGACAGGGGATGGAAATATTACGCAAATCGTTTGGAAGTGCTTTCCCCTGATAGAACGACACTGGCAACTCGTGTTTTGATACACCCCCATGAACACGAGCAACCCTTTACTCGTCGTCTATCAGGTATTAAGATACCTGATAATTTAGAATATGTAATTGTTCGTGCCCATGATTTAAAACACGGTTATGGTGGTAAAGAAGTTAACGTTTTACTTTCTGTAAAGTAAGACGGCTTATTTACTTACTATTGCCTTATTCTCAACATCATAGTGATAATTTATGATTTCGCCAGAATCTAGTAATGCAATTGCATCAATAATTATATCAAGTGGAGCAATAAACCATTCTCTGGGCGAATGGCGTTTACCGTATTTGTCAAACACATCAATATCTAAACACGAATGCCCAAAAAAATTATGCAGTAACTTCTCAAATTTTTGAGGGTTTAGATTAAAACATTTAAAGACTTCTATGATTTTGACTTCAGCCATCAAATAAGTGGGTTGTTCTTGTGCATTTTGAATCCGTGACTCAACCTCATTTTTAGAAAAACCAATTTTATAAAGGTTTTTTATTGAGGCAATTTGTTTATCGGTACTTTTAGATTTTAAAACATAAATATAACCCGTTGCTTCATCATCACCTGAAATACCACTTAAATCTTCAACAAAACCTTCACGTGCTTTTTGTGTGTTGGGTGAAATTGTTTTGCCATTAGCGTACAAAACCTTAGAAACAGAACGAAATAGCATATTAGACTCAGTGCCATTTTCAAAGATACAACGAGTTCTACCATCTTCGCGTACTCGTGTGCCATCTTCGCGGTAATGTTCTTTGCGATCAAAACTAACCGACTCAAGATAAAACACTAAACCATTGTGTAAATAATAATTACCAACTTTTAAATGACCCATCCCAAATTTGAGTAGCTTTCTTCGTCCTTGGGTTAAATCATCGTGCACTTGTTTAAAATTTTCCTTATATTTTTCAAAGTCTTTGCATGGTTTTCTGCGGGCAGCAAAATCTGTTTTTATGCGATTATCTTCTTTTGAAATGTGTTTAAAATCAAATAACTCAGGTTCATCATCAGACAAAATATCCAACGAGTCATCATCAAGTAAATCATCCAGTGAATTAATTTCTTTGCTTACCTCATACTTACCAATAGTTTCACCAACTCTATTGTTTGATTGAAATAATTGATGAATATCAGCATCAAGCAACTGCTCAATCTTCGCTTCATTTTCACGCAAACCTTGTAAGCGTAAATACAATTTTAATTCTGCTACATCACTTGGATTAGCCTCAGGCTCTTTACCATGTGTATCAATAAAAGCATTGATCTCAGCAAAAGATGTCATTAGACGTTCATCATCTGTTTGTTTGTGACTGATCTTGGGTTTAACTTCTAAAATATCCAATGGATCATCATTAAAAATATCGTTCAGTATTTTATCCTTATTCATTGCAGGCTAACCGTTTGCGTTTTTCTTCCTTGAGATAAATAATACACTCAGCCATACGCACCTCAAGCGGGTCATTAGATTGTAAACTTGGGTGTTTGTTATAAAGTTTAATAAACTCTTGAATTTTTGGTCATAAAATCTTGGCTTCCTCAAAGTCCATTTTGATGCGCGAAGCAGCAATATGGTCTTGAATAGTTTTTAGTACTTTTTTAGTGACTGACTTAGACAAAATTTCAAATGCTTTCTGAAAAGGATTAATCCTATCAATTAAATCAATGTGAATATCATCAATATCAATAAAAGAATCAGCCATGCGGATAAAACGCTTATCAGCCACCTCTTTTATTTCACCATTCTTAATAACAGAATCCACCACAATATGTTGGCGCAATTCCTCCACTTCGTTATCCGATAAATCAGGGTATTTTATGCGAATGATTTTCGGAATCATCACTTTGTTGATGACCTCAGCATCAACATTGCCAGGAATGGCTTGTTGCATTTGCTTGTTTTGCAAAATAGTTGCCTTTAAATCATTTATATCTGATTCCAAAATACCCTTTACCCGACTTGAGGATGGCTCTTTTAAACCACGTATTTTAATGACACCAGGTTCTGGCGCATCAAATTCATCCACTTTGGTTTTAAAACTCCAGTTAGGAGCCAAAATTTGTTCCATCAATAATGATGCAGTTATCGCTTTGAGCATATTATTTACCGAGGCTTTGACCTCATCATCCTCAGCATCAGGTTGAGCAATCAAATTGGTAAATTGAGCGTGGGTTTTATTTTCACTGTCACGTGTTGCACGCCCAATTATCTGAATAATTTCAGTTAAAGAGCCGCGATAACCAACCGTCAAAGCATGTTGGCAATAAGGCCAATCAAAGCCCTCTTTAGCCATGCCTAAAGCAATGATTAAATCCATGTCATCGACACTTTTCATGTCGCGTAAATAAGCCACAATTTTATCGCGTTCTTTTGGTGTGTCCTCGACTAAATCTGCCACTTTGAGTATTTTACCATCGCCTTTGCGTTTCACTTCAATAACACCAGTAGCAGCATCTTGCCCAATGACACTGCCAATAGCATCCAAGATAAAATCCACCTCATCGTGTTTTTGCTTGGTCGATTCGCCTGAATTAACGTTGGGAATATGCAAAATAGTTTTTAAATCGGTATCCAAAACCTCCATAATTGCATTGGTGTAGCGGCCTTGGTAAAAATGATAACCAATACCCAAAGATTTTAAATAGTCATAACCATTGAGTTGCTTATAATAATTGTACGTGACTTTGGTAAATTTAGCTTCATCCTGGGGCAACAAAATAGGCACGCTATCACCACGAAAAAAAGAACCCGTCATGGCAACAATATGAGCAGAAGATTTACTCATGATTTCACGCAACAATTCACCCAATCTATTTTCAGCATCAGCAGAAACATGATGAAATTCATCAATAGCAAGCAAGCACCCATCAAAAGCACTTTCCTCCAACTCTTCACTGGCAAAGCGCAAGGTTGCATGAGTGCAGATTAAAAGAGCCTCATCATTATGCATAAACTCATGAAACGCAGCGACTTTACCGCTATTACCATCGCCACCAGGAGTACACAGATTGTATTTATCATCCGGTTTCCAATTGGCAAAAAAGCCAAACTTCTTTAAATCGGTAAAAGCAAAAGAACTACCAATCGAGCGTTCAGGAACAGCAACAATAACCTTTTTAATGCCTTGATTGATTAATTTATCCAAAGCAATAAACATCAAAGCCCGCGACTTACCCGAAGCTGGTGGAGATTTAATCAACAAATATTGAGCATCACGGTATTCAAAAGCCCGCTCCTGCATCTGTCGCATACCATAATGATTGGTGCTTTTGCTCGCACCTGTTTGTTGGTAGTTTACATCGACTAAATTGGTCATTTGTTCTACTTCCCTTGGTTAAGTTCGTCTAAAGTTTGTCTAAATATTAATTTTTAATTAAAAACCGCATTTTTATATCTTATTGATGTATAACGATAAATTACAGTTGTTCGTCTAAAGTTTGTCTAAAGTTCGTCTAAAGTTTATCTAAAGCCCGTCTAAAGTTTATCTAAAGTCCATCGCCTTTTATCGGATAATATAATTCTTTTTTCCTTTTTCATTTTCTGCAAAATATTTTTAATTTTATCTTCTTTTTGTTTGTTAGTTAATATTGAAGGTAGCTTATCAAGTAATAGTTCTCTAAAATTTGCTCTACTGGCAGAATCAAATTTTTGTAGGTATTTAATAACTAAGTCTTCATAATAACTTTCATCAAACCCTTTCAT
Source organism: Lysobacterales bacterium (assembly GCA_027067055.1). Classification (GTDB taxonomy): domain Bacteria; phylum Pseudomonadota; class Gammaproteobacteria; order Xanthomonadales; family Marinicellaceae; genus NORP309. The sequence goes on along the minus strand of JAMOMK010000144.1, from coordinate 783 downwards.
CTTAATATACTCATCTTTTTGGTTAGTGTATTGAGCGACATTAAATGAAATATGTAAATTGGGCCTTCTTCCTTCAATTAATTTTTTCTTTTTTAATTGTTTAGCTTCACTAACAGTCAAATCCTTACCCTTTTGAACCTTATCCAAAAGTATAATATCAAACAAACTTAAATCAGGCATACTTGCCAATTTAGTTGCATAATTAATATCAAGGATTTTGCCTTCAATAGTTACTTTTACTGAATTATTCTCAAAACTGTATTCAGGCAAGGGGAAAAAACGCTCGCGTTGCGTGGTAAACATTCTCTCAATACCACTACCGATGGCATCTATCATACCCAGATCAACCATAGCTAGTGCTAAAAACTTATTACGATAAACGCTTTCTGGGGCATCAGATTTTAGGACATTTTCGATGGTTTCAGGAATAAACGAGCCCTTATTGACAAAAATTAATTGACTGTCTTCGCGTTCAACCAAGATGATTTTACCACCAAGGGTATACTCTTGATGAGCAATGCAATTATTCATTGCCTACTTATATACCATTTAAATATTATTTATGAATACTTCTCCTAAAACTTGAGTATAATTGGTAACAATTAACATTACTTATTACATTGAATCCAAAACCAAAAAATCAAACAACAACAGGTAAAGCATTTGAATATGCTATATTGATTGAGTTTAAAGAAAAGCTAGAAAGAAAAACTAGAGTTAATGTAATTAAGAATAATTCTTTAGAAATAGCTAAGGAATGTTTTAAAGTTTTTGATTCTCAGG
>JAMOMK010000143.1 GCA_027067055.1 Lysobacterales bacterium | reverse complement strand
AAGTGATGAAATGGAGTCAAAGGGCTATGTTTACCGTGCAATAGCAACATCATTAGATCACATGAGTGATAGTGAAATCATTAGCTGGTATGGTATGAGAGCTGAAAAGTCTGAAAATAAGATTAAAAAATTAATGCTGGATTTTGGTGGAGCGCATATGCCCTGCGGTCAGTTTGATGCCAATGCATTGTATTTTGCAATCTGCACATTATCCTACAATTTATTTGTCATGCTTAGAAATTATCTTCCTGAAGAGTTTAACAAAAGCCGTGCCAAAGCAGTCAGATTGAGAGTCTATGCCATGGCTGCCAAACTCATCAAGCATTCACGTCAATTCATGTTGAAATTACAAAATTACAATCAAAACTTGTTGTCACAAATAATAGACAAAATTAAACGATATGAGTTTTATTCGGTTCTACAATAGATAGTGTTAAATGCCAAGAGTTAAAAAACAGGTGAAATTAATTATCCTGTGTTTTCTCGTGCCTAGGATTTGATAAATGTTGCTATGAATTCATGAATGTTGAAGTACTGGTGCTATTTTCGATAGAAAGAAACCACCGCATCGAGATTAAGCCAGTTAAAACTGGCAGGTTTTAACTGCCAGAATAATTTTATTCGTCAAATCAAGATTTAGTGGGAAATTTAGTTTCTATATCGGGATTTGGGAGATAGAATAATTCGGTGCTCCGCTTCTGCACTGTTACCCGATTTACCAACACGTTCTTTTAATGCTTTAACAATTTTTTCATCAACATTTCTAACAATTAGATGAGCCATAACAATCACCATTGAGATTAGTTAAAAATATTTAATCACAATTTTATTATCAATGATAGTATATAAAGCTTTTTTCAAATGACAACTATTATTTGTTGATTAAATCTTTATTGGCTTTAATTATTTTTAACGAATTAATAATTCTCTCTGCCATTCGAACAGCTTGTTCAATAAGTTCTTTGTTTGCAGAACCAAATTCTTTGTGAACACTTATGCTAACAACTAGTTCTTCATTTATAAGGTATGAATATGTTAAATGGATATCCCAGTATTTCCACCAAATATTACCGTTGATTGTTACTTCTTCAAATCCAGAAGGTTTAATATATTTTAATGGGCTAAAATACTCAGCCTGAGCTAATTTTTTTTGTTACTTATTTGCCATTGCTGAAAACTTCTTAGCTCTAAATTCTCTTTATAATCGTTAATATTTCTTATATTGGTTTTTAGCTTTGAAACACCAATTGAACATTTGAGGTTACCATCTATTGGCTTAAAACTTGAAGATTTAAAGTCCCAGAAACCATGAAAAATATTTATAACTTCTCCTTTTGGAGGTGAAATTATTATCTTTTTTGGAATTCCTATTTTTGGACTATTTGTACTCTGACCATTAGGTAAAGAATACTGTAGAATCACATCATCAATCCTTGTCTCATAAATTTTCCAATCATTTTTACTACCATAAGCTAAATGCCCTTGCGGTAATCCCACGCAAGCTGAGATTAATAATGTGAACATAATAACCAGAGGAAATTTAAAATAATTTATAATCTATTAATCCAAGCTCCCAATACTTGCCTTTCACTATCCGTCATTTTAGTGCTATTCCCCAATGGCATAATCTGTGCATTGACCGATTGGGCTTTGATTTTATCTTTATTGGCTTTTATGGTCTCAAAATCTTCCAACATTAAACCTTTGGGGGCTTGTGCAAAGATTGTGCTTGTTGGTTTGGCGGCATGGCAACTGATGCAATGTTTGTTGATGATTTGCATCGCTTGCATATCGGTCACTGCGTTGGTGTTTTGTTGGTCAATCAATTTGTTTTCGGGTTTGGTGTAAATAACTAATCCAATGAGTAAAACAATGGCGAAGGGTAACAACCAATAATTGCTAATTTTTTTACCGCGTAGATTAAACCAATGACGAATAGCGGCACCAGCTAACATCAATCCTGCTAAAACCAGCCATGAGTTTTTATGCCCAAAAGTACTGGGAAAATGGTTGCTAATCATGATAAACAATACAGGCAGGGTCATGTAGTTGTTATGAATAGAGCGCATGAGGGCTTTTTGACCATAAGATGGGTCAGCTATTTCGCCTTTCATAGCAGATGCTACCATGATTTTTTGACTAGGAATAATGACAAAAAAGACATTGAGTACCATGATAATACCGATGATTGCACCGATATGAATATAAGCCGCTCTGGCACTTAATAGATGAGTTAAGCCATAAGTTAAGCCCACTAGCAGTAAAAAACCAAACAAGGCAAAAAGTTTTTGTTGTTTAACCATTGGAGATTTGCACATTAAATCATAAATTATCCATGAAATAATAATCGAGCCGATGCCGATGCCTATGGCTTGTAGTGAAGTTAATGCCATAACACTGGGATCAATCATATAGGCATTGGCATTGTAATAATAAACAATACAGAGTAGGGTAAAACCAGATAATCCGGTAAAATAGGCCTCCCATTTGAACCAGTGTAAGTCTTTAGGGATTTTTTCAGGTGAGTGTTTATACTTTTCTAGATAATAAAATCCACCTCCATGCACCGCCCACAAATTGCCAGTTAGTTCTTCCCGTAGGTTTTTGCTGCGATTGAGGTTGTTTTCCAAGAAGATAAAATAAAATGAAGCACCAATCCACGCAATTCCCGTTATCATGTGTAGCCAACGAACTGACAAGTTTAACCATTCTATAATATGTGCTTCCACTTTTTACTCTTCTCTTTTTTTATGAATCATAATTATAATGCAAAACTTGTGGTTGGATGAAAAAAATAGCAAAAAAAAAGGAGCTGCTAAACAACTCCTTTATTCATATAGTCTGTGAGCTAACCTCAGATTGTGAATTTAATTCCTTGAGCTAAAGGTAACTCAGTAGAATAGTTGATGGTATTGGTTTGTCTACGCATGTAAGCCTTCCACGAATCCGATCCAGCTTCACGTCCGCCACCTGTTTCTTTTTCGCCACCAAATGCACCGCCAATTTCTGCACCACTGGTGCCAATATTAATATTAGCAATACCACAATCACTACCAACGCTTGATAAGAATTTCTCTTCGTTACGTAAGTCATTAGTGAATAGGGCTGATGAAAGGCCTTGTGCTACATCATTTTGTTGTTCAATCACTTCTTCAATATCTGAGAAAGTCATAACATATAAAATTGGAGCAAAAGTTTCGTGTTTAACAATATCCCAATCGGCTTGTGCTTTAACAATACAAGGCGTAACAAAGTTTCCAGTGCCTTCAACACGTGTTCCACCTGTTAGGATTTCTCCACCGGATGCTTTAGCTTTTTCTACAGCATCTAAAAACATCTGCACAGAGGCTTCATCAATAAGAGGTCCCATTAAGGTATCTTCATTTAATGGATTGCCTATTTTGACTTGTTTGTAACCGTTGATAAGTTTTTCAATAACAACATCAGCAATGTCTTCGTGTAAGAATAAACGGCGTGTTGTGGTGCAACGTTGTCCTGCTGTGCCAACAGCACCAAAAACGATACCAGGAATAGCAATGTTTAAATCTGCAGATTTATCAACGATTAATGCATTATTTCCGCCAAGTTCTAACAAGCTTCTTCCCATACGTTTAGCTACTTGCACGCCAACCATTTTGCCAACAGCGGTAGAACCAGTAAACGAAACTAAGTTGATGCGTTTGTCATCAACAAATTTCTGAGCCAATTCATTTGAATGGTCATTAAACATTAAGAAGATTGGCGGAAGACCCGCTTCTTCTAAGGCTTTGTTGCAAATATTTTGTACCGCAATTGAACACAAAGCCACTTTTGGAGAGGGTTTCCAAATACTGACATTGCCACATATCGCTGCAACAAAAGCATTCCATGCCCAAACGGCAACAGGGAAATTAAAGGCCGAGATAATACCCACAACACCGATTGGATGCCATTGTTCATACATGCGATGTCCTGGGCGTTCAGAATGCATTGTGTTGCCGTATAATTGACGTGACATGCCAACAGCGAGATCTGCCATATCAATCATTTCTTGGACTTCACCGTCACCTTCTGATTTGATTTTGCCCATTTCAGCAGCGACCAAAGAGCCTAATGCATCTTTATGTTCACGCAAAGCATTACCAATAATGCGAACAGCTTCTCCACGTAAAGGAGCAGGGGTTTTGCGCCATTCTTTAAAAACAGCTTGTGCTTTAGTGATAACTTTTTCATAGTCCGCTTCATTGGCTGAATATACTGTGCCCATAAGTTCGTCAGTTGCAGGATTAAAAGATTCAATAATACCAGCATCGGTTGTTTGTGACCATTCATTGTGGTCTGTACATGTGCCAAAGTTAACTTTTTGTACACCTAGTTCTTGAAGAAATTTCATTCGTTTTTCCAATGTTAATTAATTTTTAAGGCGCGTATTATCGCATTTTTTTGACTTAATTGGTAGTTCGGTTAGCAACTATCTTAACGAAGGACTTAGTTCGCACTTCTGCCAATGATAATCCTGTGGCTTCGATTTCTTTTTCAGTAATTGCACCTGAGTTGAGTGCGCGCAAGAAGAAGTTAAGCAAGCCTTGACCTGTAGCCGCATCATCAAAGACATCGCCAACAAGGGTTGCTTGGGCAGCTTTGTCAATAAAGTTTGTCAAGCGAATTGATGCTTGTTCTAGAGATTGCAAAAAGAAGGTGTAACAAGCAGCATAGCGAATGGGAATTTGGGCAGGATTGAGATCCCAGCCTTGGTAATAACCCATTTCAAGTGAATGAACAATATCATTATAAGCGAGTTTCCATGCTTTATGAACGGTATCCATATCACCAATCGGCATAATACTGGTTGCTCCATTGGATAACCACACACCTGTGCCTCCAAAGGTGAGTTTCATCATTTGTAAGGCAAAATCACAAGCAGGATGTTGCATTTGTTGGTAAGCAGCGGTAATGTCAAAACTCGCAGTATAGTCATAAGTGCCAAAATGAGCGCCGCGACATCTGCCATTAGCGGCTTTATAAATAAGTGGCATGTGACTGACCCCATTTTGTGAGAGTAGGGCTTGTGTTGTTTCTATCATAATTTCAATTTTGAGCTCACCATTATTCAAGCCTAGTTGTTCTTCCAAATGATCAAGTACCTGAACAAAAGCGATGACTTGTTCGGGAATATTGACTTTTGGGAGGGTGATAACGAAATTTTCTGGAACTTTACCATTATTTTCTTTGATTAAAGTTGAGATAAAAATATCTAAGGTGCGGGTACTTCGGTGTTTTAACTCTTTATTAAAAGGTTTGATGCGAATACCCATATAAGGGGCTGCGATTCCTTGCTTAAGCGCGGATGCAAACTCTTTGGCAGTAAACTCTGCTGTTGTATCTTCTTCCTCATCTGGACGATTACCGTATCCATCTTCAAAATCAATGCGAAAGTCCTCAACAGCACAGGATTTAAGTTTAGCCGTCACACGCTGATGCACTTGTTGCCACAAGTCTTGATCGCCAGGTAAATCTAATGCTTTGGCAAGCGTGGATGCATTGGGTGCATATTTTTCAAAGGCTTTTAAGGATAACTCACCAATTTTTTTAGTGGCTCCAGCTTTGTAAAGTTGTGCACCACCATACAATGTATGAACTGGCTGTTGTTGCTCGCCATCTCCAGGATAATGGTCTGTAAATGATTTGTTGGCTTTCTCTAGTGTACTAAATATATTGCTGAGCGTTGTTTTTTGTATACTATGCATCGGTGATATGATCCTTATTTATTATTTTTTATGATTTTACCGTTGTCTAACATTCTAAGCAATAAATATCGCAGTCTATTAAAGTGATTTTCCTGGGCAGTGAAAGCTTCTCCTTCCCCATAAAGCACAATAAGGGATAGAATCAACTGTTTTTTTTGGTTCATCTAATGCAGAAAAAAAGCCAATAGATTTTTTTGTTGCTGAGACAAGTAAAGAGTCAGGGTTGTCAACATTTAAATTTTTGGCTAATTTATTTTCGATAACAAGTCTATTTTGTTTTGGTATAACGATGTTTTTGTATATGAATTTATCATTTTTAGTTTGAAAGTCCAAGCTAACCTCTTCCAAGGATTGGTAGTTCTTTATCCATTTTGAGATATCTGAAGAGTTTGGTTTTTTTTCTTTAAGTTTTATTGGTTTACGCAATAAAATTTCCTTTGTGTTTTTAACTCGCTTATTGATGGTTGATTTGTTTTTAACCTTTTTAGTATTAATAGCTTGATTTATTTTAGGGGTGAGCTTTTCGGTTTTAGGGTGATTTTGTTTATTTTCCTTTTTTTTAAAACGCTGTTGTAAATTTCCTTTTGATAGGGTTAGTTTTAAAAGTGCCTTTGAGGCATTATATTGCTTATGTTTAATAGGAATTAAAAGTATTATTAAAATAATTACACAAGACAGAAGTAAACTAGCTATGTAGCTCATACTGATGTATTTATTTTGCCAGTTTGTCTTTTGCAAAGTTGTTTCCATGCAGGTGTTTAAGTTTCAAAAGGATAACAACAATATCAAATTTGCTGTTAAGTTCTAGTTAAAGCATTCTTATAAAGGTTGAATTATCTCCAAATGGCACTATAATTAGCTTTATATAACTATTGAGGAAAAAGCATGAGCTTTAATTTGAAATCAACAAATCCGGCATTGTCGGTATTTGAAAAAAGTGAAAACCTTTCACTGGGTCCAACTGATGAGTTTGTCGTAGATGCATCTCAACGCATGACAACTAATGGAACAATTAATAAAACAGGAATTTTAATACTTATTGTTATTATTTCTGCAGCATGGAGTTGGTCTTATTTACCTGCACATCCTGGCATGTATAAACCATTTTTCTTTGGTGCGTTAATTGCAGGACTAGTTTCTGGCTTTTTATTAGCGAGCAAACCACATTTATCTTCTAAGGTTGCTCCAATTTATGCAGTTTTTGAAGGCTTGTTTCTTGGTGGTCTTTCAGTTTTTCTTGAAGCCATTTATCCAGGAATAGCAATGCAAGCAGCTTTAGCAACTATGGCTACCGTGATTGGCATGTTAATTGCCTATCGCACAGGAATTATTAAAGCATCTCCGATGTTTAAGAAAGTATTGGTCATTGCGGGTATGGGTATTGGTATATTTTATCTTATTAGTATAGGCGCTTATTTCATTTTTGATACAAGTTTTAGTGTCAATAATTTAACTAATGCAACTCCAATGGGAATTGCTGTCAGTGTATTTACAACGGTTGTTGCTGCCTTATTCTTAATTATGGATTTTGATCGAATCGAACGGGGTGTTCAAGAAGGTGCGCCTAAGTTTATGGAATGGTATGGTGCTTTTGCTCTAACCGTGACTATCTGTTGGTTGTATTTTGAAATGATTCGTCTATTGGCTAAATTAAGAGATTAATTCATTCAAACACGCGAATAATGAAAGGGAAAGCTATGCTTTCCCTTTTTTTATGTAACATTTATTTTCGTTCCCAAAAGCTGACAAGTGTTATAATCTAGTTATTAGAATTATGGAGTTTATTTAAGATGCAACGAGTATTATTGTTTTTAGGAACCAACATTGCTGTTTTAGCCGTTATTAGTGTCTTGATGAAGGTATTTGGATTAGACAATTACATGGATGCTAATGGTATTAATTATAAATCATTGGCTATCATTTCCTTCTTGTGGGGTTCTGTTGGTGCTCTTATCTCTCTGGCTATGTCAAAGTCAGCAGCTAAACGGTCAATGGGTGTAAAAACCATTGAATCACCGAGTAATGATGATGAAATGTGGTTGGTTGATACTGTACGCAGGCAAGCCGAACGAGCAGGTATTGGTATGCCTGAGGTTGGTATTTTTAACAGTGATGCACCCAATGCCTTTGCTACAGGTATGAATAAAAACAAAGCCTTAGTTGCAGTGAGTACTGGTTTATTACACAACATGAAGCGTAATGAGGTTGAAGCCGTTTTAGGGCACGAAATCAGTCATGTTTCTAATGGCGATATGGTCACAATGACTTTATTGCAAGGCATTCTTAATGCTTTTGTTATGTTTATATCACGTATTATTGGCTTTGTTATGAGTTCATCTTCACGAGGTAATCGTGGCGGTATGGGAATGCGAGCAGGGAACTTTATTGGTACTATGATTGCTCAAGTTATTCTAGGTTTCCTTGCTGCCTTAATAATTAAATGGTTTTCTCGTTACCGTGAATTTCATGCCGATGCTGGTGGTGGGCGACTTACGAGTAATCAAGACATGATTGCTGCATTACGTGCTTTACAACACGCATCAAATCCTCAAAGCCTAAAAGGGCCTCTAGTAGGGTTTGGAATCAATGGTGTTAAATCAACAGTGGCAAAATTATTTTCAACCCATCCTCCATTAGAAGATAGAATTGCAGCTTTAGAGAGAAACAATTACGCAAGATAACGCTTGGAGCAAAGCAGTTTATCTTGCCCTTGGGGTTGAAAACGTTAAAATAGTGTTTTTATCTGCTTTAATAGATTATGCGCAATCGAATTATTCTTCATTATGGTGAGTTAACCCTAAAGGGTTGTAACCGTCACTCTTTTGTTAAAAAACTTCGTACCAATGTACGAAATAAAATCAAGTCACTAGATTTAACTTGGGATGTGGTTTCTATTCATGACCGTATGTTTATTGAAATCCCCATTGATTATACTGGTAATATTGATACAATTGCTGAGAAACTAGCTGAAATACCAGGTATAGCTTGGTTGAGCAAGGTCTATTGGTTTTCGGTTAAACAATACGATATTTTTGGCTACAAGCCTGAACTAGAAAAAGTAGAAGAGCTGGTTGAAAAATTGGCTAATCAAACCTACCAAAAAGATAAGAGTTTTGCTGTTCGGGTTAAGCGCTCTGATAAACGTTTTGTGAGAACATCTAAAGAACTTGAAATGCAGTTGGCAACAGTTATTTTGAAGAATACAGAATGGAAAAATGTTAACTTAAATCATGCGGATCAATACTTTTATGTTGATATTTCTTCGCGCGGAATGGCTGTACACACCAACCGTATTAAGGCTATTGGAGGCCTTCCTGTTGCTTCAACTGGTAAAATCATGTGCTTATTATCAGGTGGATTTGATTCTCCAATAGCCGCCTATTTGATGGCTAAACGTGGCTGCACCGTTGATTTTATTCATTTTACTGCCAGTAATATTCAATCCAGTAAGCTTGAAACTTATAAGGTCTCTCGCATAGCTCAACGTATCAGTGAGTTTTGTGGAAAAGTAAGGCTTTATTTAGTGCCATATACGCATTTTGATTTGGCTTTGATGGAAAAGAATTTAGATTATGATTTAATTTTGTTCAGACGTTTTATGGCGCGTGTGGCAGAACAATTAGCGACTAAGAATTATGCCCAATGCTTGGTAACAGGTGATAATCTAGGGCAGGTTGCATCACAAACCATGGAAAATATCGTGAGCATGACTAAGTCAGTTGATATGCCAGTTTTGCGCCCATTACTGACTTACAATAAGGAAGAAATAGTCGCTTTGTCACGCCAGCTTGGTTTGTTTGATGTTTGTGTTGAACCTTATAAAGATTGTTGTGCACTAATCAGTAATACACCTAAAACAAAGTCAATACATGATAAACTTCAACACCTGGAAGAACGATTTTTCGATTATGAAGAATTAATTAATGATACTCTTGAAGAAAAGCAGGTGATAGCCTTTCAATTTGGTAAAAGAATAGATTTTGAGTAAAGTAATATGCTAACTATTAGAGAAGTAAAAGAACAAGATAATCCAATTATTAAAAACCTAGTTATTGAGACATTGCGAGAATTTGGTGCTAAAGGTCCTGGTTTTGCCTCTTCTGATGCAGAACTCAAAAATATGTATGCGGCATACCAAGCAGGTAATAAGCAATTTTATGTGATTGAACTCGATGGTGAAGTATTAGGTTGCGGTGGCGTTGCTCCACTTGATGGTGAAGAAAACTCTGGTATTTGTGAATTACGTAAAATGTATTTCAACAAAAAACTACGGGGTAAAGGTGCGGGAAAACAACTGATAGATTTATGCATTAAAACAGCCAAAGAAATCGGCTTTCATACCATGTATTTAGAGACAATTCCTGAAATGAAAATTGCTCAAAAGCTTTATAAAAGTCGAGGCTTTGATTACTTAAAAACAGCCAAAGGCAACACTTGCCACAGTGCTTGCCAAGTTTTTATGCAAAAATCATTACTGACATAATGAAATTTTACTCATTCCATTGATGGCTTGGTGAGTGTTGGCAAAGCATTTACTATTTATTGGCTCATCAGGGTAGCCCTTTTCAATTATGGTGTAATCAAAACCTTTAGGGCAAGAAATGTTGTGGTATTTCTTTTTAACTACTTTGCAGTATTTTGACGCCAGTTTTCTTCGTTGTTGAATAACTTGTTTGCGTTGGTATCTTCTAAAATCACTGGGTGGTAAGTTACACACTTCATCTTTTTTCATGGCTTGAAAAGCTGATTCTTCGCTGCCATAACATTTGGTTTTTTCACCAATCAAATCATTTTCATTAGTTACATATGAAAAACCTTGCGTACAATAAAATTCTTGGTTGTTTTTCTTATTAGTATCCAGACGTTTACAATTACCATAGTTTTGAAAACTATTGCGCCAAGATTTTCGCTTGTGAAGCAATTGAGTTTTTGACAACTGACATAGTGGGTGTTGTTGGATTTTTTTTGTGATTTGTTTGAGGCTGAAATAACAGGTTTTAAACTCTGGATCTGCTAAACTAAATCCATCATTGCCAATAATCATAAAACCAGATTCACAGTATTTTCCATCCTTACTTTTATTTGGATAAGCCAAAGGTTTACATGAAGAGGTTGATAGCTTCATAATGTTTTTTTCTCGGTCTTTATTGGCTTTTGATTCAAATTTTTGTTGTTCCCAAAGGTCTTGTTGGTGCATTTTTTCTAAGGTTTTATCTGAAATATTTTGGTTATACAACATGGCAATAAAATATTTATCGGTATAAGAAAGTGAGTGATTTTTGTCTTGGTATTTTTCATTGCCTGTGATTGTCTGAAGATCGTAGTGCATAATGGAGTCAATATCATATTCTGATTCGACAAAAACATCTTCAAAATTTTGTTCAAGAATGTTGTTATAACACCAGTTCTTTGATTTTGCTTGTTGGATTTTACATTGCTCAAGTGTTTTTGCACTGTTAAGAAAACTCGGCCTATCTTGACGTTGATGCTCATGACTTAGACCAAGCATGTGCCCGAATTCATGAAGTATAGTTGATTTTCTCTGGATTATATTGTCAGACAATTCTCCAAAATAGATTTGACCGTTGACACGTCCCACACTTGATTGGTTACTATTTCCTTTAAAACTAATAGTATAAACTTGACTGAAGTTGAAAAATCCTGGCTTTTCGCTAAAGTATTTAAATTTTATCCCCGTGTATCTTTCCCAGAGCTTTGCAAAATGCTTTACCTCATTTTGTTGTTGCATTGTTCCATCTAAAAAATAAAAAGTTATAGAATCTCGATTCCAAATTCGAGTTTCTTCATATACAACAAAAGCATTAAGTTGATTAGATAGAAACATTAATCCCAGCAATAGTAATAATCGCATTATTGTGCAATTCCAAACTTGACCTGCGGAGGAAATTCTTGTGAATTTTCACTGTTTTTCAAAAATATTTTATCTTGATTCACTGAATATTTTTCAATTAATTGACTTTGAACGAATAGGGCGCGTTGTTTAGATAATTGGATAAGTTCATTTGTAACATCTTGCTTTTTAAGTAATTTATTCCAAGCTTTTTCAAAGAGCACACTGTTTTTTACTTCACCTTGGCTAGTAGATTCTTCAGTCAGTTGTTGCCAGTTTTTTGTAAAATCCTGCTTCGTATAGAGTTGTTTAATAGTGGGTAGTTGAGAGTTGTCGTTAAAATCAGGAACAGACTCAAGACCTGCTAGTTGCAATGTTTTGTTAATTCGTAGCGCATCACCATCATTTTTTTTATGGATTATAGCAGTTAGCTCCAGATTTAGTTCTGATTTTTTGGCTAATATCTGTTGCATGGCTTTTAGTTTTTCTTCTTCTCCAGGTTCTAATAAAGCTGTTCCTACTTGAAATTGTACGCCGCTTAAATCCAGATCAGCACCTCCTGGAATTAATTTGCCCAGCAGCTTAAAGGGTGAGGCGACAATACCAGTAATTAGTTTGAAAAATGCCTTGAATATGAGTCCTCCATAACTAAATTCTGGATCATCAATATTGCCACTGACTGGCATATTGATTTTCATGATACCTTTTCCATCTGTCAATAGTGTCACTGCTAGTTTTAAAGGAAGGCTTACCGCATCCTTACTTGTGGTTTTTTGACCAAATTTTAGTTGTTTAAAAGTCAAGTTATTGACTCCTTTTAAAACACTTTGATTGAGCTTATATTTTAAGTTAAAATCAGCTTTTCCTCGATTTATCGGAAAACCTAAATAACGGGAACTATAACTATTAAAGTTTTGCAAATCTAGATTATTGATATCAATGGACAGGTCTGTGTATGCTTTATCCGAAAGTGGGTTGATTTCTCCATTAACCGAAATTTTCCCATAACTATCTAAGACACCTGATAGTTTAACTTTTGCTTTAGATAAATTTGAACTCGATAAACCTTTAACATGACCATTAAGTTTGGACAATTCAGTGTGGTACTCAGGTTTGATGCTCTTGTCTATAAAAGTTGTTTTTGCATCAATTAATTCTATTTGTTCAATTTCAATTTTCCAGTCATCCCCCGTGTTTTTTGATTCTTGATTTATTACTTGAGAATCAATGAGTTCCGACAAGTTAAGTTGTTTATCTTCCGAAAGCATTAGTGAACCTTGTGCTTTATCTAAGAGAATTTTATTTAGTTTGATAGATTTTGTAGCAGAGTCTAACAAGAACTGTTCTAAATTAAGTTGCTCAAGCTGCAAAAAGGGGGATTTATTGTTATCAAAAAGTACAAGGTTTTTAACCTTGAGCGAACCTTTAGAATTGAAGGAGTTACTGTAGTTTATCTCTTGTTGAAATGATAATAGTCCCTTGTTGATTGATAATTTGATGTGTGGTGGAATCCAGGCTGAATATTTACTTAAGTCTATTTGTTCAGCTTTGACTAGTGATTGAATAGTTAAAGGTTCGGTTGTGATTGTTGATTGGAGGTTTAGCTTACCTGTTTTATCCAAAACAATATCTGCATTTACAGTCATGGTTTGGTAGGCCTCTGAATTGATGTTGTTTATCGTAACTGTCTGTAAATCAATGCTATTTTTTAACTCTGGTTTTTTACTGTTGTTATTAATCACTAAGGAAGAGTTGCTATTGGTGAATTCTTTTAAATTAAATGTCCATGGCTTTTGACTGGAGTTGTTTTCTTTTGTCTCTTGATTGGAAGAAAGCAAATCTGGCCAAACAAGTGTGTTATTCTTATCAAAATCAAGATTAATAAGTCCGCCCTCTGTTTTGACTTCTTCCAGTGTTATTTGTTGCTTTATAAGGTCAATTTTGGCTGCTCTTATTGAAGAGTGAGCTAAGTTAAATTGTTGATTATTTTTATGAATGTTTTGAAAGTCTGTCAGCTTGAGTTCATTGATGGTAATTTCGGACTTTTTATCTTTTAGAGCTTGATAGGCAATATCACCTGTTGCATTGATTAGACCAGACCGATTGTCAAACCCTAAAAATTGATTATCTTTATTACCAATAAACGTAAATACAGTGGATGTTGTCCAATTTTTTAGTTGCCATTTTGCATCCAATGTTAACTGCACAAAGTTAAAGTTACCTGATAAAAGTGTTTCATCATTGTTTTCTGTTTTAACTGACAAATCAAAACGGCTATCGCTGTCTTTGGTGGTAAATAATTGTTGGTTAAAATTCAGTTCTTTTAGGTTGAGGTCAAATTGTTTTTCACCTGATTGATCATTGTATTGAATTGCTCCTTGAGTAATTGTAATACTGTTGACATCAAGAATAAACTTTTCTTCATTTGCTTTTATTTCTTTAGTTTGAGTTATTTTGGGGTATTTTACTGAAATGGTATTGTTTTTATTTTCTGTTACCACTTTATAGTAGGGGTTAGTAATAGTGAGCTCTTCAATACTAATATTATGCAGTACAGAGCTCCATAAGTTAATGTTAACTTCAATTTCATCAGCACTAAACCACAGTGTTGAATCATTGTCAGTTAATTTGACAGCCTTGGCGGTACTTGAGAAAGTAAAAGGGTTGAATGATAATTCATCGATTGTTAATGTTGAATTAAGATTGACGAGGATAATTTCTTTTGAACTGTTTTTAGCAAAATATGGAATAGCAAAAAACCCGAGAGCAGAGTAAAGGAGTAATAAAATCACAATCCAAAAAGGAATGGATTTATATAAAGGCTTCTTGCTATCCATGTGTGTATAATACCTAAGTAGTAGTTAATTTAATGTTAATCAAATGTTAAGTTTTAATTAGCGTCTAAAAAAACCAAAATTAATCTTGTTTAGGCCTTAAATCTTTTCGTAAAATTTTTCCTACATTCGATTTTGGAAGCTCATCTTTAAATTCAACATGCCGAGGATTCTTATAACCCGTTAGGTTTTCACGGCAATGCGCCTTAACTTCATCTTCCGTCATTGGAACTTTAACTACAACAAATAATTTTACCGCTTCACCCGATTTTGGGTCTGGTAAGCCAATGGCTGCCGCTTCGATTATATTTGGGTGTAAACAAGCAGCATCTTCTATCTCATTTGGGTAAACATTAAATCCTGAGACAAGTATCATATCCTTTTTGCGATCAACAATTTTAAAGAAACCTTGTTCATTCATTACAGCAATATCTCCTGTTAGTAACCAACCATCTTTATCTATAGTCTCAGCTGTTGCTTCTGGGCGATTGAGGTACCCTTTCATTATTTGTGGCCCACGAATGCAAAGTTCTCCGCGTTCTCCTACTGGCATTTTGTTACCATCATCATCTCGAATTTCACATTCAGTGGATGAGATTGGAAGTCCAATCATGCCGTTGTATTCTTTTAGATTGGCTGGGTTCATGCAAGCTGCAGGACTTGTTTCTGTGAGTCCATAGGCTTCAACTAAAGTAACTCCTGTTGTTTCTTTCCAACGTTTTGCTGTGTCTTGCTGAACAGCCATGCCGCCACCTAAAGCAAATCTGAAGTTTTCAAAATTCAATTCGGAAAAACCTGGGGTGTTTAGCAAGCCATTAAATAAAGTGTTAACTCCCGTCATCGCTGTAAATTTATGTTTAGATAATTCCTTTACAAACCCAGGCATATCTCTCGGGTTGGTAATTAATATATTTTTTGCACCATATTCAGTAAACAATAAGCAATTAGCATTTAAAGCAAATATATGGTAAAGGGGAAGGGCAGTAATAACGATTTCTTGTCCTTCTTTAAGACTCTCTTGGTTCCATGTTCGGACTTGTTCCACATTAGAGACCATATTTCGATTGGTTAACATTGCCCCTTTAGAGACACCTGTTGTACCTCCTGTGTATTGTAAAAAAGCAATATCATCTAGGGAGGTCTCTGTTTTTGTAAAAGTAAGCTTCCTACCCTGGTTTAACACTTGATTGAAAGTTATAGCGCCATCCAATTTGAAGTCAGGAACCATTTTTTTAACTTTTTTAATCATAAAATTCATAAATGAACCTTTGATTGTTCCGAGCATATCGCCAATTTGTGTGGTAATCACTTGTTCAACATTGGTTTCCTTAATGATTTTTTCCAAAGTGTTGGCGTAATTTTCGATAACGATGATGACTTTAGCATTTGAATCATTAAGTTGGTGCTTAAGTTCTCTTGGTGTATAAAGAGGGTTTGTATTAGTGACAATTAAACCTGCACGTAATATACCAAATACCGCTATTGGATATTGCAATAAGTTTGGCATCATTATGGCAATTGAATCACCCTTGTTAAACCGTGATTGTAAGTAGGCAGCCAAATCTTTACTAAGTTCATCCAGTTGAGCATAGGTAATTTTTTTACCGTAATTCACAAAAGCAGTACGCGAGCTATGTTTCTTGCAAGCTGTTTCTAACATATGCGCTACAGAATCATAAGATAATTCTCCAATGAACTCAGGAATGTTTTTGGGGTAAGCTTGTAACCATGGTTTTGATTCTGACACTTTGTGAACTCCTCATTATTTATTTTTGAATTTACTATTCTAAAACAATTACCGCCATTTGAAAATTAAAATTTTATTTTATTACCATACTCGTGTTAGACTTTATATTTATGTTAAGTAAATATTACCTTTTATGATTGATTCTACTCTTGCAGTGAGTTCACCAGGTCCTCATACCATTGCAGTTTTGCTACTAACTTTAGTTGCTCTAGTCTTGTTTACAATTGAAAAAATTCCATTGCAAACTTCAAGCTTGTTCGTTTTGTGCGCTTTAATTCTTGGGTTCGAGGTTTTTCCGTATCAATTACCTGATGGAAATTACTTTAGTACACGAATTTTTTTTGCAGGATTTGGTAATCAAGCCTTAATCGCTGTTTCTGCTTTAATGGTTGCTGGTCAAGCATTGGTACGGACTGGCGCAATGGAACCCATTGGGCGATTGCTGGCAAAACTTTGGCGAACGAGTCCAAAGCTTAGTTTGTTATTAACCCTCATTGCGGGTGCAATATTAAGTGCTTTTGTTAACAACACGCCAATAGTCGTGTTATTACTACCGATACTAGTCAACGTCTCACTCAGGACAGGGCAATCACCATCAGGAACTTTATTGCCCATGGGAATGGCAACCTTACTTGGTGGTATGGCAACAACAATTGGTACATCAACCAACTTGCTCGTTGTTAAAGTTGCAGAAGACTTAGGGGTTCCTGAATTCGGCATGTTTGATTTCGTCTTGCCAGTTGCCTTAACCAGTATTGTCGCAATTCTTTATTTATGGCTTATTGCTCCAATGATATTGCCTGAGCGTTCTCCACCATTACAAGATACATCACCACGTGAATTTACTGCAGAAATTGAGATTGAAGAAGGTGGCTTTGCCGATGGAGCTACATTAGCAGAAGTTCGAGAAAAAGCAGGAAATGATATTAATATTGAGCGTATTATTCGTTCAGGTAAATTATCTATGGCAACCTTGCCTGATGTTAAGGTTATGGCTGGAGACAGATTAGTCATTAAAGACACTTCGGATAATTTACGTGATTACCAACTTGAATTAGGTGGTCAATTATTTGCAGGTAATACCGAAGTCGATGAGGAACACCCGTTAAAAGATGGTGATCAACGTATCGCTGAACTTGTCGTCATAGCTGGTTCCACCTTGGATAGAGTCAGAATTGAAGACGCACGTTTAAATTCAAAATATGGATTAACCTTATTGGCAGTGCATTCTCATGGTAAAGAAACACATGCTCGTTCTAAAGGAATTAAAGAAGTTTTATTAAGAGCAGGGGATGTTTTACTTGTTCAGGGAACACATGAAGCCATTCGAGAAGTTAAAGCCTCTGGAACATTGTTGGTTCTTGATGGTGGCGAAGAATTGCCGCATACTTCAAAAGCCCCTCTTGCCCTTGTGGTAATGGGATTAATTGTCGGTTTTGCAGCGTTTGGAATATTGCCAATTGTGGTGAGTTCAGTTATTGGTTGTTTGGTGTTGATTGTTACTGGCTGTTTGCGTTGGAAAGATGCGACAAATGCATTGAGCGCACAAGTGATATTTATTATTGTGGCATCCTTAGCTTTAGGAGTGGCACTCATACAAACAGGTGGTGCAGATTACCTGGCCAGCCTTTTTGTTACCAGTACTGCTGGTTTTTCACCTGGAGTGGTGTTAGCCATTTTGATATTTTCGATGGCAGTGATGACCAATGTTGTTTCCAATAATGCAGCAGCTGTTATTGGTACGCCAATTGCAGTGAGTATTGCACAAACATTAGGTATGCCGGTAGAACCATTTGTGCTAGGTGTTTTATTTGGTGCAAACATGAGCTATGCTACACCGATGGCGTACCAAACGAATTTATTGGTAATGAATGCAGGTGGATATAAATTTTCAGATTTCGTAAAAGTTGGTGTGCCACTGGTTATTATTAATTGGTTGATGTTGTCCACAATTTTAACTTGGGTTTACAAGTTGTATTAATAAGAGAGAGAAAACATGGGTGAAATGAATATTTCAAGGCAGCAATGTGAAAAACAACGCAGACGTTTTATGCGTGCCGTTCTTAATGATTTAAATGCATTAGAGTTAATGATTGAACGTGGCTTAATCGAATCGGGTATAACGCGAATTGGAGCTGAACAAGAAATGTTTTTAGTGGATAGAAATTTCTCTCCTGCTTGCAAATCTGAACAAATAATGAAAGATTTAACTGATCCACGTTTTACATTTGAAATTGCCAAATTCAACCTAGAGGCAAACTTGACTCCAAGTGTCTTAACAGGAAATGCTTTAAGAAAGCTAGAAAACGAAATCAATGAAACACTTATGATTGCACGTAATGCAGCCAGTAAACATGATGCACAGATTGTATTAGCTGGTATCTTGCCAACTCTAAAGCAATTAGATTTAACCTTAGACAATATGGTCCCAATTGATCGTTATTTTGAGTTGAATGAGACGCTTAAAAGCCTTAGAGGCTCTGATTTCAAGCTAAATATTCGAGGCATGGACGAATTGAATGTTACTCATGACTCTTATATGCTTGAAGCACTGAATACTAGCTTTCAAGTGCATCTTCAAGTTGGTAGTGATGATTTCGTTCAAAAGTATAATATTGCACAAGCCATTACTGGGCCTGTAATGGCAGTTTCAGTTAATTCTGGACTTATCCATCATAACCGTTTGTGGCATGAATCTCGAATTGCCGTTTTTCAAAACTCTGTTGATACACGCTCTGAGACCTTCCAACAACGCGGTATGCTACCACGGGTTTATTTTGGTAAACATTGGGTAAAAACTTTACCTGATTTATTTAAAGAAGACATTTCTCGTTTTCCTGTTGTACTTACAGCAGATTTTGATGAAGACCCTGTTGGAATGCTGGAGAAAGGAATTACACCAAAGTTAAAAGCCTTGATGCTACATAATGGCACAGTTTATCGTTGGAATCGCCCATGTTATGGCGTAGTGGACAATATTCCACACTTAAGAATAGAGAATAGGGTATTGCCCTCTGGCCCTAGTGTCATAGATGAAGTGGCAAATACGGCATTTTTTGTCGGTTTAATGATTGGTATGTCGAACAAATACAGTGACATTACACAATCCATGCGATTTTCAGATGTAGCCAATAATTTTTTGAATGCCACACGAATTGGTTTAGAGTCTAAGTTTCATTGGACTGATCACAAAACCATCTCTGTTGCTGATTTGATATTGGAAGAACTTCTGCCAATTGCAAGAGAAGGACTTTTGCATGAAAACATTGATATGAATGACATAGATCGTTATTTAGATATTATTGAAGAGCGAACCAGGTCCAAACAAACAGGGGCAAAATGGGCTATAAAATCTATAACAGAAATGGATGAAAGTATTTTACCAGATGAGAAAGTTCGTTCAATTACTTCTGAAATGGTGGTTAATCAAAAAACTGATGAACCTATACATAAATGGAAACTAGCACAAGCAGTTGACAACCTTGATTGGCGTGCAACCTTCCAAAGGCTAGGGCAATTTATGACAGAAGAACTATTTACGGTTAGACCAGATGATTTACTTGATTTAGCTGCGAGTATTATGGACTGGAAACATGTTCGTCATGTGCCTGTCGAAGATGATGAAGGGTGTATTGTTGGACTAATTTCCCATAGAGCGATCCTAAGAGATGTTGCAAAAGGACGCTCTAGATCAAATGACCCTACGGCTGTAAAGGATGTCATGAAACTTAATCCAATTACTGCTGGGCCAGAAATGTTGACAGTAAAAGCGATTCGGTTAATGCGTAAAAATAAACTGGGGTGTTTACCCATTTGCAATAAAGGCAAACTTGTTGGAATTGTTACAGATCACGATTTAATCAATGTTGCTGCCAAGTTGTTAGAAGAACACTTAGAAAACTTCCCTCAACAGACATGAAAATAGCTATATTTGTTGATGTACAAAACATCTTTTACACCACACGCGATACTTATCAACGGCAATTTAATTACCGTAAGTTTTGGGAAATCATTGAAAAACAAGGCGAAATTACCTCTGCACGCGCCTATGCCGTACAAAGAATTGACACACAACAACACAAATTTCAAAACGCACTCAAACACATCGGTTTTGATATTATATTAAAGCCATTTATCAGACGCAGTGATGGCACTGCAAAAGGTGATTGGGATGTAGGTATAACAATCGATGTCATGGAGATAGCACCAACAGTGGATAAAGTTATCTTATTAACTGGTGATGGCGATTTTGCTATACTATTAGATAAAATCCGTCATAGCTATGGTGTAACAACGGATGTTTATGGTGTTAAAGCGCTTACAGCAAAGGGATTGATTGACAGCGCAACACGTTTTAATGCAATCGGCCTGGATTTGTTGTTGTAGCACTAGTAATTACGTTCAAAGGTTAGGTTTTAAAGTAAAGAAGAGACCTTTGCATAACTTTTCCAAATACTGCTTAAAAAAATGTTATAATATATAGTAAGAACAAACAGTTAAAATACTATGGCTTGGAAGAATTTACGACAACAAGATTTATCAGACGCACTATT
>JAMOMK010000142.1 GCA_027067055.1 Lysobacterales bacterium | reverse complement strand
GGATACTTCACTAGTTGAGAACATGGCATATATGTTTGAAGAAACTGTTGGTGCAACAATTGATACATCAAACTGGGATACTTCTTCTTTAAAATTTATGCAACATATGTTTGAAAGAAGCCAGAATATATCTATTGCAACTAACGGTTGGAATACTTCGCTAGTCACAGATATGCAGCATATATTCGATCGAAGTATTAACTTGACTATAGATACAAGTCAATGGGATACAACCTCAGTTACTGATATGACAAGTATGTTTAAAGAAGTTGAAGATTTTTCTATTGATACTAGTAATTGGAACACCTCATCTGTGACGAGTATGCTAACAATGTTTGAAGGTAGTAAAAATATAATTCTTAACACTAGCAACTGGAATACTTCATCAGTGACCAATATGAGTTATATGTTATATTGGTCGCAAAATTTATCATTAGATACAAGTGGATGGGATACTTCCTCTGTCACTAATATGTCTTATATCTACGATCGCTCAACTAATGTTCCAATGGATATGGATAAATGGGATGTTGGCAACCTTCAGAATATAGATGGTGCTTTTTATGGTACATTGGTACCTGCACCATTGTACGATAATATCCTTATTAACTTCGCTGGGCAGAATCTTAACTCTAACTTGTATCTGAGTGTTGGAACCACTCAGTATTGTGATCCATTAGCGGTTGATGCACGTTGGGTCTTAGTTAATAACTATAATTGGACAATTAATGATGGAGGTTTCTGTGATTATATGTTCAAAGATGGATTTGAATAAATGAAGAAAGGAGTTATTAGCCTTAAAGACCTGAATAAGCCTGAAAAAATACAACATTGGCATCTTATCTATGACGAAGAAGATCCAGAGTGGAAAAAGCTTAATGCGCCTTATTTCCCGTTAAAACGAGTGGCTCTTGATGATTTTGTAGCTAAATATGACTCATCTAATCGAATGGGGATTTTTCTTGATGGTGATTTAATTGGTGATGCCTGTTATTATTGGGAACATGAGGAGTCGAATTGGCTAGAGGTTGGACTTTGTATCTATGAGCCAGAACATTGGGGCAAAGGCTATGGTAAGCAAGCGTTAATCTTGTGGATTAATCACTTATTTAACACAATGGAATTAGTTAGGATAGGTTTAACTACGTGGTCGGCTAATATTGGCATGATGAAGTTAGCTGAAAAATTGGGAATGAAGCAAGAAGCTTGTCTGCGTAAGTGCCGATTATGGTAAGGTGACTATTATGATTCTATTCGTTATGGTATCTTAAAAGAAGAGTGGCAAGGAATAAAGCAATAAAAAATGAGCAACGATAAAATGAAACTTCAAATTCAAATTAAACAGGCACAACAAAAAGACCTAGCTGATATAGCTTATTTATTTGATGCCTATCGGGTGTTTTATAAGCAAGCCAGTGATTATGATTTAGCATTGGAGTTTATTACCGAACGTTTTGATAATAAAGAAAGTGTTATTTTTTATGCCATTAATGAACAAGGTGATTATTTAGGCTTTACTCAGTTATTTCCTAATTTTTCTTCTGTATCAGCACAACGTAGTTGGATTTTGAATGACTTGTTCGTTTCGCCCAATTTGCGCTCATCTGGTATTGGCACATTGTTATTGAATAAAGCTAAAGAACACGCTATCCAAACTCGTACAAAAGGCATTGGTTTGGAAACTTCAGAAGATAATGTCCGTGCCCAAGCATTATATGAGTCATTAGGCTATACCAAAAACAGTGAATTTGCTTATTTCCTTAAAGTATAACCCTAATAGCCATTTTTTGAACACAAGTAACGTGTTAAATGTACTCATGAATAAGTTGATAAAATGGTTTAAACGAATAACATTTACAGTAGTGTTGCTGTTCTTCTTATTTATTGTCTTGGATTTTTTTATTCCTTTACCCATAGAAGATTTCAAACATAGGCATTTTGCTCAAGTGGTTGTTGATAAGGACGGTCAGCCACTGCGCGCTTTTCCAGATAAGCAAGGTGTGTGGCGTTATCCTATTGCCATGAATCAAGTCTCGCCACTTTATTTGCAGGCATTAATTAATTACGAAGACCGTTATTTTTACCAACATTTTGGTGTTAATCCATTAGCAATGGTTCGGGCTTTGGGTCAGTGGATTAAAAATGGCAAGATAATATCTGGAGCTTCCACGTTAACCATGCAAGTGGCGCGTATATTAAAGCCACATAAGAAATCAATTTCGGGCAAGTTGGTACAAATGTTTATGGCATTGCAACTCGAATGGCATTACAACAAGCAAGAAATCTTAAGCTATTACATTAATTATGCGCCATTTGGTGGAACAATCCAAGGAGTGGAAGCCGCTAGTTTTGCTTATTTTGACAAAACATCCTTAGAGCTAACGGCATCAGAAGCGGCACTACTTGCCGTTATGCCACAATCTCCTTCGCGATTTCGTCCTGACAGATACCCGCAACGAGCAAAAAAAGCACGCGATAAATTATTAGATCGGTTGGCAGAGTTTGAGATTTGGGATAAACAAACCATTAATGAAGCAAAACAAGAGGAAATTTGGGCACAATACAACACGCATCCGATGATAGCACCTTTACTGACACGCCGTTTAATTAAGGCCCATCCAAATCAATCTGTAATAAAATCCACAATTGATATTGCCATGCAAACAGATTTAGAGTTGCTGGTTAAACAATACAGTAAAACCATGCCAGAGAAAACATCCGTTGCATTGCTTGTTATGGACAATGAAAGTGCCAGTGCCTTAGCTTATATTGGCAGTGCTGATTTTTTAAATAGCACTCGCTCTGGTCATGTGGATATGGTGCAAGCCATTCGTTCGCCAGGTTCCACTCTCAAACCTTTTATCTATGGTCTTGCTATTGATCAAGGTTTAGTTCACTCTGGGTCGCTGTTATTTGATGTGCCACAGTCATATTCTGGTTATCGGCCTAAAAATTTCACCAACCATTTCAATGGCCCAGTAAGTGTTTCACAAGCATTGGGTCGTTCCTTAAATATGCCTGCGGTCCAAGTGTTAAATGAACTGTCGCCAGAGCTGTTTTATGCGCGTTTGAAAAATGCTGGATTGAATATACACTTACCACTTAATGCGAAACCAAATTTATCCATCGCTTTAGGAGGTGGTGGAGTCAGACTTGAAGAACTTGTGGGGCTATTTAGTGGCTTGGGTAGAGACGGTAAAGCGGTTAAAGTAAGATTCATTCAGTCAGATAAGTTTAAAGAATTTACATTATTAACGAAAGGCAGTGCATGGATAGTTCAAAACATACTATCCCAAGTGTCATTAAACTCAATTCATTCTAAAACAGTCATCAATAATTTAAAAATTGCCTATAAAACGGGAACAAGTTATGGCAACCGTGATGCTTGGGTTATGGCAAGTAATAATAAAATAACCATAGGGATTTGGATTGGTAGGCCTGATGGTGCTTTTATTGAAAAGAACAGTGGCAGAGGATCAGCAGTGCCATTATTAAAAAAGGTACTTGCAATGATGCCTGCTAAAATGTTGGAATTGCCCCAGAAGCCTATCAATGTGAGTTTGGAAAAAATCTGTTGGCCTTTAGGTAAAAAGTTATCCATGCAAAAAACAGAATATTGCCATAAACAACGCTCTGCTTATTTAATTGATGATGTGGCTCCACCAACTTTGTCTGATGAATTAAAGTTGGGGTATTCTACAGAGTTGTTAGAAGTCACATTGGATAGTAAAACTCGTCAACGCGTTCTGCCTTCTTGTTACCCTCAACACATAATGACTATAAAAATAGCTTTATGGCCTCAAGTTCTAGAGCCGTGGTTGCC
>JAMOMK010000141.1 GCA_027067055.1 Lysobacterales bacterium | reverse complement strand
TTTCACTGAATGAGGTCATGGTCGTCAAAATATGTTCGGCAACCCGTTTTGGAGTGACGAGTTTATTATCCGTTTTTAATTGCTTAAAATCATTGCTGTAAGGAAAAATCTCATCGCTAGAGTTGCGCAGTGTTTTTTGCATGGCAGTATCAACAACGCCAGGTGAATAGCTGTTGATTAAAATTCCTATCGGTTCAAGTTCGGCTTTGAGAATATTTGTGACCATTAAAGCCGCCGCTTTGGAAACACAATAACTGCCAATTCCTACATAAGCATTTTGAGCTGCTCGTGATGTCATGGTTAGGATTCGGGCTTTGTCTTGCGCTAGTTGTAGTTGGGGTAATAATAGCTGAGTTATAAATAACAAAGGCTCAACATTGGTGCTTATGTTTTGGGAAAATTCTGTTGGTTCAATTTCTATAAGTTTTTTTGGCGGGTACAACTCTGCAGCATTATGCAACAGAAAATCCACAGGTCGCTTGATTTGACTGGCAATAGTTTCTCTGCCTTTATCTGTCGAAATATCGGCAACAATGGTTTGAATAGTTGGGTGTTGTTTTTGTAATTCTTGAAGCTTATCGGTACTGCGAGCCCGTAGCAATAACACCTAACCCCAGTTGGTGAGCATAACTCACACAAGCTGCTCCAATACCACGACTCGCTCCTGTTATCAAAATTATTTTATTCATAAATTTAGTACAAAAAAAAGCTTAATGCATTATACATTAAGCTTTTTGTTTAACGTGAAAATTATTCTAACTAAGGAACATAGTTTTGCGTAGCGACAGCAATTTGCCCAACTAAATCAATATCTACAAACAATGGGAGGTATGAATTAACTAACCAAGAGAACAGTTGATTAACATACAAAGGGCCTGTTGTAATCACACCACTTTGTCCGCCGGGTATCATCTGATCAATGACTGGACCATTTGGAGTCATTAAGCCGACAAAACGACGAGCTGGACCATCGGCAAACATAAAGCCGTTAAGTGTTTTTGCACGAACTGAATGTCCAGAGGCATCAAGAACTTGGTAGCCGCCCTGACGAGCAATTCCAGACAATCCATCGGTTGTTTGGAATCCAAACAAGCCATTTGGCACACTTAAACTTGCGCCCAATGGATGAGCAAAGGTTATGCGGTGTAACTTACCCCAACGGTAATCCATGATGTCTGTAGAGTTGTTGAATGCTGCTTTAAACTCGTCACTGGCAAGTAAATCCAATGCTTGTTTTAAACTGGCAAGAATAACAAAATCACGTGCATCCTCAGGTGTAGGTGCTTGTGGGTTGGTAAAAAAGTTTATTCCTGATGCACCAACACCCTGAGCAGTTTCAAAGTTGTCTAGCAAGTTTTTAAAACCATTAAATGCGCGTTTACTTCCTGGTAACTGTGGTGCAAGTAAATCTTGACCAATTGCTGCATCAACACCTTTCATGGTGGCATCTATGGTATTTTGAATTGCCATTGAGCGCCATGTAGAATAGATAGTTGCTGCTACAGAATTGTCAATTTCGCCTTGACTAGGTGCAACTAAAGCAAAAGGGTTATCTCCTGCATCATAACCTTCGGTAATGCCTGTTGGCATACTGAAATCCCATGAAGAAAGAAGTCCCAATGCTTCTAACATCTTTTGATCTCCAAGGAACTGCTGAATCCCAGGCCAAGCATCAGCATTTGATGCATTAAATGCCGCATTGAAGATATGTGGAGTAATAAGTTCTGCATCCATTGACTGGGTGTTGGCTTGAAATATTTTCATATCCATGGCATCAACTTTTCCACCACCTGCAACAGCTTCGGTTAATAATCGATCAATTCGTCCCATACGGTAAGTTGAATAACCCCCTTGAGAAATATAATACAAACCCCCGCCTGGACGCACTTGGTTGAGTGTGTTGTTATCTAATGATGTGCCGATTGGATCGTTATTAGCATTTGCAAACCAACCCTTAGCAGGGTTAATCACAAATGGCATTTCTGCTGTTGGAACAATTTCATGAGGCTCTGCTTGATTGGCTTGAGGATTACTCACAGGCATCCATTCATTTTTATGAGCACCAGTTCCATCACGGATAAACATTGGTGGAACGCCATCAACAGTATTCATGGTTTGTAAATCTTCACGAACAGGAACTTCGGCCCCTGTGAAATAAGCTATGTTGCCATCAATATCTGCGACACCAAAGTTTTGTGAGCCAACATCAAATTTTGTTGTGGCTTCACCAAATTCAAAGACATCACGGGCAGTTGACATATCAAAGAAAGCTTCGGCTTCTTGTGTGGCACTAAATCCAGTGTATTGCATACTTACAGCGCGGTTGTTAGCACGATCAACGCTCAATATTGGACCGTTATTTCGACGTTTAACAATATACGTAATACCACCAGCATCGTAACCAATGCGTTGGTTTTCAAGATTGTTCATGACACCGTCACCAATTTGGTTAGCGTGATAAACTTGGAATAAATATTGGATTGGCTCTTCTTTGCCTTCAAATACAGTAAAGGCTGGTAAGCCAAAAAGGTTGGTGCGAATGTCTTCAAAATAAAAATCAGTTTCATCAACTGGATGCACTGTACTGCCCCAACACAAACGTTCGTTACAACCCTGAGCAATAATTGGTGCTCCGGGGAAGCCAACACCTGCGGCATTAAATTCTGTTACACCATCTTTTCCAGCATATAAATGCACAGGGTAGAATACTGAAGGTAAATCTAGAGACAAATGAGGGTCATTGGCAACAATTGGATAACCGCTTACGGTATGATCGCCCGATACAGCCCAAACATTAGAGCCAACATCGCGAGCACTGTCATCTTTAAGTTTATTTAAATCGGGATTGCTTTCCCAAATATTGAGTAAGCCCTTAACCATATCTATGTCTTTTTCAGCATATTGAGTAAAGTTACTGGTATCGACTGTAGATGCACTCTTATTTGGCGTGGTTTGATCATTAGCTAAGACAACTCCACCAATGGACTCTAAAAATCCAGGTACGGTTACTCGGTCATCAGGTGGTCCAGAGCGGTATAAATCTTCTAAAAATAGCGCTGTTCCATCAAAACCTGCAGCAGCTCCGACTTGTTGCATGGTGCCAATGGCAACAGTCCAGTCAAGCTCTTGTAAATCATTGGATAATTGAAAGGCTACGAGTTTGGCAATCGCTAAGGAATCAACGGGTCGCCACGGTTTAACTTTAGTAATTTCTAAACCACTATATTCGATTGGTAAATCATTTTCTGCCAACCAGGCATTCACACCATTGGCATAAAATTGTAAAATTTCTTTTGTTTGTGCACCAGCAGCTTGATACGAACGCAAAGCCGCGCGTTCAAAACCAATGGTTCGAAGCTGAATGTCTGTTGGTATTCCTGCGGCTCCAACAAGTTCCGCCACTGTGCCACTGGCAAGCCTGCGAGTATAATCCATTTGAAACAAACGGTCTTTTGCATGTAAGTAGCCATACATATAAGACATATCCGCAATGGATGATGCTTTAATTGACGGCACAGAAGTTTGCGGATACATGACTTCAACAGGATTCATTAATCCTCTTGTTTGTATATCTGTTTGAGCCGTAGCTGCAGTGTTAATAATTAGTCCTAAAGCACTTATCAAGAGAGTTTTTCTAATAAGCTTTTTAGAATAACTATTGGGTTTGGTAAATTTCATATAGAGTCCCCTATGTTATGATTAATTTGGATAGATTTGGGTGATCTTTGTTTTCGAAAAAGCACTAAATCTAAAGTGACAAAAATTATATCACAATTGACTCATGTTTTTTGTTACAATTTTCAGGAATTTTTAAAAGGGTAAAAAAATGTCAGAAAAAAATCAATCCAGTAAACAATGGTTGTGGTTGCTCATCATTGGTTTAGTTCTTGTTGCCATTGGCAATTTTGTTTTTCATGAACACGGTTGGCTTAAGGGTATCGTTTTAGGTGTTGGCGGTTTAATTGTGGTGTTTGCCTCATCCGAAATGATGATTCATGCCGTTGATGGTTATGCCAAACGCAAAAAAATGAATTCATTTGTTGCCGGAACAATGGCAGGATTGTCCAGTAATATTCCAGAACTTGTTATGTTGGCATTTGTTTTACTGGCAACTCCGCGAGTTGGATTTATTGTGACTGTTCTGACCTTGCATGTTGGGGCTGCAGCTTTTGGATTGTATTGTGGTATGTTGCCGCGAGATGTTGAGGGCAATGCAGAGTTGCCAAAACCTTTGGTAGGTTTAAGTACCGATTTATATGCCGCAGCGGCGGGAGTTTTCTTTAGTATTGGCGTGATTATGTTGTTGATGAAGGCTTTTACTGGGACGGCTGATGCCAGTGCCGCATTGACCATCTCTGATTTATATGTATTTGGTGTAATTTTATTACTTATTCAAGTTGTTGCAGTGACTCGTTTGGTTAAACGATTTTCCAAAGAGCATAAGCCAGAATCTGCCGATGATATACCAGTGGAGCAAAATGAAGACGGGCACTTGATGTCAATGGCAACAATTTTATCCTTTGGTATTGCTGGTCTTTTAGTGTCTATAATTGGCGGCCATTCTGTTGGTGAATTTGCTGGTATTCTCGTGCATAAACTAGAGGCGGCAGGTTATTCACAAATGTTTGGTGCTATTATATTGTCAGTTTTTGCATCAGCAGGTGCTTTTGTGATGATAGGAACTGCACATTTTCAAAAGAAATACTCTATTGCTATGGCAAATGCTTCAGGTGCGATTACCCAAGTGCCCTTTTTGGTGTTACCTATTGCTATGATTATTTTGGCAGGTTTAACTCAGTTTGGGTTTATTCCAGCAATCAATACAACAGGTGGAGTCGTTCCTATCGATATTCATACAACTAGCGCAATTTTACTGGGTTTTCCCTCAATGCTAGTGTTGTGGAAAGCGGTACAAGATGATGGTAAGGTTAACTGGGTAGAAACCATGACCATGATAGCGATATTTATGTTGGTTATTTATTTGTTAGTTGCTCATGGTTAATAGTATTCCACAAGCTTAATATTGTCGGTTGCTTAATTCTTGGGCAAGAATTGAGCAATCTCTACTGGATTGGCTGATTGTGTGTTGATGGCATTCCTAAAGTTTTGTTTTTTGGCTTCTTGAGTAATGCGTTGTGAGGCGCAGGCAATCCTTTGATTTTGTAGATGTTGCCATGTTGTTGGCGATACGAGTTGTTTGAGGTTGTTAATTGTTGTGGTGCTTGTTGCTAAGATTATGAGTTTATCGGTTTGTTTGATTTGTTTAAGTATTTGCTTGTCAGCTTGTGGTAATTGCCTTTGGTAGACATTAATTTGTTGTAACTCGATGGAGTTAGAATCTGCAAATTCTTGAATTTCTTCACGCCCATTCGTAGCGGTAATAAGCTTAATGCTTTTGATGTTGTTCAAGTTTTGTAATAATTCAATAACACCTTGAGAATTTTGTTTTTCTGGTACCCAAATATCCGCGTGGCAATGCAGCTCTAAAAGTTCTGCAGTCTTGGTTCCAACAGTGATAACAGTGTTTTCTTTTGTTAACTTTAACAGCGGGTAGAGTTGATAGGCAAAAGTGACAGCATGTTGACTGGTAAAGATAACGGTATCTCTTACAGATACTTGACTCAGTTTTGCACTTATTTCGTCACGGTTCTCAGTGGCAGTTATTTCTATGCAGGGGAAATTGATTACTGCAAAGCCACTATCCTCAAAGACTTGAGCTGTTGGTTGACTAGAAAACTCAGGTCGTGTATTGAGAATGGTGGTTTTAGTCATTGTTAATCATGCGCTAAATCAAGTATTTTTTGTGCTCCAGACTCAAAAAGTGCCTGAGCAATGTTTTGACCTAACTTTATTGGGTCACTGCTTTTATTTTTCACTCGTATTATTTTTGAACCATCTGGATTGGCAACTAATGCCTGCATTTTGATGGTATCACCATCGACAATTGCTGATGCGCCAATAGCAGAGGAACAACTGCCTTCGAGTTCTTTATTCATAGCACGTTCGGCGTGGATGCACTTTGCGGTGATTTCATCATTAAGTTCAGCAAATAATTCAATTAAATCTTTGCGTGTTTTAAGGCATTCGACACCGACAGCTCCTTGACCGACGGCTGGCAACCAATTCGGTGGATACATCTTTGCGGCAATCCGATCATCCATTTTCATGCGTTCTAATCCAGCGGTTGCTAAAATAATGGCATCATATCCGCCATCATCTAACTTCTTTAAGCGTGTTTGCACATTGCCGCGTAACGGTTTGACATTTAAATCAGGGCGAAGAGCTAGTAATTGTGATTGTCTGCGCAAACTCGAAGTGCCAACCACAGCACTTTGTGGTAGTTCATCGATAGATTTATAGGTGTTTGAAACAAAAGCATCACTGGCATCATGGCGTTTGAAAATACTGCAAATAGTAAATTCTTGTGGCATATCAGCCGGTACATCTTTCATCGAGTGTACGGCAATGTCAGCTTCTTTGGCGATCATGGCTTGTTCAAGCTCTTTTAAGAAAAGGCCTTTGCCACCAATTTTGTCCAATGTGACATTTAATATTTGATCACCTTTGGTTGTCATTGGTAAAAGCTTGGTTTTGATGTGTGGAAATGTAGTTTCAATCAAGTCGGCAGTAAATTCGGCTTGCCACAGAGCAAGAGGGGATTCGCGTGTGGCTATGGTGATGGTTGTTATTTGTTTTGTCATTGATTTATTGGTTCTCTTTGATGAGTTTTTTAACTTTGCTTAGATTTCTTCGACTAATTTGGGGTTGTTGGTCACAATTCAATAAGTTTATGTAAGATTTTGATTGTTTTACATGAACTCCATATATTTCATTGGTGTTAACTAAGGCATTTCGATTGATGCGAATAAGGTTTTCACCAAAACGGGACTCCAGTGAGACGAGCGAATCATCAATAATAACCATGCCAAGACTACAGTACATATAAGTGATTTTATCTTCTGAGATGAAACAATAAATGTCATTAATGCTTAAATTAACTAAATCTTTACCGTGATTAAATGAGATGGAAGGAGATGTGGTCGCTGGAATGATTTTATCTAAGGCTTGTTTTAAGCGTTCTGTCGAAACGGGTTTGAGCAAATAATCACTTGCGGATAAATCAAAGGCCTTAATAGCAAAGTCATCATACGCGGTGCAAAATATTATGGCAGATTCAGGTGATATTTGTTTAATTTTTGGTGCAGCTTCAATACCTGTTAGTACTGGCATTTCTATATCCAGAAATACAACATGTGGGTGGTTTTGCATTACAGCTTCAATGGCCTTTGCACCATTTGTAGCTGTGACTATATCTGAATAGCCAAAATGTTCTAGCATCTTTTGCAAACGTAGCCGAGCAAGAGGTTCGTCATCGACAATTAAAAATTTCATAGTGGTAGCTTAATTGTTGCCATGAATTGTCCATTTTGTCCTTGAGTTGTTAATGTTGCTTTAGCTCCGTATTGAAGTTTTAGGCGCTCCCTAATGTTAACAAGAGCCGTACCATTTGAGTTGGAATTGGTTCTAACGATGTAAGGGTTTGTAACAGTGATTTTCAGCATATTATTATCAGATAGAATCTTGATTGTTATTATTCCGCCTTCTTCTAAAGGTTGTATACCGTGAATAATAGCATTTTCTACTAAGGGTTGAATAGATAAGGTTGGAATCATTTTGTTTTCACAGAATTTTTCACATGATATGTCAAAACCAAGGCGTTCATCCAGTCTGAGTTTCTCTATAGCTAAATATTGTTCAATCCATTTGAGCTCTTCTGCTATGGTAATTGTTTTGTCTTTATAGGTGAAGGTTCGACGCATGAGACTGGAGAAGTCGGTGACTGCTTTTTCAGCGAGAATGGAGTCAATAGAAATAAGTGAGGCGATTGAGTTGAGGCTATTAAACAAGAAGTGTGGCTTGATTCGAGCTTGAAGAGCACCGATTCGGGCATCTGAGAGCGATTGAATCTGTCGGTTATATTGGTCTTGAATATAAAAATAGCGAATTAATGCCAAGCAAATTATGATCGAAGCGATAGTTAATTTAAAATTGATAAAGTTAACAGTCTGTTGATCATCAAATAAGTTAAAGGTGAGTTGTAAATCTAAATAACCAATAATTTGTGCCAAAATAGTGGTGATACTGATGATTAAAATAGACAGCAATATCACTCCAGTTATAACGTTTAATTTATTAAAAAATGTACGTAATTTACACAAAACAATCAGTATGGTAATGCCAACAAGTTGTGCCAATAAAGTTAAAATTGATAATTTGCGTAGGTATTCAAAATCGAATGACAAAAACCCAAAAGAATAGATGAAAACTGCAATCTGAAGCACAACAATTGAAATAAAAATCCGCAAATTATCACAAAAATCAGTGAGCCAGGGCATTTGTGTTGAATTGAATTTTTGCATTAAATTTGATTTATTTGAATGATTGTTGAAAAAATAGAGCTATTTGCATTTAAAAGTATTTACGATAGTAGTTGTTATTGCTAGAATTATACAATGATTAAGCTCTATTTGAAAATATTTGCCTTGCTTCTGATGTTTCTTGCATTAAATTCTTACGCTCAAGATATTAGTAGTTGCGATGGTTTTGTGTCAAATGACTCGGACAAATTGCCGTTAACCTCTGAAAAAACGACAACGAATAATGCTGTTAAAAAAAATTCAACAAATAAAGCAACAAAAAGTAAATCCAGTTATTTAAGCTCTTTTAAGTTGCTGATTCCGCATAGTGCAACTGATTAAAATATTAATCTAAGTTCTTTTGGCTTCATGATAAAATCATTTCAGCAACAATTGTATAAGGATATTCCTTTAACTCGAGATATGTCTATGCAGATTACTGATTTTAGTAATGACATATTAACCGTGCAGGCTCCCCTGATAAATAATATCAATGATAAGGGCAGTGTTTTTGGTGGTAGTAGTTCAGCTTTAATGATTATTTCTGCTTGGTCATTGATTAAATTGTCCTGTGATAGAAATTTTATTGAAGCAGATGTTGTTATCCATAAAAATGAAACGCACTGGAATAAGGCGATGTATCAGGATTTAATTATTGTGGCTTCTTTTATTGATGGTTATAATTTCACCAAAATTAAAGAAAAAATCAAAAAAGGCAGGCATCAACGTATTGACTGTGAAATTAAGCTAGTTAATGCAGAAAATGTAATATTTAGTACAATGAAAGCAAAATATGTCATAATTCCTCAAAAATAGGTATAACCATGAAAAAGTTACTCTTCATCTCTTTCTCTTTAGTATTGATTTTATCATTAAGTTCGTGCGGCAGTGGTAAATCAACAAAAAAACGCAGTTTAGATGATACCTTATATCAATATGCAGCGAGTATTAGGTGGGCAAATTTTGACGCAGCTTCGCGTTTTTTAGACCCAGAAAATAAAGCCATTCAACCAACGCGATTTGAGCTTGAAAAGTTAAAGCAATTTAAAGTGAGCCGTTATTCTGAATCGCCCATAGCACCGGGCGCATCAGAAGATGTAATCCTGCAAGATGTCGAAATTCAACTCTATAACATACATAGTAATCGCACAAAAACTATTTATGACCACCAGTCATGGCAATACAACGAAGAATTAAAGCGTTGGCTACTTACCTCTGGGTTACCAAAGTTATAATAAGCTATGGAAAAAATAGTTATTGAACAGATTGCTGTTGATGCAATTATCGGTGTTTATGCTCAGGAAAGAATTAACAAACAAGTTGTTCTGATTGATTTAGAATTACAGTACGATGCTTCTCAAGCGTGTGAATCTGACAATATTGAGCATGCGCTAGATTACCATAAGGTTTGTTTGGATATTTATCAGTTTGTCAGAGACTCAAAATTCCATTTAATTGAAGCCTTGGCTAAAGCAATTGCAATGAGAGTGTTATCAGATGATTGTGTGTTTTCTGTGCGAGTAAATATCTCTAAGCCAGATGCACTAGAGCAAGCTCATACTGTTCGATTTGAATTGACTCAATTTCAACAAGGTTAACTTGTTGGAAAATGCAATCGAAATACATGAAAAGGTTCTTGTCTTAGGTATTCTAGTTTTGCATTATTGGATTTGCACATTTCTCGACATATAAATAGCCCAAGACCAGTGCCTTGAGTGTGCGTGGTGAAAAATGGCGTAAATAAACTCTCTTCAACAATGGTGTCAAATGCTTGACCCTTATTTAAAATGTCGATAATTGTATCGTTTCTATCGTTAAATACTTTTATGATAATCTTGTTATTAATGCCATGTTTGAATGCATTTTCAGTTAGATTCCACAGTAGTTGTGATAGGTGGGAGGTGTCAAATGTTACTCGTACTGCTTTTTCCTTAAAATCTAGCATCATTTGGTTTGGCTCGATTCCATTTTGTTGGCAGTAACGGTCTTTAAAAGCTGCAATATTTTCATTGATATCAAAGTTCTTTTGGTTGGCTATGTGATTTTTTGACATCAGTAGAACATCTTCGATAATACGGTTAGAGCGCTTGACTTGGTGAATGATTATGTCGGTTAGTTCTCGGTCTTCATCATTGGTTTTATCTGATTCTTTAAGTAATTCGGATGCTGAATAGATAGCTGCTAACGGATTTCTTATTTCATGGGCAATGGTAGCAGAAAGTTGCCCAAGATTAGCCAGTTCAATTTGTTGTAATTTTTTATTGAGCTGGGACTGCTGGTCTATAATTAAAAGTCGAGTGTTAGATTGTTCTTCTAATGTCACAAGTTTGACGAGTATGTCATCACCAAACAGGGTGGTTTTAAATTCTTTTTTCCCTTGTGGAGTGGCAACAATTGATTTTATTAAGGCTATAGGCAGTCTTTTGTCGGTTTGTGAACGAATAATTCCTTGTGCCAGTTCATTAATGTGGACGATGTTATATTCACGGTTAAAAACAACAACACCTGAACTCACTTGATCAATTATTAATTCATTGATTTTTGAAAGGCTGGTTATTTTCGTTTTTTGTCTTTGGGTCAATAACAAGGATAAATTGTATGCTTGTGATTGTCGAATGCCAACTAAAGCAATGCCAAAGTATATTAAGGCATAAAGAAATATAGTGGATAAATGAATGTGGCTATAATCTAACTTTAATAAATTGGGTAATATCAGTAATAATGCTGTTGCCAATAGCGGCATGGCAAAAATCGAAAAAGACTTGTGGTTAAGTATTGAAAATGAACCAATAGTAATAACAGGGAGTAGCACCCAGCCATTTTCTAAACCATTAAATAATAGTGTCAAGGATATTATAAAAGGTAAATCTAAGATTAGGGCCAGTAGACCGATGAACAAGGTGTTTTTCTTAGTAAATTGCGAGGCTATCAAAATAAGCAAAGACGCAGCAAGATATAAACTGGCAATAAAACGTGCAATATCAAGTGTATAAGTTATTCCGACAATGCTACCAAATTTTTTAAAAATTATAGAAAAAAAGAAAAAGCTTAAGAATAAACGAAATAAATTCAAGTAACGAATACTTGACTGTTCGTTACTTTTTAGATTTGCTGTTTTATTGACCATCTTTTGGGTAGCTTAAATCACTTTGATGTAAAGTCTTTGACCATAATTTTTCAGCATTAACATTATATGCCTCAATTGTCATGCTTCGGTTTTTACGTTTTCCTGAAAAGTTCAACTTACAAAAATTCTTAACGCCAACAAGCGTATCTGCAATAAGAGTCGGTTTCTTGCGTTCATCATCTAACCATTTTTCATGTGTTCCTGCGGTAAAAGGTGAGCAGGTGAGCTCGTATAGCGGATAAGCATCTTTACGAGGAATTTCAAGCATTTCAGTGTGGTGTTTATCGCCACTTAAAAAGACGACACCTTCTATTTTAGCCTCATCCAGCCATTTTAAAAAAGCATCGCGTTCATAGCGATACTTGTCCCAACCTTCCCATTTGTGGTAATCATTAAGCATTTGATTGCCACCAACGATAAACTTAAAGGGTTGGCGTGATGCCACAAGTTGATTTTTCAGCCAAAGTATTTGTTCTTTTCCATACATAACCTTGTCAGGGCCATCTGGCAAGTTTTCACTACTGCGATGGTATCTATCATCCAATAAAAAGAAATCAACGTCATTAAACCGAACTTTAGTGAAAATCCCAGGAGTCTCAGGCATGCCATAGCTAGGGTTTGCCCAGATTTTTTTAAAAATATCAAGACTTCTTGCCTTGTGAATAAAATAGCCGCCGCTGTTATCGGGTCCAAAATCATGGTCATCCCAAATAGCATAATTGGCAAATTTTTGATAAATAGGCTGCAAAAAGTCTCGTCCTTTATCTTTGCTTGCA
This sequence comes from Lysobacterales bacterium, assembly GCA_027067055.1. GTDB lineage: Bacteria > Pseudomonadota > Gammaproteobacteria > Xanthomonadales > Marinicellaceae > NORP309. The sequence continues at coordinate 8,612 of JAMOMK010000141.1, read as the reverse complement.
CGATAAATCATGTTTTGTTCCGCATCATAGTCCACATCGCGATAATACCAATTGTCACCAAGCCATAACATCATGTCAGCCTCTTGAGCCGCAATAGTATCAAAAATCTCATAACCACCACCATATGGCGTGCCAGCTCTATCATGAGCTTCTTCGTTTTCAAAATTACAAGAGCCGGTTAAAACGCTAAATTCAGGCGGCTCGGTACGAAACATCCAAAGTGCTTGAGTTTTAAAGCTAAAGAACTCCTTTTTCTTTGAAACAGGCTTCTTGTCAACCCACAACTGATAATGATAAGTTAAACCAGGTTCTAAACCAGCTAGTTTAAACGTATGCATATTGTAGTTACTAGCAAGAGTTTTTGTTGAGAGTTGCCTGGCTTGTTTAGGCTTACCATCTTGCCAGTATTTTATTTTGACTTGACTTGGATTGTTGGTTTCTAACCAAATATTTGCACCGCGTAAAGCTGTGTGTCCAAGCATTGGACCTGACTTTAGAGTGCCTGCAATAAGGTTTGATGAGCTAAAAAAGAGTATAAGAATGATTCTAAACATATTGGGTTTGTCTGTTGGAATGACTTTTAAAAAGTCTAGTATCGCTTAATTATGCCAAAAGTTATAGAATTGTTTTGATATTTAACGAAACTTTCACAAAACTCTTTTACGATACGCCCACGTATGCGAAAATGGACAAGATTATGGAACGTGGTATGAGTGAATGTCTGTTTTCCATGAATGTTTTTAACTTAAATTTAATTTAACTAAAGAAGGGTGCTTTTAATATGAAAGATAATAAGCGATTTACATGGTTGGCCGTCTCATTATTGATGAGTTTGCTAGCGGTGAGCGTATCTTACGCACAGGACACAGCCTCAGCCATACGTGGTACGGTTGTTGATTCTGATGGCAATGCTTTAGCTGGTGCTACAGTAGTAATCAAAAATACTACAACAGGTGCAACTAAAACATTAACAACAAACAGCCAAGGTAATTATCAGGCACGTGGTTTACGTGTTGGTGGACCTTATACCGTATCTGTTAGCAGTGACGGTTATGCTTCTGGTAAACAAGAAGATATCTACTTAACACTTGGCGACACTAAATCAGTTGACGTGGCTGTTGCTGCTGAATCTTCTGATATTGAAGAAGTGGTTGTGTTTGGATCAGTTACACAATCGGTTTTTAGTGCTGATAATATGGGTTCAGGCACAGCAATTAGTCAAGATACTCTAGAAAATGCACCAACCATATCAAGAGATGTCACTGATTTTTTAAGATTGGACTCACGTATTAACTTAAGAGATAATGGTGGTTTTGCAGTTTCTGGTGTAAGTAATCGTTCAAACAATTTCTCAATTGATGGTGTAGGCGCAAATGATCCATTTGGATTAGAAGCTAACGGTTTTGCAGGTTTAGGTCAACCATTTAATATTGATACACTTGAGCAATTGAATGTTCAATTGTCTCCTTATGATGTGACGTTATCTAACTTTACAGGAGCTAATGTAAATGCAGTAACTAAAAGTGGTACAAATGAATTTACAGGATCTATTAATTATCAATTTGGTAATGAAAGCATGACACGTGATTTTAGTGAGTTTACTAATACTCAGATAAGTGCTACTTTGGGTGGACCAATTATTAAAGATAAATTATTCTTCTTTATTGGATTAGAAGATACGTCAAGAACAAGTGTGCCGAGACAGTCTTTTGTTGATGATTCTGTAATTCAAAGTGTGGTAGATGCTGCAAGAGATACGTATGGAATTGATATTGGTTCAATTGCTTCACCTACTGAACTTGAAGACACTAAAGAAAATATATTACTAAAAATTGATTGGTTAATTAATGAAAACCATAGAGCGTCTTTCAAATACAATACAAATGAAGATAATGACCCCCGCATAAATGGTTTTGGAAATACTCGTCGTTCAACAAGTTCTCATTGGCATGTAAATAATTACACTTCTGATACTTATGCAGTAAATTTATATAGTGATTGGTCTGACAATTTTAATACAGAGTTGCGTATTTCGACATCAGACTATCAAAAAGATCCAATCGGCTTAGTAGGATCTTTATCCAACCTTGCCTTTGTTGAAATTGAAGAAGTTGGACCAAATGGCGATACAATCTACTTTGGTAGAGAAAGATTTAGACATGCCAATTCATTGTCTACAAAAACAAATAATTTTTATTTAGAAGGTAATTATTATGTAGGAGACCATACTATTAAGGCTGGTGTTGATATTCAGGAAAATGATATATTCAATGTCTTCCTAAGAGATTCTTTAGGTAATTATCGTTTTGATAATTTAGAAGATTTTATCAATGGTGATGTAAATAGATTCCAATACAATATTGGTGTTGATCCAAATGACCCGTTTCCTGCTGCAGATTGGTCTTGGAAAAATACAGGACTATTTATTCAAGATAATTGGTTAGTAAATGATAAACTTACAGTTCAGTATGGTTTGCGTTATGATAAGCCTTCTACAGATGACAAGCCATTATTAAATCAAGGGTTTGAAGAAGTGTTTGGCATTCCAAATACAAATGTAGTCAATAGTGGAGTTCTACAGCCGCGAATTGGTTTTAATTACGATATGAGTGATGAACTTAATTTACAACTACGTGGTGGCGTAGGTGTATTCAGCGGTGGCTCACCAAATGTATGGTTGTCAAATCCATTTACAAATCCTGGTGGCAATGTAAATAGTTATTGTCTTGGTTGTAGAGGGGGGGGGTACGATGGCCCTTATATTCCAGACGGATTCTCACAAGAGCCTCCTCCTGCAAGCCCTCCTAGACAGAATGTTGATTTACTTAAACCTGGGTTTAAACTACCTACAGTTATTAAATCTAATATTGCTTTAGATGCGGAGCTACCTTGGTATGGTTTACAAGCAACGTTTGAGTACGAGTATACTAAACAACAAAATGGTATTTTTTATGAGCACTTAAACTTAGGTGCGCCAACAGGCACTCTTCCTGATGGTAGATTGGCTTATTTTGAAGATATTTTAGCAATGAGTGGAAGCAGAGCAGGTAGTAATTCAGCATATAATGATGTATTTGCTTTAAGTAACACAAGCAAAGGATATAGCAAAACGGCTACAATTAGTTTGGAAAAGAAAACTGAACATTTCTTTGTGAAAGGATCTTATACAAACACAAGTACATCTGAAGTAAGTTCTGGTAAGTCTTCACAGGCTAGTTCTAACTGGAGATACCGTTCATCTTTTAATCCTAATTCTCAAGAAGTTGGTATTTCTAACTATCAAATAGGCAATGCTTTTACTTTGCAAATGGCTTATGATAATAATTTCTTTGGTGATACAATTACTAATATTAACTTATTTTGGAGTTCGCAAGATGGCGAACCATACAACTACACTTATGATAATGATGTAAATGGTGATGGTTTCTTTGGTAATGACTTATTTTACGTACCAAACGAAGATGAATATGTTATGGCGGATCCTGATGAAAGAGCTGATTTTGAAGCATGGTTAGCAGCAACTGGTCTTGACCAGTATAGAGGACAGGTTCCAGTAAGAAATTCATTACAAGCACCAAGAATCAATCTTTGGGATATGAAAATTAAACAGGAATTGCCAGCTATCGGAAGATTTAGAGCCTCAGTATTCTTATCAATCAAGAACTTAGGTAATTTATTAAATAGTGATTGGGGTAAAGTTTATACTGGTTACTATAAAGGAATTGATATAGCTGATATTGATGGATATGATGACCAAGGTCGTGCAATCATAGACTTTGAAGGACGATCTACTACTAAACTTGGAAACTTAAGCTTAAGAAGAGATAGATCTCAGTGGCAAGCACAAGTTGGTATTCGTATAGATTTTTAATCTAAACAATACATAACTTTAGAATGTAGAAAGCCTGTGGTTTAAAAATCACAGGCTTTTTTAATTATATAGATTTACATTTATTTCACAGTCAGTATAAAAAACACTATCTATAAGAAATTTTCATTTGATACTCCTTCAAAGAAACATAAAAAACATATATAAAGCTCTTAACATGAGAATTTACATTGTTAAGAATTAAAGGTTAAATGTTAAGATTTATATCTAATAAAAATTAACATATCGTTAAATGAAATAATTCAACCTTTTAAAATAAATTATTTGTGTATTGCGTCACGGAAATACATGGGTTTTAGTATAAATATAGGCTTAAAGGTCTTGCCTACTTACCTTTCTGTTTAAAAAATAGGCACTAATACGTGAGAAAAATTATGAAAATATTTATATTTAGCCTGTTTTTAGTGTTAAGTTTCATTTCTGTTGCAAATTCTGATTCGGGATTCATTTTACAAAAGAATAAAGAAAGCAATTCAACCATTTCAAAAAACATTGTAAATTCAAGCCTTTATTCAAGTGGTTACCAGAGCTGTATTAATGACTGCGATGCCGATTTTGATAATGATTATAATTTTTATTGTTCTGGAGGTTATTATGATACTCAAGTGTGTGAAATTCTAATAGATGAATTGTATGCTTGTTATGACTACTGTGATTCTTCTTATCCTTAGTGAAAAAATAAAAATACCTTTGTTAGAGATGTTTAATAAATAAGGAAAAAAATCTGTAAGGGAGACTTTACAGATTTTTTTTGTAAGAATTAGATCACGATAAATTATGAATATCATGAGATAAACTTTATTTCACAATTCAAAAAGGACTTTAGTAAATAGGTGTTAATCAAATTCAATAATAAAATACAATGGGTCGGCCGATATCAGGTCATTCCAATGAGATGTTTGCCCGAGTGAGCCACTGCCTATTGGCCAACGGGTAAGGGCAATACCGGCAGATTGTTGGATGCCTGCATTGTCGGGTTCGTTTTGGATTTCATTGTTGTCTCTGCCCCAGTTGTTGTATAAACCGCCGACAGGATTGCCGAGTACTTTTCCATTCCAAAATTGTTCGCCGTTATTGTCCCATATCCATGTATCTGGTGTGTCAAGGTCATTGCCGCCTATCCATATATACGATGCGCCTCCGCCATTTGATGCGACGGTATTCGCGTATTCGGCCTGATCAACATAGCGATAGAGCCTTGAATAGATTTCGTGGTTTTCTGCTACGCTACCAATATTGGCAAGATAGCCACCTGCATTGTCAGCAAATGCTGCGGCATCTTGCCAATTCATGGGTGTTTTGATGATTTGGTAGTTGTGACCGTGGTAGATGAATGTTTCTTGTGCTGGTCGCTCGTAGGTTAGAATGTTGTCAATACGACCGCTACCTCTGATGGAAAACCCTACAATGCGTAGCAAGTTGTCATTGGGTCTTGTGGCATGAAGGTCGGCTTCTAAATCACGGGTAAAAGTGTGCCAACTACCGTCATTGGCATTTGCACCTAAGCCGTGATGAATAAATACTCCACTTTGTCCTGTACTGATGTCATCGGGGGTGTATTCGAGAAACATATTAGCATTCGGTGAGTCGCTTGTGCGAATAATGGCAAAGAAGCGAAAAGCATTGCTGTATTTCAAACGCCAACTGGCTATAAATCCTTGTTCAATATTTAAGTCTGAGAAACTAAAGCCGTTGTTTAAGCCATTATTGCCACTTAATTCAATGGCATGACCACCATCATCAAGCACATTGGTGGCAGTTGAGCCGAGTGTTGTCGCGTAATATTCCCAATTGGCGATGTTGCCATCTTCGGCATCTTCGTGGAGGCGTAAATTATATTGTGCGCTTGTGCTTGTTGAGTTGTTGTCTTCGTAACTATCGCTAAAAAGTATATTTTGTAAGGGGTCAATATCTTGATTGAAGTTATCATCAGAGTTCATGTCAATAATGCCAAAAGGCATAAATACGGTTGCCATAGATGTCACATCCCCAGATGCGAAGGGTGATACATTTGCGTTGATTGTGTAAACCAAAGAAGAGTCAATAGGGAAGTTTGCTCGCAGGGATAAGTCGCCAGCACCTGTTGCTGTTGGACATGTTGCACCATTATTGCCTATGCATGTCCATTGGATGTCGGTGAGTTGCTTGGCGATTTGGGTTTCGACAATGGCATTGTTTATCAAGGTGTTGCCAGCATTTTCGATTGTTAAGTTGTAGGATAATGCTTGGTTTTGGCTCAAGTTGCTTAAACCATCATCAATTGTCAACGTTAAGTTAGGTCCTAAGGCAGAAACTACTACTGGGTAATCATTAAACGGGTCAGCTGGTAATGGACTTGTTCCTGCTAGGATGTTTCCTGTGGTGCTGTCTGTCAAGGCATTGCCTTCACCGGTGGCATCAATGGCATAGGTGATAGAGACATTTTGGCTGGTTAGTGCGGTGTTTAAACTTAAGGTCACTTTGTTGGATGCCGTTACATTTGCAGAGGTGACAGTCACAGCGATTGCATTGTCATTAACTAGCCAAGGCACGGTTGACAAAGTATTTGGTGCAAGGCTTGAGTTGTTGGTAAAGGTTAAGACAATTTCAGATGCGCCAACAGTGGCATTGGCTGCACTAATCACAGGACCTCGTCCACTTGTGCCGCCATAATAATGTTGCTCTAAGGCTTTCCACCATCGAAATGCCAGAGTTTGCACTTCAGCATTGTTGATAAAATGCACATTATCAGGCGTTCCATCGTTGCTAATTTCTATGTCATAGGCTTGAGGGCCGAATAAGACAGCAGGGTTACTATCCCATGCATCAATGATGGCAAGACGAATCGGTGTGACAAAAGGATTGTGGTCAATCCATTGCCCTATTGCTCCAGAGACAATCTCAGGAGGTCCAGCAATGTCAGCTTGCACATCGGTGACAAATTGCTCAAATGCATTGCGATAAGCGACTTGAGAAACCGTGTGAATAAAAGCATCAGATTCCCCCTGCAGCCACAGAATAGCTTTGACAGCATTTACACCTGAATTAGCAACTTGTGTTGTCATTTGGGCATAACAATTTAACGCGCCGTTGCATGTTGCTCCACCTTTTTGCCATTCAGGAGGATTAACCAATGCTGTTGCACCTGTTGAAACAGTGATGAAAGCCACAGGTACATCGGTATTTTCTACAATATAGCCGCCAACTATAGGCCATACAGAACCATCTGCTTGAGTGGGGTCGGTATCATCATCGCCTATAAACCATACGTTGTCTTGTGAAAAAACTGTTGGGAATATTGAAGTGGTTTGAGCAACATCGATGTAGACTTGTTGGTTAAGGGCGCGCCCTTCGGCATTGGATTGTCCAGCCACTACATAAACATCACCAATACCTATATTGGCAACGCTATCATTTAAGGTGGTATTGTTGGCACAACGAATGCTCAAGTTGCCTTGTCCTGTGGTTTGATTGGCTAAAGTTCCCGAAAAAACACCGCCAGCAGGCGCAACATCAATTGTGGTGAAGGTAGCGCTATTAAAAGAGGCTTCAACAGCAGTGCATGTGCCAACAAAGCTACCAGAAAGATCAAAACTGTAATGGTTGTTATCATCGCGTTGAAATATTTTAAATTCTGGATAATTACTTTTATCGAGAGTTAAAGAATCAGCAGCAGTGCATTCTGTACCAGCATTGGGTGTAGCTATATTCCACTTGTCGCCTAAATACGCTTCGACACAGTCAATTTCCATATCGGTTAATGTACGATTGTAGACAATAGCTTCGGCGATACGTCCATCCAGTCCAGAGGTATCATTATGGTTGCCGATTGAGATGACTTGAGCTGTATGATTTTGAAGCGTATCATCATTAGCTACTTGAGTGCCATCAATGTTTAAAACACTAAGGTTGCCATCCGCTGCTATATTGTTATAACGAGTTGCACCAATATAATACTGCCCAGCAGTTAATTGAGCAGGTGATGAGAGATGCCCTGGGTTGGCAGCTGTCCCATTTAAATTCCACACATGTAAACGTCCATTATTAGGCGCATTGCTTCCCCAAAAAGCTGTACCTGTGCTACCAGCTGATGAGATAAGGTTGTTTGATGTGGTTAAACTGTCATAAGAAAAAACCACAAACTTAGTATATGAACCATTGGCTGTAATTTGACCAGCAGTAGTGGTTGCCAATCGATCATCATTACCTGCACCATCAACAAATTCTAAGGCTGGCATTCCATTTTGTTGATTAAGTCGATAATTTGGCATAGCTACCGTAGTTTGAATAACATGGTTTCCAGAGCCTGATTTATCGTGCCAACAACCCACATCGGCATCAGTAGTAATAGGAGTTGTGCAAGTGCTATTGGAAAAAAGAGTTGCTGAATCATTAGCATCTAGCCATAAAACCAGCTCTGGAAAATCAGTTGGGGTATTGAGTGCATAATTGCAAGTTGACACAAAAGAGAGGGTTAAACAAAACAAAATTTTAAACAATGTATTCATAAGGTTTTCCAGCTAGGAGTGTAATCATCATGGATGATATCTTAATTGTTTTAGTTATTTTTTCTTTGACCTGACTCAAGGTTTACCCAAATAGAATGTCAATTTTTGTTAACTACCCAAATCCCGATATAGAAACTAAATTTCCCACTAAATCTTGATTTGACGAATAAAATTATTCCTGTAGTTAAAATATGACAGTTTTAACTGGCTTAATCTCGATGCGGTGGTTTCTTTCT
>JAMOMK010000140.1 GCA_027067055.1 Lysobacterales bacterium | reverse complement strand
GCGGTATCCACTTCGGTCAATAAAGTTGGCGGATAAAAACAACCACATTCTGGCAAAGTGATTTCTGGTTGGTAGAGTTCTGCGCCTTCTTCAACACCTAACTTAACTAACTCTGCAATGCGCGCTCTTTGGCTTGGATCGATAATAGCTCCAATATCAATTGATTTGTCTAGCGGGCTACCAACACGTAGTTTACTCATGCGTTCTTTAAGCTTTTCATGAAATCTATCGGCAATACTTTCTTGCACCAATAAACGTGAGCCAGCACAACAGACTTGTCCTTGGTTAAACCAGATGGCATCAATAATACCTTCAATGGCAGAATCAACATCAGCATCATCAAAGACGATAAAAGCAGATTTTCCACCCAGTTCTAGGGTAAGTTTTTTACCTGTCCCTGCGGTTTGCTGACGAATCAGTCTGCCAACTGCAGTTGAACCGGTAAAAGCAATTTTATGCACATCAGAGTGATTAACAATTTCAGTCCCTGTTTTGCCATCACCTGTGACTATATTGACTACGCCTTTGGGCAATCCTGCTTGTTGGCAAATTTCGGCAAACAATAAAGCCGTTAGAGAAGTGTATTCGGCAGGTTTTAAAACAACCGCATTACCAGCAGCCAGTGCTGGTGCAATTTTCCATGCCATCATAAGTAAAGGGAAATTCCATGGAATGATTTGCCCTGCCACTCCTATGGCTTGGTAATCATCTAGCTTTTCTTCCATTAATTGTGCCCAACCCGCATGATGATAAAAATGACGAATCACCAATGGTATATCAACATCACGGCTTTCACGAATTGGCTTACCGTTATCCAACGACTCAAGTACAGCAAAAAGACGTGCGTGTTTTTGAATCAAACGTGCAATAGCGTATAAATATTTAGCACGTTGGAAGCCAGATAAGTTAGCCCACGATTTTTGTGCTTTGTTGGCTGCTTTGACTGCTTTATCCACATCAGCTTTATTCGCTTGGGTAATTTGTGCTAATTTTTCACCGGTTGCTGGGTTAAAGGTATAAAAGTATTTAGCCTTTTTGCTTTGCTCAAATTCACCATCAATAAACAAACCAAATTTTTTGTGGTCTTTTATCCAATTCATGGCGTTATCTGTGTTCTCTGGTGCAACACCGTAGTCCATTGTTTCTAGTATTTTCATAATGTTCATTTTGTATCTCTTTTTTTACTTGTCATTCCTGCGTAGGCAGGAATCTTATTAACTTAATCTGTATTCTTTTTAGTTTTTAGCTTATTTTAGGAGATTCCTGCCTTCGCAGGAATGACGGAAAAACAGGGTAAGAACGGTTAACTAACCCATAGCATGACGGAAGCTGGCCGAATATTTACCCGTCACATAGTGTTCTAACTGCCTTTCGATATCACCCAATAAACTAGATGCGCCAAATCGAAACAATTCTGGTTCTAACCAATCACGTCCTAATTCTTCTTTCATTAATATTAAATAAAGCAAAGAGTCTTTAGCGGTACTTATTCCACCTGCTGGTTTGTAACCAATTTTATAACCTGTGCGTTGGTAATATTCACGAATTTGTCTGACCATTACCAAACTAACTGGCAAGGTGGCATTAACCGATTCTTTACCCGTGGAGGTTTTGATAAAATTCGCTCCTGCCATCATGCACACCATTGAGGCCTTGGCGACATTCCTAAAAGTTGCTAACTCACCTGTAGCAAGAATTGTTTTTAAATGGGCATCACCACACGCTTCTCGATATTCTTTGACTTCATCATAGAGTTTTTGCCAATCTTGAGCAAAAACCAACCTTCTGGAAATAACAATATCAATTTCGCTCGCTCCTGCGGCAACCGAACGTCTGATTTCTTCAACGCGCATATCAAACGGGGTAAGACCAGCAGGAAAACCTGTGGAAACAGCTGCTAGTTCGACACCAGTTCCTTTTAAAAATCCACTGGCGGCTTCTAACATTTCGTGATAAACACAAACCGCACCTGTTGTTATATTGAGTTTTTCAACACCTAATGCTTTAAGTATATCTTTGCGAACCGGGCTTTTAGCTTTGTTACATAGACGCTTAACACGGCGAGTTGTATCATCACCTGCCAGCGTGGTTAAGTCGATGCAACTTAAGGCTTTGAGTAACCATGCCGCTTGGTGTTGCTTTTTGATTGAACGACGACCACTGTAAGATTTGGCTCGGCGTTCAACTGCCGATGTATTGACTTGAATGCCCTCGACCCAATCGAGATTGAGTGGCATTCCTGGGTTTCTTTTTATTGTACTCATATATATTTACCTATTTTCAACCACGTCATTCCTGCGAAGGCAGGAATCTCATGGATTCTAACGTTACGTTATTTCTATTTTCTTTTTACCTTTGGAAGATTCCTGCCTTCGCAGGAATGACGATCAAAAGTTTTCTATTAATTGTTTTGCTGATTCTTCTCCGATAATTAAATCGGTAATTGTGTTTGTTTTTAATGCCGCTAATGTGGCAATACCTTTTTGTTTGCCGCCGACGATGGCTATGACTTTTTTACCTTTAATATCATTGCTAGTTAATCCAAGTGATAAATTGTTGGATTTGTCGTTTATTTTTATGCCATCTTTATCCAGAAATGCACCCATAAAGTCGCCAACTGCTTGCTTGTTTAGCATGGTTTGCCATGTACTTTCTTCAATTAAACCCGTTTCATGCACATGGGCATTGCTTTGGATTGAACCAATTCCGACGATATAAATATCAGCTGTTTTGGCAAAGTCCAACATTTGTACCACGCTTTGTTGTGATAACAGCATTTCTTTTTCTTGCTTGTCTTTCGCTATATAAGGCACAGGCAAAAAATAGGCATCACTGGATGTGCGTTCGGCAATTTTATGAATGACATCAAAGGGATTAGTTGAGAATTTGCGTGTCAATCCACCAGATACGGAAACAAATTGCAGATTATTGCCTTTGGTTTTCGGTAAGTGTTCGATAACAGAGCAAAGGGTTCGCCCTTTGCCAATGCCAATTATCGAGTCTTTTGTTTTTTTCAATAATTGGTGTAAATAATTGGCACCAGCTGAACCTACCGCGTTGAATTCAGATTGTTCATTATCAAAATTAGGTACGACAATACAGGAATTTAATTTAAAACTTTGTATTATTTGTTCTTCCAATGCAACACATTTTACCGTTTCACCTTCTACGAATATTTTTACTAAATTATTAGCATGAGCCAATGAAATCAAGCGATTGGCTTTAGCAGTGGATACATTTAATCGCTTGGCAACTTGGCTTTGTGTATAGCCACCAATGTATGCAAGCCACGCGGCTTTAGTCGCTAAATTGAGTTGTTGGTTTGGCATTCGTTAAATGAAATATAATTCAGTAAGTGAAATATATTCCATATGCGCACTAAAATCAACTCAAAATGTACATTCTGTTAAAATAAAACAAATCATGCTATATGATAGATTGATGAAATATGAAGAATTTAATAACTATTGCAACTCACTGTCAAGCACAACCCATGTTATTCAATGGGGAAATTCTCATGTGTGGAAAGTTGGTGGTAAAGTCTTTGCCATCGGTGGCTGGGAAAAACGAGAGACTCCGGCATTCACCTTCAAAACCTCCGAATCCGACTTTTACTTTCTCAGTGACGAACCCGGTTTTCGCCCTGCACCCTACTTCGCTAGCCGTGGAATGAAATGGATACAATTTCATAATGTACCCAAATCAGAAGAGCACAAACTTAAACACTTCCTAAAAAAATCACATCACATCGTATCATTAGGATTGACCAAGAAAAAACAAAAAGAACTTGGATTGAATCAAAATTAGCTTTATTAAAAGCTGCTAATTGACGTAGTTCATCTTACAAATAAGATATAGCCTAATTTAACAACTCGATTTTTGCGTAGGATGGGCTCCGCCCATCAAAACCATTACCTCTTTGACTCGATTATTTCAACTCCCTGTCAAACGCAAATACAACAATGGTAATTTCTTGGGTAATTCTTCTGCGCGTTTGATATGCACATAGGAGCTAGAGCCGAAGATATAGGGCAGATAATCGCTTTCGTATTGGTCTATGGAGATGCAAAAGGGTTCGAGTCCCAGTTGCTTGGCTTCGAGTATAGCGCGTTTGGTGTCTTCTATTCCGTAACGGGATTCGTATTTATCTAGGTCATTTGGTTTGCCATCGGTGAGTATTAGCAATAATTTTTGTTCTGATTTTTGTTTAGCTAAATCTTGAGCCGCATAGCGAATAGCTGTTCCCATTCGGGTAAAATAGCCGGGTTTGATGGCATTAATTAATGAGATAGTTTTTTCGTCGTATTTATCATTAAAATCTTTAATAGGATAATAACGCACGTGATTACGACGTTTCGATGAAAAGCCGGATAAAGCAAATTTGTCACCCGAGGCATTGAGACTTTCTGCAAAGAGAAATAAGGATTCGCGAATAATATCAATGACTTTTTTATCATTTGTAGCATAGGCATCGGTAGATAAAGATAAATCGGCTAATAATAAAGTTGATAAATCACGGTAAGAATTTCGCAATTGTCGGTATAAACGTGGGTCAGTAGTACTGTGACCAATAAGTCTATCGGTATTGAAGGCGATATAACTATTGATATCAATTTCATCGCCATCGGTTTGGTTGTTAAACCATTGGCGTTGTGGTCGCAGGGCATCAAATTGTCGGCGTAATTTTGCCGCTTGCCATTTTATATCTGCTGGTAATTTATTATTATTCTCGTGTTTAGCTTGCATCAAGAACAAGGAGCAATGATTTTTTAACAGTTCTTGCTTTTTATAATCCCACTCAGGCAACATGATGTCACTTTGTATGACGACATCATCGTATTCTGATGAGGGAAAATCCAAGTCTATCTTAATTTTATTACTGGTTTCGCCTGTTGTAATGCTCAAATGATCCAAATCATCAGCAGTGCGAATGGCATCATCGTCTTCTTCGTCATCGGAGTTTCTGTCTAAATTAACAAACTCAGACCATGAAAATAAGCTTTCTAGTCGGAAAGTCATCAAGCCACCTTTTTTTTCGTTGGCTTCGATTTGCTCGGCTTTGTATTTCTTTTTAAACTTTGAATTAGCACTTGAGTTGGCAGCAACTTGTGCCTCGCTACCTGAACTGTTTTTGCCTTTTCGTCGCAATAATGGTGCTTGATACATCCACAAAATAACAACTTGTGGCTGGAATCGCGATTTAGGAATAGTCGTAATTTCTTTAAACGGGTCACGTAAAGAATCTAATATCAATGTTTCTAAGGCGTGTAAATCCAATGGCAAGTTATCAATAGGAATCCGCCCAGCAATATGCGCTTCGACAATTTTATGGTATTTTTTTGTTAAACCTTTGTATTGAGTCAATATATTTTGGGTCAGCTTTTGATTGCGAACAATCCACGATTCATCGGATTGTTCACTACCAATAGAAGCAATCGACGTTAACCAAATATACAAGTCTTTATTTAATTGCTTTTCTGGAAAATAGGCAAGTTCTGAAGGCAAATACAGTTGCTCTGAACCAAAATGTGCCAATTCTGTCTTTTCACCACTTCCCGCAATTTTCTGCAAAAAACCTTGATAACCACCGTGTCTTAGACCCGAAGTATTTTCAATAGCATAGGATTTTTCTCCACCCATGGCTCGAAAGAAAATACCCAAATGTGTTTTAAAGTCTTCTAACTTAACTTTCGCCTTTGGGTAACTCTTTTTAGATTTTCCAACGATATAGTTATGCCATTTTTCACCGACCCATTCTTCCATTACTTCTTCTCCTGAAAACAATCACTAGGAATATCAACTTTTTTACCAAAATCACGTTTGGATTTATCTAAAGCACAATCATCGATTAACATCTTTAGTATAGGTAATGCATTTTTCTTTTCATTAACGCGTCCACAGGCATCTACACATTCAAAACATTGCGTACAAGTAAAAATCTTACGTTTGATACTGCGTGGTTTTAAGCGCATGGGACAAGAATGCTCACACGATTTATCACAGTCTTTGCACTCTTTGGCACGTGAGGAATCAAAGCCAACCACCATGCCTCTTTTGTTACCCATCCACGCCAAGGATTGAAAAACTCCTACAGCACAGGCATAACGGCAAAACAGATGCCGTGCCAAGGTAAATTCAATGATAAACCCAATTGTGACTGCTGAGATAAAAATAGTTTGATTGCGGGTAAAGCTCATATGCCATAGATTGAAATAGATTTCTGATGGCGTAATAAGATAAGTTAAAGCTAATACTGCCCAAGTAAAAGCAAATAATGCTATCATGATAGTGGTCGGAATCCACCACCAAGCATTAGTTTTTGCTACCGTTCCATCTTGTTGGTGTTCGGGTAACTTAGGTTCCCAGATACTGGGCTTGCCACTGGCTCTTCGCATAAAAGTATTGATGTATTCCACCACGGTAAAATGCGGACATAACCAACCACAATACAATCGTCCCCAGCGCCATGCAATCAGTAAAAAGACAACAGCACTACCAACTATAGGCAATATAGCTCTAAAGAATATCCGCCCTGCAAATTCAAGCATACCAGCATCTTGATTGACCAATTCTTGCAGGCTCAATTTAATGCTGTAACCCAATACAATAAAATGCCCTTGGTTTAAATCCAAGCGAAAAATATCCAACACAGGTGTGAGTGCAAATAGGATGAAAAAAGCTATTTGGTAGATGAGTCGTTTGTTGGGGCGTTTTATCATTTAGGTCTTTTGGGGCGTTGACTTTAGTCAACATTTTTAATGGACTAAAGTCCATTCCCCTTTGAATTTTTAGTTAATTAGTTTACCAATTAATGGATAATAATAAATTTTTCCAGCATTGTTACGGGCTATTCCCATAATAGCAGGAAAAAAACTTAATGGAATTATCAGCATGTAATAGACTTCGCCTGCGACTAAGGTGAATGTACTCTTAAATCCATAATGCGTCAATACAGCAGTTATTAAACTGGTAAAAATGATAAAGGCGATTGTTCCTAGGATAAATGCTTCTCGTATTGACACACGTAGCATTTCATTTTCAGAGTTTCTGTATTTTAGCCACCAAATCACTAAAACCAAATAGACAAAGGGAAACAATAGAGTTAGTATGACAAAAACATGAGACAGTATGGATTTTATTTGTAAGCTCATAGTTACTCTCCAAATTTGGCTTCAACCACTTCCATCAATGCCGCAATCACTTCCTCATCATCAGTTAAAGGTTCAATAACTGCGCTTTGACAGGCTTCAATTTGCGGAATACCACTTTTCATCAAACTAGCGGCGTAAATTAACAAACGAGTTGAGGCTGACTCTTCTAAATCGTGGTCTTTTAGTTGCCTTAGTTGGAAAGACAACTCTGCTAAAGGTTTAGCAATCTCTGCATCAACTTGTGCTTCTGTTTGAATAATTTGACTTTCAACATCGATATTTGGGTAATCAAATTTCATTGAAATAAAGCGCTGTCTTGTTGATGGTTTCATGCCTTTGAGTAAGTTTTGATAACCTGGATTATATGAAGCTATTAGCATAAACTCAGGTGGAGCTTGCAAGATTTCACCCGTTCTATCAATTGGCAAAATACGCCTATCATCGGTTAAAGGGTGCAGTACAACTATGGTATCTTTTCGTGCCTCAACCACTTCATCTAAGTAACAAATAGCACCTTCACGCACTGCTTTGGTCAAAGGTCCATCTTGCCAATATGTTTTACCATCACCAATTAAATGCCGACCAAGCAAATCAGCTGCGGTTAAATCTTCGTGACAGGCAACAGTATAAAGCTTGCGTCCTAGCTTTTCTGCCATATGCTGCACAAAACGTGTTTTACCACAACCAGTTGGCCCTTTAAGCAACACCGGCAATTGATTTTTCCACGCTTGGGTTAATAACTCTATTTCGTTGTTTTGTTCATGGTAAAAGGTTGTCATTTCGCCGTTCCGTCATTCCTGCGAAGGCAGGAATCTTTTAATTTAAAAAAGAGGTGCAATTATAACACCTCTTTCTTAGACAAAAACAGGAACACACATGAGTGTTCCCCTACTAATTATCAATTAACCTTCTATCTCTTCACCTTTTACAAAAAAGCTGATGATATAGATGATTAAACCAATCAAGAAAACAAGTCCAGCTGCTTCACGTAACCAGTAGAAGACTGCAATTTTTTCTTGCACAACTATAAATGGTAGCGGTGTATCGGTTAAACGCTGCAAGTAAACTTGCAAGATGCCAGCAGCTGTTAGGAATAAGGTAATAAACACCATTCCAACTGTCATTAACCAAAATGACCACATTTCAACCACTTGCGCACGCATTGGATTAGCCTTACGACCACGCATAATTGGCATCGCATAGGATATGATTGTTAGCACAACCATTACATAAGCACCGTAAAATGCCATGTGACCATGAGCGGCAGTAATTTGAGTGCCATGAGTGTAGTAGTTGACTGGAGCTAAGGTGTGTAAGAAACCCCAAACACCAGCACCTAAAAATGACATTACTGCTGTTCCAAGCGCCCATAAAGTAGCCGCTTTATTTGGATGGTCTCGACGCCTTTTATTCACCACATTAAAAGCAAACAAAGTGAGCATAAAAAACGGTATTGGCTCTAATGCAGAGAAAATTGAACCAAGCCACAACCAATAGCCAGGTGTACCAATATAAAAGAAATGATGACCTGTTCCGATAAGACCCGAAATCAGTGCCATTGCTACGATGATGTATAACCATTTTTCAATGAGTTCTCTATCCACACCTGTGACCTTAATCAATACAAAGGCAAGCAATGAAGCAAGAATTAACTCCCATACTCCTTCTACCCATAGATGCACAACAAACCACCAGAAAAATTTATCTAATACTAAATTATCAGGAACATAAAATGCAAATAAGAAGAATATGGCAAGACCAGCAAGACCTGTTAATAAAATCATATTAATAACTGTCTTACGACCAGATAAAATGGTCATGCCAACATTGAATAAGAAGCCTAAAGCCACAATAACAATACCTATCTTACCAATAGTGGGTTGTTCGAGAAACTCCCGACCCATTGTTGGAAAGTATTTATTACCAGTAAGTTCAGCTAAACGCGCATAAGGAATAAGTAAGTAACTAGCAACAATTGCAGCACCTGCTATTAAGAATATCCAAAAGAGTATTTTGGCCAATTTAACAGAATACAACTCACGCTGAGATTCTTCAGGCACCAAATAGTAAGCCGCTCCCATAAAACCAAACAACAACCAAACAATCAACAGATTGGTATGTACCATTCTAGCAATATTAAAAGGAATAGCAGGAAATAAAAAATCTCCCCAAACATATTGTAAGCCGAGAATAACACCAAAGATAATTTGCCCAACGAACAAACCAATAGCGGCCATAAAATAAAGTTTGGCAACAGATTGTGATTCATATTTTAATTTCATAGCGATTACCCCTGAATATTTGGAGGCCAATTATGGGTATCAATCCCATTGGCGTATTTAAGAAACTGTGCAAGCCCTTCCAACTCTTCTTCGGTCAGATTAAATTGCGGCATACTGCGACGACCTTTAATGCCATTAACTGGGCGTGACTTAATGAATGCTTTAATAGCCTCAGTACTTTCACCAAAACGTGTATAAACATTACCTAATTCAGGTGCAAAATATGCGCCTTCGCCCAATAATGTATGGCATCCTACACAATTATTTTTTTCCCATACTGATTTTCCAAAAGCAACCACTTCAGTGATAGCTTCTCGGTTATCTGTTTTGGGCAATTTATTAACGGTATCCACGGTAAGTCCAATAAAAGCGAGGAAGAAAAACAAAGATCCCCCGTAATATATATTCCTTGCCATGCCCTTGGTAAATGTTTCTTTCATGATAAACCTCGTTGCAATAGTTATTATTAGTCAGGGTGTATGTTAATTTTTTGTTAAGTATTGCTCATTGATGTAAGTCAATTCTTTTAGCTTAATACTAAACTTTTATAAAAATGCCTTGTCAGTACTAATGACAAAAACAGACAACAGGAAAAACATGATGATAAAAAACACACTGATACTTCTTTCTTTTTCAAGCATAATACATGCACAACAACCCTCCAAAGATATAGAACAAGGGTTTAAAAAACTGGCACCAACTGCCAAAATTGCAACAGCAACTTCAACTCCGATAAAAGGCATAAAGCAAATAAATTTAGATTCTGAAAACATCAATGATGTGTATTACATGACAGACGATGGAAAATATTTTATTAATGGCTCAATTACTGAGGTAGAAACCCACAAAAACCTCACCGAAGACAGCAAAACAGCCAAAAGAAAAAAAATAGTGTCCCAATTTGGCAAAGACCAAAGAATTGATTTTTTCCCAGAAAACATGAAGCACCATGTCACTGTTTATACCGATATTGATTGTGGTTATTGCCGTAAACTGCACGCAGAAATGAAAGATTTTAACGATTTAGGTATTGGTATATCATACCTTTTTTGGCCAAGATCTGGACTAAGCTCACCAACCTTCGCCAAATCCGTCACCGCATGGTGTGCCGTTGATAGAAAAGAAGCAATGACACAATCACAAAATGGCATAATTTTAGAGCCAAAGCAATGCGACAACCCCGTAGCAGAACACTTTAATTCAGGGAAAAAAATTGGTGTCAGGGGAACGCCAAATATTGTTACGGATAAAGGCGAGTTATTCCCCACCTATATGACAGCAAGTGATTTACTCAAACGCTTAGAAATGGTTGCATCTCAATAATAAAAACACGCAGCTCCCTTAATCAAACAAAGAAACCGTAGCGACAAGGCACTGCCTTGTCGATGCTTGAATTCCTCTCATTCACAATTTCTCTTAACATAGAAACAAGATAAATAGCTGAGCATAAATTTACCAAATTTTTGATTTTCAATCAAAATGCCTCTTCTAAGGGCTCATATTTCATTAAATTAAGTTTTTCACTTCATGAAATTTTAGTTTTCACCTTATCCATGTCAAAATATTAGATCCATGTACATTTTTGTACATCCTAATATAATCATCAATCACACACGAGGATAAAACCATGAAAAAATTAATTATAACAATACTTTTAACAAGCTGTATATTCACTACTTATGCAACTGAATTAAATACACAAATACAATGTATTACCTTACAAACAGGTGTCAATTCTGAATCTGATGGCCCTGGTATTGACAGCCTTGAGTCCGATGGCTCTGGCATTGACAGCCTTGAGTCCGATGGTTCTGGCATTAACAGCCTTGAGTCCGATGGTTCTGGAATACAAAAATTTTGTAGAACTGTAACAATCTGACACTATTTGCTTAACCGCCATTGCAATATGGAGTAAAAAGAGTTAATTTATAGCCTATATTCTCACTTTTTACTCCTACTGTTTGTATGTGAGAAATTTAGAAACCAATTAATTAAACAAGGTTAATAATGAATTCACTCAACACACATAGCAAACTAGAGACATCAAAAAATTTAAAACACGGATTATTACAAAATCTTGCCAAAATGGCTGCCAAAATTTCATTGAAATATAACATCAATCTTCATGCTTTTATTGAGTATTACAAAAGCTACTTAGTCAAAATTGCAAAAACCACCAATCCCGACTACTCCATAGTCGAACTATCTTGTCGCACAAGTATCGACAGACGCTACATCAACCATTACTTAAACATAAAACAAGTTTCAATAAAGTACCCAAAATCTAGGTTAGTACTAAACGAAATAAAAAGAGTATGTAGCAAAAACAAAACACAATACATATATAAACACGGCCCATTTCAAAGCTTTGATAGTATATGCGAATCAGTCGTACCAGGTGCGTTGACCCCTCCTTCCATAGCCAAAGAACTGATGAGGTTGGGGAATCTAATTGATAAAGGCGACAAGTATCAATTGGCAGTTTTTAGTTATATGCCAGAAAAAGACAGGATAGAACAACAATTTAGAATATTAACCACGGAACTCAACCGTTTAACCAACACCGTTATTTACAATTTTGACCAAAGTGACAATCAAGATAAACAATTCCAACGCAATATATACTCAACTCAAGTCAACCCAGCAAACTTCAAAGAAATCAAAGAAGAATGCACTGGCATCTTAAGCGATGCCAAAGACAAAGTTGAAAACATTATTCTCCAATACGAAGAAAATGTACCAGCCGAGACCTACCCTGCATTTGGTGCATCATTTTTCTTATTTGGTTATGAAAATCACAGCCAAGACAACAAAATAGCAGGTGAAAGGCAACAAAGGCGAGATGAAAGCACCTAAGAGTATTAGCTTTTTTGGGTTGTAGTGGCTTCCCTTGTGGGAGCCTTGTTCAATGAAAACAAAGAGTTACACCAATAAAGGCTCCCACAAGGGAAGCCACTACAAGGAGTTTTTATGGAAAAACTATCAAAACGGGTTAAAATGCGCTTAAGGAATTATGATTACTCGCAAAATGGATTGTATTTTATCACAATTTGTCAAAAAGATATGGTGTGCCTTTTTGGATCAATTTCTAATGACTTAATGGAATTAAGTGATGCTGGAAAAATGATCAAAAAGCAATGGATGTTAATGACACAGAGATACTTTGTTTTGAATTTACACGAGTTTGTGGTCATGCCCAATCATTTTCATGCCATTATTGAGCTTAATGAATCAATAATTAAGTTGTCAGAAATTATTGGAGCTTTTAAATCAATTACTACCAATGAATATATCAAAGGTGTAAAGCTAAACAATTGGAAAAAGTTTGATAAAAAATTCTGGCAAAGAAGCTTCTATGATAAAATCATTCGTGATGATAACTTTCACCAAAAAGTAGTCGAATACATCAATTACAACCCTGCAAAGTGGTGCGATGACAAATATTACAAGTAGTGGCTTCCCTTGTGGGAGCCTTGTTCAATAAAAACCAAGAGTTACACCAATAAAGGCTCCCACAAGGGAAGCCACTACACAGTTTTTTCAGAAGTGAGTAACTTTATTCAAATCAACTTACCAGGATTCAAAACACCATTCGGGTCAAATACGTGCTTAATTGCTTACAGGATTGTCATCTATCAAATACTACATCACGACCTTTTTCTAATAAAAACAAACCCAATAAGCAAGAGCCCAACTGAAAAAGCAAGTAAACTGCGGAATGATAACTTTCACCAAAAAGTGGTGCGATGACAAATATTACAAGTAGTGGCTTCCCTTGTGGGAGCCTTGTTCAATAAAAACCAAGAGTTACACCAATAAAGGCTCCCACAAGGGAAGCCACTACACAGTTTTTTCAGAAGTGAGTAACTTTATTCAAATCAACTTACCTGGATTCAAAACACCATTCGGATCAAATACTTGCTTAATGCCTTGCATGATTTTTAGTTCGGCTTGACTACGAGAATAAGCAAGATACGGTTTTTTAATCATGCCTACGCCATGTTCTGCGGAGATACTTCCACCCATTTGTTGGATTAAACCATAGACGTGTTTGTTGACGGCTTCACATTCGATTTTGAAATCAGCAATGCTCATGTCTTCAGATTTAATAATATTGAGGTGTAAATTACCATCACCGATATGCCCGAACCATACTAGTTCAAATTGTGGGTAATGTTCACGCACTAAGCCATCCAGTTTATTCATAAATTTTGGCACTAAGGAGACTTTGACTGATATGTCATTTTTATAAGGTGAAAAATGCGCTATGGATTCACTGATGCCTTCGCGGTATTGCCAAAACTGATTGGCTTGTTCGCGCGATTGTGAAATAAGTCCATCAACAATATCTCCATTTTCCATGCCTTTCTCAAAGACTTGCATGACCGCTTCTTCATCTTCATCAAATTCACATAAAACATAGCATTGAGCTGAATCCTCGAATGGATTATCTAACTCACGGTGGCTACAGACATGTTTTAAGGCTATATCGGTAAAAAATTCGTAAGCCGATAAGTTGAGTTCTTTTTTAGCTAGTGCAAACACACGCATAACAGAATCAAGCGAGTCTAAAGCCAATAACATCACTGACTGTTCAACAGGTGGTTTGACTAATTGCATAGTAGCTTCGACAATAATACCCAGCGTGCCTTCGCTGCCAATCATTAAATGACGCAAATCATAACCCGTGGCATTTTTGATTAAGCCTTGATTTAACTCTAAGATTTCACCCGTTGGAGTCACTACTTTCAATCCTGCCACATAATCACGGGTCATGCCATAACGCAACACACGTATTCCACCTGCATTTGTCGCTATATTGCCACCGATTTGGCTAGAACCACTTGAAGCAAAATCAACAGGATAAAACAAACCCTTTTCTTCTGCATAGTTGTGTAGTTGTTCGGTGATAACCCCTGCTTGCACAGTCACTTGCGCATCATCGGCATTAAAACCTAAGATACTGCGCATCTTTTCAAGTGATAAGACAAACTCTTGATTACTAGCCACAGCTCCACCGCTATAACCTGTTCTTCCACCTGATGGAACAATTTTAAAATTAAGTTTATTAGCCAATTGAACAAGCTTTTGCACTTGTTCAATCGACTTTGGAAACAACACGCAAGCACAATCCACATCAGCAAAGCGAGTCCAGTCTTGTCCATAGACTTGCAAGTCATCAGCATCGATAGAATACTCTATATTAGCAATTTCTAATTTAATTTGATTAATAATTTCACGTTTTTCCATTAGCGGTTTACAATATGTCATTTAAAGTTCCCAATTATATAGGATAATAGTGAATTATGAGCAAGCTCTCATTAAGTAAAGAGAAAATAAAAGTCGTTTTATTAGAAGGCGTTCACCCTTTAGCGGAAGAAACCTTTAGAAAAGATGGTTATAACAATATCCACTACCTCAAAGGTACACCAGAGACCGAAGAACTAAAAGCAATACTTTCTGATGCACATATTCTGGGCATTCGCTCACGTACGCATGTAACTCAAGATGTTTTAGATGCTTGCGATAAATTGATGGCAATTGGTACATTTTGCATTGGTACTAACCAAATTAATCTCGAATACGCTCGCAACAAGGGCATTCCTGTATTTAATGCGCCATTTTCGAATACACGTTCAGTTGCTGAATTAGTGTTAGCCGAAATTATCTTTCTAATGCGCGGAATTCCACAAAAAAATGCCGCCGCTCACCGTGGAGAATGGCAAAAAACAGCAACCAGTTCATTTGAAATCCGTGGCAAAAAACTCGGAATCGTTGGTTTTGGGCATATTGGCTCACAACTTGGAGTGATTGCTGAGTCATTGGGTATGAAAGTTTATTTTTACGATATTGAAAACAAACTGCCTATGGGCAATGCCAAAAATACCGAATCTTTAAATGAATTATTAGCAAAAGTGGATGTATTAAGTCTACACGTGCCCTCTACTGCTGCCACTAAAAATATGATTGGCAAGGAACAACTTGATAAAATGCGCGAAGGCAGTTATCTCATCAATGCCGCACGTGGTGATGTTGTTGTTATTGAAGATTTAATCCAAGCACTGGATTCGGGAAAAATTAAAGGAGCGGCATTAGATGTCTTTCCTGAAGAACCCAGCAGTAACAATGATCCCTTCACATCAAAACTAAAAGACTACGATCAAGTCATAATAACACCTCATATTGGTGGTTCTACTTTAGAAGCACAAGTCAATATTGCCAATGAAGTGGCAAATAAATTGATGAAGTACTCCAATAATGGCTCAACCTCATCAGCGGTTAACTTTCCACAAGTGTCTTTGCCTGAAGTTAATGATAACCAATCACGTGTTATGCACATTCATCAAAATCAACCGGGAGTGCTCGAAAAAGTTAACCGTATATTCAGCAATCATGGCATGAATATCACAGCCTTACATCTGCAAACAGAAGGTGAGATTGGTTACGTGATTATGGATGTAGATTGCACGGAATTGGATGATTTGAAAACCGAACTTAAATCTATTGATGGAACCTTACGAGTTAGAGTGCTGCACGGAAGTTAACGACAATTTTGATGGGCGTAGCCCATCCTACACGGGAATCATTCATTGAATACTCATAAGATATTAGGCATTCTTTTAGTCGCTTTTTTTGCCATTATTGCGACTTTTATTGCACTAATCCCACACATCAAAGCTTTAGCCATTAGCCCTTTGGTTATCGGTATTGTTTTGGGTATTGTTTTTGCCAATACCTTGCGCACTAGAATTCCACAAACGTGGTTGCCTGGAATTTTATTTTCTGCCAAGACTTTATTACGGATTGCTATTGTTTTTTATGGGTTTCGCATTACTTTTCAACAAATAGCATCGGTTGGAACCGAAGGTTTAATTATTTCAACCGTTATGTTATCCACTACCATGATTTTAGGAATTTTTGTTGGCATTAAACTACTTAAACTAGATAGAGACACTGCAATATTAGTCGCATCTGGCAGCGCCGTTTGTGGCGCTGCGGCAGTTCTTGCTACCGAAGAAGTCCTCAAGTCTGAGCCACACAAAACTGCCATAGCCGTTGGCACTGTTGTTTTGTTTGGCACCATTTCCATGTTTGTCTATCCCATATTATTCAAGTCAGGTGTACTTGATATGGACTTTACGCAGTTTGGCTTATATGTAGGTTCCAGTGTTCACGAAGTGGCACAGGTAGTGGCTGCAGGTGGTGCTATTGATGCGGTTTCTAGTGATACAGCAATTATTGTCAAAATGATTCGTGTCATGATGATAGCTCCCATGTTATTAATCCTAGGGCTATTTTTATCGCACCTTGGTAACCATTCATCCAAAGGTGCAAAAAAACTTGTCATTCCGTGGTTTGCCATTTTATTTATTGTTGTGGCAGGCTTTAACTCATTGCATTTGTTACCCACAAATTTAGTGACTATCATTAATCATATTGATACTTTTATGCTAACGATGGCAATGACCGCTTTAGGTATGGAAACGCATTTAGCCAAATTTAAGCAAGCAGGACTTAAACCTCTTCTACTGGCATTGATTTTATTTGCCTGGTTGATTTGTACGGGTTATTTTCTTACCGTTCACATTGATAAATTGATTTAGACTAACTTTTCACAGGAATATTCTTCAATATCTCCAGTAAATATTTCCAAAACTTTTGTGTCGAAGAAATACTCGCTCTTTCATCAGGTGAATGAGCACGTTGTATAGTTGGTCCAAATGAAATCATATCCATTTCTGGATAGTTTGTTCCTAATATGCCACATTCGAGACCTGCGTGGTAGGCAATTATTTTAGGTTCTGACTTAAAAATATCAAAATAGATATTTTGCAGAACTTTAAGAATTTTCGAGTCAGGATTTGGCTTCCAACCAGGGTAGGCTCCATCTAGTTTAACTTTAAAACCACCTAATTCAAAAGTTGACTTTAATTGATTGGACATGTCTTGTTTACCCACCTCTGTTGCACTTCGTGTTAAACACAAAACTTTGATTGCTCCATCCTTAACAATTACGCGTGCAAGATTATTTGATGTTTCCACTAATTCTTCAATATCAGGACTCATGCGATAGACACCATTATGTGTGGCATAAATAGTTTTGATTAAATTATCTTGCCCTTCCCTAGAGATAGAATATTGCGGCATATCAACCGAATCAATTATAACTTCTATGTTTCCTTCAATGCTTTTATATTCGTTAACAATTTCATTTGAAATTCCCTGAAAAATTTTATTAACTGTATCCTTTTCGTCACAAATTATAACAGCCGAGCTTTCACGTGGAATGGCATTGCGCAACGAACCGCCATCAATCTGTGTTATTAACACTTCATCTTTTAGCGCAAACAAAATACGATTCATCAACTTATTGGCATTGCCATAACCTTTGTGAATATCCATACCACTGTGTCCACCACGCAATCCTTTAACTGTAATTTTATAAGCAGCTGTAGCCGTCACCGTTTGTTGTTCATAAGTCGATGTCGCGGTTATATCAATACCACCAGCACATCCCATGGCAATTTCATCATCATCTTCGGTATCAAGATTCAACAAAATCTCCGCATCCAAATACCCCGCTTGCAAACCAAGCGCACCTGTCATACCTGTTTCTTCATCAATGGTAAATAAGGCCTCCAATGCAGGATGGGTAATATCCTTTGAGGCAAAAACACTCATGATAGCCGCTACTCCCAAACCATTGTCTGCTCCCAAAGTTGTGCCATCGGCTGTGACCCAATCACCTTCAATCAACATATTAATGCCTTGTGTATCAAAGTCAAATTCGGTATCGTTATTCTTTTGACAAACCATATCAATATGCGATTGCAACACCACCGTTTTGCGGTTTTCCATACCACTTGTGGCTGGTTTTTTCATAATGACATTGCCAATAGGGTCAATTAGCGCCTCAAAATGATGACTCTTGGCAAATGCCATCAAAAAAGCCACCACCTTTTCTTCTTTCTTAGAAGGACGCGGTATTGCATTTAAATCAGCAAAGTTATTCCACAAAGCTTTTGGTTGGAGATTTCTAATTGGATTTGTCATGAATTACACTCTCTTTATTATTTAAGATGATAAGAAATAGTATCAATATTTACAGTATTATCAACAGTTTTAATTAATTTTCCAGTACTCATTTCATATACACTCAATGTACCTTCTTTTGATTTTGTAAAAAATAAATTTTCTTCAAAATCAAAATTAATGAACTCATGGAATTTGACTTGATTTATGATTTCTGTTGATTCTGAATTAAAATAGCTCACCGACTTTGGACTAAAAACGATAACATTGCTGTCTTCATCATTAGGGAAATATTCTTTGGATAATTGAAAAACACCAAATGTGCTTTTACCTGTTGCTACACCTTTTTTGCCTGACAAATCTTTTGCATTAAAAATTGTCACATCATTGGTTTTTGCATTAACCACATAGAGCTTTTGTTGATCTCTACTCAACAACATAGCGGTATCAGATCTAGAATATGAAATACCGATATAAGAGCCACCAGATATTCCACCAGTGGCGGCCGCTAATGCAACACTCGCCATAAACTGACCAAATTTCACAGAAGCTCTTCCAGTACCTGAATCACCAATAAGCTTACGATTAGTAAAATCTACAATACCAACTTCAGAACCTGTACCTTCTCGCAAATAAACCAATGAGTCATCATTTGAAAAGAAGCCCGTTGCTACATCAAATGGAGCATTCATTTTAAAAATTTGATTGGGTTCATCCATATCGAGCAAACGTATATTAGATTTGCTTGCCACTATAAATTTTCGACCGTCATGGCTTGCAGTCAAATGATAGGGTTTAAGTTCTCCATCAGTTGATACTAGTTTTGTTAATGCATTATTTTCAAACTTAGAAACATTAACTTTTTTAGGTGAACCTGATTTCTTAACCATATAAAAGAAATTATCATCTGTATTAACTTTGCTAAATATTGGTTTAGTTTTCCCTAGCTTCTGGTTAAACAATCTTTTACCCGAATCAGAGTCTAGGGAAAAAACTGTATATTGACGGGTCGATTGATCTGACAACATTTTGACAAAAAAGTCAGGGGCCAAATCACTTCTATAAGTATAAAACCTTTTCTTTTCTTTATAAGTTTTTAATAAAGCACCGTCAGTTATTTTGTATACATAAAGTCCTGCATACCCTTTTGTACCACCTTTTCCTCCAACATAAAAAGTCTTTTTACTTTGTGACTGCCCCAAAAGCTGTCCTTTTTTTGCAAATTCAATGGAATAAAGCATATTTCCTGATTCAATATTATACGCATTAATAAAATTTTGCTTCTTACCTTTCGCAACCTGTAAAGCAATCACAGATTCATCCTCACTAAATATTGGAGCTAAATGTTGTCCTAGCAAAATCGTAGCAAAATGATCAACTTTAACTCTCATCACTTCATTTAATCCATCTGTGCTGTAGACAACCATTTCACTTGGGTTCTTTTTAGTATTGGTTAGATAAACCACTAAATATTGACCACTTGGAGAAAGGAACTCCTGAGCAAAGCGACCAAGACCAATTTTTTGTGAGTTTATCACTGAAAAACCAGCATCGAAATCGAGTTGCTCAACGGTAAATTCATACATTTTTTTCTTTAGCTTTTCTGAGCTTAAACCATAATAAACCTTGGCAGAAAGTGAATTGATAAGTAATAAAAGCGTACTAATTAATGCAATTTTCAAGTATTTTTTCATGTAGTGGTATCCTTTTGTGGCTTACTGTGTTGTTATTTTTTGAATTTTAATTATAACACGGTTTCATCAGTTGATAATATACCAATTTTTAATTTTTCATCACCTAATGTTCGATGCTATCCACCTAACTATTTCAGAATACTCAGCTATTAACTTTTGAGCCCCTGTACAGTATGATTGTACTGAGCTTTTAAATATGTTAGTCTATTAGCACTTAAAACAGTCAATTAATCATGCCACAGATTATTCACCGTATTGGAATAAAAGCCTCACCAAAAAGTATCTATCACGCACTCACCACAGATGAAGGTTTAAAAAGTTGGTGGACAAATGATGTAACTGGTGCAGGACCTGTTGGGTCTCTGATCAAGTTTAGGTTTGGTGCTGGAGGTCCAGACTTTACTGTTAGTGAACTAGTTACAAACAAACTCGTTAGGTGGCAACAGGAAGAATCTATGCCTGATGCTTGGAATGGTACAGAAATTTGCTTTGAATTAGATGAGAGTGAGAACCAAACTTTTCTCAACTTTAGCCATTCCAACTGGCAAGAATCAAACGACTTCATGGCTCATTGTTCTACTAAATGGGCTGTATTTTTACTCAGTCTGAAAGATGCCGTTGAATCCAATCAAGGTAAGCCTTTTCCGAATGACACGCAGATAGACCATAATTAGGCAAACATAAAATCAGCAGAAAATATTGTCTCACTATCAACAAACTCAATGATATTGATACTGACTTAAGAGTCAACCTAATGATAAATGACTTAATTTGTATAAATTCAATAAAAGAAACTCGAATGGGGCGTTTGCTTTAGCTAACGAAATAAAACCGAATGTTTAATAATAAAGTTGACTGAAGAGACTGTATAAGTATCATTTATCGAAACATCTGAAACACTGCTTGTTTGGTGGAACCAAACCTACCATTGTTTTTTTAAGAAACAATGTATAAATCACCTTAACAATCAATGAGTTTTAAAATGGTGGGCAAGCCCACCTTACGAATTGAACTATTGCGACTATTCAAACCTGCTTTGTTGGTTAACAGTTGAACAATTAATATCAACATATTAATCATATTAATCATATTAATCATATTAATCATATTAATCATATTAATCATATTAATCATATTAATCATATTAATCATATTAATCATATTAATCATATTAATCATATTAATCATATTAATCATATTAATC
>JAMOMK010000139.1 GCA_027067055.1 Lysobacterales bacterium | reverse complement strand
GATTCTTTTGCCATGCTTGATATACTGCTTTTGTTACAGAAAAAAGCACCGATAAAATTTGATTTGATTGCAGTAAACCTAGACCAGAAACAACCTGGCTACCCTGAATATATTTTACCCGAATACTTGAGCGAACTGGGTATTGAATTCCATATCATCGAACAAGACACCTACAGTATAGTCAAAGAGATTATCCCAGAAGGAAAAACTACTTGCGGTCTGTGTTCGCGTTTACGTCGTGGTATCCTGTATTCATTTTCCGAAAAACATAACTGTACCAAAATAGCCCTAGGTCATCACCGCGATGACCGAGTCGAAACCTTATTTTTAAATATGTTTTTTGGTAGCACACTTAAATCTATGCCTCCAAAATTATTTTCAGATGATGGCAAACACACGGTTATTCGCCCATTGTCTTATTGTGCAGAAGTCGATATTATTGAATACGCAGAATTGCTTAAATACCCAATAATTCCCTGTAATCTCTGTGGCTCACAGGACAATATGCAACGCCAAGCTATTAAGATGATGTTACATGATTGGGAAAGAATTAATCCAGGTCGTATTGAAAATATTGCCCGCTCAATGAACCATATTGTACCATCACACTTAGCAGATACTTCATTACACAATTTTCAAAGTAAAGACTAAATCATGCAAAAAGACTTAAATACATTAAATTTTCTCTACGCTTCTTTAAAGGAAGCACAAGATAATATTCGCACCTACGATACTAAAGCACAGATTGTCGGCATTGGTTTTATCTTTACTATCGGAACAATCACAAAATTAACGCATTTAGAGTTGTTAGAAAACCAAAGTGGTGTCTTAATTTTAGTCCTATCTTGGGCATTAATCATGGTTCCATTGATTACTTTTGTTTCTGTTTTGTACCCAACACGAAAAATGGCTCCTAGTATTTTGCGTGGGAGAAGAGAGGTGCAAGCTTTATTTTACCTTCACCCAAATGAAGTTAAATCTTTAAATGAGTATGTTAGTCAACTTGAAAAAATTGATATTATGCGTGAGCTAACCTATGAATTAATGAAGGTTTCCATACTTCGAGAACTGAAAAGAAAGCGTTTTTTACGCGCCATATTTGTTTCTTCTTTAAGTCTACTTTTCTTGTTGTTTTTTCAAGTATATCCACTCTTATCTCTTTTTTGAAGTTTCATAGAGGCTCCTTTATTACCCAAATCCCGATATAGAAGTGCGTTTGAGAGTGCAAGTAACTGATGTGCATAGGAAATCAAGAAAAACTAAAGTCACCTCATTGGTGATGAAGCTTTTTCTGGGTTTTCTAGGTGCATTAAGGACTTGTGCTATCATCGTACTTTCTATATCGGGATTTGGGTATTAGTAAAATTAACTAAATTAACTAAATATTCCTAATGCAAATATTTTTGTTTGATTATAGAATACTATGTTAAGTAAATACACAACACCTTATTCGCCATCAAAGGTGTGGTTTTATTGTGAGTAATGATGGCAATAAAAAAAGAGAAAATACATGTCAAATAAAAAACCAGACTTAAAGAGTCAATACGAAAACTATATTGGTGGTCAATGGACAACTCCTGTTGATGGAGAATATTTTGAAAACACTTCACCTGTCGATGGTCAAATATTAACAAAAATCCCACGCTCCAATAAAAAAGATATAAATCTTGCAGTCGCTGCAGCAAACAAAGCAGCTAGTGCCTGGGGTAAAACAACAGCAACAGAGCGTTGCAATATATTAAACAAAATTGCCGATCGAATTGAAGAAAATTTAGAAAAATTAGCCACTATAGAAACATGGGATAACGGCAAAGCTATCCGTGAAACAATGGCAGCTGATATTCCACTAGCTGCAGATCATTTTAGATACTTTGGCAGTGTGATTCGTGCAGAGGTTGGTGAAGTCTCTGATTTAGATGCAGGCACAGTGACAATGGAAGTTCATGAACCCTTGGGTGTGGTTGGGCAGATTATTCCATGGAATTTCCCTATCTTGATGGCAGCTTGGAAAGTGGCTCCAGCTTTAGCCGCTGGTAACTGTATTGTTCTCAAACCTGCTGAGCAAACACCACTTTCTATTTTATTTTTCATGGAAGCAATTGCTGATTTGTTACCTCCTGGTGTATTGAATATTGTTAATGGTTTTGGAACAGAGGCAGGAAAACCGTTAGCACAACACCCCGATATTAAAAAAGTTGCCTTTACAGGAGAGACCACAACGGGTCGTTTGATTATGCAATATGCATCTGAAAACATTATCCCTGTTACCTTAGAGTTAGGTGGAAAATCACCTAATATTTTCACAAAAAGTATTATGGACAAAGACGATAGCTTCCTTGATAAAGCCATTGAAGGACTTGTTTTGTTTGCCTTTAACCAGGGTGAAGTCTGTACTTGTCCCTCACGCGCCCTAATTCATGAAGACATTTATGAAGAATTTATGGCACGTTGTATCGAGCGAATCAAAGCCATTAAGATGGGTGACACACTTGATGCAAGTACAATGATGGGAGCTCAAGCCTCCAATGACCAATACGAAAAAATCTTAAATTACATTGATATTGGTAAACAAGAGGGTGCTGAATTATTAATCGGTGGTGATAAATTTGATAACCCAGACTTTCCTGATGGTTATTATATTCAACCCACGGTATTTAAAGGTGATAACAAGATGCGCATATTCCAAGAAGAGATTTTTGGTCCAGTATTAAGTGTCACAACTTTTAAAGACGATGAAGAAGCCTTAGCCATTGCCAATGACACTTTGTACGGTTTAGGTGCAGGTGTTTGGACCCGTGATGTGCATGAAATGCAATACTTTTCACGAGGAATAGAAGCCGGTCGTGTTTGGTGTAACTGTTATCATGCTTACCCAGCAGGTGCCTCTTTTGGCGGTTATAAAAAATCAGGTATTGGTCGTGAAAACCATAAAATGATGCTTAATCATTATCGCCACACCAAAAACATATTAACCTCATTTGATAAAAACCCATTGGGATTTTTCTAAATAATCATTGAGTTAACAAATTAGGTGATTAGATGCAAACTTTAATCACCTAACTGATTTGGAGCATTAAAGAATGTCAAATGATAACCACACAGAGCGACTCGCGGTAACAGACAAAGCCAAAGAAGTTATTGATACTTTGCGTGATAAATTTGGCGATTTGATATTTCACCAGTCTGGTGGTTGTTGTGATGGCTCTGCACCCATGTGTTTTGAAAAAGGTGATTTTTTAATTGGAGCTCGCGACTTATGTTTGGGAGAAATACACGGTTGCAAATTCTATATGGCATCTGATCAGTTTGAATATTACAAAAATATGCACATTACCATTGATGTGAGCAAAGGTCGTGGTTCGAGTTTTTCATTAGAAATACCGATGGGCTTACGCTTTATGAGTGTTTCACGCATCTTAACTGACAACGAGTTAAAGACCATTCAACCAGCAGTGTTGGATGATTAGGGATTAATCAGGGCTTTCTTTTTTCTTAGGTTCTGAGGCTTTCTTATTTTTAAAATCCGTTTCATACCAGCCGGTGCCTTTGAGACGAAAGCCGCTAGCAGAGATAATTCTTTTCAATGTTTCTTTATCGCATTTTGGACAAGTCGTTAGAGCAGCGTCACTCATTTTTTGTAATTTATCGAGTTGCTCACCACAAGTTTGGCATTGGTATTCGTATATTGGCATAAGTGTTAAAAAGTAAATTAATAAGCATTGCCATTCCTGCGAAGGCAGGAGTCTTCTAAAGAATAATGTTATTTATCCCAGAAAGATTCCCGCCTTCGCGAGAATGACGGATTTTTGATTTCGCTATTATGCGGTTTTATATCATTAATTCAACTTTTTGAAAGTGATTTGACCATTTTCATAAGTTGCCTTAATGGTATTGCCATTGACAAATTTTCCTGATAACAGGGCTTTTGATAATGGGTTTTCAAGTATATCTTGAATCGCACGTTTCAAAGGTCTTGCACCATAAACAGGGTCATAACCAACATCGCCAATGTAGTCTAAGGCACTTTTATCCACATCCAAGACAATTTCACGAGGAATTAAGCGTTTTGCCAACGATTTAATCTGCAAGGCTGCAATCTTGCGAATATCGCTTTTACTTAATGGGTGAAATACCACTATATCATCAACACGGTTAATAAACTCAGGTCTAAAGTGCCTACCGACAATCTCCATAACCGATTTTTTCATGTCATTGTAGTCACCGCCTGCTTTTTCTTGGATAATATCTGAACCAAGATTGGAGGTCATAATGATTACGGTATTTTTAAAATCAACTGTACGACCCTGACCATCGGTTAGACGACCATCATCAAGCACTTGTAATAAGATGTTGAACACATCGTGGTGTGCTTTTTCTACTTCATCAAGCAAGATAACCGAGTATGGTTTACGTCTGACTGCTTCGGTTAAATAGCCGCCTTGCTCATAGCCAACATAGCCTGGCGGTGCACCAATTAAGCGAGCCACCGAATGCTTTTCCATAAATTCTGACATATCTATTCGCACCATCGCATCGGTGGAATCAAACATAAAGTCAGCTAAGGATTTACATAGTTCTGTTTTGCCCACGCCTGTTGGACCTAAAAACAAAAATGAACCAATTGGACGGTTTGGGTCTGATAAACCTGCTCGTGAACGACGTATTGCATCAGATACTGCAACTACAGCCTCTTCTTGACCAATTAAACGTTTATGAATTTCTGCTTCCATCTGCAAGAGTTTGTCTTTTTCACCTTGCATCATTTTATTTACTGGAATACCTGTCCATTTCGCTACCACTTCAGCTATTTCTGCTTCGGTAACTTTGAAGCGAAGTAGTTTAAAATCTTGTTCTTCGGCTTTAGAAACCTCTTCAATTTTTCGCTCTAACTCTGGAATAATACCATACTGAATTTCTGAAATTATGGCATAGTCATTGGTACGCATGGCGGTTTCAAGGTTTGCTTTAGCTACCTCTAACTCTTCTTTTAAGTGTGTTGTGCCTTGTACCGCTGCTTTTTCTGATTTCCAAACCTCCATTAAATCTGAAAAATCGCGTTCCATTTGCTCTATTCTATCGGTTAATTCTTGCAAGCGTTTTTTTGAGGCATCATCTTTTTCCTTTTTTAATGACTCACGTTCAATTTTGAGCTGAATCATTTTACGTTCCAAATGATCGAGTTTTTCAGGCTTAGAATCAATCTCCATTCGAATGCGTGAAGCCGCTTCGTCCATTAAATCAATGGCTTTATCGGGTAGGTTTCTATCGGTTATATAGCGGTGCGATAACATCGCTGCGGCGACAATAGCAGGATCGGTAATTTCTACTCCATGATGAACTTCGTAGCGTTCATTTAAACCACGCAAGATGGCAATGGTGTCTTCAACCGATGGTTCTTCAACGATGATTTTTTGAAACCTTCTATCAATGGCTTTGTCTTTTTCCACATACTCACGATATTCATCCAAAGTCGTTGCACCGATACAGTGCAACTCTCCGCGAGCCAATGCTGGTTTGAGCATATTGCCTGCATCCATTGAACCCTCGGCTTTGCCTGCACCGATTAATGTGTGCATTTCATCAATAAACAAAATTACATTGCCTTCTTGTTTGGATAAATCTTTTAATAAAGCCTTTAAGCGCTCTTCAAACTCTCCACGAAATTTAGCACCTGCAATTAGTGAACCTAAATCTAAGGATAATACTCTCTTGTTGAGCATGCTTGAGGGTACTTCGTGGTTAACAATACGTTGTGCCAAGCCCTCAACAATGGCAGTTTTACCCACACCTGGTGCACCAATTAATACGGGGTTGTTTTTGGTGCGGCGTGATAAAATTTGTATCATGCGACGAATTTCTTGATCTCGTCCTATGACAGGGTCAAGTTTGGTTTTTTCGGCTTTGGCAGTTAAATCAATCGTGTATTTATCTAATGCTCCACGGTTTTCTTCAGCGTTTTGGTCATTCACGTTTTCCCCTCCTCGGACTTCATCTATGGCACGGGCAATATTGCCTTGGTTGGCTCCACTTTGTTCCAGTGCTTTTGCAGTACGGTCTTTGACTTGTAAAACCGCTAAAATAAACAGCTCGCTAGAAATATAGGTGTCATTTTTTTGCTTGGCAAGTTTGTCACAGATGTTAAGCACTCGTATCAAATCATTGGAATAGTTTATTTGACCTTCGTTACCTGAAACTTGTGGAAAACCTGCCATTATTTCATTAAGTTTTTGCTGTAATTTTTCAACATCAACCTGTGCTTTGAGCAATAAAGATTTTGTGCTTGATCCTTGCTGGTCAATTAATGCAGATAATAAATGGGCTGTTTCAACCATGTTATTACCTTGTCCTATTGCCAGTGATTGTGCATCTTGTAAGGCTTGTTGAAAACTACTGGTGAATTTATCTATTTTCATTTTCATTTCTCTAATAAGTTTTAATATGCTAAATATATGGGGTTAATATTTAACATTTCAACGTGAGAAATGATGTAAAAAAAGTGGTCCTACAAAGAAAATGGGTAAGGCTTTCTTTGTAAGTAGAGTTTATTCAAATGGATTTTGAATAATAATATTTTCATTTCTATCTGGACCTGTTGAAACCATATGAACAGGCGAGCCTGTGTATTCTTGGATTTTGTCAAGTAGTGCTTGTGCTTGTTTTGGCAGGTCAGAAGCCACTGTCATGCCTTTTGTTTGGCTCATCCAGCCTTCGAGAGTTTCATAAACTGGTTGGATGCTTTCCCATGCTTCGGCGGATGCAGGGAAGTTATTAATTTTTTTATCACCAACTTTATAGGCCGTACAAACTTTGATTTCTTTAAAAGTATCAAGTACATCAAGTTTTGTTACACATATACCTGTTACACCGTTTATTTGGATAGCACGTTTTAGAGCAACTAAATCTAACCAGCCACAACGCCTTGGG
The DNA here is from genome assembly GCA_027067055.1 of Lysobacterales bacterium. Lineage (GTDB taxonomy): Bacteria > Pseudomonadota > Gammaproteobacteria > Xanthomonadales > Marinicellaceae > NORP309. The sequence continues at coordinate 14,631 of JAMOMK010000139.1, read as the reverse complement.
CGACCTGTTGTTGCACCAAACTCAACGCCATTTTTAGCAAGTATGGCACCATTCTCATCAAATAATTCTGTGGGAAAAGGTCCTGAACCGACACGAGTGGTATAGGCTTTGGTAATGCCCAAAACATAGTCTATATCGGTAACTCCAAGTCCTGTGCCTGTAGAGGCCGCCCCTGCTGTGGTATTGGATGAGGTAACAAATGGATAGGTGCCGTGGTCTATATCGAGTAATGAGCCTTGAGCACCTTCTAGCAAAATAGACTTGCCTTGTTCTTGTAAGTCATGTAAATCGGCCGTAACATCGGCACTAGTCATCTTGAGTTGCTCACCATAATTCAAAGCTTGTGCATACACTTCATCAAAATCTAATGGCGGCTGTTTAAAATAATGTTCGATTACAAAATTGTGGTAGGACAGCGTTTCACGTAACTTTTCTTTTAAGCGTTTGGGCTCAAATAAATCACCAAAACGAATACCACGACGGGCAACCTTGTCTTCATAAGCAGGACCAATACCACGCCCTGTTGTGCCGATGGCTTTTCCGCCTTTGGCAATTTCGCGTTGTTGGTCAAGAATGATGTGATAGGGCATGATAACTGGAGCTGCACGTGAAATTTTCAAGCGTGATTTAACATCAATACCTGCTGTTTTGAGTTGTTCAATTTCTTTTAACAAGGCATCTGGTGCAACAACTACGCCATTGCCAATATAACAATCCACCCCTTCTCGCAAAATTCCAGATGGTACGAGGTGTAAAACGGTTTTGTGACCGTTGATGATTAATGTATGCCCTGCATTATGCCCGCCTTGAAAACGAACAACGGCATCGGCTTTGTCGGTTAATAAGTCAACGATTTTACCTTTACCTTCATCGCCCCATTGAGTGCCTAATACAACTACATTTTTTTTCATTTACACGTACCTATTAGCCTAATGAGGCTGTTTGAATAATTTATTTTTTATTAAAGTGCTTGAAGAAGTCAGATTTTGGGTCAAGTACCATCATACTATCGGAACCATTGAAGCTTTTTTCATACGCCTCTAATGAACGCAAGAATGAGTATAGTTCTTTATTGCGTGTGTAAGCCCCTGCATAAATACGCGTGGCTTGTGCATCACCTTGACCTTTGAGTTTTGCCGCTTCTTTGGTTGCATCGGCCAACAAGATTCTTACTTGCTTGTCTGTGTTGGCTTTAATATTAACGGCCTCTTTTTGACCGTTTGAGCGATGTTCTGCTGCTTCAGTTTCACGTTCCGATATCATGCGTTCAAACACCGAGCTGCTGACTGTATCACTTAAATTGATGCGCTTAATTCGCACATCAACTACTTCCATGCCAAAGTTTTCGGCAATTGGTGTGGCTTTTGCTTTAAGTGTGTGCATTATTTCAGTGCGTTGAGTAGAGATCACTTGCTGCAGTGTTCGCAATGAAAATTCTTCAGACAAGGCATTTTTTATCACATCACTTAAGCGACTTTCTGCTGATGATTTGACACCGTTAAATGCCGTGTAATAAGTAACCACGTCTTTGATGCGCCATTTGACAAAATAATCCACATCCAAATATTCTTTATCTGTGTTCATCACAGGTGCTGGACGGTTATCCATAGTCTGAATACGTGAATCAAACTTTTTGATAATATTCAGTCCTGGAACCTTGAGATGAAGGCCGGGTGTGTAATCGGCTTTAACCACTTTACCAATTTTGAGTTTTATGGCAAGTTCCTTTTCATTAACAGTAAAGGTGAAAACCTTAAAACCAATAAGAGTTAAGACCAATAAAATAAGCAGTAATGGTAATTTATTATTCATGACTATCGTCCTCCTCTGCCAACACGCGGGGTCGATGTGCGGTCATTGCGTTGGTATGATGTGGTGTTTTGTGGTGGGGCGGTGACCGTTGTTGTTCCCATATAAACAGATTCCGGGTTGGTTTTTTTCTTCATCATTTGATCCAATGGTAAATACATCATGTTATTACTATTCTCAGAGTCAATAATGACTTTTGAAGTATTAGCTAAAACTTTTTCCATCGTTTCTAAATACATACGCTCTTTAGTAACATCTGGTGCAAGCTCATACTGATTTCGAATTAAAGTGAATCTTTGGGCTTCACCTTCCGCTTTTGCGATGGTTGCTTCTTGATAGGCTTCAGCATCTTGTCTAATTTTTAAAACATTACCTTCGGCTAATGGAATACGTTGGCGCTTGTATTTATTGGCCTCATTAATATAAGTTTTAGCATCTTCACGTGCTTTTACCACATCATCGAAGGCTTCTTTTACTTTTGCAGGTGGATGAACTTCCTTAAAGTTAAAGTTAGTAATTTGTATGCCTGATTTGTAAGAATCCATCATTTTCTGTAACACATCAACAATATCACTACTGGCGATTTCACGTGACTCATTGAGTAGATGATCCATTGTATGAGTGCCAACAACTTGGCGAACTGCGCTTTCTGCTGCATGTTTGACTGTCGCATGAGGGTCTTCCAACATAAAGAGGTAGTTTTTTACTTCTTCTCTTTTAATACGATATTGAATTGAAAACTCTAAATAAACAAGGTTTTTATCTTCAGTCAACATTTCACCTGATTCATCCGTTGAGAATAAGTTTTGAACATTTACCTTTATAACTTCAGAAATAGGTTTTGGCCAAGTAAAACGCAGACCAGAGTCCATAGTTTTTGAATATTTACCAAAGGTTAATACAACCCCTCTTTCAGCCTCTTCAATTTTATGAGCGGAAGTAAACAGTGCATAGACAAGCATTGCAAGCACAAGCAAGACAACTGGAAAGAGAGCATTTGACTCAGGTTGTTTCTCAGATGAGGTGTTGCCAGCCATGCCCAATGATTTTTTTACCTTGTTAAAAAAATCAGTGACTAGCTTTTCTAAATCAGGCGGCTGATTGCCACCAGAGCCCCATGGGTTGTTCGGTTTTTTATTTTTTTCTGAATCATTATTGTTTGATTCATTGTCATTTCCGCCGGGTTTGTTCCAGGCCATAAATTACTCCAGTTATAGTAGTGCGTGGATAAATTCACCACATTCATCATTTCGAGCTGCTAGTATATTCCATTTTTCAGGAGGCAATTCGATAGTTAAAGACCAGCTGTTGTCTTCGTTAAATTGTTCATCGCGAATACCGTCATAATGGTAAAATAAGGCACGAAGCTTTCCTAAGTGCGCCGGCAAAACAATGTATTTTGTTACATGGGTACGATTGAAGCGTTCTTCAATGCCTTGGAGCAGGTTTTCTATACCTTCTCCGGTAACAGCAGAAAGCCAGCACTGTGATATTAGTTCATTTTCATCGCTATGGGTTTTTGCAGGAATTTCTGCTAAATCTATTTTATTATAAACCTCAATGACGGGTATTTTATCAGCTTTGATTTGCTTTAGTACAGAATTGACTTCATTAATATGCTCATCTTGTTCAGGATTGTTACAATCTATAACATGGATAAGCAAATCAGCCTCAATTGCTTCCTTTAATGTTGCCTGGAAAGCTGCCACCAAATCATGAGGCAAATCACGAACAAAACCAACTGTATCACTGGCAACTACTTCGTTGCCTGCAATATTAGGTAGCTTGCGTACAGTTGGATCAAGTGTGGCAAATAGTTTATCTGCAGCATAAACCTTAGCATCGGTTAAGCGATTAAATAAAGTTGATTTTCCTGCATTAGTATAGCCGACAAAAGCTATCATTTTGGTGCCACTTTGTTTGCGTGAATTACGTCCTTGTTCTCTTTGTTTTATAACTTTCTCAAGGCGTTTGTTGAGTTTTTTTACCCGGGCTGCCAACAACCTTCTATCTGTTTCAAGTTGCGTTTCACCTGGTCCACGCATACCAATGCCGCCTTTTTGACGCTCTAAATGCGTCCAACCACGAACCAACCGTGTCGATAAGTATTTGAGCTGTGCTAATTCAACTTGTAGCATGCCTTCATAAGAACGTGCGCGTTGTGAAAATATATCTAGAATAAGTGATGTTCTATCCAGTACTTGTGCTTGACAAAGTTTTTCGAGATTTCTTTGTTGGACGGGGGATAAAACCACGTCGACAAGAACTAAATCAGCTTCAAATAGTTCAACTTTTTTGGCTACCAAATCTGCATTACCAGAACCTATAAAGAATTTGGGTTCAGGAAATTTTCGAGCTGTAGTAATCACTTCGAGAATAGTCGCACCAGCTGAGGTGGCGAGCTCTGAAAACTCTATAATTTTTTCCTTATGCCCAACACCAGTGACGGGGCAGACTAAGATGGCTTGATTTCCTTTTTTACTGCGTTCTTGATCTAGCAAATGAAATTTCGTATAGTTAAAGCCATATTATAAAACATGGCTTTAGCATTACAACTTTAATAGCAGATTAATCGTTCTTTTCAAACTCTTGAGTGTTCACATGTTTCGAAGGAACAATAGTTGAAACGGCATGCTTATAAACCATTTGGTTTATGTTGTTATTTAAAACAATGACGAACTGATCAAATGATTCAATTGTACCTTGTAACTTAATGCCGTTAATTAAAAATATAGAGACGGGGATTCGGTCCTTTCTAAGAGCATTTAAAAACGGATCTTGAAGAGATGTGCCTTTTGCCATTAGCTTTTTACCATGTATTATTATTATAGATAACGAATAATAACATAAATTACCATACAAATTCCGCTTTTAAAGCCAATGTAACATTTCTTTACCTTCTGCCGCCAAATAAACTTTTCCAAATGGCATTAACAATTTTGGTGCCAAAACGCCTAGCAACTGTTTTTCCTGCTGTTTCCCAAACGGTTTGTTTTCTTCTTCCTGTTGTTCTTTTTTTGCTTGCTTTAGCTTGCTGTATAACGAGTTCTGCTTGCTCTTTTTGCTTGTCAATTTGTTCTTGTCTGGCTTGCAATTTTTCAGCTGCCGATTCTTTGTCTAAGTCTTTATCGTACTTGCTGCCAATGGGTGAGCGAGACAGAACTTGTTTACGTTCGCTGTCGGTAGCAGGTCCCATTCGACAACGCGGTGGTGCAATTTTGACTTTATCTACTATATTAGGTGCACCATCTTCATTAAGTGTCGAAACCAATGCCTCGCCAACACCAAGTTGGGTAATCATGTCTTCGGTTTTGAAGTTTGGATTAGGTCGAAAACTTTCGGCAGCAGCTCTGATGATTTTTTTATCCTTTGGTGTATACGACCGTAATGCGTGTTGTACTTTATTGGCAAGCTGCCCCAAAATAGACTCAGGAATATCACCAGGGGATTGAGTACAAAAATAAATTCCCACTCCTTTTGAGCGCACCAAACGGGCGACTTGCTCAACTTTCCGTAATAATTCACGCGGAGCCTCATCAAAAATCAAATGCGCTTCATCAAAAAACAAAATAAGCTTGGGCAGTTGTTGGTCACCTACCTCTGGCAAAGACTCAAATAATTCGGTCATTAGCCACAACATAAAAGTAGCATACATTTGTGGATTTTGAATCAAATCACGTGAATCCATGATATTAATTATTCCACGACCAGATAGGTCTTGTTTCATTAAGTCTGATAACTCTAAAGCTGGCTCACCTAGCAAACTCTCAACGCCTTGTTGTTCAAGTTTGAGCAAACGACGTTGGATAGCACCAATTGATGCACCAGTAACTCGACCATACTTGGCGGAAATCTCTTTGTGGTTATCACTCATGTAAGTGAGTAATTGTTGTAAGTCTTCTAAATCAAGCAAAGCTAACTTCTCTTCACTTGCCAATTTAAACCCTACATTCAAGACTCCTTCTTGAACATCAGACAATTCAAGAAAACGCCCCAATAACATGGGACCAAGTTCGGCAATCGTTGTGCGTACAGGGTGACCATATTTTCGGTAAATATCCCAAAAAACGGTAGGCGAACCTTCAAATTTATAATCTTTTACATCCAGTTTTTCTGCCCTAGCAATCAATTTATCCTTGGCTTTACCTGCTTGAGATAGACCTGAAACATCGCCTTTAACATCGGTGACAAACACTGGTACACCAAGCAAAGAAAAGTTTTCAGCCAAAACTTGTACAGTCACTGTTTTACCTGTTCCTGTTGCGCCAGTTATCAGTCCATGGCGGTTGGCAAAGTGCCCTAAAATTTGAGCAGGTCGCTCACCTTTGCCAAAATGTAGTTTTTTTATTTCAAAATCTTCACTCATTATCTATACTCCAAATCTCTTACTTATCCAATTAAACATAGCACTCATGCCAAGTGCATCGCCTCCTTTGGGGTGCCCTGGCCGACCGTTTGACCAACCAAAAGTATCAATATGAACCCATGGAATATCATCACCGACGAATTCTTCTAAAAACAATGCAGCTGTGATGCAACCACCCATTGGTACCGAACCTGTATTACGCAAATCCGCTATATCAGGTACAATTTGTTTTTTATAGGGTTGGTACAACGGCATTGACCAAAGAGGGTCAAACACCTCATTACTGCATGCCATTATTTCGGTATTAAAGTCACTTTCATTACTAAAAACAGGTGGCAAATCCGCACCTAAAGCAACACGTGCAGCTCCAGTTAGCGTGGCAAAGTCCACGATTAGCTCTGGGTTAAACTCGGAGGCGTAAGTTAGAGCATCAGATAAAACCATGCGACCTTCAGCATCAGTATGCCCAATTTCTACTGTCAATCCTTTGCGCGTTGTTACGATGTCGCCTTGTCTGTGGGCATTGCCAGCGATGGCATTCTCAACAGCTGATATGAGCACTTTTAAACGCACTGGCAAGTTCAGGCGCATAATCATTTGTGCCAAACCTAATACATGAGCTGCTCCTCCCATGTCTTTTTTCATGTTTCGCATTGAGTTTGCAGGCTTAACATTATTGCCGCCTGTATCAAAGCACACGCCTTTACCAACAAGGCAAATAAGCGGGTCAGTGGCTTTGCCCCAATTGAGTTCAATTAAGCGTGGCGCTTTAAATGATGCGCGTCCAACTAAATGAATGGCGGGAAAGTTTTGTTGCAATAAATCATCACCAACAATTTCTTGATAGCTTGCATTATTTTGTTCTGCAATACTAGCTGAGGCAATGGCTAGTTCTGTTGGACCCATGTCATCCGCTGGTGTGTTGATTAAATCTCTTACCAGTTTTGTTGCACTAACGGTTTCCATAGCTCTTTGGTGTTTGGCTAAGCTATTGACTACTAATGTCGCACGTGGCTTTTGTGTTTTATATCGGTCAAAAGCGTAACAACCAAGTCCCCAACCAACAATAGCTGCGTTAATAGTTTCGCTATCATCTGATTCGATTGAATAGTGACCCAACGGCAATTCTTTAGGCAGTCGACTAAAATCATGCGGATTATTTGCTGTACCAGTGACACAAAAAACCTTTTCGAGGTTTCGGCTCTGATCTAAAACACATAAATGATTGCCAACTTGGTTGTTAAAGTCAAAAGTAGAAGTAAGATTTTTTATATCTTGGCTTTGTTGAGATAACCACTGGTCAAAATAATGAGATTGTATCGGTTTAATACTTATGGATTGGTTTTTTTGTTGCTCTATGATGTGATTTGACATTGGTTGTTAGTGAAAATTAAAATAGCATTATAACCCTAAAAAGATACAATGAATTATTTTTTAGCCGAAATAACCAATTGTGGGTCTAATCGAGTCTTACCAAGATTAATACGCCAATCCAAGTGTGGGCCAGTGGCTCGTCCTGTCATGCCAATCTCTCCTATTTTTTCACCTTGAGATACGTGTGATCCCACCTCCACGTTGACCTGAGATAAGTGCATGAAGGTTGTTGTCAGCCCGTAGCCATGATCAATAATAATTGTGCCACCCGTATAATACATACCAGTTTGAGCCAATCTGATAATACCCGCAATTGGTGCAACAACTTTCGTTCCTGTTTTGTTAGCAATATCCATGCCATAGTGTGGGCGTTTAGGTTCGCCATTTAAGATACGGCGAGAACCATAAACACCACTAACCCGACCATCGGCAGGCCAGATAAAGCTTTGTAAAAAATCATCACGCTTATCTATAAAAGATCGAGCTTTTGCTACCAGAGCATTGTCTGATTTTATTTGAGCATACACTTTGGGCGGTGGGTTGACCTTGTTTTTTGGTAAGCCGTTAATTTCTTCGGTTGGAAACTCACGCAAAGTTGGTGAAATACTGGAGTGATAAACAATCCCATCAAAAGTTATGACTAGTTTGGCAGGTTTGTCATCAAAGCGACCAAAACCAAACATAAAATAACCGTCTTTATTGTTTAAGATTTTTTTGCCATTAACTTTAACATGAGCTGCTGCATTGGTTTGGGCAATAATAAGTCCGCCCTGAGTTGGTTTGCCTTTGAGGTTAAGAAAATAATCATCTGCCCGTGCAGTAGAGGATAGTAATAACAACAATATTGGAAAAATTTTAATCATGGTTGAAATTATACCGCTTTTAAAGCGTAAGTACATGATAAATTTATTCCGCTCTTACCATTTCTATTTTTAAGTCATCATTATAAACCACTCCAGCTTCTATTTGTGGGGCAGAGTACAAACCAAAATGTGCTTGGGCTAATTGGTTTTTAATATTTCCTATCAAAGCATGTGACACCAATTGCCCATTCTGCCATACTTTGGCATAACCTTCTTCGCTAAAATCTAAGTACATTTTCAACTCAACCCATTGTCTTTGTGGAAAAAGAATTTCATCGGTTTGGAAAATATGCTCCTTAACGCCTTGGTCGGTTGTGTGCATCAAGTGAACAAAGCCCTCTGGTCCTAGGTTGACCAGTACAGTCCTGCTCCAGTTGTCGGTTTCATCATCGGTAAAAGTTGCAAAACTAAACCAGTCGTTCTCACCAGAGGGGTTTTCACGTAGCTCCATATCCAGCCAAACCCACAATGTTACATAAAGAGGTGCTTGAAAGACACCAACTTCTGTATTTTGTAATTGTACGGTTGGATAACCCCTGTGGTTATTATCAGTAGTAGCATTTGATGGTGGGTTGGCTCCAGTTATCCATGCTTTGTGTGAAAATGTTCCGCTGTGTACGATTGAGTCAGACAACTCATGAAAGGTTGTGTTTTTGTGTGCTTGTGGAGTAATATAAAAACCTGAAAAATCAACTGCACTTTCAAAGCTTGTGATAAATTTTTTCAAATCATGTGCTGCGGTTAAATTGGTAATTGCCACGTCAGTTCTTGCCCAGTTTCCTCCTTCTGCACCTAAATAATTGACATTAATATCTAGCACCCCATCAACAAGTAAATTTTGTGAGTTGTTATTGATTATCAGGCTCATTGTTCCGGCTTCTGTGTAAGTTGTAGTTATAGGCTCGGCATCTCTTGCATAACCGCCAACCTCAGAAAGGCTAAAGTTAATTTTTTCACCTACTTTGAACCCTGGTGCTTGTCCAATAACCCAACGAGGTTTGCCGCTTTGGTCATAATAATAAACAATGGCAATCAACTCATCATTGGCAAAAGCTATTGACATGCCCCAACCGTCGTCATCTATGCCTGTCCACCAAGAGCCGCCCAAATAAGGACTTGGATAATTTTCTAAGGCAATAATTGGCTCAATACACCAAGAACTAGCTGCTTTATCACCCAATTGCCAAGTTGCCAAAGCAGCTAAATCTGTTGCTCGGTTTGTTGTGTCATTGCATGCATCTGCAGTTGCCACGGTAGTGCTGTTAAAGTCTATAGATAATATATTGGTTCCGATACTTTCATCCAAAACATTGGGAGCACCTGCTGCTTGCGGGTCGATGGAAGAGTCATAGTTAAACCTTTGTAAAGTGTTGTTTTCAAGATCAATATTTAAAACACCATCCTCTAAAACTGAAAGCGAGGTGTACCACTCTGGAGTTCCATCTTCTTTGTAAGTAAAAAATATAGTAAAGTATAAGTCATCAAACCCAATCGGTTCTATAACAAAGCCATGACCATTTTTACTTGGGTCAAACCATAAGCCCGGTTGGAGTTTTGATGAGTTAGAAGTATTACTTAACGGGCTTTGGGCAACATTTTTTGTTTTTAAATCTCTTGCGTTGTTAGTCTTTATTTTTGTGGACTGCGAAAAAGCATAAACACTTATACCAATCAATAAGAGTAAAACAATATTTTTGTTGCCGAATAACTTCACTAATTATTAACGCAATACAGGGCCGTATTCGAACACATCATAATCCCCTTCTCTTAATACCGACCCAGTTTGAATGCCGCGAAACTTCTTACCCGTAATGACCTCAAGCACTCCTTGCAAAGCACCAAGAGTAAAAGAACATTGACGAGAAGAGCCAGGGGTCTCCCCTGCTGAACATACCGTATCAGTAGAATATGTATAAAAAAGATCGCCCTTGCGTTCAATTTTATGCAATAGCAATAAGCGTGTGCCCTCTGCACCCAAAACTTCGGCGACCTTGCTAGTAATTTCATCTAAGTCATCATCAATATTTAGCGAGCCTAGCTGCCCTTCTTCGGCTAGGTTTTTACCACGAATACGGCCAGCGGAAATCAAAGCTATCGCGGTAGCTTTATCGCCTAGTGTATCTTCTATACCTGTAATAATCGCTTTTAAACAAACGACACTGCTAAATTGACCCAAGTTTGATCGTAACATTTGGTTTTCCTCTTTAAGACTTTAAATAATTTAACGAGTTACATTTCACCACTTTTAGTTGTGAATGTAACCCTAAATGTGTTGTGGAATAATTACACTTATACAGCCTGTATAGTCCCTTGCCCACAAAAAAGTTAATTCTATCACAAAGTATTTAGCTATCAACTTTTAAATTGCTAACAAGCAAATTACTTGCACTACCACACCTTCACCGCGACCACAAAACCCGAGCTTTTCGGTGGTTGTGGCTTTTACGCTGACTTGATCTGGTTGCAAATCCATTATTTTGGCTAAATTTTTACGCATTGTGATGATATGCGGCTGCATTTTGGGTTGTTCGCAAATTATTGTGCAATCAATATTGTTCACATTATAACCTTGTTCGGTTATTAAATTCATGGCATGTTTTAAAAACACAGAGCTATCACAATTTTTCCACTTATCATCACCCGGTGGAAAATGCTGACCAATATCGCCCAACGCCAAAGCACCAAGCAAAGCATCGACTAAGGCATGAATAAGCACATCTCCATCCGAGTGGGCAGCAAAGGCTTGAGTAAATGGAATTTGAATACCGCCAAGAGTAATAAAGTCACCTGAGCAAAAGGCATGCACATCAAACCCCGTACCTATTCTAAATGTCATTTTCTATGCCTCTTGAGAATAAACTCAGCCAATAAAAAGTCCTCAACATGAGTGATTTTGATATTGTCACTTCGTCCTTTTACCATTAAAGGTGTAATACCTGCTTGTTCAAAGGCGGAGGCTTCATCTGTTGTGATTTTAGCATCGGCATTTTCAAGCACATCAACCAACTGTCTAAAAGGAAACATTTGTGGCGTTAATGCTGCACGCAACTTATCTCGTGAAATGGTTTTTTTACTGTATTTTCCATCATCCGAATATTTAATCGTGTCATTAATGGCTTTAACCAATAACCCACCTTGATTTTGGATATTGCACTGGTTGATTAACTTAGAAATATCATAACTAGTAATACAGACTCGTGCGGCATCATGAACCAAAATCCAAGTGGTGTCATCAATCATGGGTTCAATAATTTTTAAACCATATAAAACTGACTGTCTGCGACTCGATCCACCGGTGGTATACATTAAGGGTTTAGTCGCTTTGAGCTCAATGTCCTGCCACAACTCTTGATTTTTTGGCATAACCAACACAATACCCTCAATACTATCCAAGGAATCAAAAGCATCAATGCTGTGCTGAATCGCCAATTTCCCTGCAATTTCTAAAAACTGTTTCGGCGTGTCCGAAGCAAATCGCTGACCACTGCCAGCTGCGACAATAATGGCATACATAATAAGTTTATAAATATCCAAAGGTGTAGTTTACCATTAAATCTAGTGAAGCATAAACTCTCGATATTAATAAGTCGTAATGTTATACTTGAATACTATTATAAAAAGGACTTACTCAAAATGAGTAAAGATAAAAAGATAAAACTATTTCAAGGCAAAAATGTAAGAACACATTGGGATGAAGAAAGTGAAACATGGCTTTTTTCAGTACAAGATGTTGTTCAAATTCTGTCTGAAAGTTCTGATGTAAAACAATACATCAAAAAAATGCGTACCAGAAATTCTGAGTTAAATTCCAACTGGGGTACAATCTGTACCCCAGTTGCTATGACAGCAGCTGATGGAAAGAAACGTAAAATTCAAGCAGCAAATGTACGAGGGATATTGAGAATAATACAATCTATCCCATCAAAAAAAGCAGAACCTTTCAAACAATGGCTTGCGAAAGTTGGCTCAGAAAGGCTTGATGAAACCGATGACCCTGAACTTGCATTTGACCGTGCAATGAAAACGTATTTGGCAAAAGGTTATTCAAAAGAATGGATTAATCAACGTCTAAAAAGTATAGAAGTGCGAAAAGAATTAACCGATGAATGGCAAGAACGTGGCATGAAAGAAGGATTAGAATACGCCATACTAACCAATGAAATCACTAAAGCTTGGGCGGATAAAAACATCAAAGAATACAAACAACTCAAAGGACTAAAAAAAGAAAACCTACGTGACAACATGAGTAACTTAGAACTCGTCCTAAACATGCTAGCCGAAGCTTCAACTACCGAGATTTCCAAACAAAAACAACCCAAAGGTTTAGATGCCAATAAAGACATCGCCAGAAAAGGTGGAACGGCAGCTAAAAAAGCACGGTTAGAAATTGAAAAACAAACTGGAAAATCTATTGTTAATTCAACAAATGCAAAGAAATCACTAGGAGATTAAAGGATGAAAAAATTAATAGCATTACTTCTTTCATTACTCGGTGTAAGCACAACTGTTAAAAGTGGAACACCTGAAAAATCTATTATCTTAATAGAAGACAATTATTTAATGGTTGAATTTATTTCTAATAAAAATATTAACTTTGCAAAAAAAGAAATTAAAAGAATTTCAAAATTTGGAACTGACCATCAAGAAGGAATTGGTTATTCATCTATTACTGAAATAAAGCAAATACCGATTACAACTATTGAATTAAACATCTCCACTGAACAAGTAATGAAACTCTTAGAGTCAATAGGTCTAGTAAGGTATACTAAATTAATGTACTTCGGAATGAACGGGCTTACCGAAATTAGCAACCCGCAATCAATAGTATATGGCGAACTAAAGAGTGGAATATTCATTGAGCAGAAAAATAACACAGTAAAACATATTTGGTTTGATTCCCAAAACTGGAAAGAACTCAAGAAAACGAAGATTTTAGATGGTTTCAAATTATTAGGTGAAAATTATGATTTAATCCTTGTCGATTGGGCAAGTGAACAAATTGTGGATTTGAAAAGTAAATCAAAAATAATGCAATATATCAGTTCTCAACAATAGTTAGACGTGATTATTCATTTAATTAATTCTTCATTTACTTCAAGCCCTTCATAGGAAAAAACTGTATAATCAACAAATGAAAAGCCAACTAAGCACAAATTTCTATTCCCAAATTATTGAGCTATTACAATCAGCTCGAAACAATGTCATTCGCACGGTCAATAGCACCATGACATCTACCTATTTTGAGATAGGTCACATGATTGTTGAACAAGAGCAAGGTGGTAAAGAACGAGCAGATTATGGCAAGGGTTTATTGAAAGGCTTATCTCAAATATTAACCAAAGAATTTGGGCGTGGATTTTCTGTTACAAACCTACAACAAATGAAGTTATTTTATAAAACTTACCAAAAACAGCAGACACTGTCTGCTAATTCTGAAACCCAATTGCAAAAACAGCAGACATTGTTTGCTGATTTCGAATTAAGTTGGTCACATTACCTCACCTTAATCCGTATTAATGATGAACAGGAACGTAAATTCTATGAAATTGAATCGGCAAAAAACAACTGGAGTGTGCGAGAATTAAAAAGACAATACGATTCAGCTCTTTATACACGATTGTCTTTGAGTCGAGACAAAGAAAGAGTTAAGGAGTTGTCAACAAAAGGGCATGTATTCACCAAACCACAAGATATTATCAAAGACCCTTATATTTTAGAGTTTATTGGCTTACCTGAAAACTCAAACTATTCTGAAAATGATTTAGAACAAAAACTGATTGATAAACTCGAACATTTTTTATTGGAACTAGGCACAGGTTTTACCTTTGTGTCACGACAAAACCGAATCTCTTTCGATGATAAACATTTCTATATTGATTTAGTATTTTACAATCGCATACTTAAATGTTTTGTCTTAATTGATTTAAAAATCGGTGAACTTAAACACCAAGATATTGGACAAATGCAGATGTATGTCAATTATTATGATAGACAAGTTCGCCTTGATGACGAAAACAAAACCATCGGAATCATACTCTGTCAAAATAAAAGTGAAGCTGTTGTCGAATTCACACTACCAGAAAACAATGAACAAATTTTTGCCAGTAAATACAAAACTGTCTTGCCAAGCAAGGAAGATTTGAAACTATTAATCAAGGAATAGAATATAGACTAACTAATGGAATATAAAAATAAAATAAAAGTCAGTATTAAAGATTT
>JAMOMK010000138.1 GCA_027067055.1 Lysobacterales bacterium | reverse complement strand
CCGAGTTGAATTAGCGAAAACCTCAAGTATTTTGGCAGAAGCAGAAGGGTTGGTATTTCATCAGAAAAGTGTGGATGTGAGGAAGTAGAATAATCCAATGTAGTGGAGCCCCTTGTGGGCTCCTTGCTTAGTTTAATAAAAGAAACTCGAATGGGGCGTTGGCTTTAGCCAACGAAATAAAACCAAAGACATAATAAAGTCACTCCAAAAACAATACTCTTTGTTTTAGTAAGTGTCATTTGGGCTTGCTCACCTTACAATAATGAGAAATAATAAACTCATACGGGTAGTTGGCTTTAGTCAACCTTTTAACAGTGTTGACTAAAGCCAACTACCCGTATGAGTTACAAAAGAATAGTGAGTTAAATTGTAAAAACTCTGTGTTTCTCTGCGTCCCTAAACGATTTATTGAGAAGATTTTATTGTGAAAGGAGTCCACAAGGGACTCCACTACAAACACAATATAATTAAAAAATTTAAACTATTTTTACCTTTCACACTATTTCTCTCATATTTAAAATTAATTCAAATGCGATAACACCCATGTTTTGACTTGAGCATAGGGATATTTCTCAAGGTAGGCAAAACAATCATAATCTTGGATCCACACTTTCAGACTCTAATGCCAATACAGCAAAAACTGATTCATGAACACGCCTAAAAGAATCATCGCTAACAAACCTTTCTAAAGCTTCCAGTCCTAAACAAAATTCGCGAATGGCGAGGGATTGTTTTCGGCGAAGGTTGCGTTTTTTGAGTTTTTTGATGTTCTTTTCACTGTCGTATTCGGGGCTGTAGATTATCCGCAAGTATTCTTTGCCACGAGATTTTATCGCGGGTTGTATCAAGTGATTTTCTGCATAGCTGATGTAATCCATAGGTTTGATTACCATGCCTTCTCCACCGTTTTCGGTGAGTTTAAGCCACCAGCTGATGGCACTATCAATGGAGTTTTCATCTGCCAGTTCGACAACTTTATAGTCTGTTGCTAACAATAATTGCTTGTCTTGTTGGCAAATACTGGCAATTTCTTGCATTTGCCACAGGTGGGTTTTATCGGTATGTACTTTTCCTTCGGTGGCGAGTATATGAAAAGGTGCCAATTGTAAATCATCAACACCTTGCACTTCCCAACAGTATTGTTGGTAGGCTTTGGTGTATTTTTCAATACTTACTTTTGCCTCTTTATTGTCTTGCAATAAATCGGCAACACCTTCAATTCCTCGTGAATTTGCCATGACAAGTGCTTGCTCAACGTCATTAAGTGCGTGCTTCGCAGATGCACCAACCGCAGCGTATTGACTTTGTAATAATGATTGGGCTTTGAAAGACCATGGCATAATTTCACAATCCAAACAAACCCATGAGGTATCATATGTTTCCCAAAAACCACTTTTTGTTAGGGCTTGATTGAGCCTTGTGAAAAACTCTTTTTCAATCTTTTGATGTTTGAAAAAATTACGTCCAGTTCGGGTATAGCAAATACCCAAAACACCATGGTTATCAGTAAATTTATCCACTACGGTTTGTTGGTCTTTGCAGACGATGACCACAGCACGTGAGCCCATGTGTTTTTCTTCGCAAATCACCTTTTGAACACCACGTTTTTTATAATAATCAATCGCTTGTTGTGGGTGTTCTAAATAGCCATCCAAATCACTTGTCTCTGCTGGTGACATGGTTGGTGGTAAATAAATCATCCATTTTGGATTAACGGCAAAACGACTGATTAACTCCAATGCAGCGATTGAATTTTCTTCAAAAATAGTGATATTATCACGCAAGCGAGTTTGTAATATGCGTTTCCCCATCACATCTTTTAGGTGTAATAATTGATCAAACTGCTCATTACGTTTGTCGGTTTCTGATTGAATCGGTTTAACTGGTTCGCAATAAATCTTTTTGGCTTGTACTTCGACCAATTGGTTTTCTGGGTATCGCAAGGCGGTTAATTTGCCACCAAAGACACAACCCGTATCAATATTGAGCGTATTGTTTAACCACGTTGGTATCGGTACTGGCGTGTGACCATAGAGAACTTTAGTTCGCCCTTTGTATTCAGAAGCCCAATTATGGCGTACTGGCAAACCAAATTGATCAATTTCTCCTGTGGTTTCGCCATACATACAAAAAGATCGCACAGCACCTGAACCACGCCCATGCATTTCTTCTTTTAAACCTGCATGAGCGACAACAAGTTTGCCATCATCTAATACATAATGACTAATCAAACTGCTTAGAAATTCTTTTAATTGCTCTTTAAAGTCATCGGATTCTTTTTCTAATTGTTCAACGGTTTGTTCTAAACCATGGTTGACTTTGACTTTTGAACCACGCAAATATTTCAACAATTTAAAATCATGATTGCCTAACACACATAAGGCCTTGCCATCGGCGACCATGTTCATTGCCAATTTATACACATCAGGTGTTTTAGGTCCTCGGTCATTTAAATCACCTAAAAACATCAGAGTACGGTTTTGGGGATGTGAGGCACTGTGGTTTTCGACTTGGTAACCAAGTTTTTCTAACAACTCGACCAATTCATCATAACAACCATGAATATCACCGATTAAATCAAAAGGACCTGTTAATTCTTTGCGGTTGTTGTACATGGGTTGTAAAGAAATTTTTTCTATTGCGTCAACTTCTTCAACTGAACGTAGGTGAGTGATATTTCTAAAGCCTTCACGTTTTAACCCTCGCAATCCTTGACGCATGGTTGAAAATTGACTATGTATGACGTGCTTACCAAAAGTTCGGTCTTCACGGCTTTCATTGCGTAATTGACAAATGTTTTTGGGGATATTCAAAATTATTGCCACAGGTAAACAATGGTATTTTCGGGCAATAGAAATCAAACCTTTACGGTCTTGTGAGCGTAAATTAGTGGCATCAACAACCGTCATCAAACCATTTTTTAAACGCATGGAAACAATGTAATCCAATAATTTAAAAGCATCTTTAGTTGAGCTTTGATTGTTTTCATCATCTGAAACAATGCCACGGCAAATATCGGATGAGACTATTTGTGTGTGTTTAAAATGCTTGCGAGCAAATGAACTCTTGCCAGAACCGCTGACTCCAATTAAGAAAACCAATGATAATTCAGGTAATTTTATCTCTGTTATTACTTTTTTCCCCGTTTCTTTATGTGCATCCATGACTAATCCTCCTGACTATTTGCTGGTAGCGATTGTTTGGTAAAAACCGCCATCTGAGTTGGCGATCCTAGTTTTTCATCTTCATCACCAATGTCGTAAAAAACAACAGAATAATGGTGGTTGTTGGCAACTTTATCAGCCCATGCTTTAAACTCTTTTCGTGTCCACTCAAATCGGTGGTCGTTATGACGTAATGCTCCAGGTTTTATGCCTTCGTATAAAACATTGTATTCGCTATTGGGCGTGGTAATAATTACATGAATAGGTTGAGAATAGCTAAACACAATTTTTTCAAAACTATCCAACCTATCAGCATCCATATGTTCAATGACTTCAATTATGGCTGCGGCATCAAAGTCCAGTGTGCGTTCATCACAATATTGCAAAGAACCTTGTACTAATTCAACACGTTCACGTTTTTTATCGGGCATTCTATCCCAATGCATACGGTCTTTGGCTTTGAGTAATTCGTTATAACTAACATCAATGCCCAATATTTTACTGAATTGTGGTTTTTTTAATAACTCACGAATTAATTTACCTTCTCCACAACCAAAATCAATCACACTTCGAGCATTTATCTTCAGCAATTGTTCAGTAACTGCTTGTAAACGTTGTTTATTTAACGATACCTTCTTCTCTTTTAGCTCTGGACTGATTTCAGGTAATTCTTTTTCGTCTTCTACGCTTTCATCATTGAGTTCACGCATTACCATACGTGCATAGGATTTTAAATTACGCAAATAACGGTTGGTGATTAAAGTTTTAGCTGGATGGTCTTTGAGCCATGTTTTACCTTTGTCTAATAGTACCTGTACTTCGTTTTCACCCGTATAATAATGTTTGTCATTATCCATAACAGGCAATAAAACGTACAAATGTGTTAATAAATCTTGTAGCTTTAGCGTGTTAGTTAAAGTTACTTTGTAATATTTGCTCATGCCCCAATCGGGAAATTTTTCATCCAATAAATGGCGTTCAACTTCTATCTCATAACCTAAAGGTGCAAATAATTGTTCAATAATAAATTCACCTCCTTTTGCAGGCACGGAACTTAATGTGACGGTAAATGGCAAAGCCACATCGACCAATTCAGGGCGATTTTTACACCTTCCACCCATCGCTGTTGAAAAAGCCTTGGTTAATGCCACACTCATAAAAGAGGATAAAACATAAGGACGGTCATTGACATATTGAGCCAGAGCAAAATTGCCCGAAAAATTACGGCTGTTTTTTGCCAAGGCAATAGGATCAATATCCAAAAGTACCGCAACCGTGCATATATCCTCATCGGCTTGTGGGTAAAATACATAGGCTTTACCACAAGATAAATCATATGATTTTAAATGATCTGGGTGTTTGTACAGCAAAAACCCCAAGTCCGTTGCTGGTTTGTGTGTTGTTGTTATTGTTAGTAGCATTTTATTTCCTTAATTAATTTTTACTTTTAGTGCCATTTTCTTAAAAAGGGAATCCAGTAATTCTATTTTGAAATAATTTGTTATTTCAGATTTTTGCTTAGTTTATCACTGGATCCCCGCATTCGCGAGGATGACACAAGCTTTTAAAATGTTTCCCATCAGAGACGCATAAAAAAACCCTGTTAAGCTTAGCCTAACAGGGTTTTATTGATTCTCTGAAAAGCCAAGCGACCTTTCAAATATTACTTTTTAGGTCATGAAATAAATATGCACAGTTGCAGACACGCACAAGCACTCATCGGATATGAGTTGCCTTTTTGTGTTCTATAATTGTTTGGTTTATTATTCATTGACTTGTAAAAAGTTATTTGTTTATTTAAATGGTGGTCGATTATAGAGCCAACTATTTTTTATTCAAGTAATATTTGAACTTTATATTACCCTAATCCCGATATAGAAAAGTCAAAACAAGCTAGAAGCCTTGGTGTATAATGGTTTTACTACAAATCAAATACCACCCAACGGGTGAAACCAAGGCTTATGAACATATTACCACACAACCTAT
>JAMOMK010000137.1 GCA_027067055.1 Lysobacterales bacterium | reverse complement strand
AACCTCTGTTGTTTTATTAAGAGATTACAACTTTACTTTTTAATTAATTAAATTGGAATGAGGTTACACTAAATTTATGACAAAGCCACTTTCGATAAACTCCGCGATAGCGGCTTCGTCCAACAATTAGTTGCAGATGGACTTTTTGCTCGTTGGTTTTAATGTGCACCATTCCGCTGCGCTGCATTCTCGCACATTAAAACCAACGAGCAAAAACCCACTGAACAAGGCGTTTCCCTCACTCCCACGCTCTGCGTGGTAGTGTATATCTTAAATACACCGAAAAACCTATAAATTAAACAACTATGCATTCCCACGCAGAAAGTTTGTGAAATAACTAAAAAACATTACTGGAGGCGAGGTTTTAACCTCGCTTTTCTTGCGCCAAAAATAAAAACAATCTAAACAAATCAAACTATATGGTCATTTGTACTTTTATAAAATAATCTTAATTAAAATTTATGGGACTGAAGTCCCATCCCCAAAGAGTTATTTCACAGTCTCAGAGCATGGGAACGAGGAAAATATAGTTTCCCAGGTTTTCATTTTACTTTTCTCTTAAAATTTATAAATATGATTTTGTTGTAGTTTTCTTTCGTAGCTATGATGGGATTTTTCAGTATTCCAATGCACTTATCTTCTTTTTGGTTGTTTTTGTATATCACGCAAATATACAACTAACTCATGAATACAAGTAGATGGGTTATCTGTGTTATTCTCCCTTGCCTGTTGTGATGAACGTTTAGCATTGCTAATTGCAAAATCTAATTTTTCCATGGTTGTTTCAAATATATTTTTAGCACCTTTTTCATAATCTGGCATATAATGTTTTAAATCTTTCAATACTTCGTTGGCAATACTTGATTTCCCTCTTTTAGCATAAGGTTTTGTTGAATAATTAAAATGTAATAAAAGCCAATATTCAAAACATGGAACTGAGTTTGCTAAATAGAATTGTTGCTTATTTTCTATTTTTGCAATGGTTTCACCATATGTGCTATGTGTGTCTTTATCAATAACACAATAAACTCGATCATATGGATTGCCTTTTATCTTTTCTTCTTTATATAGTTGCACTGCATAATCAAAGACACATTTAGGGCTTGAACCACAGCTACCATCAACCTTTACATAAGCAGTATTAATTTCGTAATGCTCAATTAGTTTTTTAAAATAATTTGGTGCTGAAACTTTATCTTCACAAACAATCAAAACTGTATCATACTCTTTACGGTAAGGTTTATTTCTTTTGTTTGTTTTTGCTTTTCTTTTATGAAAAAGATTGTCCGTTCCCATGATTAAGCCTCCTTGACTAGTTCAAACTCCTTAATAAATGGAATGCCACCGTAACGACCTGACATGTATTTTTGCTCAAGATTTTCACGCCCTTTTCGGGGGCTAAAATCAGTTAGCGGATATAAAACTGTCGATTGTTGTTCGTCTTTTTCACAAAACCAAATTTGGTCACGAGCAAAGACATCTTGGTTAAGAATAGAAGTATCATGAGTCGTAAAAATAAGTTGTGCATTGTTGGGATTGGATTTTTTATTATGGAAAAACTCTACTAAATACTTAACAAGTTTTGGGTGCAAACTATTATGCAATTCGTCTATAACAAGAATATCGCCATTTTTTAAAGCATCGAGCCAAAGACCCGAAAGAGCAAAAAACTTTTGAGTACCATCAGATTCTTCTTCAAAATCCAAAGCGACTAATTTACCATTGTTAATTTTGTGGACTGATTTAACTTCCTTAATAACATTCTTGCCAGTTAAATTATCAATATACATTTCCTTCACAGAAGATGGCATTTCTTTTGGTAAAAAAGTAGGGTCAAATTTTTCTTTTTTGATTTCAATATCATGAATATCAATATTAGCCGATTGTAATAATTGAATAATTAACTCTTTGTTATTCGTTACATCACATTGCTCAAGAGTATAATCTGGTCTAACTTCTGAACTATCGATGACATAGAAATTGGCCTGAAACCAATCAAAAACTGGTTGTAATTGTTCGCTATTTAATTGAATTGCTGTTGACAAAAATAAAGCGTTGTTTCGTGTTGCATTTTTCCATACCTGCTTTTGCCCAGTTAAATGGTTGCCAAATTTATATTCGCTTTTGTTAGTTTTAGCATTATAAGCTCGTGAAAACCACATTTGAGACTTTCCTTTTGGAAATGCAAACAACCATTCTTCCAACACTCTTTCTTTATCAAGGGAAAACCCATATTGAAATTTCACTCCTTGTGAAATAAAGACCAATTCAAATTCAGATGGTTCTAGTGTTGTTTGTTCATCAAACAAAAAAGGGGTTACAGTAATTCTATCACCTTGTTGTCTTGAAGTTGCAGACTTACGCACCATATTATCCATAAATGCTAAGGCTTCAATAAGATTAGATTTTCCTGCTGCATTTGCACCGTAAATTACAGCACTACTCGATAAAGCAATACTTTGCGAAATATTTGGAACAAAACAGTTTCGCTCTTCGCCATTTGCTTTAACCAAGCTCAAAGTTTGCTCGTCTTTAATTGAACGGTAGTTTTTTACAGTAAACTCAACTAACATTTTGACACCCTCTTTTTTAATATAACATACTACATCTAGACAAATAAAAAGCAATTAAATTCCATTTAAAGTATGAATTTTGGCAATTTATGTCAAATACATCCATTAAATGGTGTTTGTAATGGTTTTTGTGATTATCCTAAATCCTTTTCACATAGGTCGAGTGTCGCAATGTTTAGCTTAATCTGAAAATCAACAACTTAAATTGAAAGCATGTTCCCAATGAGGTTATTCGTATCGTCCATGATACTCACCTTCATCCATGAAGGCTTACGTGAAAATATGTTCCAGACATATTTTTCCGTATCTGGCTGTGGCTCGTACGGATTGAAGTTTGTTTTATTGTTACTGCAAGTCTGACTGATAAATGAGTTATTTTTGTTGCTGGTTGTGTTTTCAGCGCGGAATGTATAAGCATACCTGAGCACTGAAAGCGCAACCAGTGGCAAAAAGAGCCATTTAGGAGTTAGACTTTAAGAATTCGTTAGCAAATCTCTGCAAAACGCCTCCTGCTTCATAAACCAAAACTTCATCGGCGGTGTCTAATCGGCATTTAACGGGAATGGTTATTTGCTCACCATTTTTGCGGGTCATAATAACCGACATTTCGGAATTAGGAGAAATTTCACCTTGGACATCATAGGTTTCTGTTCCATCAATACCATAGGTTTTACGATTTTCATTGTTAGTAAATTCTAACGGTAACACACCCATGCCCAGTAAATTGGTGCGGTGGATACGTTCGAAGCCTTCGGCAAGCAACACTTCTACACCAGCTAGTCGTACGCCTTTGGCAGCCCAATCACGAGATGAGCCTTGTCCGTAGTCTTTGCCTGCGACGATAATTAAGGGTTGCTTTCTTTGCATATAAGTTTCAATAGTTTCCCACATACGCATTTGTGTGCCTTCGGGTTCTAGTCGTGCGTGTGAACCTTGGATGATTTTGCCGTTTTCGTCTTTCACCATTTCATTTAATAGTTTTGGATTGGCGAAGGTTGCACGTTGGGCGGTTAGGTGGTCGCCACGGTGGGTTGCATAGGAGTTGAAGTCCACTTCGGGTAATCCCATTTTGTCTAAATACGCGCCTGCGGCACTGGATAACTGAATGGCATTAGATGGAGAAAGGTGATCGGTTGTTATGTTATCACCCAAGACCGCTAATGGGCGCATACCTTTCATGGTGCGTTTGGCAGCGAGTGCGCCTTCCCAGTAGGGTGGTCGACGGATATAGGTGCTTTGTGGACGCCAATCGTAAAGTGGATCGGTTTGTTCATCGGATTGTACGTTAAGTTTAAACATTGGTTCATAAACCTTTCTAAAATGTTCAGGTTTAACGCTATCTTTAATCACTTGATTGATTTCTTCGTCAGTTGGCCAGATGTCTTTTAAGGTGATTGGGTTGTTATCTTTGTCATAGCCTAATACGTCTTTTTCGATATCAAAACGAATCGAACCAGCGATGGCATAAGCGACTACCAATGGAGGTGAAGCGAGAAAAGCTTGATCCGCATGGGGATGAATACGCCCATCAAAATTTCTGTTGCCTGATAATACGGCAGTTGAATAGAGTTTTCGTTCTTCTATTTCTTGTTTAATTTTTGGATCGAGTGCACCACTCATGCCATTACACGAGGTACAAGCATAGCCCACAACACCAAAACCCAATTGTTCCAGTTCAGACAATAAATTGGCTTCTTTTAAATACAATGTGACCGCTTTTGAACCAGGGGCGAGTGAGGTTTTGACCCATGGTTTTCGCGTTAGCCCGAGTTTGTTAGCATTGCGGGCAATTAATCCGGCGGCTATCATATTACGAGGGTTACTGGTATTGGTGCAAGATGTAATGGCAGCAATGATACAGGCGCCATCTGGCATTAAACCATCGTGGCTTTGGTAGTCGCCAGTAATGCCTTTTTGCGCTAAATCTTTTACGGGTAACCGTGCATGTGGGTTGGAAGGCCCTGCTAAGGTTCTATCTACAGCTGATAAATCAAAAGTCAAAATACGTTCGTATTCGGCATCAACCATATCATCTGCCCACAGGCCAGTGGTTTTGGCATAATTCTCAACCAATTTAACTTGCTCGGCGTCGCGACCAGTGAGGGTTAGGTAATCAATGGTTTGTTGGTCGATGGCGAACATGGCAGCTGTTGCACCAAATTCTGGGGTCATATTGGAGATTGTTGCTCTATCGCCTAAGGTCAAAGCCGCTGCGCCTTCTCCATAAAATTCTAAGAAACTAGAAACCACTTTTTCATTGCGTAAAAACTCGGTAATTGCTAAAACTATATCGGTACTGGTAATACCTTCTTGTGGTTTGCCCGTTAATTTAACACCAATAATTTCTGGCAAGCGCATATACGATGGGCGACCAAGCATAACACTTTCGGCTTCTAATCCACCGACACCAATCGAAATGACACCCAAAGCATCAACCATCGGTGTGTGGGAATCTGTGCCAACTAAAGTGTCAGGAAAGGCAACATTATCTTTAACTTGTACAACTGGTGACATACGTTCTAAATTAATTTGGTGCATTATGCCATTGCCAGGAGGCACAACATTAACGTTTTTGAAGGCTGTTTTACACCACTCAATAAAGTGAAATCTATCCACATTTCGTCTATCTTCAATGGCTCTATTTTTCTCAAAGGCATCTTTTTCAAAACCTGCATGTTCTACCGCTAGTGAATGATCGACAATCAATTGTGTTGGTACAACTGGATTAATTTGTGCGGGGTCACCGCCTTTATCGGCAATCGCATCACGCAAGCCAGCTAAATCCACAAAGGCGGTTTGCCCCAAAATATCATGGCACACCACACGTGCTGGAAACCACGGAAAATCCAAGTTACTTTTGCGTTGGATAATTTGTGTTAAAGAATCGGTTAAGGTTTCTGGTGGACATCTACGTACTAGATTTTCGGCTAATACTTTTGATGTGTACGGCAGCTTGGCATAAGCGCCAGTTTGAATCGCTTCAACAGCGGCTTTGGCATCGAAATAATCGAGATTGGTATTTGCTAATTTTGTACGATAAGATGTATTCATGCGAGTGTCTTTTGTCTAATTCTATTGGCAAAAGATTATACAACTTTACTTTCATGGATGAAACAAAATTAATGTTTACTCAACACCTGCTTCTTCGGCTGATTTATCGGCAAAATAGCTTGAACGCACAAGTGGACCGCTAGCAATATGTGTGAAGCCCAAAGAGTAACCATAGTCTTCGATGCCTTTAAACTCTTGTGGTGTCCAATAATACATCACTGGATGATGATGTTTTGTAGGTTGCAGATATTGACCAATTGTTATCATATCGACATTGTGTTTTGCCAAATCTCGCAAAGTTTTCTGAACTTGCTCATAGGTTTCGCCCAAGCCGACCATAATGCCTGATTTGGTCAAAACTTCGGGATGATTCTCTTTAAATCTTTTTAATAGTGTTAATGACCATTGATAGTCGGCACCTGGTCGAACGCTTTTATAAAGGTTTGGAACAGTTTCTAGGTTGTGATTGAATACATCAGGTAATTCTTGAGCCAAAATATCTAGTGCTATGTCCATACGGCCCTTGCCACGATAATCGGGTGTAAGGATTTCTATTTTGATGGTTGGACAAGCCTTTCGTACTTCGGTTATGCAATCAACGTAATGTTGTGCCCCACCGTCTTTAAGGTCATCTCGGTCAACTGAGGTAATCACTACATAGCGTAAACCCATCTCGGCAATGGTTTTAGCCAAATTTTCTGGCTCATTAGCATCAACTGGCAAAGGTCTGCCATGTGCCACATCGCAAAATGAACAACGGCGGGTACAGACCTCGCCAAGAATCATAAATGTTGCCGTTCCCTTGGTAAAACATTCGTGAATATTTGGACAGCTAGCTTCTTCGCAGACGGTAACCAAAGCATTATTACTAATTTTTTGTTTCAACTTGGCAACTGCATTACCCACTGGTAAACGCACACGTATCCAATCAGGTTTGCGCAAAGTTGGCGCACTGGTATCAAATCCTGCACGGTTGCGTTTAGTTTTATCTTCACCGAGCTGTTTTTTGCCTGCAATGATTAACGGGATAGATTCTGTCATACTGCTCTCTTTACTTTTTTATTACTGTGAAATTGAGTACTTCACAGAGTTTTTTTATTAATAATTCTTGAACCTTTTTAAAGTCAACTAGCTGATTTAATTCACTGAGTTGAGTCACTTCTAATCCAGCATAACCACAGGGGTTGATGCGGGAAAATGGTTCTAAATCCATGCAAATATTAAAGGCTAAGCCGTGGAAAGTACAGCCTTTGCGCACTCTTAATCCAAGTGATGCAATTTTTTTATCTTCAACATAAACTCCAGGAGCTTTTTCTTTGCGCTTGGCTGTCACTCCGTATTCATGCATGGTTTGTATCAATGCTTCTTCTATCCCATTAACCAAGGCTTTAATCCCAATTTTATGGCGTTTTAGGTCAATCAATGGATAAATAACGATTTGCCCAGGGCCATGATAGGTGACTTGGCCTCCACGATCAACTTGAATAATTGGAATATCACCCGCATTGAGTATGTGTTCGGCTTTTCCTGCTTGTCCTTGCGTAAAAACAGGAGGGTGTTCTACCATCCATAGTTCATCAAGGGTTTGTTTGTCTCGATTGTTGGTGAACTCTTGCATGGCTCTCCATACAGGTTCATATTCGCTTTGTCCATGATATTTGAGTTTAATATCTACTGTTTTTACAGTGTCCATTTGACGTCTTTATGAGATTTTATTTCTCCGTACAGTCCTTCGAGATGCTCACGTGAATCCACTTCAACAGTGATGGTAACCGATTGGTATTTGCCCGTTTTACTCACCGATGTGCGCACATGACATTCTTGCGTACTTGGGCAATGTTTTTGTGCAATAAACAACATCTCTTGTAAAAACTTAGTGTTGTTTTCTCCCATGGCTTTTACGGGATAATCACAAGGGAAGGTTAACCCTTCGGCTTTGTCTTTTTTTTGTTCAATTAGTGTTTCTAAATCTGTTGTTTTTTTCTTAGTCATCATCATCTCCAAATGATTTAAACCATAGTCCCATGCTATCGGTAGTGCGTGTCCACCAACCTCCAGCTGCAATGTTTTTCAATGCCACTAAATCACGTGAGGTGACGAGTTCACCATCAAGTTTAATATTTAATGTGCCAATTTTTTGTCCCTTTTGTATCGGAGCTTCGACGTAATTGGGCATATCCACTTTGGCTTTAAGGTTTTTATATTGGCCTCGTGGAATAGTGATATATAAATCTTTTGATAAACCTAAATCTATATTCTCTAATTGTCCTTTCCAAACTTCAATATTAACTCTCTTTTCATTGCCTTTATATAGTAAGTTTGTTTCAAAAAAGCGGTAACCATAATTAAATAGTTTTTGCGATTCATCGGCGCGGGCTTTTTGCGATTTAGCCCCCATTACTACCGCAATCAATCGCATGCCATTGCGTTTCGCTGAAGAAACCAAGCAATAACCCGCTGCTTGCGTATGGCCTGTTTTAAATCCATCAACAGACGGATCTCTCCACAATAATGTATTGCGATTATGCTGTGTTATCTTATTAAAGGTAAATTCTTTTTGGGAAAATATTTCATAATAGTCTGGAAAATTAACAATAATGGCTTTGGCTAATTTGGCCGCATCAATTGCTGTAATTTTGTGGTTGTCGGCAGGTAAACCAGTTGCATTCATAAAGTGCGAATTCTTCATACCAATTTTATGTGCATGTTGGTTCATAAGGTCAGCAAATGTTTCCTCGCTACCAGCAATATGTTCAGCCAATGCGACACAAGCATCGTTACCAGATTGAATAATCATGCCATGAATTAAATCAGTAACTGATATATGTTTATTGATTTCGATAAACATTTTTGAACCACCTGTTCTCCAGGCCTTTTCGCTGACTAAAACCTTATCATCCATACTAAGATTGCCAGCTTTAAGCTCTGAAAAAACCACATAAGCTGTCATCATTTTGGTGATACTGGCTGGTTCCACTTGTTTATCAATATTAAACTCTACCAGTAATTCTTCAGAATTAAAATCCATCAACAAATAGCTATCTGCATCCAACTTTGGTGACTTTGGTGTGGTAATCGTTTGTGCCATAACTAAATGAGATAAAAGTAATGTGACGACTAGTAAAGTATTTTTCATGGTATATCTTCAGTATTTTTACTTATTTGATGAATATTAATTCGGCAGTAAGGCCACTGCCATCATTTTTGTGAATAACAATGTGCCAATTATACAGCTCACATAATCGTTTGACTATAGCTAGACCTAAACCAGAGCCTTTTGCCGTTACTGAATCACCTCTAAAGTGTCTTTCAAACAGTTTTGGCAACTCTTCTTTACTCACTCCTGTTCCTTGGTCTATAACCAATACGCGGTCTTCTTTCAAGATAATTTGAATTGATCCTTGAGGAGTATACTTAATAGCATTACCAATCAAATTACTCAAAGCAACCGAAACCACAGCAGTCGGTGCTTTAACTTGCAACCAGTCTTCCTCAACGATATTAACTTCTAGTTTTTTAAGTTTAATTGTTGCTGCAAAGTTATCCACAATGTCTTTGACAAGTTTCCCTACTTGTGTTCTTTGTAAATTTCTAACGTTTTTTTGTTCTTCTCTAGATAAAAGCAACAGAGTTTCTGTTAACTCTGTTGACTGCTTTACTGCACGTTCAATCCTTTCTAACCGCAAGCGTGTTTTTTCACTAATGTCATCCTGTGTATTAATCAACTCAGCGGTACTCGCAATAACTGCCAGAGGCGTACGCAATTCATGGCTAACATCTGCATTGAATTCCTTATCTCGAATTACAATTGAAGCTATCCGGTCTGAATAATCATCCAAAGCCTGAGCAAGTTGACCCACTTCATCATCAGAAAAATGAGGGGCTAAGTGTTTGGGTTTATCTCCTTGATGCTGAACCATTGATGACAGGCTTCTCAGAGGCTTTAATATTTTTTTAGAGGCAAAAATTGCAAGGAAATAGGCAATTATTGTAAATAAAACAAACACTCCAGCTAAAGCAGAGTAGACCAAACGGCTTTCATGTTTTGAAATACTAACATCAAATATAATATAACCCCACACATCTTTTCCCTTAAGCATGTGTCTTTTATTTACAGCAACCTTTAGGTGCTTCCCATCTTGAAAAACATCATGAACTCCATCACTTAAATCTGCATAACTAATCGGCATAAGTAAGGGGAGTTTTTCAGGAGCTGTGACAAATGCTTGTACATTACTTGCCATTGGTTCGCCTTGAGTTCCTGATGGGTCTTTTGCCCACTTTTCCATATACTCATCAAGATTTGTTTTTATTGATTCACCAATAAGGTTGGTACTTAAGTGTTCACGAATTGTTAGTGCAGTCGTCGCAAATAGAGCCCCTAGTAATGTACTAAGGGTTAAAAAAGCAACAATAATTCTGTATCTTAATTTATTCCGAAACTTCATCCAAATCCGCTATACGATAACCAACTCCATGTCTTGTATGGATTAGTTTTTTATCAAAAGGTTTGTCAATTGTAGCTCTAAGTCCATGAATATGCACGCGTAATGAGTCACTGTCGGGCATTTCTTCACCCCAAACTTTAAGCTCCAAATCTTGTCTTGGAACAACCCAAGGTGAAGCTTGCATTAATCTTTTTAATAATTTCAACCCTGTCGGATTCATTTCCAAAGATTTTCCAGCTCTTGTCACTTCTAGTGTATTGGTGTCATACTCTAAATCAGCAACTATCAATATTTTTTCTGCCGCATTACTTCTTCGATTTGATAGTACTGTTACTCTAGCCTCAAGCTCTTGCAATGCAAATGGTTTAACCATATAGTCATCCGCACCGAATTCAAATCCTTTTAGCTTTTGTTCTAAGCTGTCTCGTGCTGTCAACATCAGAACTGGGGTCATTTTATCTGCATCTTTGCGTAATTTTTTACACACATCTAGACCATCCATTCCTGGCAGCATTAAGTCCAACACGATTACATCAAAATCATTTGTCACCGCAAAGTGTAATCCTGTTATCCCATCGGCAGCATAATCAACTATATGCCCCTTGTCTTCAAAATAATCCACAATATTAGCAGCGATATCTGTATTATCTTCAATGACGAGTATTTTCATTTGTTCTCCATATGTAAAACTTATACAATGAGTTTTTACAACCCTTGTAAATTTCAAAAAAAAACCCAAGATATGTTCTCACAAATCTTGGGCTAAAGGAAGATGCTAAAAATTTGTTCGTAATCCTGAGTAAGAGCACCTGTATCTAACTTAACTTGGTACCCATTGTACTAACATTGCTGTTATGGTTTCGTTAAGATTAGTTAATGATTTCGTTAAATTTAACAATTTTGTTAAAAAAATACGTTTTTATAGCTAATATTTACAATTTAGATAAAATAACTACTAACTTTCATTTACTTAACACTAAACTTCTATGTTACGATTTACTATTCTTTTCATTGTTATTGTTATTACCTTATTTGCATTGGAACTATTTAAACCCATTCAAGATGCAGTAATCCTTCCTTTTACAGGTTTTCTAGCGACCATTAGTGCTTATATCATGCAATTATTTGATAAAGATGTTATTGCTCAGGCTGATGTAATTCGAAGCAGTGCCAATGGAGTTGCTGTGAAAATAGCTGCAGGATGCAACGGTGTTGAAGCTGTTATTGTCTTATTTGCGGCAATATTTGCCTTCCCTTCTAAATTTATTCATAAAATTTATGGGTTTATTCTAGGCTTTTTTGGTATTCAAATATTAAATATCGTAAGAATTATATCCTTATTCTATTTACTGCAATGGGACAAAAATTGGTTTGATTGGTTTCACCTGTATTTATGGCAAGCACTTATCATTATTGATGCATTGGTTATGTGGCTTATATGGTTAAGATATTTACCAAAAACTAACGAAGAGAATGTGGCTACAGCTTAATTTTCAACGTTAACACTTGCCACCACATCACCCAATCTCCCATAAAACTGTAGAGAGGGTACTTAAAAGATGCGGGTCTATTTTTCTCAAACAAGAAATGACCAAACCATGCGAATCCATAACCGATGATAGGCAGTAAGAGCAATAACTTATAATTTGATTTGACTAAAATAAAAATAAGAACTAAAACAACAAGGCTTGTACCGACAATATGCAATAGACGGCAAACTGAGTTTTGATGCTCAGATAAATAAAAGGGGTAGAACTCTTTAAATGTTTTGTATTCCTTTTCTTTTGTAGTCATATACTCTCACCATACTTAATCATTAGGTTGTCAATTATAGCATGTCTTTATTTGACGACTTTCAAAAAACTTTTACCAGTTTTTTCTTTAGCTGGGCTCTTCTTGTGTTCAATCACTTGTGCTTTTTTAACCTTACTTGGTTGCGGCGGTTCTGGGTTTGGCAAATCATCATCCGAACCAAACATCATTCCTTGACCATTTTCACGGGCATAAATAGCAAGAATGGCATCCATAGGCAAATAAAGGTTTTGACTAACTCCTGAAAAACGCGCATCAAACAAAATTCCTTCACTAACAATCTCAAGGTTTTTTGTTGCTCCATAGGAAACATTTAATACGACTTTTCCATCCTCGTCGATTCCTGGTGGAATTTGAACATCTTGAAATGCTGAATTCACCAAAACCAATGGTGTCAAATTATTATCACTAATCCATTCGTGTAATGCGCGTAATATATAAGGTTTAGATGAATTCATTTATGGCTCTCAAACTTGCTAGAAGTCAAAACGCATTTCGCGCTCTTGTTCTGATACACTCTGCTTAAACGATTCTTTTCTAAAAATCATGTGAGCATATTGCCTAATTGACTTTGGCAACTCTTCCCAGTCCAAGCCATAATGTTCTAAACGCCATAAAAATGGTGCCAAACATGTATCAACTAATGTCATATCTTCACTTAAGAAGAACTTAGTTTCTGAAAACAACTCCTCAGATGCAACTAATTTATCAAAGAGTTCTTCACGTGCTATTTTCTTCTCTTCAGTTGTGCCATTTTCCAATGCTGGAATATAACTTAACCAATCCTTTTCCATGCGATAAGTATAAAGACGTAACTTTGCACGGGTCACAGGATCAGGTGGCATCAACGGCGGATGAGGGTATCTTTCATCCAAGTACTCAGTAATTACAGTAGTTCCATAAAGCGCTAAATCACGGTCAACAACGGTCGGCGTTGTATGGTAAGGATTGATGTGAATTAAATCTTCTGGCGGACTTAAAGGATCCACTTCGATTACATCCACGCTGCTGATATTTTTGGTTTTTAATAAAAATCTAATTCTGTGCGAATCATACGAATCAGATACAGAATATACAGATATGACTGAACGTCCTCTTGCTGGAATAATCACTTAATTTAGCCTCCTTTAATATAGAGCAAATTGCTCAAAATGAACAAAGTCGCGCATTATAGCAGTTTTAACCCTATAAAAGCAAAAAAAGGTGGTTGAGAATCTCTTCAAAACCACCTTTTTATTGTTGTAACTTATTGAATTTTAATGAACATCTTTAAAATAATTTTTCTTCAATAAATAAGCTAACATAGTAAATATCACTAAGAAAAATAATACCCATGGAGCCATTCCCATTCTGATTAAACGAGCAGGTTCCGCAGTATAGTCCAAGAAATTAACAATATCACGCACGGTCTCATCAAATTCTTCTTCAGACATTGATCCTTCTGTTACTTTCTTAAACCCTTTAAAGGTATGTGTAACAATACCATGCTCATCTTCATGCTCTTCAAACTTAGCTTCTTGAATACCTTGCAATTCCCATAAAGCATTAGGCATTGAAGCCCCTTTAAAGATAGTATTATTCCATCCAATTGGACGACTTGAATCTTTATAAAAACCTTTTAGGTAATTATACAACCAATCAACCCCACGTGCTTTTGCAATTAATGTCAAATCTTTTGGAAAAGCTTTATGGAACCACTCTCTTTCTTGAACCTGTGCATTATCCATGGTGTTAGTCATATGCTCAGGAAACTTAGAGTCAGTAAAAATCAAGTTTTCTTTGACCTCATCTTTGGTTAATCCCAAATCTTTTGCCATACGGTTGTATCTTTGGTATTGCAATGAATGACATCCAGAACAATAGTTCATGAAATACTTAGCACCATTTTGCAATGATGCTTTTGAGCGAATATTAGTTTGAGCAGGCTCTAAATGAGCACCGCCACTATTAGCAAAAACATTGCTTGTAAGCAATACTGCCACTATCAATAATAACTTTTTCATTAGTGTGTCAACCTCTCTGGAATTGGTTTATGTTTTTCATTCTTGGTATAAACAAATAAGAACACAAAGTATAAGAAATAAACGCCCGTTAAGACTTGGGCAAGTAGTTTCTCACCAGCCCCCCAAGAAACCATACCTAAGTAACCCAATACAACAAAAGAAGTGACAAATGCTGTTAATGCTAATTTAAAAGGCATTAAACGGTAGCGAATTGATTTCACTTCACTTCTATCAACCCAAGGCAATAAGAAAAGTGCGATGATTGCTGAGAACATCACAATCATGCCACCAAATGGATTTGGAACAACTTTCAATATTGCAAAGAATGGTGTGAAGTACCACACAGGCTTAATATGCTCAGGTGTTGACCCTGGATTTGCGATATTAAAATTATCATGTTCAAGGAACAATCCACCCATATCCGGTTTCAAAAAGACAATACCGAGGAAAATTATCAAAAACATGCCTATACCAAATATATCTTTAACTGAATAATAGGGATGAAATGGGATACCATCTTTAGGAATACCATTTTCATCTTTATTTTTCTTAATTTCAATGCCGTCAGGATTATTTGATCCTACTGAGTGCAATGCTGCAATATGCAAAAATACTAAAATTAATAAAACAATTGGCACTGCAACCACATGAAGAGCAAAGAAACGATTCAATGTTGCATCAGAAATATTGTAATCCCCACGAATACCTTCAAGCAAGGTATCTCCAATATAAGGAATGGTTCCAAACAATTGAGTAATTACTTTTGCGCCCCAAAAAGACATATTACCCCAAGGCAATACATACCCCATAAAGGCTTCAGCCATCAAAGCAACATAAATAATCATACCGAAAGTCCAAATCAACTCTCTTGGCTTTTTATAAGAGCCATACATTAGACCACGAAACATGTGCAAATATACCACAACAAAAAATGCAGAGGCTCCTGTTGTGTGTAGGTAACGAATCAACCAACCCCACGGAACATCACGCATGATGTACTCAACCAAACCAAAAGCTTGTGCAGCATCTGGCTTATAGTGCATGGTTAACCAAACACCTGTTAATAATTGATTAACTAAAACCAATAGCGCTAGTGAACCAAAGAAATACCAAAAATTAAAATTCTTTGGAGCATAGTATTTTGCCATGTGGTCATTCCACATACTAGTTACCGGCAAACGCTTATCAAACCAGCCTAATAAGCCTGTTGTTTTTACTTCATTCGACGCCATTATGCACCTCCTTCAAGTTTATCAGTGCCAATAATAAGATTATTCTCATCAACATACACATAAGGTGGAATAACCATATTAGTACCAGCAGGAGAACCCTTAAATACCCGTCCAGATATATCGAAGGTTGACCCATGACAAGGGCAGAAAAAACCACCTTTCCAATCAGCATCAAAAGCTTGAGGAACAATTTCCGGATATACCTTTGGTGAACAACCCAAGTGCGTACAAATACCTACCATCACTAACAACTCTTCCTTTTGTGAGCGGTGTAAGTTTTTAGCAAACTCAGGCTGAATACTGTCTTCAGATTTTGGATCTTTAAGTCGACCATCAAGTTCAGGAAGTGTATCTAATAAAACTTTGTCTCTTTTTACAATAAAAATCGGTTGTCCTCTCCACTTTACTTGTAATTTTTGACCTGATTCCAATTTAGACACATTGGCTTTAACGAGACCACCAGCAGCTTTAGCTCGCTCAGATGGCATCCACGATTTTATAAAAGGAACAGCAGCAAACCCTACACCAATTGCACCAACAGCAGATGTTGCAATTAATAGATTTCTGCGACTTTCATTGACTTTATCAGTCATTATTACTCACTCCTATTTTTTTATTACACATTAACGGTGAGATTTTACTCCAAAATAATTTTTTTTTATACATAAACATGTATTCAATATGTCTAATGGTGTTAAATTTTTAATTTCAGTCCGCTTCAGGTACAATCGTAGCTATTATTTTATAGATTATCCATACTTTATGAGTCAAACAACGTCAATTTTAAAATTTATACTACAATCCATCGTGGCAGGGCTGGCTCTGGGATTTCTTATTCTCTATTTTAAACCAAATCCGCAAACAACATTTAATCAAAAACAACTTCAATCAATTAACTCCCCAAATAGTTACGCCGATGCAGTAAAAAAAATCTCTCATTCGGTCGTTAGCATATACGCACGAACTGAAATTGTCAGAAGCCGAAAACTCAATGCAGAAATGCAAAAATTCATGGGCTTAAGTTCTCTTGTATCTCAACCGATTACACAGCAATACCTCGGCTCTGGAGTCGTTGTATCTACTGACGGTTATATTGTTACCAACTATCATGTCATAAAAAATGCAACGCAAATTATTATCTCCCTTTGGGATGACAGTTTGTTAGAGGCAAAAATAATCGGTTCTGATAGCGTCACGGATTTAGCCGTTTTAAAAATAGAAGCACTCAATTTAATACCCGCTACTTTTGCTAATTCTGACACAACCCAAACAGGCGACATTGTCCTTGCTATTGGCAATCCCTACGGTCTTAGTCAAAGCGTATCATTAGGCATTGTTAGCGCAAAAGGAAGAAGCGGCCTTGATGTCAGCACCATCGAAAATTTTATCCAAACAGATGCTGCCATTAACACCGGCAATTCAGGTGGAGCCTTAATTAATGCTAATGGTGAAGTTGTTGGCATAAGTACCGCAACTTTCAATCGAAATGGCGCACAAGGCATAAACTTTGCTATACCTTCCAATGCCACAAAACTCATCATGCAAGAAATTTTAACTAACGGAAAAGTATTGCGCGGTTACTTAGGTATTGAACTCGTTTCTGATCGTCAGTTTTATCGTTCACGGGTGTTAAAACCAAGCAAAGGAGTTATGGTGCTAGGTGTCATAAAGAACTACCCTGCTTTTCAAGCCAGCTTTAGGCAAGGAGACATAATCACCCATATTAATGAAACCGAAATCAAAGACCAACGGCATTACCGCGAGCTAATAGCCCAATCTAAACCCGGCGAAACACTTGAACTAATAGGCTTTTCTGGCGGAAACCCATTTGATAAGCAACTCACTACCGTTGATAGGCCTGCCGTTTTAAAATAGCTTTTTTCAACAGAGAAGAGTAAAAATGGTTGAATCATTTATTATTGCTAAGCATAATTATAGTTTACATTACCTTAGATTATGCCACCATGAAAAAAACAGCTCTTCTTGTCTTAACCTTTTATTGCCTAACAAGCTTTTCATTTACAACTGACAATTATGAAAACCAAGACAAATCTTGGCAAAAACACCAGACATTATTACATCAATCGCACTTCAAAAGTGTCTCATGGAGGAACATTGGGCCAGTGGTTCAGGGTGGTAGAGTTGTCGCTATTAGAACATCAAGACAAAACAACAACACTATTTATCTTGCCTATGCCTCTGGTGGCATCTGGAAATCGACCGACCAAGGCATCACTTTCAAACCCATTACCGATAAACTACCATCTCAAATTGTCGGTGGTTTTGATGTTGACCCCACTAACGACCAAATACTGTGGCTAGGAACTGGTGAAAACAACTCATCTCGTTCATCTTATGCCGGAATGGGAGTGTATAAATCAATCAATGGCGGAGAAAGCTGGCAACACATGGGATTAGGCAATACTAGCCGAATTGGTGACATATTAGTTGACCCAAGTAATTCCAATCGAATATATGTCGCAGCACTTGGCGCGCTTTATTCAAAAGGCAGTGACCGCGGTGTCTTTGTGAGCAATGACGCAGGCAAAAACTGGAAAAAAGTATTAAATGGCACAGATATTACGGGTTTTGCAGATTTATCGATTGCAAACAATGGTGATATTTATGCAACAAGCTGGCAACGCGAACGTAGAGCATGGAACTTTGTTGAAAGTGGAGAAGGCAGCAAAGTCTATAAGAGTTCTGATAAGGGTCAAACATGGAACATACTCAGCAACGGATTGCCTCAAGGGAAATTTGTTGGACGAATGGGTGTTGATGTAGCTCAATCTGATAGCAGTATTGTCTATGTCGTGGTTGACAACCAAGAAATATTACCCGAATCTCAATGGGATTTTGGAGACACCGCTGTTAATGCCAAACGTCTTAAAACAATGAGCCGCGAAGATTTTCTTAGTCAAGACGCGAAAAACATTGAAAGCTTCCTACGAGACAACAACTTCCCACCTGAGGTCACAGCAAAATCTGTAATAGAAAAAATTAAGTCGAAAGACATGAGAGTACACGATTTGCTTAAATCTCTTAAAGATGCCAATAACAATTTATTCAACACCGACATTAAAGGTCTAGAAGTTTACCGATCTGACGATGGTGGTACAACATTCACAAAAACACACAACAAACCCTTATCCAATGTAGTTTTTACTTATGGCTATTATTTTGGCAAAATTCACGTTGACCCGAACGATGCCAACACTATTTATACCATGGGAGTGCCTTTGATTAAATCACAAGATGGTGGCAAAACATGGCAATCACTTTACAACCCAAAAGTTCATGTTGACTACCATGAACTATGGATAGACCCAAATAACTCTCAACACATCATTGCAGCCAATGACGGCGGAGCAGATGAATCCTATGACCAGGGTGAACATTGGCGCAAACTCGACTATCAGCCTGTTGGCCAATTCTATACCGTAGCAGTCGATATGGAAGAACCTTATAATGTCTATGGTGGATTACAAGACAATGGCACACTCAAAGGCTCAAGTACGACCGATTGGGAAGATGGCGAGTCATGGAAAAGGATTTTTGGTGGTGATGGAATGCATGTCAGTGTAGATGGGAAAACGGTCTATGTAGGCTACCAATTTGGTAATAATTTTAGATTAGAAGATGGCAAATCAAAGTCAATTAAACCGCCTAATTTCATTAATGAAAAACCATTGCGTTACAACTGGAACACACCTGTGGTTTTATCTCCTCACAATAAAGACATTATTTATTACGGCGCTAACAAATTATTCCGCAGCTTTGATAAAGGCGAAACATGGAATGCCATAAGCAAAGACTTAACCCAATCATTGAAATATGGGGATGTTCCTTTTGCGACCATCACTAGCATAAATGAATCCCCTCTTGAATTCGGTCGTCTTGTGGTCGGAACAGATGATGGTTTAGTCTGGGTCACTAAAGATGGTGGCAATAAATGGGTTAATGTCAGCAAAAAGCTTCCTAAAAAATTATGGGTGTCGCGAGTCATCGCCTCTAAAC
The DNA here is from genome assembly GCA_027067055.1 of Lysobacterales bacterium. Classification (GTDB taxonomy): domain Bacteria; phylum Pseudomonadota; class Gammaproteobacteria; order Xanthomonadales; family Marinicellaceae; genus NORP309. Next base: position 2,448 of record JAMOMK010000137.1, on the reverse strand, counting down.
ACAACAAAAGCGACTTATGGTTAACACTCAACAACTACCGTAATGATGATATTGAGTCTTATGTCTTCTACTCCAATAACTTTGGGAGGAAATGGAAACCCATCAGCAAAGGATTACCCAATGAAGCCGTTAATGTCATAAAAGAAGACCCCGAGACTAAAGGGTTGGTCTATCTTGGAACTGACAAAGGCCTGTATTTTTCATTTGATTACGGACAGAACTGGACAACACTTGGCACAGAGCTACCAACCGTTCCTGTTCATGATTTAATTGTGCATCCTCGTGATAAAGAGCTTGTTGTTGCTACACATGGTCGCAGTATGTGGGTTGCAGATATTTCTGCATTGCAAGAGTATTCAAACTACAAAGGCAAAGAGACTGCCATTGTAAACATAAAGAACATTAAATTTCTTTCAAGCTGGAATTCACGTCCATCTCGCTGGTATACAACAAAAGACGATAACAAGAGTACAAACTTTACTATTTGGTCAACTGACAACAAACAAGTAACTATTGTGATTGAAGACAAAAATAAACAGCCTATTTACACATCAGAAGTAACTTTAAATAAAGGCATCAATCAGTGGCAATGGGGCAATAAACTCAATCAGGATTTAGCATTAAATGCAGAGGCATTCAGCAACAAAGATACAGATAAACCGTTAAACAAATCACTCACTCCAGTGCAAGAAGGCATAAGACTTGGGCATGGTATTTATATACAAAAAGGTAAGTATACTATCGAAATTAACACTAACGAGAATACAAGCATTAAAGAAACCTTTGAAGTAAAATAATTAACCATATATAAAGAGGGTTATAATCACTGGCAATAGCAAAAGATACCACTGGAAAGCGGGATTGATTCCACTCAAACTCTAATTTGAGAAACTTTTCACAGCTGAACCTTCGGCAAACCCTTAATATACTTCTGTTTGAGTGCTTGGCAATATTTTTTAAGATTATCCACTGTTCCGATAGCTTTGTAATACCATTTATCAAAATATTTGATTTGATTCAACCAAGTATCATTATTTAAGCCCATTCTTTGCAAAATATCAGGGAGTTTCGAAGGAATATGACCTTTGTAATCATCAATAATAGCTCTACCAGTAGTTTCGACTAAGCTTAAATAGTCATCTAAAGCGAAAGGAATATCTTGCTCATGATTCCCAAAGGACTTGAGTTTGGTTTTCTTACTGATGATTCTTTCTTGGACAGAGGTATAATCTGACTCTTCCGGAGTTTGTGCCATATTGGCTCGAATAGGGTTTAAATCAACATAAGCCATGCAAGTTAGCACGGCTTGTTCATCAAGCAATGCCTGCGATTTGAAGCGTCCATCCCAAAACCTGCCTTTGCAGTTATCCTCAGCATTAGAGCGTCTGGCAATGGATTCATTAATGCCACGCATATACCACGAAATATCCATCAAACGTTCGCGATAAAGCTCTATATTCACATAAATAGCATCAAGCTCTGCCTTTGTAAGTGGTTCTTTTTGATAGTATTTTTCAGTTAGGTAAGAAAGGTTATATAATTGTTTCCACCGTCTAAGCACCTCACGCCTATCCCATTCTTTAGCCTTTTGTTCATCCACAAAAAGAACAACATGATAATGATTTGACATTACCGCATAAGCACAACAATCAATAGCAAACACATCGGTTTGCGATAAAACCTTCTCACGAATCCATTCACGCCTATGATCATAATTCACACCAGTGTATTTATCATCCCCAAACAAAAATGCCCGTCTAACACACCGCACATAGCAATGGTAATAGGGTGTGTCTTCTAAGCTAATTAATTGTTTTCTTGCTGTTGTCATTTTGAGCTCCTGAAACGTAGCTTGTTCCCGATTTTGGTAGTTTAACACAAAAGTGATTTCATGTAAACAACATGGGTGTCCCAGTAAACACCGCTCAACCAAATCGTCCAAGGCTCACAAGGCTGCATGAAATTTTATCAAATGGTTGGTGAAATAAGAGGCTCTTTAGATTACGACATAGATGGTGTTGTTTATAAAGTTGATGATCTGGCTTTACAAAAGAAACTCGGTTTTGTTACCAGATCACCACGTTGGGCAACCGCACATAAATTTCCAGCCGAAGAAGCCACAACAATAATCCAAAACATAGATGTGCAAGTCGGTCGAACTGGCAGTATTACTCCCGTAGCTCGATTGCATCCAGTTGTTGTCGGTGGCGTCACCGTCACCAATGCGACATTGCACAACGAAGATGAAATTCGCCGCAAGGATGTGCGCGTCGGTGACACCGTCTTTGTGCGTAGAGCAGGGGATGTCATACCTGAAGTGGTTAATGTTACCAACAATGCAAAAATGAGCCACATCAACAGTTGAAAAGTGAGCCAGTTATATAACAATGGTACTTTTTAATTAAAGTGCCTATGATTACAACTGAAGAACTCATGAAAATAAAGATA
>JAMOMK010000136.1 GCA_027067055.1 Lysobacterales bacterium | reverse complement strand
AAATAATTTAAAGAAAGTTTTCATGATATTACCTCGATATGTGTTTTTTATTATAACCATCGAATAAAACCTAAAATTTGATGACAGTCACAAATTAATAAATTTTTTAAATCTTCCCAACCTCATACCATTTTCTTAACCATCTATCCACAGGATACAGAATTTTGTAAAATGCAGGCACGACCAGTAAGGCTAAAATGGTTGAACTGATTAATCCACCAATAACGGATAATGACATGGGTGAATTCATTTCATGTCCTGCACCACTGCCAAAGGCCAAGGGCATCATGGCTCCCACCATGGCAAAAGTTGTCATTAATATGGGGCGCAATCTTTTTTCACCAGCATGAATTAAGGCATCATCCAACGACTCGCCTTGTTTAATGGCGCGGTTGGCAAAATCCACCACCAAAATGGCATTTTTACCGACCATGCCGAGCAATAAAATAATCCCTATCATTACAAATAGTGAGAAGTTATTGCCACTTAAACCTAGTGCAGTAATAACACCAGTAAATGCCAATGGCATGGTTATCATGATAATCACAGGTTGAATAATCGACTCATACAAGGCAGCAAGAATAAGGTAAATCAGGATAACAGCAAGTCCAACAGCCATACTAAAGGCTTGAGCTGTGTCTTGCATACGCTCGACATCACCATCATAAACATAGGCGTATCCTTCGGGTAAAAGATCGCCAATATTTTCATCAACGAAAGCAACCACGGCATTAAGCGGCGTGTTGACTATATTGGCACTGATTAATACTTTTCTTTGTCTGTCATACCTGTTTACCGAAGTGATGGAACTGCTCTTTTCAATATTGATTAAACCATCAAGAAAGACAAACTCTCCACTTGACGTACGGATTTGCATCTTCTTTAAGTTATCTAAATTGGCACGGTTTGTATCATCATAGCGCAAAGTAATATCGTATTCTCTGCCCTTGTCTTCAAAATTAGCTATCTTTATATCACTGGAATAACTGGCATTGAGCACTGCAGCAATTTGTTGTGCCGAAATGCCGACTCTTGCAGCATTTTGCCTTTTGATAGTAATATTAACCTCAGGTTGGCCCTGTTCATAATCGCTGTCAATATCAACCACACCATCAAAAGTGCTTAACATTTTTTCTACATTTTTACCGATGGTGTTAAGCTTTTCGAGACTATCACCTGTAATAACAATTTGCATGGGTTTATTATTGCCGCCGGTATCCACATCTGGCAATGATTCAACAGTCACTTTCAAATGCTCGAGTTTATTAAACTTCTCACGGTATTTTCCAATGATATCCTTTTGCCCAAGCTCGCGTTGTTCTATGGGTTTGAGTTTGGCATAAATAATGGCTTTATGGGTTTCTTTGGCTTTGGTGTAACCGATAGAAAATGTTTGATAAAGCAACATATCATCGGATTCCAACTCTTGTATTATCGGTGCTAATTGCTTTTTCATGGCTTTGATTGTGGTGCCAACCTTGGCCTTGACAACAACTCTAAATTCACTGTTATCCTGTTCTGGCACAAAATCCATACCAACATTGGTAAATATTTTACTGGATAAAATTAGCAAGGCAAACGTCACAATAACGGTGATGTATTTAAAGCGAATTAAAGGCTTGAGCAGTTTGACATAACCTTTATCTAAAGCCACAAAATATTTTTCAGTAAACTTATGAAATTTAGTTTCCTTGTGACGCAACACGCGTGCACCAACTGTGGGAATAAGCATAATCGCTACTAAATAAGACAATACAATGCCAGAAGCAACTGTCATGGCAAAGGCGTTGAAAAACTTACCAACGATGCCGCTCATAAATGCCACGGGGATAAACACAGCCAACAACATGGCAGATATTGCCAGCAAAGAAAAGGCTATTTCATGAACACCTTCATAGGTGGCTTTAAATGCATCCATACCTGCTTCCATCTTCTTACTAATGTTTTCAATCACAACAATAGCATCATCTATAAAAATTCCGATGGCCAATGTCAAACCAATCAAGGTCAGCTTATTCAGGTCATAACCCATATAATCAATCAAAGCAAATGTACCAATTATAGAAGTAGGAATTGCCAAGGCAGAAACAATGGTTGCAGTTACATTTCTTAAAAATACAAAGACGATAAATATGGCTAAAATTGCACCAAAGATTAAATCAAATTTAACTTGGTCAACGCTTTGCAGTATTTTATTTGACTGATCTTTTATCAGACTCAGCTCAAAATCCTCACCTGCAAGTCGTTGTAATTCGGGCAATATTTCTTTAGTTTGTTCAATAATGTCAATAACATTACTGCCATTGATTTTCATGATGGATAATGACACGCCTGCTTTTTTATTGTAGGACGCATAGCTATCAATATCACTGAGTGAATCTGTTACAGTGGCAACATCTTTTAGGTGCAAACCACTTGTGAGTTCTATATTCGCCAAGGACTCCACAGTTTTGGCATCACCTAAAAATTTGATTAAATATTCTTCATCCGCATTAATACTTTTGCCTGATGTGGCTTTAAAATTTTGGCTTGAAATGGCAGCTTGTAATTCACTTGCAGTAATATTGTATTTGTTTAGTAAATAGGGATTGACTAAAATTTTGATTTCTCGGTCTTGAAAGCCAACCATATCTACATCACCAACACCTGAGATGCGTTGTAATTTGGGTTTAATTTTTTCATCAACCAATTTCATTAAGGCTTGCATATCGCCTTTTTTGTGCGAAACAAATAAGCTAATCGCCTCACCTGCTGTACTAATTTTATTAACAATCGGTGCTTCTGTACCAAATGGTAAAACTATCGCTCCTATTTTTTCGCGTACGTCATTAGCACTTTCATTTAAATCTTTGGATAAATTAAACTCGACAATCACATAACTTAATCCTGTGTAACTGGTCGACATTAATTTATCAATGCCATCAATACCCGAAACCGCTTCCTCAATTTTATCGGTAATTTTTGACTCTACTGTTTTGGGTTCAGCACCAGGATAGTAGGTTTGAATAGTGATAATTGGAAATTCGACATTTGGAAACAATGCCAACGGCATGGTGTTGTAAGATTTCATTCCAAAAATCACCAATGCCATCACTGCCATCAATATGGTTATGGGTCGATTAATTGCAAACTTATACATGGGCGATTACTCTTTGTCTGCACTATCGGAGGTTATGAAAATTCCATCACCGAATAGCCCAACTTTGATATCGTTAGCTGACACTTGCACAGAAACCTTGCGTGTTTTTTTATTAACTGTGGGGTAAATTCTAAACACTTTGCCTTTATACTCTCTGTCGTCACCATCAACGTGGTAAATAAATGCATCACCAATTTTGACATCATTAGTGTATTTTTGATCGAATTCAGCCACCAAAATTCGTTTATGTGTACTCTGAATAACAAAGGCTGTGCGCAACATTTGGCCACTGACCACATCGCCAAGTTCAATCATACGTTTGGTAATAACTCCATCAAAGGGAGCTCGCAAGATTGTTTTGGCATAAATCGTTTCTTCTAATTTAATATGTGCCCTGATGGATTCATAAGCCATGGCATATTTATCCAATTGCGCTTTATCGATTAATTTTTTCTTCAACAATTCTTTGTAACGCTCATAGTCTAATTTGGCGTATTTTAACGTCACTTTTGATGCGTTGTTTGTGGCAATCAAATCATCTGCAATCAAAGTTGCCAACACATCGCCTTTTTTAACTTCACTCATGATATCAACATTAAACTCTTTTACAATTCCACTGTAATTAAAGGCTAAATCCGCACTTTTCTTAGCGAATACAGTAAAAGTCGCATACACCTCTTTGGCTTGTACCGTTGAAAAAGTAGTTAATAATAGTGTTAATAATAATGTTCTCATGGCTTTATCTCGATTAAGTCAAAAAGTGTGTTAATGTAATTTTTAAAGTTTTGTTTATAGCATTTATTTTCAGTCCAGCCCATTAGCATAAAACCCCGTTCTGTTGCGATAATTCCTTCAATGAATTTATTTGCAGCATTGCTCAATTGTTTGTTAGCAATTCCTTCTTCAATAATAACGCTTAGAAATTGCTGAATAAAGCCGATACATTCGACATTAAAAGCATACATGGCAGGATTTTTACTGGCAATGGTGGCATCCAAGTACTCTTTATAGACTTCTAAATGTTTTGTGTAATCCTTATACTCACATAAATAAAAATCAAAAAGGTAAAATACTTTTTGTCGGCACGGTGTGTTTTTGTCACTGCGTTCACTTAAATCGTTCTGATGCTCAATAATAAGGTTGCGAATAATCTCAAACACAACTTCTTCCTTATTAGCAAAATAATCATACACCGTACCCTTGCCAATACCTGCGGTTGTAGCAATGTCACTTATACGCAAGTTTTTCAAACCCTTATCCAACAACAAATCTGTACACGCCACAGCAATGTCTTTTTTCTTTTGTTCTTTATCTACAATAATTGCCATATAATACTCATCTTAATAAATGACCGACAGTCGGTCATTTAATTATAGCCAAAACTACCCTTTGATAGCAAACAATACAATAAAACCAGAAACATTTTAATTATGTTGAATGACAATCTGATAAAATAGCCACTATGAAAATATTAATCCTAACAACTCTACTTATTATGAATACTGCTTTTGCTAAAGACCTAACCATAGACCGTATTTTTTCCTCTCCCAGTTTGGCTGGGACTGTGATGCGCAGTGTGCAATTTTCACCCACAGGTGAACGCGTAACTTATCTGCAAGGCAAAACAGAAAACAAAGACCAATTTGATTTGTGGGAATACCATATCAAAACAGGAACAAAACAACTGCTTGTTGATTCCAAAGTGTTATTGCCTGATGGAGAGCAATTGTCGGCAGAAGAAAAAGCCCGACGTGAGCGCCAAAGGACTGCCAGCTTTTCAGGCATTGTCGAATACTCCTGGGCAAAAGATGGCAAGAAAATCTTATTTCCATTAAGTGGTAATTTATTTGTTTATAATTTAGCCTCAAAAAACGTTCAGCAAATAACCAACTCAAAAGATTTTGACACCGATGCACGGTTTTCGCCCAAAGGAAAGTATGTTTCTTTTATTCGTAAACAAAATATATACATTGTAAACCTTGCCAAAAACAAAACGAAACAACTCACCTTTGATGGCAAAGGTGTTATCAAAA
>JAMOMK010000135.1 GCA_027067055.1 Lysobacterales bacterium | reverse complement strand
AATAAAGGATAACCCTTTAGGTTTTTTAATCGGTAAAGAATTTCTTTTTTAGTACATGGACATAGGCACACTTTAATGTCACCCAAGACTTCCACAAAGATTCCACCAAGTCCCATCAACAATAAATGCCCAAAATCTTTTTCATAACTGACACCAACAAACAATTCAACACCTGATAATTGTTGTTGAATCAATACCCCTTGAGCATCAGGTATTTGCATCATGTCTTTATAGTGAGCTAACAACACATCTTGTGACTTTATATCCAGCACAACGCCTCCTACATCAGATTTATGCAAAGGCCCGACCACTTTCATCACCACAGGAAAATCGATTTTTTCTAGAGATTCAACAACTTGCTGCTGTGTTTTTGCATTGATTTCTTGTGCTCTGGGTATTTTCAAACAGTCCAAAATGGCATTATTTTCTTCACTGCTTAAATAACCATCCGAACTTTTATTGTTATCAACAATTTTTCTAATGACTTGCTTATCAATACCATAATCAACAATTTCGGTATCAATAGGATCGCCCGTAAAATAACTTTCACATAAGGCTTTGCCAAGTATCACTTCATCAGGAAAATTAACATGCCCTTTGGATAGGAAATACTGAATTTCTTTTTGGGCATTAACTAATGAGGGCAATACGGGAAAAATAGGTTTTTTACAGACATCCATTTTGACATTGAGTACTTTATAAACGTTTTCCACATCGAACAATCCAGGACTACCAAAAACCACAACCATGGCATCAATAAAGTCGAATTTATGTTCACAGTAATCAATGATGATACCCAATTGTTCGGCTGTTCCTGTGGCTAAAAAGTCAATAGGATTAGAAACAGATGAACCCAAGTGTAAATACTCCAACAAATCATCGGCATCCTTGCCTTCAATCAATGGCACTTGCAAGCCACCTTTGGCTAAAGCATCGGTTAGCATCACCGCAGAACCACCAGCATGGGTAATAACCGCAATATTTTTACCAATTAATTTTTTATAAGAAAACACCGAAGCGATAGAAATAAGCTCCTCGCGCGAACTGCAATAAACAATGCCAGCCTTGCGAAATAAAGCACGCGTTGCCATATCCGATGTTGCCATCGCTCCCGTGTGGGAACTGGCAGCACGCGATCCTGCATCGGTTGAACCCGCTTTAATTGCAGCAATTCGACAGCCTTTAGCAATTAAAGATGTGGCATTTTTGAGTAGTTGTTGGGGCTTTTTAATGTTTTCCAAATACATAATAATGCTTTTGGAACTGGTCTTATCATCAAATGTTTCATCCAAATAATGAAGATAATCTTCTGCACAAATTTGATTGCCATTACCCACAGAATACACACTGGAAAAACGCAAACCCACTTGCATGCCTGCTTCCATCAGAAACACAGCGGTCGCACCCGAACTTGAAATAAAATCACAACCATTTTTACTGTCTAATACGGGTATCGGTGTGGTAAACACGCCATGGTAATTTTGATTAATAATGCCAATACAATTAGGGCCAGATAAAGCGGCGTTATACTTGTTGGCGACATCAATCATTTGTTGTTCGAGTTGGGCTCCAGTTTCATTTAATTCGCTAAAACCTGCCGAAATTACAATAAATGCCTTGGTATTTTTGTTTTTTGCTAATGCCTCAATAACACTTGGACAATGCGGTGCGGCAATCGCCAGAATAGCCAAATCAACTTGTGGTAATTCATCCACAGAAGCATAAGACTTTTGTCCTTGCACGCTACTTTCTCTCTTATTTACCACCATCAAAGCACCTTTAAAACCACCTTCGATGATATTGTGCAACATTTTGCCACCAGCCTTACGCAAATCATTGGAAGCGCCAATAACAACAATGCTTTGTGGGTTAATAAGTTGAGAATTGATCATAGGTTTGTTTAGCCTGAATTTAGTTTCGTGTTATTATATGAAATACCTAAAATAATAAATTGACCGTGGTCAATAGCAGAAACAACTATGAAAAAACTCGTCATTTTACTGTTAATTACAGCCTCTTTTTTCAGCCATAGCAAAGAAAGCAACGCAGTCAAATTAATTGTATTAGGTGTCGCCCAAGATGCGGGCTATCCACAGCTTAATTGTTATAAACCACATTGCATGCCCGCTTGGAACAATGTTCATCTAAAAAAGATGGCCGTTTCATTGGGGATTGTTGATGTCAATGCACAGAAAAAATACTTAATGGAAGCCACTCCTGATGTCAGACAACAGATGTATAATTTACATCAATTCATTGATAACACCTATAAGTTTGCAGGGATTTTTTTAACCCATGCCCATATTGGACATTACACAGGTTTGATGCACTTTGGACGAGAAGCGGCTGGTACAAAAAATATCAAGGTCTATGCCATGTCTAAAATGACCGAGTTTCTGATTAATAATGGCCCTTGGAGTCAGTTGGTTACGCTAAAAAACATTATTCTACAGCCTTTACAAAACCAACAACCCGTTAAACTAAGTGATAATCTTTCTATCACTCCATTGATTGTGCCTCACCGTGATGAATTTTCAGAAACTGTTGGATTCAAGATAAAAGGCCCTCATAAAACCGCGCTGTTTATTCCCGATATAAACAAATGGCAAAAATGGAATTTATCCATTATTGAAGAAATTAAAAAAGTGGATTACGCCCTGCTTGATGCCACTTTTTATGCCAATGGAGAAATACCCAATCGGGATATGAGCGAAATACCCCACCCTTTTGTCGAAGAAAGTATGAAATTATTTAGTAGCATGTCGAAAAAAGACAAAGCCAAAGTGATATTCATCCACTTCAACCACAGTAATCCATTATTACAAAAAGGCAGTGATGCTCAAAAAGCAGTCAAAGAACAAAGCTATAATTTTGCTTATGAAGGCATGGAATTGGATTTATAATGGGTGATACCTAACTGATAAAAACAAACAATCAACAGCAAAAAAGATATCCCAAGGAATCAACTCCAGATTGTGACTCTTTTTGTTCGTATTCGTGCATATTCTTTTTATATACTAACGACCGGGCTCAGGGGCAAGCGGTTTTACAGCAACCAACTTGGCCAACCCCCCAAAGTAAATTTGAAAGACTGAACTTTGAAAAACCGCGCTGGTAGCTTGTCCCTTGCAGCCCATTGTTAGCACTTATTGTTTAAAATAGTTCATTAATTGATAAAGTTTCTTGCAATATGGAATATACAGCTGAAGTAAAACAAATGCCTGTTCTCTATCAATGATCTTCCCTGTTGGATGCCCTGATTGATTTCGAAATGTTCTAATAATAGAGAGAATTCCTGCAAAATGTGTATCAAAATCCTCTTTTATTTCACTTGGAAGAATTTTTATTTTTTGGTCAAGAACATTTTTGAATTTGTTAATTTTTGCAAGTATAGTTCGTTGTTGAAAAACTGATTTATATATATTTGTATATTTGGAATTATTTTCAATTGATTCTAGTAATAATAAGAAAGTATGCTCAGTGGCAACACCTAGCATTACAGTTGACGAAAGAATACATCCTGTTCTAAACGCCTGCATGGATTCCTTAAGGTATAAAAGAGTGACATCGTTTACTCCTGGAATTTCTTTCTTTATAGCTTGTTCATATGAAGATACATCGTGAAAAAAGTATATTGATTGGCTTTCAGCAATTTTTTTTCCAAGGCTCGATATTCTAAAAAACGGAAAATTACGATTACTGTCATCAACGCCAAGTGTTATAATTCCTTGGCGAAATAAATCCCAAAAAACCTCCAGAAAAATTTCAGAATCTTCCCTATTGAGAGGATATGTCGCACCATATTGCCCCTGCTGAATTCGATTATCTCTTCTTGCAAATACTTCGCCGATACCAAGCATCAGGTGTTCATATTGGCTCGGCTCGTATTGAACTTTTTCTCGACCGGCTAGAATATCAAGAGCAACTGCACGTATTTCTTCATGACTATGGGGCATACTTATAATTTTCCTGTGCTAACAACTTATTATATGTGCATTAGTGCCATATATTATTGTTAATTTGTGTTTATTGTCGTCAATTCTCATGGTTTTTATCCTATCACAGCCATTTTCTAATTAAAAGAGAAAGGTTTGCGCTATTATTTACGCATTTATCGTGTTATATATGCTTAGATGCAGAAAAAAGAGTAAAAGACCAAGGTTATAAGTTTGCTTATAAGGGTATGGAATTGGATTTATAAACAAATTCTTAGTATTTATTAACCTCGATTGTATAACTAGTGCTGCATAATTTGGTGAATAATTTGATGCACTCTATCCATTGTTATACCTTCTGCTTGCTCTATTGATAATGGATGATTAGTTAATTCAACAGTAATTAATGGAACACAACCTATTGGTTGGGATTGAACACTTGTTTTTAGATGTAATGTCTCAGGATAACATGGAAGATTCGTACTTAACCAACCAAAATAAGGAGTACATTCTTCTCGACCTTCACTTTCCCAATTTTCACAGACATGCTCAAAACTTTTTTCACTTAAAGACACCCAAACTGACCAAATAAACACTTCATTGGTTTCTATGATAAGAATCTCTATGTGACCTCGAATAAAATAATGCTCATCATCAATGATACATTGGTCATCATTCTCAAGAACACGTTTCTCATAGTCTTCTGGTTTCACCATAAAAGAAGCAGGTGATTGACTGCCAAAACACATTGGTACATTTCCTAGATCACAACCACAAACACTACATTTACTCATATTTATTCTAAAATTTATTTATGATTCCAATCATTAACATCATCAGAATTATTCGGTGATAAGCCGATGATATCAATATCACCTACCGGCACTCAGTGTACCTGTATAAATTTTCATCGATGCTATTGTAGATGTCAAATGCAGAACAGAGTTATTTTCAACTTTTTATGCAAACATATCAATCAATAACTCGGCATATATAACGGATAAAGTGTATGCTCTTCTCTTTCTATTCTTTCAACCAAGGCTGTTCCAATTGCAGCCAAATCTCTTGCAAAAGATTTTGCTAAGCATTTATCCACACCAATTGTTTCGTATTTGGATAAAAAGACCATTATCACTTTTGAAATATCATTCATTTCACGCCTAAATTCTTTAACTAATTCTGAAGTTATTTCATCTTGTGAAAATTCATGGGTGAGGTAAATATAAAGTTGTACATTTTCAGCTAATAAATGATCAGTT
>JAMOMK010000134.1 GCA_027067055.1 Lysobacterales bacterium | reverse complement strand
CCCATAAAAAAAGCCGGTACAAGACCGGCTTTTTTATACTTCAACTAAAGTGTGTGCTTATTGAGGCACTACATTGTTAGCGCATGGTCCTTTCTGACCTTCACCAATTTCGAATTCAACCGCTTGGCCGTCATTCAATGTAGCGAATCCGCCACCACTTTGTATTGCTGTGTGATGAACGAACAAATCTTTGCTGCCATCTTCTGGAGTAATAAAACCAAAACCTTTGTCAGGGTTGAACCACTTTACTGTACCTTTACTCATAATATATATCTTCATTTTTTGGTGAATAAAAAAATAATCCAACAATCGAATTCACCGTTTCGATGTAAGAACTTCATGTAAATTCAGGATTCAAAATTACGAAATATTAGTTAAGTAAAATAATGTATAGAAAAGATGTGGGCTTTGACAGCGAGTTTAATTCGCTAAAGTGTCTAAATGCTTGTACTCTAATCCCGCATTGACAAAATTTAAAACTTTGTTACAACGCCTGATTTGTGAGGATTATAGTTGAAATAAGCTGAACATTATATGAATATCACAAAAAATAATCGAATAAATAGAATTTCAAACCACTTTACTCAAGGGTTTTCGCAAATTCAGCTACTTTTTGAGTCAATGGACCCCATTGCTTATTGTGTTCTTTAATATCAATGGTGGTCAATTTGCCATTTTCTACGATAACTTTGCCATCAACAATAGTATGGGTGACATTCTGCGGGTAGGCGGAAAATGCTATGGTGGCGTAGGGGTCGTAGTTGGGTTGAGTGTTGGCAGCATCGGTATCGACAATAATAATGTCGGCTTTTTTGCCTACTTCTAGAGAACCGATTTCATTTTCCATGTCTAAAGCTCGCGCACCGCCCATGGTTGCCATATCGACCAGTTCATAAGACGTAAAACGAGATTCATCTTTGCTTGGTAGTCGTGCAACGGTAGCGGCATAACCCATAACATTAAAGATGTCCATTTGATTTGAGCTCATCGGTCCATCAGTACCCAATCCAATGTCTAGATTCATTTTGTACATTTCCCATGCTGGTGACATGCCAGTGCCAGCACGACTATTGGCTTTTGGATTGTGGGAAATGCCAACTCCGTATTTTTTGAGGATCTGCATGTCTTTTTTATTCAAAAAGATGACATGCGCGGCTAACAATTTGTCCGATAAAAACCCCATATCCTCTAAATACTCAATAATGGATTTATCATCGGCTATTGGGTTTATGCGCTCACTGATTAATTTCTTTTCGCCAGCAGATTCGGTGATGTGTACTAGCATGGGAATATTCTCTTTTTCTGCCAGTTTTTTAGATTTCAATAACCATTCAGGTGTCACCGTATAAGTCGCGTGTGGTGCAATGGCAGGAGTAATTAGTGGATGATTTTTCCACTCGGCTATATATTTTTTAGCGTATGCAAAACCACCATATGGTTCTGGTGCATCAACCACAGGAAATTGCATAACAGTTTCACCCAATACGCCACGAATACCCACTTCGGCAACAGATTTAGCCACTTCATCTTCGTGGTAATACATATCAGCGACCATGGTGACACCCGATAAGGCTAATTCCATGGCACCTTGGCGTGATGCAATACGGATGAGGTCGCGTGTGAGTAGTTTTTTTTCCAAGGGAAAGAAAAATTTGAATAGGCGATTATCAACACCGTTTTCACCAAGACCACGAAAAGCAACCATAGGAATGTGATTGTGTAAGTTTATCATCCCAGGCATAGCAATATCACCATCGGCATTGATGGTCTTTTTTGCTTTATATTTTGAGGCTATAGCATTATCACCAATAGCTAGTATTCGATTGTCTTTGACGATAATAACGCCGTTTCCATAGACTTTTTTGTCTTTATTCATTGTTAAGATTTGCGCATGGGTAATCATCAAATCCACAATTTTTATTGGTGTTTTAGCGTTTGATACGCCTATACCTGTGAATAATAAAGTACAAATAAAGAGTGATGATAATTTTACTCTAATGGATTTCATTTTTTTCTCAAGTTTTAACTATTGGTATTTTAGCATTGTTGTATGAAAGGGCAATGATGGACATGTATTTTTTATACACACGCTAAACTAATTCCATCTTGGTTATGAGTTATGATTGTTTCCACTCATTAAACTCATCTTCACTAACGCCTAGTCCTGAAACAGTATTGACAGTAAGTTGTTGCAAATCCTCAAGTACGGATTGTTTAAATAGGTTCTGTTCTTCTAGTGCTACGGAGTCGTTGCATGCTTGTTGGATAAGGGATATTCTATTTTTTTCATCTATCTTATGACGAATGATTTGTGTAATTAAGTCTCGTCGAATTCGGCGGTATTTTACTCGAATTGGATCAAAGCCAATAGATTCTACAGTTGCATCATAAGCTTGGCAGGTGCGTAAATAGGAGAAACAATAGAGGTCAACCATGGGTGATACTTGGTTAAGTTCGTAGACTGATAACATAGCTGAGATGTAATCGTGTTGATTGATTTCGTTAAACGATAAGGGCACAACATTGGATTTAACCAAAGGTATATTGGCAGAAATTCGTGAGGTTCGTTTGTTAATGTCCATAAAAGGTTGTAAATAGGCAATATGAACCAACAAAAATAAACTTTGTTCATAAGGGTCGATAATTTGTGCTGCTTTGGTGATGATGTTTTGTAAGTTGGCCTCTAGTCGACGATTATCTTCGAGTGGATAATAACTTGAGTGCCCAATTCGCACTCCTTGGTTGCGCACCTTGCCCATGTCTTGAGTTGGCAATAAACCATCGGACAATAAATAATGAATAGTACAAATGGTTTTGTATGAAACATCCAAACGTTCGGCATTTCTGACCAAGTATTCAATGGCATCTTTGTGGTTCAAAATCATGACACGTTCGGCATCAAGTTTGTCGCTTTGGCTTAAACCTTGCATCAGCAGTTTTTCGGTATCTAGTTTTGAGTAAGTATTGCCCTCTAAGCGTGAGGAGTTGTAAGATAAATCTATTAACAAGCGATTGAGAATTTTGCGAGAATAGGTGCCAGCTGGCTGAACCTCTTTGACTAAAGTTCTGTTGCCAGCTTGTGCTAATTGATTCCTTTGTTGTTGGCTTAAGTAAAAAGTGTGGTTAGGAATGTAAGCATTTATCCAGTTTCTATTATAGCTTACAGGCTTTCGAGTAAATATCGGTTGTCGAATAGCTGTGATTGTTTTTAATGATTCTGGTTGGAAGACATTTTCGAGTTTGTAACGAGATGTTCCTTCTTCAATGCCCGCTTTGTTGTTATGAACTGAGTTTTGAATATTGGTATTAATAATCTGGTATTGCGTACTAGGGCCAGCACCTGATTTGATGACTTTACCTTCTTTTATTAACTCACTTAAAAGCCTTCTGACAGTTCGGTCATTAAAAGCCTGCCCAAGTTTTGCAATTAACGCAGACATGCCTATCCGGTCATTATAGGAATGTAATAAGTGCAATATAGCTTGTTTTCGGTCATTTTTCTTCATAACCTGGACAATATACTATTCTATTCGGACAAAATCAAATTATTCGGACAATTTGAAATAAATGAATGATGTCTTATTTATTAAACAGACTCTGAAAACTTGCACCGGATTCAGCAAAAAGAGATAATAACAAATCATACAATATCCAGCAGTTACTAAATGAAAAATATAGATGCCAATGGCCATGTACGTGGCGAGTCACTTTTTATTGACGATATTTTAACCAAACAACACTGTCTGCATGCGGCAGTTTTAGCATCTGATGTGGCACATGCTAAAGATGTGGTTATTGATATACAAAAGGCAGAAAAATTTCCTGGTGTTGAAAAGATTTTACTTGCCAAAGACATCACAGGTGAAAATGAAGTGGGTGGTATTTTATTGGATGAACCCTTGCTTTGTGAAGGTGAGATACATTTTCAAGGCATGCCACTGGCTGTTATTGTTGCCCAATCTGACTTTATTGCTAAACAAGCACGAGAGTTGATTGAAGTTTCTTATTCTGTGTTACCCATTATCACAACCGCTAAAGAAGCCTATGAGAAGGGAGAATTTATCAATGATGCGCGTTCGTTTAACTTAGGTGATACAGATGTTGCTTTTAGTGATTGTAAATATGTGCTTGAAGATGAGACTTTTTCCAATGGACAGGAGCATTTGTATCTAGAAACCCAAGGAGCCTATGCTGAAAAAATGGAGAATGGTTGCATCAAGCTGATGTCATCAACCCAGGGTCCAACCGTTGTGCAACGCATTGCCGCGCGTATTTTGGGTGTGGCTATGCATAAGATTGAAGTGGATGTCACCCGCCTTGGTGGCGGCTTTGGCGGTAAAGAAGACCAAGCTACACCTTGGGCATGCATGGTAGCCTTAGCAACACATGTGTTAAATAAACCCGTTAAATTAATACTCGATAGACACGATGATTTAAAAATGACGGGCAAACGTCATCCTTATGAAAGCCAGTTTAAAATTGGCTTGGATGAAAACTATAAAATCAAAGCTTTTGAAGTGCAGTTGTTGCAAAACTCAGGTGCGGCTGCAGATTTATCACCCGCCATTGCCGAGCGCACTTTATTCCATGCCACAAATAGTTATTATATTCCCAATGTAAAAACAACCGTTCATTCATGCAAAACTAACTTACCGCCGAATACAGCATTTCGTGGCTTTGGCGGTCCTCAAGGCATGTACGTGATTGAATCGGCTATTGCCAAAGCAGCTGAACAATTAGAAATACCGGCTTACAAAATTCAACAAGCCAATTTACTCAGTGAAAACGATACCTTTTCTTATGGACAAATTGCCGAAAAGGTTGAGGCACAAAATGTCTGGAAGCAACTCAATGAAAAGGTCGGTATTGATGCGCTAGAACAATCGGTTCAAACATTCAATCAAAACAACCAACAATTCAAAAAAGGCATAGCAGTGATGCCGATTTGTTTTGGTATCTCATTCACCAACACACCGATGAATCACGCTCGTGCCTTGGTGCATATTTACCAAGATGGCAGTGTCGGTATATCCACAGGAGCGGTGGAAATGGGGCAAAGTGTTAACACCAAAATGTTACAAGTGGCGGCACAAACCTTTTCGATAAATCCTGAATTGATAAAACTCGAAACCACCAATACAACGCGTGTTGCTAATACCTCACCAACGGCTGCTAGTGCTACTGCCGATTTAAACGGTAAAGCTTTGCTTAAAGCTTGTACGGCTTTGTTAGAACGGCTTAAACATGTCGCAGCCGATGAATTGTCGGTTGGTGTTGATACTTTAGAGATAAACAATGGTTGGGTTGAAGTTAATGGTGAAAAAACTGAATTGGAATGGAAAAATTTAGTATTCAAAACCTTTTGGAAACGTATTTGTCTTACAGAAAATGCGCATTATGCGACACCGATTATCAAATTTGATAAAACCAAAGAAAAAGGCCATCCCTTTGCCTACCATGTTTATGGTGCGGCATTAGTGCAGACAACCGTTGATTGCCTGCGAGGCACTTACGAAATTGACAGTGTAGAAATTGTGCATGACTTTGGCAAAAGCATGAACAAAGGTGTGGATTTGGGCCAAGTCGAAGGGGCTTTAGCCCAAGGTATTGGTTGGATGACTATGGAAGAAATTGCTTATAATAAAGAAGGGCGATTGCTATCCAGTACCTTATCCACCTACAAAATTCCCGATATTTTTTCCATTGCCAAAGACATTAAAGTCGAAGCCTTAGAAACTGATGGTCACGATATGGCAATATTCAAATCAAAAGCTGTAGGAGAACCGCCTTTGATGTACGGAATAGGCGCATACTTTGCCATTGCCAATGCGATGAAAGCATTTAACCCTAATTATCAAATTAAATTTCATTCACCCATGACACCAGAGAAAGTTATGATGGGATTGTATGGGAAGTAAATTTATTAGTATGTAGAATAAGGAATTAACCATGTTAAATTTGATTTTGACTTTATCATCCGTATTAATGCTGCTTCCAGTTTGGATAATTTTATACTATTATTATCAGTATATTATGAACCCAAATGCCCCATTAAGGCATGAATTTCTAGAAGGTGTTGCTTACGGTGTATTAATTTGGTTTTTCTTTTGTTTAGTTAACTTGATAATAGGTAT
The DNA here is from genome assembly GCA_027067055.1 of Lysobacterales bacterium. Taxonomy (GTDB): domain Bacteria; phylum Pseudomonadota; class Gammaproteobacteria; order Xanthomonadales; family Marinicellaceae; genus NORP309. The sequence goes on along the minus strand of JAMOMK010000134.1, from coordinate 58,111 downwards.
ATTTAAAGGAAAAAACATGTCCAATTTGGAAAAAGTATTAACAATGCTACCAATGTTGGTTTGGGGGTTGTTAGTTCTGATTATGTTCTTAATGTAACGCCAGAGTACACCAAGCATTTTAATACTGATTAAAAATCGAAGCATCTTATACACTTTTGTTTGGTGGAACCAAGCCTACAATAATTACCCATCAGCTGTGTTTTTGATGTTTAGATAATCAAAAGAGTATTAAATCGGTGGGCAAGGCCGCACCCTACGTATGTCACTCACTTTACAAACTTTGTAGAGACTCTCAAACTTCTAATAATTGTTCTTAATTTTATTAATTTTTAAATTAATTAATACTGCTGTCCTATTTCATGTGTTTTTCTCGATAACCTATATAAGTCATCTATATTAGGAAAAAACATGAAAAAAACACTAATCATTTTAATTGCATTTTGGAGTCAAATAAATTTTGCACAAACACTTTTGGGGGATTATTTCACCTATCAAGGCGAGTTACTGGTAAATGGTCAAGTAGCCAACGGAAATTATGAGTTTGAAGCTCAATTTTATGATGCATCTACTAATGGAAACAATATAGCAAACAATTTTAATATTGCAGCTACAGTGACAGATGGTATTTTTACTCTTCAGCTTGACATAGGCGGTGGTGCTTTTGAAGGTGATGAAGTTTGGATAGAATTACTGGTCACACCGCCTGGAGGTGGGACACAAGTGAGTTTATTGCCAAGGCAATTAATAACCAACTCTCCATATTCAATACAGGCAAAATATGTTGGCAATGATGGTGTTTCTACTCTTTCAATAGTCAATGCTGCTGTGACTACTTCAAAACTAGCAAATGCTGCAGTAACCTCTGCAAAATTAGCAGGTGATTCAGTCACTTCTGCAAAAATTGTAAATGGAACAATTGAAACCGTTGATATTTCCTCCCAAGCGGTGACACGTGTTCAAATTGCAGCCAATACCATCCAACGCTCAGAGGTAGATAGTACGCAAATTCAAGAACGTGTAACAGGAACCTGTGCAGCAGGCAGTAGTATTCGTGTTATTGCCCAAGATGGTTCTGTCACTTGTGAAGCCGACGATACAGGAGCAGGCAGTGCGGGTTGGGGATTAACAGGTAATGCAGGGACAACTCCTGGGACAAATTTTATTGGGACTACAGATAATAAATTATTAGAATTCAAAGTGAATAATTTGACAAGCATGAAAATTATTCCTAAGAATGTTTTTGGTGATACTACACCCAATATAATTTTTGGAGGCAGTTCAAATACAATTTCATTCGATATTGTCGGCGCATTAATAGGAGCAGGAAAGAATAATAGTATAAATTCCAATAGTTCTGAGAGTAATATTATTATTTCAGGAGGTTATAATAATTCAATTAGTAATGTAACTACCTCTATCACTGGTGCTGTCATTTCTGGCGGTGATGGTAATTCAATAACTGATGGCTCATATTCCACTATTAGTGGTGGTTCTGGTGGAGTAATTACTAAAGCTTATGCTGTTATAGCAGGTGGGAGGAGTAATAAAGCTCTAGGTAATGCTTCTGTTGTTCCTGGCGGAACTAGTAATGTTGCTGGTGGACGTTATAGCTTTGCAGCAGGTCAGGGTGCAATTGTGAGAGACTCAACTCAAAGTGGTACTCCGTTAGGAGATGAAGGAACTTTTGTTTGGTCATCAGAATCAAGTTTTTTTACTTCAACTGCTCCAAAACAATTTTTGATCGAAGCCAATGGAGGGGTTGGAATAGGCACAAACGCACCATCCTCTCCATTGCATATAAAAGGTCAAGGCACAACACTTGGTACAATTGTAGATGAAGTGGTAATGGCAATAGAACCTAAAACAACAGCTGATAACGTGTCACTTGCAATAAATAAACTTGGTACGTCACAAGAGTCAGCTTTGGTGTTTGCCATCAGTAATGAACCTGAGTTTGATATTCGTACATCAAGCACCGTAACTAGGTCTATGATTGATTTCAATAGCTATGACAATCTTGGTAACCCTACTTTTATGCTACGTATCAATGATAAAGCCACAAATAGAATTGACTTTAACGCACATATTGAACCCCAAGTTGGTAATACTTTCAATATCGGCTCAGAGTCCTTTCGTTGGTCAACCATCTATGCACAAAACCCATTGAATACACCATCAGATGAACGATTGAAACAAGACATCAAAGACATGAGCTATGGTTTGGCTGAAGTTTTAGCCATGCGTCCAGTAACTTACCATTGGAAAAAAGGCGATACCAAACGTGTCAACTTAGGTTTGATAGCCCAAGAAGTTGAAATAATTGTCCCTGAAATTGTGCAAAAAACTGATGATGAAAAACAAACACGTTCTATGCGGTATGCAGAATTAATTCCCGTATTAATCAAGGCCACTCAAGAACAACAAGTTTTAATAGAGCAACAACAAACAAGCATACAGCAACAATCCAAAGAAATAACCGAATTAAAGTCGATGCTTAAAAGTATTTTGGCTGCCAATAAAACAACTAAATAGGAGGAAACATGAAAAATACAATTCTTATAGGCAGTTTATTAGTGAGTAGTTTTACAGCTATCTCACAAAATAAATCAACTGCGCAACAACAAGGCACAACAACCTATGCCATTAAAAGACACACGATTTCATCAGGTGGTGGTGTGATGAATGATGCAGGTAATATTTATAAAGTCACAGGAGTGATTGGTCAAATTGATGCAGGGCATAATGCCACAAATTCACCTTATGTTTTTAAAGGTGGTTTTTTACATGGGACAACCTCGATGAGTTCAGGCGATCCAATTTTTAAAAATGGTTTTGAATAGGAGATATAATGATGAACATGGCTCTATACCAACCTCCTGTTTCACGCTAAAGACACCTTGGTATGGTTGACGCAAAGGGACAAAAGCCGCGTTGGAATCTGGTTTCCCCAAAATCTGTGATTAAATCGATAACAGAATTCATTGAGATGCTCCTGAATATAAACATGGGAAGTACCATGAAATGTACCAAGTATAAATCTTTTTAAATTTGCAATGGCTACATGAACCCACGACAACCATTCATCGACAAACTCAGGAGAGTGTCACTTTCTTTTCAGGCCTAGCATGAGGCTTTACTCCATTGTTGGATGGATAACCATCAGTCCTAACTGTAGCTGTAGACATAATATTTTCTTTAATGAAAACTTCTATTTCTTCTTTTGAAACCGAAGGTATGACTTTCATCGCAATATAACCAGGATAACCATCGTGATTTTCACAAGCAACCAGTATTGAAGTCTTTCCATCAGCACCACGCCCTCTCTTACCCGTTTTCTTTCCGCCAATATAGGCATCATCTAATTCAACCGTTCCACTTAAACCATAGATAGAATCACGATTGCCCATGGCTTTGCGTATTTTCCTAAGCATCTGAAAGGCTATTTTCCAGCTCACAGCTATTAATTTAGATAGCTTCAAGGCAGAGATGCCACCTTTATCACTGCTAATATAATAGATTGCCCAAAACCATTTGAGTAACGAGAGTTTAGTTCCTTGAAACATTGTTCCACAAATGGCAGAGGTTTGTTTATGGCAACTTGCACATTCAAAATGTGCTCGATTGGGGTTGTAGTAGCCATGATTGTGATGGCATATTTAGGGCAAATAAATCCATCTGGCCAACGTAGTTGGATTAAATGCTCCAGACAATGTTGTTCGGTATTAAACTTTGATTGCCATTCTAGTAAGTTGGTTGATTCTGTTTGCATTGTTATTACTCCAATCTAAAGCCTTAGTTTAGAACAATTCATTCTCAAAACTTGAGAATGTGAAACAGGAGGTTTGTATAGAGCCATGTAAAAATATTGATAAATTTGTCGAATTAAGTATTTCTTAATCGTTATAAAGGTAGATACTGAGAGTGTTGAATAAATCAGAATCTACCTATTCGTAGGTTATAATAATCTGCGCCTTTTTTTAACTAGGAGAAACTATATGAAATACATTGCACTAATCTATGCCGCTGAAAATGCAGGGCCACAATACGACACAGATGAATTTAATCAAATGATTACTGAATATGGATCAATAACAGAACGCTATGAAAAAGATGGTGTGTTGTTAGGAGGTGATGCACTACAGGATGTGAATACAGCTACTACAATTTCGGTTCGTAATGGTAAAACAGAAATCATCGATGGACCCTTTGCAGAAACCAAAGAACAGTTGGGTGGCTACTATCTGTTTGATTGCGAAAATCTGGATCAGGCATTGAAATATGCAGCAATGATTCCATCCGCAAAGTATGGCCGTGTTGAAGTACGCCCAGTGATGGAGTATTGATCATAGCAGCAAATAAAAAAACCGTAAGATGGGCTTTGCACATCATCAACTCTAAGTTTATTTACAGGTGATGAGCGTGACCCATCTTACAAAATTATCATGAAATCACTCAACACTATCATCAAAAACCATTGGGGACAAATCGTTGCTTTATTAAGCAATTATTTGCAAGATTTGGACTTGGCAGAAGATGCCATGCAAGATGCGCTTGAATCAGCTTTGATTCACTGGCAGAAAAATGGTGTCCCAAACAATCCTCAAGCCTGGTTGTTCACAACAGCCAAACATAAAGCCTTAGATAAAATTCGCCGTGCTCAAAATTTTTCTTGTAAACAGCAACAATACCAACAACTATTAGAATTGGATACACAGACCGACACCAAAGAAGACGATTTTGCAATTCCTGATGAACGATTGCGTCTAATCTTCACTTGCTGTCATCCAGCCATCGATTCATCGGTATCAGTTGCTTTAACTTTAAGATTATTGGGCGGTTTAACCACACAGGAAATAGCCAAAGCCTTTTTACTAAAAACAGAAACCATGGCACAAAGAATGGTACGCGGGAAAAGGAAAATAAAACAAGCAGGAATTGCCTATAAAATTCCTGAAAAAGAAGATTTTCCTCAACGATTGGACGCAGTATTGAAAGTATTGTATTTAATCTTCAATGAAGGCTATGCGGCATCGTGTGGTGATAAGCCTATTCGTCATAAGCTATGTGATGAAGCAATACGATTAACACAAATTCTCTTTAAAATTTGTCCGCAAGAGGCTGAAGTTAAAGGATTGTTGGCTTTGATGTTATTGCATGATTCAAGAAAAAAAGTACGCTATAATCAACAAGGTGAGTTTGTTCCACTGGAACAACAAGACAGAAATTTATGGAATAAAGATCAAATTGAGCAGGGTATACAACTCGTACAATCTGCATTAAAGCAAAAACAACTCGGTAGTTATCAAATACAAGCAGCAATTAGTGCATTACATTGTGAGGCAAGTGACTTTGAAGAAACGGATTGGCATCAAATTGTCTTACTCTATGATGAACTACTTAAGATTAATCCTTCAGCAATCATCAAGCTTAATCAACTTATGGCTCTATCTCACATTGCTTCAGTGCAACAGGTGTTAAATCAATTGTCTTTTATTGATGATGAATTATTAAAATATCATCCTTTTTATGTCGTCAAAGCAGAGTTGTTGGTTAAAGTTAAACAGTATGACAAAGCGAAAACATGCTTCAAAAAGGCAATAACTTTATGCCATAATACAACAATAAAAAACCATTTGTCAAAAAAGCTAAAGACAATAAAAGATTGCAATGCATAAGGCTATAGAAATTTAATCTTAATTTGTTATAATGACATCTCTATTGGTATGAATTTATCCTATATGTTAATTTTCAAACGTTTATTTTTATTTATTGTCGCTTTGGCAATTGTTGCTTTTTCTATTGCAATGAGTGGCTTAAATAATCAAGAAGTCCTTCTAGACTTGTACCTCTTTAAATTAGAGTTGTCACTTGGATTTATTGTTGTAGCTACTGTTTTTCTTGGTTTATTAATTGGACTGCTTATTGCATTATTCAGTTTTTATATGCCATTAAAAGCTCAAATAAGGAAATTAAATCGAAGTAATGTGCAATTACTACAGCAAAAGCGCTTAGAAAATCGTAATGATTGAATTTTTTGCACTCATTCTTGTGGCATTAGTTGGAATAATGGTTGGAATTAATTTCAACAAATACCGTATCCAACGTGAGAATCTTAAGCGTCTTGATAAGCTTAATCACAGTTATTTCAAGGGATTAAATTATTTACTTGATGATGATTCTGATAAAGCCATTGATGTTTTTATTGAGTTAGCAAAATCTTCATCAGAAACTTTCGAACCGCAACTCGCGTTAGGCAATCTTTATCGCCGTAAAGGAGAAGTTGATAAGGCGATAAAATTACACCAATCTTTAATTTCTAAACCAAACTTGCCAGAAAAATACCGTACTAAAGCATTACTTGCAATGGGGAAAGATTATATGAGCGCTGGTTTGTTGGATAGAGCAGAGGTTTTGTTTACTGAATTAGTGGAAATTGAAGCCTATACACCTGAAGCCTTGTTTTCATTATGCGAAGTCTATCAACAAGAACAAGATTGGATTGAAGCAATTAACACAGCAGCACGCTATGAGAAGGTTTCGAATAGAAAAATGCAAAATGAAATAGCTCATTTCAACTGTGAATTGGCTGAAAAGTGCTTACAAGCAAAAAATATTAAGAAAGCCCAATCTTATTTAAATGCAGCATTAAGTGTTAATCCAAAGTGTGTCCGTGCAAAATTAATTGAAGCCCGTGAATTTAAACAAGCAAAAAAGTGGAAAAAAGCGATTACTGCTTACCATCAAGCGTTGGAATTTGATGATATTTATGCCTCAGAGTACTTACAAGATTTATCCGGTTGTTACCAAGAAATAAAAAAATGTGATAATTTTAAAGTATTTTTGTTGGAATTCATTAAAAGTTATCAAGGTATTTCTCCCGTTTTGGTTCTTGCTCAAATGGTTAAAAAAACAGAAGGAATAGAGGCAGCTGAAAAATTTGTTGAAGAACAATTGATAAATAAGCCATCCGTTAGAGGTTTGGATTTATTACTTAAACTTAGCGTTGAGAATTCAAAAAAAGAAGATAAAGAGAGTACAAGGTTTGAAGTGCTTGAACAGTTAGTTAATAAGTTGTTGGCAAAAAAGCCCAATCATCGGTGTCGAAAATGTGGTTTTGGAGCCAAAAATATGCATTGGCAATGTCCAAGTTGTAAATCTTGGGGTTCTGTTAAACCAATTTATGGGTTGGAGACTGAATAAGTGGGTGTGCTGTTAGTTTTTCCACTCATTGGGTTTGTTACTACAGTCATACTTCTCTTTTTATATCTTAAACTAAGTTATAAATTTCAGTGGTTTGATAGGCCAGATGAAGAAAGAAAATCACATGCTGTCGTTAAACCAACTTCAGCAGGAATTGTTTTTATGCTGCCGATTGTTTTCTTTACAGTATTTATGTCTCCTATGACTCTGTTTTTTTCTCCCTTATTAATCGCTGCGTTAATTATATTAATTGTTATTGGTGCTTATGATGATTTTAGGAATCTTTCGGTTAAATTAAGACTGCTTATTATTTCTTTAGTCTCTGCTTCTGTCGTTCTATTGTATTTTGATGTTGAAATAAGCAATGCAGTGTTAATGTTTGTGTATTTGCTTGGTGTTATTTGGTGGATGAATTTATTTAATTTCATGGATGGAGCTGATGGCATGGCTGTGCTTCATGCTCTAATAGCTTTATTGGGTTATACCTTGTATTTTATATTTTTTTCTAACATGGGAATTATTAACTTACTTTATCTTTTATTTGTAATAGCTTGTCTTTTTTCATTTTTATTATTTAATTTTCCACGGGCGAAAATGTTTATGGGGGATTCAGGAAGTCTGTCTTTATCTTTTTTGATTGCTGTTGTAGCTTTGTATGGTATTTCTCAAGGAATATTTGATGAGTTTGTTGTGATTAGCTTTCATTTGGTTTTTATTGTTGATGCCACATTGACCTTGTTGGTAAGGATAAAGTTTAAACAGCCCATGACACAAGCGCATAATTTACACCTTTATCAAGCATTAATTCTATCAGGGAAATCTCATGCTAAGACATCCATTTATTATGCTTTCACCTCTTTTATTATTACGGCAATTACTTTATATCTTAGATACCTGAATGTAAATCAAACGCTAATGTTTATGGTTTTAGTAGCTGAAGCAATTATTTTAAGTATTTATTGGTTTAATTTTCACAATAAAACAAAATTTGAACGTTTTATTAGGTAAAATCGTTGTTATGAAAATATTCCATCCAAGAGCAACGGTTGTTTTACATGATTTAGTCATGACATGGGCTGCATGGATCATCAGTTATGCTATTCGCTACAGTATTTGGCCAGATTCTCCTGCAATTGAGTACATGAATGTTGAAATTGTATTAGTCATCGTCATTCAGGGCATCATTGCCCATTATTTTAACTTATATCGTGGTTTATGGCGATTTGCCAGCATGCCTGATTTAATTAATATTGCCAAATCGGCAGTCACAGGGACTTTTGTTATTGGTTTTATCTTGTTCCTAATCTATCGTGCGGATGGCGTTCCTCGTTCAGTGTTGTTAATGTATCCTTTGATTCTTACTTTGCTTTGGGGGATTCCTCGTTTGGCTTATCGGGCAATAAAAGATTCTCATTTGAAAACCAGCCATGACAACAAACAAAAAGTACTATTGGTTGGCGCTGGCCGTTTAGCCGATATGTTCATCCGCCATGCGAATGCCTCTGGCCTTTATGATGTTGTTGGCATTGTAGAGGATGATGAGCAATATAAAGGAGCTAACCTTCGTGGAGTAAAGGTATTAGGACAGGTGAGTCGCTTAGATAAAATTTGCAAGGATAAAGGTATTGAAACTATAGTTGTTACTCAAGAAGATATGACACCTAAGCAAATGAAAGTTATTGTTGATAAAAACTTAACAACCCAATGTAAACTATTAACTTTACCCAATTTGGATAAAATGACAGAAAATGGATTTGAAATTTCATCATTGTTGCCAGTGACAATTGATGATTTGTTAGGACGTGATAAAGTTGATATTGACTGGTCAAATGTTGCTAAAAAAGTCCAAGGAAAATCGGTACTAATAACAGGCGGAGGCGGGTCAATTGGATCGGAATTAGCGAGGCAGTTAGCTAAGCTTGATCTCAAGAGTTTATGTATTGTTGATCATTCAGAATTTAATTTATACCAAATTGATCGAGAGATAAAAGACCAAAACAATGATTTAATCGTTCAAAGTTTATTGGCAAATGTGACTGATAAAGTTCATTTGTTCCATGTATTTTCTCGGATAAAGCCAGATATAGTTTTTCATGCAGCCGCTTATAAACATGTGCCATTATTGGAACAAATGCCTTGTGAAGGTTTTATCAATAATGTCAAAGGAACTAAAAATATTGTTGATTGTTGTGACCAATTTAAAACAGAAAGAATGGTGCTTGTTTCCACTGACAAGGCCGTTAATCCTTATAGTATTATGGGCGCGACCAAGCGCATAGCTGAAACTTATTGCCAATTTAAAAACAATCAATCCAAAACAGATTATGTCATTGTTCGCTTTGGTAATGTACTGGGTTCAGCAGGAAGTGTTGTGCCATTGTTTAAAGAACAAATAGCAAAAGGTGGACCAGTGACAGTTACGCATGAGGAGATGACGCGCTATTTTATGACTATCAAGGAAGCTTGTCAGTTAATTGTACAAGCCATGGCATTGGGTTCACAGGGTGATATTCATGTTTTAGATATGGGCAAGCCCATCAGTATCATGAGCTTAGCCAATCGAATGATAAGTTTGTCAGGTAAAGTGCCAGATAAAGATATAAAAGTAACGGTAACTGGCTTAAGGGCAGGTGAAAAATTACATGAACAACTATACTACGATGTAGAAAAACTTAATCACACCTGTCATAAAAAGATTTTTCACATTTCCTCTTCAATAAAACATATTGCTGACTTTGAACGTCAGCTTGATAATGCCATTAAATGTGCAACTAATTTTGAACAAGAAAACTTAACTAATTATATAAAAAAATTAGTGCCAGAATTTGTGCATCAAGCCCATCTGACTCTGGTCGAAAAAAACAAACCTCAACAAATAAATAAATGAAAAAAATTACAAAAGCTGTATTTCCTGTTGGTGGCATGGGAACACGATTTCTTCCCGCTACTAAATCTATTCCAAAAGAAATGTTGCCAATCATTGATAAACCCTTGATTCAATATGCCGTTGAAGAGGCTATTGAAGCAGGTATCACAACATTGATATTTATCACCAGTGCCAGTAAACATGCGATTAGTGGTCACTTCGATCCAAAGCCTTTATTGCGTGAGAAATTTTTTAAAGAAGGAAAACAACACTTATTGGATAAGTTACATACTATTCCCAATGAAATTACTCGTGTGTTTGTTCCACAAGGCGAACCTTTGGGCTTGGGTCACGCAGTTTTACAGGCAAAAGATATTGTTGGAGATGAATATTTTGCGGTTATTCTAGCCGATGATTTTATAAAGCCTAATGGCAATAATGCTACGACTCAATTAATTGATGCTGCTATTGAAAAAAATGCTAGTGTTATTTCTGTTGAACAAGTGGAAGATGAGCGTGTTTCACAATATGGAATTGTAGATATTGGTGATGCTGATAGTTCAACAAATGAAATTAAGATGATTGTTGAGAAGCCACGTTTAGCTGATGCTCCCAGTGATTTGGGTGTAATAGGGCGATATGTTTTATCCCCTGAAGTTTTTGACTTGCTTGAAACTACTCAAAGTGATAAAGGGGGTGAAATACAATTAACTGACGCTTTAGCACAGTTGCTAAAAAAGCCCAAAAATCTTTATGCAGCTACTCTTGATGGAAAGCGATACGATTGTGGACATAAACTAGGCTACGTTCAAGCGACCATTGATTGTGCTTTAGAAGATGAAGATATTGGTAAAAATGTTGCTAAATTTATTGAAAGGCTCGACTAGCTCTGCACCAACCCACCCAAAACCATAAAATCAATTGACACACATCAATGGGGTAGAGCATTTGATAAGATTGTGTTTTTGAATTGTTATAGGTATGATATACTTGAATAAATTTAAGCTCCTGGGAGCCTTGTCTGGGAATAGAAAATCTACTGCAGAAAAGTTAGATTTGGTGTATTTCTCCCTAATTTTCATTAAATAGAGTGACTACTCGCCTCAAATTAGTGAAAAGTAGCCTTTAAATCAGCTTTCCTTCGCTAGACTCCTAGTTAAAATGAGTAAATCGCTACCAACTTTATGAAAAAATTTCAAGCTACAAAATATTTTATACTTTTACAATTGTTTTTTATTGCTACATACTCACTGCACAAATTAATCTGCCATGCCAGCTGGATTATGGCACTTCTGAAAATGAAGCCAATATTTCCTATCAAATGCGTTATGGAACAACAGCTGCAACCATCGAAGCTATAAATCAGGCAAAAAATTCAAGAGGCACATCTTTGGGTTGTCCGCAAGTAGCCTTAACTTATACACCAGTAAACACATCTGAACCCCCGTTGTCAGAAATTTTGGCAAAATGGAATGAAGCGTATATTCCTGCGATTAACTCTTATGTTGCTAACTTGCCCAAAAATCGGTCGCTACGAAAATAATACTGCACTTGCTACGTATTATGCCATGCAATCTAGTCATTTTAATAACCTCGCAAAATTAAATGAAATCAGCATATATCAATTGTGAGGATTAGTAATTAAAGTGATTGGGAGATTGCTTCTAGACCAATTGCCACCTTCTGATCCTTGGTAATTAACATCTAATGTTAAACTACCATCGCTTAGGTTACCTGCTTTAGCATTTATTGTAATGGATAACGAACCTGCTGATACAGTTGTTGGGGCTATTGCTGTTGCATTGCGAGCATAGCCATTAAACTCTTGCATATCAAATGTAATTTCATTGCCAACTTCAAATCCTGATTGTGCACCTTGTACCCAGCGAGGTGAGCCACTTGCATCAAAATAATACAAAGTTACTACTGCAGTGCTTGGAGATTCTCCTGCAAATGTTAGGGAAATTCCCCAGCCATCATCATCAATACCTGCCCACCATTGTGCACCAAAATCATCAGCCGGTTCATTGCCAATAACATTAGCTATAGGCTCAATACACCATTCACCAGATTGTGTGCCAATAGTCCAATTTGCTACGGCTTGGTTATCACCTCGACTCGTACCATCATTACAAGCACTAGAGTTTGTCGTTGCGGTACTGTTAAAGTCAATTTTCAATGAGCTAGTGCCAATACTGGTGTCAATAATATTAGGGCTAGTTGCCCCAACAGGGTCAACTGTAAAGTCATGTATAAAGCGCACTAATCCACCATCGCTTTCGCTTGTATTTAGGTCTACATTAAGAACTTTATTTTCTAAAGTTGATAAGGACGTATACCATTCTGAGGTACCATCTTCTTTGTAGGTATAAAAGACGGTAAAATAAACGATTCCATTATTTGTTGTTATAGGTTCTATCACAAAGCCATGTCCATTTTTAGCCTTATCGAAATACATGCCAGGAGCAATGGTATTGGCAATAGTATTTTTTGGCCGAGGGTCCCAACCAATATCCCAAAGCATTGAGGTTGCAAGCTTTAGTTCTCTTAAGTTTTCATCTTGTATCGGCTCCATAAGTTCGCGATATGCACGGCTTAAATGTGAAACAGATGAGCCTGGTTCTATCTCTGTTGGGGCGTAAAGTTGAACAAGACCTAGACGGACGTTGTTTAAAGTGTTAAATTCAGAAGCGGCAGACTCTATAGAATTCCATAACAATCGTCCTCCATTTGTCATAGCTTGCTCTCTTAACGCATCAGTTGTCATGTCACTTAATGACGTTAATGAATCATCTTGATTATGTTCGACTAAAAAGCTAGAGAAAATATCAATTTTGTTACAGAGCATTGTTCCATTAACATGAGTAACTTCGACACCGCCAGGGCATGTAGTTGTAAAATCTTCATCCGATATATGTATAGCAGAAGAAAACCCAAGCCCGTGAGCCATTTCATGTAATGCTGTAGAGATAAAATCAGCATCTTGACCTGATGCTGGAGTATTTATTCCATAATACCAACGAGTGCTACCTAAACCTGCATCAGTGTCAATTTTTGGATTGAAATTAATCAATATTGAATGTGTGTCACAGTTTCCTCCAATGAATTTGCAGGCATTTGTCCCTGCTTGCCTCTCTGCTAATGCGACTGGATACCAAGTGTTTGGGATTAACCCTGAAGAATTAAAAACAAAGGTTCGTGCCCCTGCATTAGCCAGCACAGCAGACTCTTGAGATGTTTCTAAATCATTGGGCCAACAGCCTTGAATAGTTAATGGTACAGTTGATTGTAGGTTCTGTGTCATTAACTCGGCAGCTTTTAGCACTGCATTTTTGCGTTGTTGTCCGCGGGTGGTAGCATTATTTCCAGAAACAGGCGATACAGGTGTTGTATCATTCCACCCAGCAATATCACAAGGTTCATCACTGCCAATAACTGTATCTTGGTCAAAGATAAAATGTATTTGTGGTTGAGACAGGGCATCACTATTATAAGTTGCCGTTAGGCTAATGTTTTCACTTGTTGTGTTAAAGTTTAGTACGGCGATATACCAGCGACCAGCTTTAAGAGGCTTGTTTAATGCAGTTGATATAGTGAAAAATTCATCTGCATCAGGACCACCTGAAGAATAATCAGTTTCTGCATTAAGGCTTGGAAAATCTGTACCAGTAAAGTCAGATCCATATCGCATAAATAAATCGAAGTCAGAACCACTTACTCCATTCTCAGTTTCAACCTTTAACGTGGTTGCATCGGCAGGAACATCAATGTAAATATTCGAGCTTAATGATTGACCACTTAATTCAAATGAAACGGTTTGCCCATTGTTTAATTCAAGTGCATTAACAAAGTTTGTCAATAATAACGATAAGACTATAAGCTTTTTCATTTGAGTACCTTCTTCTCTAGGTGGTGGTTGTGTTTTTGTTTGCATTGATATGAAAGCGTACCATCAGCATTTTTAGTCAACACCGTCTGATGACGGGTTGGGCTAGGTATTTCACGTTGAGCCATGTTATTTCTTACCGAGGCTTTATCCATCTGAATTGCTCGTGATTGTACTTGAACAAGTTGGGGTTTACCTGAATTGCCTGCATATACTACAAATGACAAAACTGCTGTTATTAAAATTAATTTTTTCATATTTTTTATTCCTAAATAAATCTTTAATTGTTTGCACTCTTTGCCAGTGCCAACCATGTTTCTACTACTGTATCTGGATTGAGTGAAATACTCTGAATCCCTTGTTTCATTAGCCATTGGGCTAAATCAGGGTGATCTGATGGACCTTGACCACATATACCAATATATTTTTTCCGTTTTTTGCAATTATAAATTGCCATAGCTAATAATTTTTTAACGGCTGCATTACGTTCATCAAATAAATCAGCAACTAAACCCGAATCTCTATCAAGACCAAGAGTTAATTGGGTTAAATCATTTGAGCCAATAGAGAACCCATCAAATATATCCAAAAACTCATTGGCAAGCAATGCATTTGAGGGTAATTCGCACATCATAATGATTTTTAAGCCATTTTCACCTTGGGTTAGACCAAACTTTTTCATGATTTGGATAACTTTGCGGCCTTCCTCTAAAGTTCGGACAAATGGAACCATTGCCCAAATATTGGTTAATCCCATTTCATCACGAGTATATTTTAAGGCTTTGCATTCTAGCTCAAAGCAATCTTGGAAAGACTCATCAATATAGCGTGAAGCACCTCGAAAACCAATCATTGGATTTTCTTCATGGGGTTCATATTGTCTACCACCAATTAAATTGGCGTATTCATTTGATTTAAAATCTGATAAACGCACAATGACAGTTTCGGGTGCAAAAGCAGCACCTAAAGTGGCAATGCCCTCGGCTAAGCGTTTGATGTAATAATCAACAGGATCACCATAAGCAGCAATCATCGGGTCGACAATATCTTTAATGTCTTGCGGTTGTTCATCGTAATTGAGCAAAACTTTGGGGTGAATGCCAATCATACGATTAATGATAAACTCTAAGCGTGCCAATCCAATGCCTTTGTGCGGTAGACGAGCAAAGTCAAACGCTCTATCAGGATTGCCGACATTCATCATGATTTTTAATGGGGCAGGGGGCATGTTATCTAAATTAGTTTTGATAATTTCAAAATCAATAATTTCATCGTAAACAAAACCTGTATCACCTTCGGAACACGAAACCGTGACACCTACTCCATTGGCAATTTTGTCAGTAGCATCGCCACAGCCTACAATAGCAGGTATACCGAGTTCTCGTGCTATAATTGCGGCATGACAAGTACGTCCACCGCGATTGGTAACAATGGCAGAAGCACGTTTCATAATTGGCTCCCAATCAGGGTCGGTCATGTCAGTAACTAACACATCACCTGCTAGTACTTCATCCATTTGTGAAATGTTAGCAATCACTTTTGCTACACCTGAGCCGATTTTTTGTCCTATACTGCGACCTTCACAAATAACATTGCCTGAGTGTGCTATTTGGTAACGCTCGATTGTTTGGGTGTTTTTATCTTGGCTTTTGACGGTTTCAGGTCGAGCTTGGACAATATAAAGTTTACTGTTATTGCCATCTTTTGCCCATTCAATATCCATGGGTCTGCCGTAATGTTTTTCGATAATTATGGCTTGTTTTGCCAATTCTGTGACTTCTTCATCGGAGATAGAGAATATTTGCGAGCGTTCTTTCTCAATGTTCTGAGTAATAACGCCTTTATCTTCGCCATAAACCATTTCGATGTGTTTAGAACCAAGGTTCCGTTTTAAAACAGCGGGGCGATTTTCTTCTACATTCTTTTTGTACACGTAAAATTCATCTGGATTAACCGCACCTTGTACCACCATTTCGCCCAATCCATAAGATGAGGTGATAAAGACGATATCTTCAAAACCACTTTCGGTATCGATTGAAAACATCACGCCACTGGAAGCTAAATCACTACGTATCATTTGTTGGATGCCTGCTGACAAATAGACATCGTGGTGATCAAAGCCTTGGTGAACGCGGTAAGAAATGGCTCTATCATTATAAAGTGATGCAAAGACTTCGTGAATTTTGTTTAGTACATTATCAATACCTTTAACATTTAAAAAAGTCTCTTGTTGACCTGCAAAAGAAGCATCTGGCAAGTCTTCAGCGGTAGCCGATGAGCGCACTGCTACCGATGACTCTGCTCCAATCTCTTCTTCCATTGCTGCATAGGCTTTACGTACTTCTTCTTCCAAATGTGGTTGAAATGGCGTTTTCATCACCCATTTGCGGATTTTCTTGCCTGCTTTAGCCAAAGCGTTGACATCATCGACATCAAGTTTAGATAATTTTTTGTTGATTTTGTCATCCAAACCTGTTTGATTGAGGAAGTCTATAAATGCTTGAGAGGTCGTAGCAAAACCACCCGGTACAGAAACGCCTAATTCACTAAGGTGGGTTATCATTTCACCAAGTGAGGCATTTTTGCCACCAACTCGTGCCAAATCATTCATGCCAAGTTGGTTAAGTTGTAAAATATATTCAGACATGCATTGAAACCGAAGCCATAAAAGATTAGTATTCTAGCATTCACAACCATTACAAATGTTAGAAAAGTATTAAATTGATAAAAAAATGTACAATATTTTATGTTTCAGATGGAACAGCAATAACTGCTGAAACGGTTGGTCATTCGTTGATTTCACAATTTCAAGACATTGACTTTGATGAAATCAGGCTTCCATTTGTCGATAATGAAGAAAAAGCACAAATAGCCGCAGCTAAAATTCAACAAGCCAATCAAAACTGTCAACCTTTAGTAATAAATACGGTTGTTGATGTTAAGTTGCGAAAAATCATACACTCAGGTGGTGGTTTAAAGCTTGACCCATTTAATCGATTGTTACGTAAAATTGAAAAAAACTTAGGCATCAAACGCTCACCAGTTGTTGGTTTAACTCACGGAATAACTAACCTGAAAGCTTATGAGAAAAGGATTGATGCCACAAACTATGCCTTAGTTCATGATGATGGTGTGAGTATCAATTATGATGATGCAGATATTATTTTATTGGGAGTTAGTCGTTCGGGAAAAACCCCAACGTGCTTATATTTGGCACTACGATACGGTGTTAAAGCAGCCAATTATCCTTTGACTGTAGAGGACCTGGATAAAATGCAAATACCATCACAGATATTGAAGCATAAACAAAAAATATATGGGTTAACGATTGATCCTTTTCGCCTCTCACAGATTAGAGCTGAACGCCGACCCAATTCTAATTATGCCAAAATGCGTCAATGCCAACGCGAAGTATCCGATGCTGAGGCATTATTTTTAAGAAAGGGTATTGCATACTTATCCACAACACATACATCTATTGAAGAAATATCAGGAAAAGTACTATTAGCATTAAACCTTACCAATAAGCTACACTAATGGCACAATCAATTTATACAAATAAAAACTGCGAAAGCATTAAACATGAAGATAACTTTCACTTGTTGCAATTACTTCTCCCTGTACATTTATACCAAGGAGTTTGTTATCAAACAACCTTAGATAATCATCCAGTGATTCAAATTATCGTATCGCAAGCATTTAAATATACAACTGAAATTGAGTTAAATTATGTTTTTAAATTTGGACACAGCGAAAAAATAATTATGCGTTGCTATGAAGATGCTCAAGTTGCAGAAATCGTGTATTGCACTGATTTTCAACAGTTTATCCGTTTACTTGGCCCTAGAATAAACCCTAAAGTTCATTTGAAAACCCGCAAATCTCTTAATGTGTTTTTAAATAAGTTTCTGAATTTCTTACTCAAATCAGGCTATAATCACAATCATTGGCTTTTGTTATCTTCTAAAATATAGAACGCAATAATAGATATTATTTGATGGCTTCGAGTGAGTTAATCGAGTAAAATGCATTTTTAAATAATTTCATAGGAGATTCTCATGGGCGTATTAGTCGGAAGAAAAGCACCAAACTTGAAAGGTGCAGCTGTTTTAGGTAATGGCGAAATCGTAGATAACTATAACTTCAAAAAAGCAACAGAAGGCAAAAAGAAAGTTATTTTCTTTTACCCTTTAGACTTTACATTTGTTTGTCCATCAGAGCTTATTGCTTTTGATCATAGATTAGAAGAGTTTAAAAAACGCAATGTTGAAGTTGTTGGTGTATCAATTGACTCACAATTTACTCACAACGCATGGAAAAACACACCAATCAACAAGGGTGGTATTGGACAAGTGGGCTATACTTTATTTGCTGATATTACTCATAAAGCCTGTAAATCTTATGATGTTGAGACTCCAGATGGAGCTGTTGCATTTCGCGGTTCTTTCTTAATTGATGAAGATAATATCGTTAGACATCAAGTGGTTAATGATTTGCCACTAGGACGTAATATTGATGAGATGTTGCGTATGGTTGATGCCTTACAATTCCATCAAGATCATGGTGAGGTTTGCCCTGCAGGTTGGCAAGATGGCGACAAAGGTATGGATGCATCACCTGATGGTGTTGCTGAATACTTGGCAGAAGAAGCTGATAAGCTATAATTAATAGATTTCTATTAGTTAAAAAAATCCTCGCGTGAAGCGAGGATTTTTTTTGTAAAATTATTAGAGACCTTATTAAATTCTCTATTCCCCAAATCCCGATATAGAAATGCGTTTGAGAGTGCAAGTAACTGATGTGCATAGGAAATCAAGAAAAACTAACGTCACCTCATTGGTGATGAAGCTTTTTCTGGGTTTTCTAGGTGCATCAAGGACTTGTGCTATCATCGTACTTTCTATATCGGGATTTGGGTATTCAGTCAATTTCTTCAAAACGCCCCATAAAGAATCGTAGCATTTTGGGTTCATAGGTAAAACGTAAGCTTTTGACTTTTTTTGCATTTTTCATCACTCGAATCACACTTTCAGCAGTGACATCCATATGCGCTTGAGTATAGACACGCCTAGGAATGGTTAATCGAACTAATTCAAGTTTTGGCATGAAGTTTTCACCCGTTTCTTGATTTCGACCAGCTGAAACTACGCCGCGTTCCATTGCCCGAATGCCTGATTCAACATATAATGCTGCTGCTAAGGCTTGAGCAGGGAAGTGTTTTTGTGGAATATGTGGCAATATTTCTCGTGCATTGAGGAAGATTGCATGACCACCATAGGGCTTGACAACTGGAACACCTTCATCATCTAACAATTTGCCTAAATATTCAACCTGACCCACCCGAGCTCGCATGTGATCATCTTGTACACTTTCTTTAATGCCGATTGCCATGGCTTCCATATCTCGTCCTGCCATTCCACCATAAGTGTGTAAACCTTCATAAACAACCACTAATTCACAGGCTTTTTCATAAAGATTTTTATCATTCATCGCCAAAAAACCACCAATGTTAACAATAGCATCTTTTTTCGCTGACATTGTCGCTGCATCGGTTAGGGCACAAATTTCATAGACAATTTCTTTAACGCTTTTATTCTGATATCCCTCTTCACGTTGTTGAATAAAATAGGCATTTTCGGCCACGCGAGTCATATCATGCACCAACATGACATTGTGTTTATCACACCACGCACGTACTTCTCCTAAATTCTCTAGAGAAATAGGTTGACCACCAGCCATATTGACACAAGTGGCTATGCAGATATAAGGGATTTTTTCGGCACCCACTTCATCTACTAATTTATTCAATTTAGTAAAGTCAACATTGCCCTTAAAAGGATGTTCAGACTCAGGGATATGAGCTTCATCAATAATCACATCAATAAAATGACCACCAGCAATTTCTTGATGTAAACGCGTAGTGGTAAAATACATATTGCCTGGCACAAAATCACCATCAGAAATCATGATTTGACTCAATATATTTTCAGCACCACGTCCTTGGTGGGTCGGTACGGTGTATTTGTAGCTATAGTACTCTTCAATGGTATCATGCATATGATAGAAGTTGCGACTGCCAGCATAGGCTTCATCGCCCATCATAATGCCAGCCCATTGCCTATCACTCATGGCACCAACGCCAGAATCAGTCAGTAAATCAATATAGACATCTTCGGATTTGAGTAAGAAGGTATTCAAGCCAGCATCAACAATGGCTTTTTTGCGTTCTTCTAAGGTTGTCATCTTTAAGAGTTCAACCATTTTTATTTTATAGGGCTCTGCCCAAGATCTTTTTTCCACGAGTTCACCTCATTTTTAATAATATAAAAAATAATTCTATGGTGAATTGAAAATATTTAGACACCACAGAAAAAACTGTGGCATTTCAACCCTTGTAACTAGAACGATAACAAGTGGCCTGTTGGTATTAAACCGATTCTTATTATATTGAATAAGAGATAGTTTATGTTTGATGAATGTCAATAATTTGTAAGACATTTTTTTACAGTTGAAAAATTACAGTAATTTATGTATGATTAATAGACTAAATTTTTAGTACATTTTAAAAAGAGGAGAAAATTATGGAAAGCTTATTACCATTAATCATTAGTCTTGTGAGTGGCGCAGTCGGAGGAAATGTTACAGGCAAATTATTAAAAAACCTGAATTTAGGTACTTTGTGGAATTCGGTTGCAGGTATTGTTGGCGGTGGACTCGGTTCACAACTATTGGGTATGATCGGCATGGGTGGCGGCGGTTCAATGGATGTCGCTGGCATCGTGCAAATGGTTGCATCAGGTGGCGTCGGTGGAGGCGTACTTATGGCTGTTATTGGTTTTGTCAAAAAAGCGATGAAATAAATTTATTTATTAAAAAAACTCATTCAAACCTGTGTTTGAATGAGTTTTTTGTCTAAGCTTTAAACCGCAATAGTCTTAAAGCATTAACAACAACAAGTAAGGTTGAACCCTCATGAATAACCACTGCTGCTCCAATATTAGCAATGCCTAAAATAGTGGCAGGCACTAAAAAGGCTACAATACCTAAAGAAGCCCAAAGGTTTTGTTTAATAATAGATTTAGCTTTACGACTTAATTCTATTGCGAAAGGTAAATTATCTAACTTATCTGCCATTAGGGCAATATCAGCAGTCTCTAAAGCAACAGCTGAACCTGCGGCTCCCATTGCAATTCCGACGGTACTTTTTGCCATAGCAGGTGCATCATTGACACCGTCGCCAACCATGGCAACTTTTCCTTCTTCAAGAATTAATTTTTCAATCGCAGCGACTTTATCCTCAGGCAATAAATCCCCCATTGGATCGGTGATGCCCAATTCCTTTGCAATGTTGTCGGCAACTTTTTGGTTGTCACCGGTTAGCATTGTCATCCGCTTAATGCCAATTTCTTTTAATGCTAATAAAGTGGATTGTGCTTCTTCGCGTGCGACATCCATCACAGATATGACTCCAATATATTCATTGTCATGATAAACAATCATGGCAGTATGCCCTTGGGATTCGAGGTTTTCCATAATTTCTGTGATAGCTAAAGGGACATCCTCTTTTGTGATTTCTTCAAACAAACGACGGTTGCCAATATACACTAGTTTGTCTTCAACTATAGCTTTGACTCCACGAGCAGTGAGTGCTTGTAAGTTATTGGCTTTAGGAACAATTGTATCACCTAAAATTTTTTTACCACCATTGACAATGGCAGATGCTAGTGGGTGGTCACTGAGTTTTTCTACTGCAACAGCAATTTTAAGTAACTTTTCTTGTGAAGTATCATTCAAACCAATAGCATTGGTGAGTTTGGGTTTACCTTCGGTTAGTGTTCCTGTTTTATCAAAAGCCAAGGCATTTAAACTGCCTAAATCTTCCAAGGGCCTTCCCCCTTTGATAAGTACTCCTTGTTTTGCAGCTCGTGCCACACCAGCAAGTACTGCACTTGGAGTTGAGATGGCTAATGCACAAGGTGATGCTGCAACCAAAACAGCCATAGCGCGGTAAAAACTGTCCGCAAATGGTTCGTCAATTATCAAAAAAGCAAACAATAAAGCTACCACGGTAAATAATACCGCTGGAACAAAATACTTTTCAAATTTATCAGTAAATTGTTGAGTTGGTGATTTTTGTTTTTCAGCATTCTTAACCAGTTCTACTAAACGTGCAAGTGTGCTGTCTTTTGCAATTTTTAGCACTTTGATTTCTAAGGTGCTGCTGCCGTTAATTGTTCCTGCAAAAACACGGTTTTCATCAGATAAATTTTCTAAAGTAGTTGCAGTATTGCTATTATCTATGGGCGATTTTCCCACAGCCATACTTTCACCAGTTATCGGAGCTTGATTGACCGAACTAGTGCCAGCAATAACCATGCCATCGGCTGCAATTGTGCTATTTGGTTTAATAACAATCACATCATTTAACTGCAACTGGTCAATTTCAACTTCACTTATATTGCCATTGGTTTGTTTGAGCAAAGCGGTAGATGGTGCCAGTTCTGATAAGGCTTGTATCGACTTTCTTGCCTTGTTCATGGCGTATTTTTCCAAAGAATGCCCTAAAGAAAATAGAAATAGCAACAATGCTCCTTCTTCCCACTTGCCTAAAGCTGCCGCACCAGCAGCGGCTACAAGCATAAGAAAATCAATTTCAAATTTGCCACTCTTAACCGCTTCATAAGCTTCAATCAGCGTAAAAAAACCACCCAAAATAAAAGCGCTGACAAAAAGTGTTAATGGTAACCATGCAGGAATGGTTGCCATAAAAGAAAGAATTAAGCCTGTTACCCAAAAAACACCACTGCCAATAGCGAAATATAACTCGATTTTTTCACTGCCAAAGCCGTGATTGTGTTCGCCTTCCTTATCATGGTCTTTATGTTCATGTTCACTCATGTAGTTCTCCTGTTTGCATCATTTTTATTTTACCTTTTGAGAACCAGGCAAATAAAACGGGTAAGACAAATAAAGTTAAAAAGGTTGCGGTGACTAATCCACCAACAATGACTGTCGCCAGTGGTCGTTGGATTTCTGCACCTATGCCATCGGACAATATCATTGGAATCAGACCAAGAGCTGCAACTATTGCTGTCATTAGAACAGGCCTTAATCGTGAAACAGCTCCTTCATATATGGCTTTTGCTAATTTATCTTTAGTATTTTCAATACGCAGATTGATTGCTTCGACCATTACTACACCGTTGAGTACTGCGACACCAAATAAAGTAATGAAACCAATAGAAGAAGGTACCGATAAGTATTGCCCTGAAATCCACAAGGAAAATATCCCGCCAATCATTGCTAAGGGTAAATTGATAAGAATCAAAACAGCTTGCCCAACGGAACCAAAAGCAAAATACAATAATAATGCAATTAAGCCAATAGATAATGGTACGACAACCATTAGTTTCTTTTGCGCGCGTTGTTGGTTTTCAAACTGTCCACCGATATCCACGGTATATCCCGTTGGTAATTCAACTTGTTCTGCTATGGCAGCACGAATGTCTTTGACCACAGAACCCATGTCTCGGTCTTGTACATTGGCTTGTATCACCACTCGCCTTTGCACATCATCGCGACGCACTTGAGGAGGACCTGAATCGATAGCAATATCTGCTACATCACCGAGTCGAACCAAAGCACCTGTTGGCGATTGTAATCTTAATTCTGCAATACTAAATTGATCTTTTCGCAATGATTTTGCTAAACGTACATAAATATCATAACGTTCATTACCATTGATAATTTGTCCCGCTTCACTCCCACCAATACCATCTCGAACCACTGACATCAAATCACCTACCGATAACCCATAGCGCGAAAGTTGTCTGCGATTTGGCTTGATAACCAATTGTGACTCGCCAGCAATTTGTTCCATTGCCACATCTCTTGCTCCAGTCACGCTTTGTACTGCTTTGACTATCTCTTGACCTTTTTGGGCTAAGACTTCTAAGTCAGAGCCAAATAATTTCATGGCTAATTGCGCCTTGACTCCTGATAACAATTCATCAACACGAGTTGCAATGGGCTGAGAAAAATTTAATAACAATCCTGGGATTTTTTCGAGTTTTTCTTCCATTAATAATTGTAAATCTTTACGGTTACTTGCATTTTGCCATTCGCTTACTGGTTTTAGACCGATATAAACTTCAATATTACTCACTGGTTCTGGGTCACCACCAATCTCAGCACGGCCTATGCGACTCATGGCATAAGTCACTTCTGGAAATTCCATGAGCATTTTCTCCAACTTTGGAGCAATATCTAAAGCAGTGTCTAAACTGGCAGAGGGTGCTAAAGTTGCACGTAGGTTAATGGTTCCTTCCTCTAATTCTGGTACAAATTCTGTACCTAGGCGGGACAATAAAAACAATGATGCCAGTAATAAAACACCTGCAAAGACAATAACCAATAATTTAACTTTCATGGCTTTTTCTAAAACAAAACGATAAGCTTTCTCTAGATAAATGACTATTGGGCTGGTTTTTGCTTTGACACCCTTTTGGAAAAAATAACTAGCCAATGCAGGTACAACTATCAAAGAAACCAACAAGGATGCAGCCATTGCAATCATAATACTTACAGCCATGGGTTGAAACAATTTTCCTTCCACCCCTTCTAAACTAAAGAGTGGTGCAAATACGACCATAATAATGGTAACGGCATAAAATACAGGTTTAGCGACTTCTTTTGCTGCCAATTGGATGCGCAAGGCAACGGTAGTGTTGTTGATTAATTGAGTCGATTCAATGTCATCTTTATCAGCTATTTCGGCATGTTCTTTGTCGTGATAGCTATCTGGATGTGTTAGGTGTTTGAATATGTTTTCCATCATCACTACCGCACCATCAACCATCATACCAATAGCAACAGCTAAGCCACCCAATGACATTAAATTTGCTGACAAACCGTTATAAGACATCACTGTTAATGCCATACCTACAGATAATGGAATCGAAATTAACACCAAGATAACTGAGCGAATATTTAATAAAAATAGCACCAAAACAATAACAATAAAAATAAAGGCTTCTATTAAGGCTTTAGAGACTGTTCCAACTGCCTTTTCAATTAAATCAGCTTGATCATAAATTTGTTCAAATGTTACACCTTTGGGTAAGGCTTGTTGAATCAATGGAATGCGCTCTTTAATGCCATCAATAGTGACCTTAGTATTTGCACCCATGCGTTTTAAAATAATACCTGTTACCACTTCGCCAACATAGCGAGAGCCATTGTTTTCTGTTCGTTCAGTCATCGTTACTGCACCTTGACGTATTTCGCTTCCGAATTCAACTTGAGCTACATCCGCAACAGTAACAACAGTTCCATCAATGGTTTTTAAGGGGATTTGTCGTAATTGTGCCAAACCTTCTTCACCATTGCTTAACCAACCCACACCGCGAATGACCAACTGTTCTTGACCTCGGTTCATGTACCAACCACCTGCATTGGAATTATTATCTTCTAGGGCATCAATAACATCACTTTGAGTCAATTGATAAGCCAGTAGACGAGATGGGTTAAGATTAACTTGGTACTGTTTGACCTGACCACCAAAAGAGAGAACATCTGTTATGCCATCAACAGGCATTAAGATAAGTTTAACAACCCAATCATTGAGTGATCGCAGTGCCATAATATCCATGCCAGAATCTTTGTCAGCTTTTAAATAATATTGATACACTTGACCTAAGCCGGAGGTGTTAGGTCCTATTTCTGGTGTACCAACCCCGCTGGGAATCAATTCTTTGGCTGATTGCAGGCGTTCAAAAACTAATTGTCTGGCAAAATAAATATCTGTTCCTTCTTTAAAAACAACAGTTATACCTGATAATCCAGTCTTGGAAATAGAACGCACTTCCTCAACATCGGGTAGGGCATACATGACTGCTTCGATGGGGAAAGTAATGAGTTGTTCAACCTCTTCACTGGCAAGTCCTGGGGCTTCGGTGTTGATGGTAACCTGAATATTAGTCACATCAGGAAATGCATCTAAATTGAGTTTTGGTATATATAATGCAGCAAAGGCAACCATGCCAACAAGTGCCAGCACAACCAGTAGTCGATTTTTAACCGACCAATCTATTAATTTATTTAACATGTTTTTTCTCCGTTAAATTTTTTTCTATTAGATTCCTGCCTTCGCAAGAATGACGAAGAAAGATTAATGGCCATGCGGATCAAATCCGCCTTTGGCTATTTCTGAGGCAACGAAAAAAGCACCAGCTGTCACAATTTTTGTACCCATCTCTAAACCAAATATTTCACGGTTTTCTCCTAAAACACGCCCTAATTCGACTTCTACTGCTGCAAATTGATTGTGTTTTGATTCTACAAAAACCACCCAGTCTCCATCGGCACTTCGCATCAGTGCGTTTTCTGGAACTGCAGTGACTGCTTTTTTTGTTTTCATCGAGAAATACACATCTGCAAATTCACCTGGATGTAATGCGTCATTAGGGTTGTTAATTAATAAGCGGATGACTCTTGTACGGGTTTTTTCATCAATAGTATGAGCTTCTTGAGAGACTTTTGCTGAGTAATATCTGTCACCAACTTTAACTTGTGCCAAAGTTCCTACGGGTAAATTCAATTGTACTGAAGCTTGAATTCTTGCCTCAACCCACAATTGTGATTCATCACTAAGTAACATCAAAGCATGACCTGCTTCAACACGTTGACCTTGTTGAAAGTCATCAGTCAAAATAGCACCATTAATTTGAGCCGTTAAAGTGTATTCTCCAAGCGCAGTTGATTTTTGTTTAATTGCTTGTGATGAGAGACCAAAGGATAATAAACGAGCCTGTGACAATTCAAAATTATTTTGTGCCTTGATAAAACGACTAGCACCTACAGCTTGACGACCTAATTGTTTGACACGATTCCATTCTGCTAAATCCACCTTTAAAGTTGCTTGTGCTTCGGCTACGGACTCACTAAATAGGGTCACTAACTTTTCTCCTTTTTTTACATGGTCACCCAATGCCTTATGGCGTTTCATCACCACCGAATCAACTCGAGGAGAAACCAAATAGCTGGTATAACCATTGGCTTGAATTTCTCCAGGTGCATAAATACTGTATTCAAAATTTCGAGCTTGCAATGCTTCTACTTTAATATTAACTAAGTCTTGCTGTTGCTGGCTTAAAGTAACACCTGTGCTTTTTTCATTTTTGTCGCTATGTTCATCATTGTCAGCGTGTTCATCATGGGGCTCTTTTTGTTGATTGTGACCTTGTTCTGCATACGCAAGGTTAGGAGTTGTTGCACTCATCATAGATATACTGATGAGTGATATTATTAATAATTTATTCATTTTAATGTCTCTGTTGTCTGTGCTTGAGTGGTATCTAATTGGGCTGTGTCTAGTAATAGTTGTATCAAAGCGGATTGATACTCTTGCTCTAGTTGGATACCTGCTATCAAGCCAGCGGTTCTTTGTTGTAAAGTTAATAAGTATTCGGTAGTACTGATATCGCCAATACCCCATTGTTTTTGTAAAAGGTTTTCACTGTTTTTATCTCTTCCTTGCATGAGATTTTGCCATTTTTTAAACCTTTTGTTGTATTCTTTTAATGCCGCTTGTGATGCCTTAATAGCAAACAATTGTTTTCTTCTAACTGCGTGATAATTTGCCTCAGATGCCATTGCTTGTTGGTCTGCTGCTTTGTACTGTAAGCTAAAGTTGTTGCGCAGATATAGGGGGATAGATAAAGACAGTGTTAAAACATCATCTCTGCCGAGTTTTCCTGCACCTAAACCGATGCTAGGATCGGCTTTTTTCTTTTTAAGGGCGATTTCTGCTGCAAAAACTGATATTTCCCATTGTGCTTTGGCTACTTGAACGGTGGGGTGATTGTCGACTAGTTTCTCTGCTATTTCATCAATTACATGGTTCCATTGTGGTTGAGAAAGTGCTATTTTACGTTTGTTCCAGTCAGGCAGTAGTTCACCAATGGAAGTTTCAATACGTCGAAGTTGTGCTTGCACCCTTGCAGACTGACCAAAACCTTGAGAGAGACTTAAATAGGCCAGCTCAGCATCAAGTTGGCCCAAATCACCACTTTTAGTTCGCTTTTTAACAATTTCCAATAAGTTTTCTAATTGGTTTTCTTGTTGAGTAATGAGTTGTGATTGATCTTTTATAGCCTGCCAGTTGATTAATGCATTTAATGCTTCTGCCATTTTAGTTTGAACGACTAAGGCATAACTTTTTTGAGCAGAAATTCTAGTAAAAACAGCTTGTTGTTTTCTTGAACCGCGTTTATTTGTCCAGTCAATGGTTTGATTGATGCCCAAAGTGTAGGTTCTATCAGATCCCTCACTACCAAAGTCAGTAGAAAGTAGTGGATTATAAGTGGCTTTCTCTAAGCTGTCGGCTTGATAAAGATTGGCTTTCATTGATTGTCTTGCAGCCAATACTTGTGGATGTTTGACTATTTGTTGTTTTAACCATAAAAAATCCGACTGGGGTTTTTCTATAGCCGAAACAGATATGGTAACAGCGATTAAGCCTATAGTTACCAAATATCTTGATATACATTTATACATTTTTTTTCCTATTATTTATTTAATATACACGTTTAAACACACGAGGTGTTTAGTATTATTTATGTGCGAAAAACACTTAGTTGATAAACTTAAAGTGTTTGGGTTAAATTAAATAATTGGAGGGCGAAGATCGGGAGCTATACTGCGATTTTTAAAGTAATTTGAATCTTTGTTGAGTAATTTTGAGTTGTATATAAGTGACTTAATACTCATTAAGTCATTGAGATTAATAAATGTTATTGAGTGTGAAGCACAAAAATGATGGCAAGAATGATTAACTTCACCAGTTGTCGATTGATGAGATTTGAGTTCATCACCTGAAAGTGTGGTATCCGTCACTAAAGTTTGAATATGTTCTTCTTCACTATGATGGGGTTGGTAAAAATCAGCCATAGCAATTGTTGATTGCAAAGCGAATAAAACCAATAAGAAGTGAAGAAAGTTATATTTCATAAGTGAAGCATATTAATAATTTATGTTGGAATAGACAAGTGGTTTCAATTAAAGTTTAAAAAAAGCCCTCAAATGAGGGCTTTTAAATAGGGTGATGTTCTAAAAACAAGTGTTAAGCAACATTATCCTTAACAATTTCTGGTTTTACTTTTTCATCAATAGTTTCTTGTTTTGAAGTTTCTAACGTATTTTGATTGTTAATTTCAATTTTACGTGGTTTCATCGCATCAGGAATTTCTTTCATCAATTGAATGTGAAGTAATCCATTTTCCATAACTGCAGCTGTGACCTTAACATGGTCAGCTAATTGGAATTTTCGCTCAAATGAGCGTGTGGCAATACCACGGTGTAGGTATTTGCGTTCGACATCATTTTCTGTTTTTCCACGAACGACTAAAATGTTTTGTTCACTAGTAATGTCTAAATCATCTTGGGTAAAACCTGCCAAGGCAAGAGTAATTTGGTATTTGTTTTCATCCAGTGTTTCGATGTTATAAGGAGGATATGACGCATTGTTTTGGTCTATCCTGTGTGCTTGGTTCATCATTTGAGCCATGCGGTCGAATCCAACAGATGTACGGAATAAAGGGGTTAAATCTAAGTTCATAATATTCTCCTATTGTTTAAGCAATATTTGTGTGCTTACCTCTTTAGTGAGCCTAAGCGTTTAACATTTTCAATTATCAGACCCTTTCGGCATCTGACAGGAGTAATATAGGAACAGGTAATTATTTTTCAAGAGAGTTTTTAATTTTTTTCAAAAACTTTTTTACCGTTAATCCATGTTTGTAATACTTGTGTTTTCCAGATGTCTTGTGGGTTTATGTTAAAAATGTCTTGATCAACTAAAATGAAATCAGCTAATTTTCCTTCCTCTAAATTGCCTAATTCATTTTCACGTCTATTGGCATAAGCTGCTTTGATGGTAAAAGAGGCAAGGGCTTGTTCTAGCGTCATTTTTTCTGAAGGAATCCAACCATCTTTAGGTTGATTATCTCTATCTTGGCGTGTTACTGCTGCGTGTAAACCAAAAAATGGATTGGGTAATTCAACAGGAAAATCAGAGCCAGAGGCAATAACCACTCCATCTTTTAATAATGTTTGCCAAGCATAAGCTCCTTTTAATCGGTTTTTTCCAATTCTATCTTCAGCCATGTTTTTATCTGATGTGGCATGGGTTGGTTGCATTGATGCGATTATATTGTTTTCTTTGAATAAATGAATGTCATCAAGATTAATTACTTGCGCGTGTTCATCGCGGTTTCGATTCTTTTGAGTCTGTGCTCGTTTATCAACCATAATGTTTAACGCCATATGATTGGCAGCATCTCCGATGGAGTGAATGGCTGTTTGCCAGCCATTTTTAGCATTGGCATAAGCTGTTTTTTTGATAAAATCTTCACTTTGTACAATTAACCCCGTTGAATCACTTCTGTCACTGTAGGGTTTGAGCATGGCAGCTCCTCGTGAACCAAGTGCGCCATCAAAGATGTACTTAATGGCATGAATTTGTAGGAAACCATTTTTATCGTGTATTGGTTTTTTAAGCATTTTATCCAGGTTTTTATCCCAAGAAGCAACCATGGCATTAATGCGAATAGGCATAAGTTTGTTTTTTGCCAATAATTTGTAGGCGTTATAGGTTTGAAATTCAATGCCAGCATCATCAATTGAGGTTAGTCCCAATGAAGCGAGGTATTTTAAACCGTTAAGCATATAATCGATGGTATCAAATGCACTTTCTTGCGGGATTTCTTTTTGGATTAAATCCATGGCATTATCAACAAAAACACCTGTTTGAACACCATTTTTGTCAAGGATTATTTCACCGCCTTCGACTTCTTTTTCGATGCTTGAGGTTCGGGCAAGTTGCATGGCAATAGAATTTGCCCATCCTGCATGACCATCCACTCGTCTTAACCATATTGGTCTATCAATTCCTAGTTTGTCAAGGTCTTGTTTTGTTGGAAATTTTTTACCGTGCCACAGTACTTGGTTCCAACCTCGCCCTAGAATCCACTCTTGCTCTGGGTGTGTTTCGGCATAGAATTTGATTTTTTTCAAAGACTCTTCTAAGGTTTTCACATCAGCTAAATCCACTTGGTTTTGTAAGCGTGAAAAACCCATGATATGTGCATGAGCATCATGTAGCCCGGGTAACATGGCTTTGCCTTTGCCATTAATGAGTTCAGCTTTTTTGTGGTTTTTAATTAAAGTTGGACTATCGCCGATGGCTAGTATTTTGTTGTTTTCGAAAGCAATAGCACTAAAGCTAGTTCTTTGCCCTTGATTAATAGTGTTGCCTTTTACATTATGAATAACGGTTACTTTTGAAAATACATGAGAACTAAGAAGAAGGATAAATATAATTGTTATGGATTTTGTTTTAATTTTCACTATAATCTACACACTATTTTAAAAGCTAATTGTAGCTTATCTGGAATACATTATGTTTAATTATATCTTCCTTTTTTCAATCATATTAACTCAATTAGGTTGCTCACACATGATAAAAACACCTGAAACACAATCGCCACCAAAGGCAAAAAAAATCCCATATTATCACGAAGAACATGGCAACAAACGCTATGATCCTTACCATTGGTTGCGTGATGATAAGCGTAAAGCTCCTGATGTTATTGATTATTTAATTCAAGAAAACAGCTATACCGATGTAATATTGAAGGAGCAAAAACCTATAATTGATGAATTATATAAGGAAATGGTTGGACGTTTGCCCCAAAAAGAAGTTTCTGTGCCTTATAAAATTGATAATTACTGGTATTACTCTCGCTTTGATGAAGGCAAAGAGTATCCAATTTATGCCAGAAAATATAAAAGCATAAAAGCCGATGAACAAATTATGGTAGATATGAACAATCGTGCAAAAGATAAAAGCTATTTTGCCTCAAACTACCAAGCGATTTCACCAAATCATAAAATATTAGGTTTTTCAGAAGATGTCACAGGGCGAAGAAAGTACACCTTGCGTTTTAAAAATTTAGAAACAGGGAAGTATTATGATGATGTGATTGAAAACACCACTGGTGCAATTGTTTGGGCACTGGACAATAAAACCTTCTTCTACACGATAAAACACCCAATAACTTTATTACCTTACCGTGTTTATCGTCATGAATTAGGTAGTACCCAAAAAGATACGTTAGTTTATGAAGAAACTGATGATACTTTTTATACGTCAGTTGCTGCCACAACTTCTAAAAATTACATTATTATCAGTTTGACCAGCACATTAAGCTCAGAGATGTTGGTCTTGGATGCAAGCAATCCAAAAGCTGAGTTTAAATCCTTTCTACCGCGTGAAAAAGGCCATGAATACTCACTGGAAGAGTTAAATGATGAGTTTTATGTGTTGACCAATTGGCAGGCTCAAAATTTCAGAATAATGAAAACTGATTTATCTCACGCAAATGATAAAAATAGTTGGCAAGAAGTTATCGCACACGATGATTCGACTTTGATTTACGATATGCAGGCGTTAAAAAACAAGCTTGCAATTGAACAACGCAGCAATGGGGTTCGTCACATTAAGTTGTTTGATTACAAAAACGAGTCTTCTAAAAAGATAAAAGCAGACGAAGAAACTTATACCATGTATTTAGGCTATAACCCTGATCAAAGTAGTGATGTTATTCGCTATGGTTATGTTTCCATGACGACACCTTTTACGGTGTATGATTATGACATGAATACTGCTAAGAAAACCTTAATGAAACGCGATGAAGTCCTTGGTGGCTATGATGACAAGCAATTCAAATCGCAACGTACTACAGTAGTTGCACGTGATGGAGCCGAAGTTCCAGTCTCCATAGTTTATAAAAAATCAGAAACACCTTTATCCGAACGTCCAATTTTAGTCTATGCTTATGGTTCTTACGGGCATTCGGTTGACCCAACATTTTCTTATGCGCGTTTATCATTGCTAGATAGAGATTTTATCTATGCGATTGCTCATGTTCGTGGCTCACAAGCCAAAGGCAGAGCTTGGTACGAGGATGGGAAATTGTTAAAAAAACAAAATACATTCAATGATTATGTGGATGTAACTAAAGGCTTAATTACTCAAGGGTTTGGTGACAAGGATAAAGTCTTTGGTATGGGTGGTTCAGCTGGAGGGTTGTTGATGGGTGCAGTAATCAATATGAATGTAGAATTGTATAAAGGCATTATTGCAGCTGTTCCTTTTGTCGATGTGATTTCAACCATGTTGGATGAGTCAATTCCTCTAACAACAGGTGAATTTGATGAGTGGGGCAACCCTAAGGATAAAAAGTATTACGATTACATGTTGTCGTATTCCCCTTATGATCAAGTCACTGCTAAAGATTATCCCAATATGTTAATTACGACAGGTTTGCATGATTCTCAAGTGCAGTATTGGGAACCTGCTAAATGGTTGGCGAAGTTGCGTGATGTTAAGACTGATGATAATATTCTTATCATGCGAACCAATATGGAAGCTGGTCACGGCGGTACATCAGGGCGTTTTCAAGCTTACAAAGAAACTGCCGAAGAGTATGGTTTTTTATTGAAGCTGTTAAATGAAAATTAAACCGATACATAAAGCTTCATGTCATTGTGGTTCAGTACAATTTGAGTTGACCTTACCTAATGGCATTGAGGAGCCAAGGCGATGCGATTGCAGTATGTGCCGTAGGCGTGGAGCAATTGTGGCATCAGTAACACTTGATGGCATTAAAATAATCAAGGGTAAAGACAAGCTAAGGCTCTATCAATTTAACACCATGACTGCCAAACACTACTTTTGCTCTGTTTGTGGTATCTATACGCACCATCAACGCCGTTCAAATCCGAGCCAATATGGTTTTAATGTGGCGTGTTTAGATGGAGTTAATCCATTTGAGTTGGAAAATGTACCAACAAATGATGGAATTAATCATCCTGCTGATAGTTGACCTAAATCAATCACTTTAGGTGAAAAAACTGCTATACTATCAATTATTAACGAGAAGTAAAAGGGTAATTTATGAAAGATATAGTAAAGAAAAATAAAAAGTCTCAACCAAAATTTAAAGACATTAAAACCACAAAACAAGCAAAGAAAGTTTTAAAGTACTTAGTGGATTCTGATGTGGTGATGAAATCAAATAAGGTGATGAAAGGTAGTCAGCTTTTAAAAATTTCTGCATTGGCTGGAGATTATCCTTATGATAAAAAAATGTCTTTGTTTGATTACGAAAGTGAGAAACACTTACTTCAACGTGAATTATTAAAAGTACAAAGTTGGGTTAAGGAAACGGGACAAAGAATTGTTTGTTTATTTGAAGGGCGTGATGCGGCAGGTAAGGGTGGAACCATTAAACGGTATATGGAGCATTTAAACCCACGTGCTGCACGTGTTGTTGCCTTAGAAAAGCCAACGGATAGAGAGCGTGGCGAATGGTATTTTCAACGCTACATTCATCATTTGCCAACAAAAGGTGAAATGCGATTTTATGACAGATCGTGGTATAACCGTGGTGGTGTTGAGAAAGTTATGGGGTTTTGTACCGACAGAGAGTATCTAGAATTTATGCGTCAAGCACCTAATGTAGAGCGTATGTTGGTAAACTCTGGTATTATTTTATTTAAGTTTTGGTTTTCAGTAACACAGCAAGAGCAATTGCGTCGCTTTCACTCACGTAAATTTGACCCACTAAAGCAGTGGAAGCTATCGCCGATTGATATTCAATCAT
Source organism: Lysobacterales bacterium (assembly GCA_027067055.1). GTDB lineage: Bacteria > Pseudomonadota > Gammaproteobacteria > Xanthomonadales > Marinicellaceae > NORP309. The sequence goes on along the minus strand of JAMOMK010000134.1, from coordinate 23,433 downwards.
TAAGCAAGTGGGGTGATTATACCGAAGCCAGACAATCTATGTTTTTTCATACCGATACTGGTGATGCTCCTTGGACGGTGGTTAAATCAGATGATAAAAAACGTGCAAGAATCAATTGTATTCGTTATTTCTTGCATAATTTAGATTACCCTAATAAAGATAAATCTATTGTTTATGCACCAGATGAAAATATCGTTGGTTCTGTGAAAGCAATTTACAATAATAGAGTAGTGGACAGAGATTGAAAAATGAGTGAAAATAACATTAATCTTGAAAAAAAGCTTATTGAAGCTATACAGCGAGCTGAACAAGCAGCAAAGATTGCTGAAAAAGCAGCGAAGAAGGCTAAAAAAGCGGCAAAAAAAGTAGAGAAAACACGTTTGAAAATAAAGGCATCAAAGAAACGAATTATTGCCTTACAAAAGACCACCGATAAAAAATCAGATTCATTACGTGATGAAATTGTTGAAATTGCATCAAAAGCAGCTAAAAAGAATAAAGCCTTAAAAAAGATTGCTAAGATGAATAAAAAAGATTAACTTTTGCATTGATGAGCTGAGTAAAACTGTACTGTACTGTACTTGAGTGTTCTCTCAGCTCATTAAATATTGTTTATTTAATTGACTAGCAGGTTGTGCTTTAGCAAAATAATAGCCTTGAAAATACTTAACTCCCAGTTTTTTTAATATTTTAAATTGTTGTCGTGTCTCAATGCCTTCCACAATAAGTTCGATATTCATTGATTTTGCAAGGGTTAGTATGGATTTAATGACATACTGAGAGGATTTTTTTGGTGTTAAATTGTCGATAAACATTTTGTCTATTTTTAATTCATCCACAGGCAGTTTTTGTAAATACGCTAAAGATGAGTAGCCTGTGCCAAAATCGTCAAGAGAAATTTTGATGCCATATTTTCTTAGTTCTTGTAATTTTTCAATTAATATTTTTTGATTATCAAAAAGTACTGTTTCTGTCAGCTCTAAGGTAATTCTTTCTGGCTTGATTTTATAGTTACTCACTACACTTATAATTTGTTCAACAAATAATTTTTGATGCAGTTGTTTTGGACTGATATTTATTGATAAAGACTTTATAGTGCTTTTCCCTTCCCATTTTTTTAATTGATAACAAGCCTGATCTAGTATCCAATTTCCAAGTTCATTTGTTAGTCCAACGGTATCAACTATTTCAATTAACTTTTCTGTATCAATATTAAATTCTTTTAGACGGCTCCACCTTAGTAGGGCTTCTACTGAAGTTGCCTTTTGACTCTTATCTACTTTAACTTGGTAATAGAGTTCAAATTCACCTTTGTCAAATGCATCTTTTACAGCTTTTTCTAAATGTAATTTTTTAGCAACTTGTTGTATCATGCTTTTTTGGAAAACTGTTATGGTGTTTTTACCTTTATCTTTAGAAGCGTACATAGCAATATCAGCTTGATGAACGATTTCATCTAAACTAGCATTGTTATTTGGAAACACTGATACTCCAATACTTGGTGTAATAAAGTGTTCATAGTCACCTAATTGATAAGGCTCATTGAGTGCTTCTAAGATTAGTTCAGACTTAACTAAGCTTTGTTCTAATGCAGTTTGAATATGTTTTTCAAGGTTACGAGTCAATATAATGAATTCGTCACCTCCTAGTCGTGCACAAAAGTCGTTATTTCTTGAAGTGTTCTTTATCCGCTGGGCAACCATTTCAAGTAACTTATCTCCTGTTTGATGACCAAGTGAATCATTTAGAAGTTTAAATCGGTCGAGATCTAGATATATAATTGTTCCAAATTGTTTTTTATTTATTGCAAGTTGATGAAAAAACTCAAACTTTGAATAAAAGTATTCGCGATTAGGTAGTGAGGTCAATTGATCATAGTAGGCTAATTGGCTAATCTTTCTTTCGTGTTGTCTTTTTTCAGTTACATCAATTATTGAGGCAAGGATTAAATTGTTTTTAGTTTCAGGTAATTTAATGAACTCAATTTTACAAATAATCTTTTTATGAGACTTGTTATACATTTCCCATTCGAATTTATAGATATCTTTTGTGAAAAGTATTTTATAGATTTTTTCTAAACGACTAATTGATAAGCTACCGTCAGATTGCTTTATGGGAGATAAATCAGATAATTTTAAGGTGCCTAAAATATTATCTAAACCAAAGAGGGTATTGGCTTTATCATTAATGTCTTTAAATAGGTGAGACTCTAAGTCGATAAGAATCATTGGTTCTGGAGCATATTTAAATAAAATGCCGTACTTACTCTCACTAATGTTTTGTTTGTTTTTTGCCTCATATGTTTCAGTTGTATCAATCATCAAACCAACAAGTTGAGCATTGCCTTGTTTATCTTTGTTAAAGGATACGACATCCTTAATCCAAGCAATAGACGAGTCAGCGCGTTTGAATCTGTACTCTAGTTCAAAAGATATACGATTTGCAATTGCATTACTTACTAAGTCTGCTACAGCTTCTCGGTCTTCTTTAATAATATGCTCGTATCTAAAATTAGGTGTAGTGAGCCACTGGTCTTGATCGTAGCCATAAAGCTCCTTAACTTTGTCGCTTATGTAAGTTAGCTGGTTTGTCTTAATGTTTTGACGCCATAAAACAACAGGGTGGTTTTCAATTAGTTTTTGGTACTGTATTTTCTCCTCTTTGAAGTAATTAACTTTAGTATCTAATGCTAAAGTTCTTTCTTTGACTTTTATATCGGTTAATGTGTTTTTGCCAGTGATTATTAGTAATAATATACTTAATAAGCCAGTAAAAATCAAACCAATTATTGCGACTAGTTTATTGCTATTGACTTTATTGCTGGATAAATATTTAAGTGTTGGCTGAAAACTAATTTGCCATTTTTCAGTGTTAAAATCTAGGCTTGATTGAAAGTAGATTTTATTATAAAGAGGCTCATTTGTTTCTCCAATATCAAATGTTTGGTTAAGGTTTTTAATGTTGATTTGAACCTGGGTGTCATGTAAATTATAAAACTCTAGTATCGTAGCAGCTAGTATGAGTGGATTATGGAATAAAATGATGTTGCTTTTATGATTTCTTTTATTGAAGTGAAAAATGTTAATAAATAAATTTGTATTCTTATCGTATTTCGTTTTATTATCCTTCTCGTTATTTTGAATGTATTGGGTAAAATCAATTTGTTTAATAAGATTGAATTGACTGCTTTCAGTGTTGTGAGGTTTAAAGAATTTAACTGACTTATTTTCATCAACCCATGCTATACCAATAATTGAACTGTTGCTGTCTCTAGCGGCATTTAAAAAGATCTCAAATTTACTTTTCCACCCTTCATCGAGGAATAGGTGACTTAAACTAGAGTTAACAAACTCATTTATCCATGTGAATTCTTTGTTAATTACATTCGTGATAAGCTCTGATTTAACTGTGAAATTTTCTTTTAACCTTTTTTTGTCAGAATGTTCGGTTTTATTATAGAGAAATATAAAAAATGCGAGAGTTAATACTACTGGTAGCGCAAGTGACAGATATCGAGAGTTCCAGATAGTCCTCGGTTTACCAATAACTACTAATAAAAGCGGTGCAAAGATAACAAAGCCGATATAATCACCAAACCACCACTCAATATAATGCGATAATAATGAATTGATTTGAAGATTGGAATCTAATAAAAACTTTGCAATACTGCTTAAACTGGTTGATACAAATGCAATGAGAGGAGCGACTATGAGAAATAGTTTGATTATGGCTTTATTGGAGATTATAGGGTTAGGGTAACCAATGAAAAAGCGTATAAGGTAAGCACCCAAATAACAGCGTATAAGCCCAATTAAAATAAAAAGATTGTTGATGAAGAAGTTGTTCAATAAAAAATTATCATTGGGGTAAAGTAAGAAGCTAAGTAAAAGTTGTGCTAAATATAAGGCAGGAATTATTTTATACCCCCAAACCAATGCAGATATTACACTTATGCCAACTGCTGGCCAAACAAGTATAGCCTGGCTAGGGTCATTCATGGCAAAAACGACTACAAATGGGATGATGAAGTTTGCCAGGAAAGCATATAAATTGTATTTTAAAAACATAGTTTGCACATTTTTATTATTTTTTAATTAGTTTGATTTGTAAGTTAAAGTATAAATAAATGCTATACCTTCAAATTTTCCCCAATCACTTAAGTTAGTATTCGTCTCTATGATTTTTGTATTAGCTATTTGAAATTTTTACATTCTAAATAGGTCAGCTTGAAATAATTCAGTAACATTAGTGAAGGTTATTGAATTATATACCTCTTATGAATATCAATAGTTTTAAGAAAGTCTATTATCGCATAAAAAGGTAAAGATTTTCATATTAATTTTTAAAGAAAGTTTTACTAAAACTCGTGAGGAGCTTTAAGTAAACCTAAAGCAAACTGTCTCTACACTCTGGAAATTGGCAGTTGTTATTAGAATCCCTTCCAACGAAAGTGCCGTCAGCGCATTGTTTAACATCTGCTGTACAAAGTGTTTTTGTATCCTTTTTATGTTGTGGACAGGAATCGAAGTTACAGTTGTTTCTAGGATTGCGTTTGACTACTTGCCCACCACTGCACATTTTTGCTTCTTTACTGCATGCTATTATTTGTTTGTCTTTGTGTTCGCCTAGCTCCTCTCCTTGGTTTTTTGTGCAGGAATAAAGTGTGCTAAGTAAAATTAAGAAAATAACGGTTTTCACAATTTCTTTTCCCAAAATTCAGCTTTTCCCAGGATAGGGTCAAGCTCATAAGGCATGAAGCCAAATTTGCGATATGAATTGATAGCTATGACGTTTTTTTGTAACACTTCTAAAGTTAGTTTGCAGCAATTTTTTTCTTTGGCTATTTCTTCAACCATAGTTAACATTTTTGTACTTAATCCTAGTCCTCTGAATTCTGTAGCAACAATTAAATCATGTATATTTATCAATGACTTACAATTAAAAGTGGAAAATCCCTCAAAGCAATTCAATAAGCCCGCTGGTTGTCCTTCAACATAGGCTAATATACTAATTGCATCACTGCGATTGGATAGTGCGTGAACTAAATTTTGTGCAACATAATCTGCTAGGGCCTGATTTCCACCCATTGGGTCATTAGCATAACAATCGAGCATTTCGATTAAGTGTCTTCCATGTTGTTCATTATTGTAGTTTACTTGAATGATTTTAATAGGCATTTTGTTTCCTCTTTTTAACCTTTGTTTTTAAAGGCTTGTTTAAATATGGATAGCTTTTCGTCTGATACTTCCTTTTGGTATTTGTCTTTCCATTGGGGGTAAGGCATTTTATAAACATAATGGCGCGCCTCATCTTTTGCTAATTCAACTCCTAGTTCTTGGGCTTCTTCTGTCATCCAGTTGGATAGGCAGTTGCGACAAAAATTTGCCAGTATCATTAAATCTATGTTTTGTACATCTTTACGATTATCTAAATGATTGATTAATCGATCAAAAGCTTTGGCTTTAATTTCTATTTCTTTATCCATTACTGTATTTGCGTGTTAAAATTAGATTTTATCATTAACCATGACAACATGACAGCACAAATACTAGACGGTAAATTAATATCTCAGAAATTAATTGCAACGATTGGAGAAAAAATAGGCAAACGTATTGAAAAAGGACACACGCCCCCTGGTTTGGCAGTTGTTTTAGTTGGAGATAATCCTGCCTCAGAAATTTATGTTAGAAATAAAGTCAAGGCATGTGAAAAAGCAGGCATTAACTCTGTCTCTTTTAAGTTTCCACGGACGGTATCAGAAAAAGAATTATTTCAATTGATTGATGAACTGAATGAAGATGAAATGATTCATGGAATACTGGTGCAATTACCCTTACCAAAACATATCAATGAGAATGAAATAACTAATCGCATTGCACCCAATAAAGACGTTGATGGATTTCACGCTGAAAATGTAGGGCGTTTAGCATTAAGACAACCAGGATTGCGTCCCTGTACACCCCGTGGTGTGATGACTTTGTTGCATGCTTATGATATTATTCCAAAATCTCAGCATGTGGTTATTGTTGGAGCATCCAATATTGTTGGTCGCCCATTAATGCTTGAAATGCTTTATGCTGGAGCCACTGTGACTGTCTGTCATCGTTTTACTCAAGACTTAGAAAAACATGTGCGATGTGCTGATATCTTGTGCGTGGCAATCGGCAAGCCTGGTATTGTGAAATCTGAATGGGTAGCAGATGGATGCACTGTAATTGATGTTGCAATTAATCGTAAAGAAAATGGCAAGCTTTGTGGTGATGTAGATTTTGATGCTGTCAAAGCGAAAGTCAAATGGATTACACCAGTGCCTGGTGGGATTGGTCCGATGACTGTAGCAACCTTGATGCAAAATACTTATGAGGCAAGTTTGTTGTAAGTCCCAAATCCCGATATAGAAAGCACGATGATAGCACAAGTCCTTGATGCACCTAGAAAACCCAGAAAAAGCTTCATCACCAATGAGGTGACGTTAGTTTTTCTTGATTTCCTATGCACATCAGTTACTTGCACTCTCAAGCGCATTTCTATATCGGGATTTGGGTAAGTACTAAACTTTAAAAATTTTCAAAGTTATTCTTAGAGACTTTTGCATAATTCATGGAAAGGGTTAAAAAAAGTAAAAAAAAGGGTTCTAATTGAACCCTTTTTTTGTTTTCAAAATGATAGATTCACGCCTTCGCGGGAATGACGGTGCGAGGGTTTAAATTTTTTCCATCAGTTCTGGAACAATCTTAAACAAATCACCAACCAAGCCAATATCAGCGACTTCATAAATTGGTGCATCACCATCTTTGTTGATAGCTACAATGGTTCCTGCATCTTTAATGCCTGTTAAATGCTGTATTGCACCAGATATACCAAATGACATGTAAAGGTCAGGAGCAATAATTTTACCTGTTTGACCGACTTGCATTTCATTAGGGCAATAACCCGCATCAACTGCTGCGCGAGATGCGCCGGTAGCGGCTCCTATCTTATCTGCTAAATTGTACATTAATTCAAAATTCTCTTCACTACCAAGACCGCGCCCACCAGCAATAACTTTCGAGGCAGTTTGCAGGTCAGGGCGTTCTGAATTTCCTGTCTGGAGTGAAACAAACTTAGTATCAGTTTGTGCATTATCAATACTGTGGTTCTCAATACTAGCTGAACCTGACGTCATGTCACCTGTTTTAAATGAAGCAGTACGGATGGTCGCGACAATTTTATCGTGATTAGACTTAACCGTAATCACAGCATTGCCTGCATAAATCGGGCGTTTAAAAGTTGTGGCATCAATGACTTGCATAATATCACTGATTTGGTTTTGACCGAGTAGGGCTGCAACGCATGGCATGACATCTTTGCCAAAGGTGGCGGATGGACCAAATACATGACTATAATCCGATGCGAGTTCTGCAAATTTAGCAGCAATACCTTGAGCTAACTTCCAATTTTCATTAGTTGTTGTCACTGCATGCACTGTGTTAACGCCTGCTAATTTGGCGGCTTTTGCAGCAATTTCACTTACATCATCAGCGAATATCACTAAATCTATACTTGCGCCATCTATTTGTTGGGCAGCTGTCAGGGCTTTTGATGTGCCTTGATTAACGGAATTGCCATCATGTTGTGCCAAGATTAATATTTTACTCATTAGACTAATCCTCTTTCTTTAAGTTGTGCCACTAATTCATCTACATTTTCAACCATAATACCTTTTTGGCGAGGTTGTGGAGACTCGTAGTTTTCGATGCTTAATTCGTTGTCATTAAAACCAGCAAGGGTTTCATCAATTGCCATAACATCTAAGGGTTTGCGTTTAGCTTTCATAATGTCAGGTAATTTAACAAAGCGAGGTTCGTTTAGTCTTAAGTCTGTAGAAATTACAGCAGGTAAATTGATTTCAATGGTTTCAAGCCCTGCATCTACCTCACGGGTAGCCAAAGCTGAATTGCCATTGATTTCCAGTTTAGAAACGGATGTGGCTTGCGGGCGATTCCATAAAGTTGCTAACATCTGTGGTGTTTGGTTGTTGTCATCATCGATGGCTTGTTTACCCATAATAACGAGTCCTGCTTGTTCTTTTTTGGCAATCATTAAAAGGCTAGTAGCAGCTTTTAATGATTGAATTTCTGAATTAGATTCAATCAAAATTGCACGATCAGCACCCATAGCTAAAGCTGTTCTTAATTGTTGTTGGGCATCATTTGTACCAATAGTTACCACAATGACCTCATCTGCTTTTCCTGCCTCTTTGATGCGTAAAGCTTCTTCAATGGCAATTTCATCAAATGGATTGATACTCATTTTGACGCCATCGGTTGCAACACCACTGCCATCGGGTTTTACTTGAACACGTACATTGAAGTCAACTACGCGTTTAATTGCTACTAATATTTTCATATAAAGTTCTCGAATTAAGTTGCCATTTTAGGGTAAGAAAGCCACACATAAATGGCGAATAGAATGGATTTGATGGAATTATATCATTTGAGTGTATTAATGCTACTAATTATGTGAAATAAGCTTTAAGTTTAAGTGATAATTTTGTTATAATTTTGCGAAATAATAAATGACACAGGATTTAGTAATGAAGCTAGTTTTTCCACATAAAGAACATAAAGATTTTGAACTTATTGGCAATAACTTTTCGATTGGTAGTTCCGAAGATGCAACGATACAGATAGAAGCTGTTGGCATGTGTGAAAAACATGCGACAATTGTTAAAGATGAAGATGATTTTTCTATCAAGGTTGATAATCCAGCAGCTATGGTTTCGGTTAATGGAAAGCTCGTTAAAGAGTCACGTGAAGTCAGGGAAGGAGATTTAATTATTATGTCACAAGTTCACTGTAAAATAGTGACTGAAAAAATTGAAGTGCCTGATGATAATAGAACGCGAATCAGAATGGCTTTACCTAAGTTTGTTTTACGCGGTGTGTCAGGTGTTTATTTTGGTAAAACTTTCCCATTAAGAGGGAAAACCAGTCTTGGAAGGCATTCAGAGAATGATATTTTTATCAATGTTGATGGTATTTCAAGAAAACATGCGGTGATTTCAATTGTAGCTGATGGGTTGGAAATTGAAGATCTGGATTCTTCTAATGGCACCTTTGTTAATGGAGATAAAGTAACAAAACAAACAGTCAAAATTGGAGATGAAATTAAACTAGACAATATACGTTTTCTCATCCAGTCTCCTGGAATGCCTGCAGCACAAAACCAAGCAGGTAAGCCAAAACAAACACAAGCTTCATCCAACTCAACTACTAATAACTTAGCTTCTAGTTCATCTGGATCAGTTGTGAAATGGATTGTAACCTTAGTTGTTTTATTGTTGGCAGCTGGAGGAGGTGCTTGGTATCTTGGTTTGTTAGATAAATTTATCAAGTAGTCGTGCTAAAAAAATTTACAAGTCTTTAAATAGGCTGTTCACATTTAGAATGGCAAGGCATTTAAAGAAATAATGGAATTGAAACATAGAAATTCTCAAATAGCAGTTTCTAAAGTCGTTGAAATGATACTTTCGGAACTGAAGACTATTAAAACCTTGGTTATTTGACTAAGGTTTTTTTTTGCTTAATTCAATATTGCTAATAGTTAAAGAGATGTGTGCATATTTACTATACAAAGAAAATAAATTTAGGTAAAATTTAACCCATGAAAGAAACAGATATTAAAGATATTAACTACTTTCACAAAGTAGTAGATTGCCAATATGCGTGTCCTGCGCATACTCCCGTTCCTGAATATATTCGCATGATAAGTGCTGGTCGTTTTGATGATGCTTACATGATAAATTGGGAATCCAATGTTTTTCCTGGTGTCTTAGGTCGAACCTGTGATCGACCGTGCGAACCGGCATGTAGGCGTGGACGAGTTGAGGATCAACCCGTTGCTATTTGTCGTCTAAAACGTGTTGCAGCTGACCATAAAGGTGATATAAAACACCGTTTACCTGATATTCCAAAACAAAAAAATGGTAAAAAAATTGCTTTAATTGGTGGCGGACCAGCATCGTTAACTGTAGCTCGGGATTTGATGCCATTGGGTTACCATGTAGACTTGTTTGATGATCAATATAAAGGTGGTGGTTTTATGCGCAGCCAGATTCCATCTTTTCGATTGCCCGAAGAAGTTCTTGATGAAGAAGTCAACTATATCCTTGATATGGGGATAAGGACTCACTTTAAACATAAAGTGAATAGCCTTAAAGAAATGTTGACAAAAGATTATGATGCTATTTTCATCGGAACAGGTGCACCACGAGCACGAGATTTACCCAAACTTGAGGGTAGGGCAGAAGCAGATGCTAATATTCACTTAGGAATTGATTGGTTGGCGAATGTGGCATTTGAACACACCAAAGAAATTGGTGAAAAGGTATTAGTTCTTGGTGGTGGGAATACGGCAATGGATTGTTGTCGAACCGCACGAAGAATTGGTGGTAAGGATGTTCGTATTGTTGTAAGAAGTCCGCAAGCAGATATGAAAGCATCCCCTTGGGAAATTAAAGATGCTCAAGGCGAAGGAATCCCTATGTTCGAAAATCATACGCCCAAAGCTTTTGTTTGTGAAAAAGGTAAACTTGTTGGAATGCTATTTGAATTGGTCACAGCAGAATACGACGAAAATGGACGCAGAACACTAGTGCCAACAGGAGAAGCAGATATCTTTATGGAATGTGATGATGTCCTAATGGCATTAGGGCAGATGAATGCATTTCCGTGGATTGAACGTGACTTAGGAATTGAATTTAATGATTGGGATATGCCTGAGGTAGATAAAACTACATTCCAAACTTCTTTAGCTCATGTATTTGTTGGTGGAGATGCAGCATGGGGACCAGAAAATGTTATTACTGCCGTTGCTCATGGACATCAAGCAGCGATTTCAATTGATAAATATTGCCGAGGACAAGACACAAAAGATCGCCCAAATCCGGGTACAACACTGATAAGCCAAAAAATGGGCTTTCACGATTGGCTTTACAATGCGCCAGTATCGAGTGATAAACGTCATGTGGTTGAGCATGTGGATACAAATCTTGCCTTGACCAGTATGAAAATTGAAGTGGAAAAAGGTTTCTCACTTGAGCAAGGCTTAAATGAAACATTGCGCTGTTTAAATTGTGATGTACAAACAGTTTTTGAAAAAGACCGCTGTATCGAATGCGATGCCTGCGAAGATGTTTGTCCTACTAATTGCATTAACTTTGTTGAAAATGAAGAAGAAGATTTGTTACGTCAACACTTAAAAATGCCTGCAGATAATTTAGATCAAGCTCTTTTAGTTTCAGGGGAACTCAAAACAAAACGCGTCATGGTTAAAGATGAAAATGTTTGTCTTCATTGTGGACTCTGTGCCGAACGTTGTCCAACAGGAGCTTGGGATATGCGCAAATTCTTACTTAATGAAGCCAAGGCAGGGAGATAAAAAATGAATAAAATCAAAGCAATAAACGATTTTGTTATCCTATTTGCTAATATCAATGGCTCAGGTTCTGCATCAGCGAACAACTTATTTGCCAAGGCAGTTTTTCGATTAGGTATTCCTGTTTCGGCAAAAAATATTTTTCCATCTAATATTCAAGGCTTGCCAACATGGTTTGAAGTTAGGGTCAGTGAAAAAGGCTATTTAGGTCGTAGAGAAGGTTATGATTTTGTCGTGGCAACCAATGGTCAAACGATAGTTAAAGATTATAATGAATTAGCCACTGGTGGCTATTTCTTTTACGATTCATCTAGGCGGTTACCAGATCACTTACAACGTGATGATATTACTATTATTGGCATTCCTTTAACCAATATTTGCAATGAAAACTATACTGATCCACGTTTACGTCAAATTTTTAAAAACATAATTTATGTTGGTGCGTTAGCCTATTTATTTGAAATGGACTTTAGTGTGTTTGAAGACTCTATTAAATCGCAATTTGCCAAAAAAGCAAAATTAATTGAGCCTAATATTAATGCCTTGCGCTTAGGTTATGATTATGCACAAAAATATTTCACCGATGCTTGCGCGCTTAATATCCATCGCCGTGATTTGAATGGCGATAAGATAATGATAGAAGGCAACACAGCAACAGGACTTGGAGCTGTTTTTGCAGGCGTGACTGTTGCTGGATGGTATCCAATTACACCATCAACATCTGTTATAGAGTCCTTTGAAAAATATTGCCGTCAATACCGAGTGGATGAAGCCACTGGTAAAAATAAATTTGCCATCGTGCAAGCAGAAGATGAATTGGCAGCCATTGGTATTGTTATTGGAGCTGCTTGGAATGGTGCGCGATCATTTACTGCCACCTCGGGACCGGGTGTTTCACTAATGGGAGAGTTTTTAGGATTAGCCTATTTTGCTGAAATTCCTGTGTTTTTAGTTGATATTCAACGCTCAGGACCATCAACAGGTATGCCAACAAGAACTCAGCAATCTGATGTTTTGGCTGCTGCTTATGCCTCACACGGTGATACCAAACATGTGCTATTATTTCCTGCTACACCAAAAGAATGTTTTGATATGACAGTTATTGGTATGGATTTAGCCGAACGTCTTCAAACACCTGTAATGCTGATGAGTGATTTGGATTTGGGTATGAACACGCATTTGTGTGAAAAGATAGAGTTTGATGACCATCATATTTATGATCGTGGTAAGGTACTAGATTACGAAGCACTTGAAGCCAAACAAGAAAGATGGGGGAGGTACTTGGATGTCGATGATGATGGTATCCCATACCGCACAATTCCTGGTGCTCATCCAGAAAAGGGAGCATTTTTTACCCGTGGTTCGTCGCATGATGAATACGCAGCTTATACAGAAGATGGGAAAATCTACGCTAAAGGTATGCAACGCTTATTGAAAAAATTTGATACCGCTAAAACCCTAGTCCCAGAAGCAGAAATACACAAAGTTAAAGACAATAATAAGTTAGGCATTATCTATTATGGTACAAGTACCTATGCAGGGCATGAAGCTGATGATTTATTGCAAGAGCAGGGTATACACTTAGATGAAATGCGTATAAAAGCTTTTCCTTTTGGCAAAGAAGTGGAAGAATTTATGCAATCACATGAAACGATTTTTGTTATTGAACAAAATAGAGATGCCCAAATGAAAACATTGCTGGTCAACGAGTTTCAACTTGATCCAAAAGATTTAATTCCAGTGCTCAATATTGATGGTATGCCAATTACTGCACAATACATAGCTGATGAAATTAACAATCACATTAATCCTAGCCAAGGTAAAAGTAAAAAATTTGAGGTGATCTCATGAGTTATATAAAATCCACATTTAGACACCCAAGTGCCAAAGTCAATTCATTAGGATTTGCCAAAACAGCATACGAAGGTGCATTATCAACACTGTGTGCGGGTTGTGGACATGATTCAATTAGTGCGGCTATTATCCAATCCTTTTTTGAAATGAATATTGAACCACACAAAATTGCCAAAATATCTGGTATTGGTTGTTCATCAAAAACGCCAACCTATTTTTTGGGTAAAGCCCACGGTTTTAACTCAGTCCACGGTCGAATGCCATCGGTTTCCACTGGCGCAAACATGGCAAATAAAGACCTGCAATATATCGGCATATCAGGAGATGGCGATACCGCATCCATCGGTATGGGGCAATTTGCCCATGTCGTTAGACGAAATTTAAACATGATTTATATTGTTATGAATAATGGTTGTTATGGACTAACCAAAGGACAAGACTCCGCCACAGCAGATATTGGTTCAGCTGGCAAAAAAGGCGTAGAAAACCAATTTGCTGCTATTGATTTATGCCAATTAGCCTTACAACTTGGAGCTGGTTATGTCGCACGCAGTTTTTCAGGCGATAAAAAACAATTAATCCCATTAATCAAAGGCGCAATCGAACATAAAGGCTTTGCCTTTATTGACGTCATTTCGCCATGTGTGACCTTTAATAATGTACCAACTTCAACCAAAGGATACGAATACGTCCGTGATCATTTAGATGCCACAGGCACCATTGACTTTGTTCCCGAACGACAAGAACTCAAAATCATCCATCCTGAAGGCACAAGTAAGGAAGTTAAGTTGCATGACGGCAGTAAGTTGATTCTTAAGAAAAATACCCATGACTATGATCTCTCAAGCAAACGTGAAGCTATGGGCATTATCGAAACCGTACGCGAACAAAAGAAAATCCTCACCGGCTTAATCTACCTACACGAAGACCCTCAAGATACGCATAAAAAGATAAACTCAGTGGATAAACCCTTAAATAGCTTATCGCAAGGCGAAGTCTGTCCAGGCAATGCCGTGTTGGATGCTTTGAATGAAGGGTTTAGGTAAATTTGATTAAAATACCAATAGACTTAGAAATATTAGAAGAAATACACTGTATGTATATTTCAGATTATCTTTCAAAGATGAAAAATAGAGAGTCTAAAATATATGTTCTTGACAAGGCATCAGCATGAAGTCCTTATCGTCCTGAATTACGGTATTATACCGCAGGGTTAATATATTACGACTTATAAAAAAGATTTGGATATAAAATTGCTGATGGTAAAACTGTATCCTTTTTTGCTTTTCAGGTTGGGATGGCCTTCCCGATAATAGTGCTTATGGTAGTACATTTCACATTAGTTTTGTTTATGAATTTGTATTAAATAAGCAACTGATAGTAATATACAAGGTTGGTGATAAGAGTTTTTGATTCCATTGATTTTGGTCTGTTGTCACTTCGACAAAAGCATAGTTATTATACGTTTGTAACATCACACCAAAGGCTGTCAACTGATGCTGTTGTGTAATGGTCATGTTTTAAGTATAAAAATGTCTATCAGTTTGCAATAAATAAACTATAAAGAGTTAATTCTATTACCTAAAATTTAATTACTCCAAGTCTAAAAACAACCTTTCTACGGCTTCAAATCGGTGTTCGGTTTGCTTAAATTCGCCAGTTATTCGGATGGCATCATTTGGAGCAGGTTTGTAGTCTTGGTATTTTGTCTGAATCAAGGTGATAAGTTTGCGTAAGATGTCATCACTTTTGGTATCAAATTTGACGGTTCCACCGTGTTGATTGACAGTTATTGATTTTATATCATACACTTTAGATTTTAACTGTAAGATTTTGATTTCAAATAGATTATTGGCTTGGTCTGGAAGCAGACCAAAGCGGTCAATTAATTCAACTCGCAACTCTTTTACATCATCCGTGTTTTCACATTGGCTTAAACGTTTGTAAAATGTTAGACGCAAATACACATCGTGAATATAATCATCGGGTAGCAGAGCAGGGATGTTGAGTTCGATTTCTGTTTCGTGGATACTTAAGTCGTCTAACTCAGGTTCTTCACCATTGTTGAGGGCTTCAACAGCGCGTTCCAACAATTCGCAATACAAACTAAAACCAATGGCTTGGATTTGCCCTGATTGTTCATCACCGAGCAATTCTCCTGCACCACGTATTTCTAAATCGTGTGTGGCAAGTGTAAATCCTGAGCCTAAATCCTCCAGTGAAACGATTGCTTCAAGGCGTTTGACAGCATCTTTAGTGATGGCTTTCCAACCAGGAATGAGTAAATAAGCAAAAGCTTTATGGTGTGAGCGCCCAACACGACCACGTAATTGGTGCATTTGCGCTAAGCCTAGTTTATCGGCTCGGTTCATTATGATGGTATTGGCTGTTGGAATATCAATGCCATTTTCGATAATGGTAGAACACACGAGAATATTAAAGCGCATCTTGTGAAAGTCCAACATGACACTTTGTAGGTCACTTTCGTGCATCTGACCATGGGCGACTCGTACACGTGCTTGTGGAACAAGCTTTTGCACTGTTTCTGCCATTTGTTCTATAGTCTTGACATCATTATGCAAAAAGTATACTTGTCCACCACGCTGAATCTCACGTTGACAGGCTTCTTTTATGGTGGAATTGTCCCATTCGATGACTTGAGTTTTTACTGATAACCGAGCCTTTGGAGGTGTGGCGATTATGGATAAATCACGCAGTCCCGATAGGGCGGTATTAAGCGTTCTAGGTATCGGTGTCGCCGTTAAGGTTAAGATATCCACTTCGGCACGTAGCTTTTTCAAGCGCTCTTTTTGACGCACACCAAAGCGGTGCTCTTCATCAATAACTATCAGCCCTAAGTTTTTGAATTTTATGTCTTTTTGTAATAGCTTATGTGTGCCAATAACAATATCAACAGTGCCATTTGTGACACCTTCGAGAATTTTTGTTTGTTCTGCTTTCTTTACAAAACGTGATAACACAGCCACTTTAATCGGGAAAGGTGAAAAACGGTCTAAAAAGTTTTCGTAATGTTGTTGAGCAAGTAAAGTTGTCGGAACGAGTATGGCAACTTGTTTAGAATCATTGGCTGTGACAAAGGCGGCGCGAAGGGCGATTTCTGTTTTACCAAACCCAACATCTCCACAGACAACTCGATCCATTGATTTTGGACTCTGTAGGTCTTCGATGACCGCATCAATTGTCGTGGCTTGATCATCGGTTTCTTCAAAAGGAAAGCCCTGACAAAATTGCAAATAATCGTTTTCATTTAAGTTAACTTGCTTACCACCACGGGATTCTCGAATGGCATAGAGTTGCAATAATTCAGCTGCCACATCTTTGACTTTTTTGGCGGCTTTTTCGCGTAGTTTTTGCCACCTGTCACCACCCAATTTATGCCACGGTGCATTTTCTTCTGATGAACCTGTGTAGCGAGAAACTAAATGCAAAGAGGAGACAGGCACAAATAACTTGTCACCACCAAAATACTCCAACACTAAAAACTCGGCTTCGCCTTCAAAATTGTGTGTTTCCAAACCACGGTAGCGTCCAACTCCATGATCAATATGCACAATTGGAGAGCCAAGATGCAATTCACTTAGGTTGCTAATGATTTCATCAGGATTGGCCTTGAAGCGTTTTTTCTTACGTGTTCGATTAGCTCTTGTGCCAAACAAACAACTCTCATCAAGAATAATGAGGTCTTTTTGGGTAAAGTTTGTGCCATTTTCAATCGGAGCAATGGTTAAAGCGATGTCTAATGGCGAAGTAAAAAAGTCAGCAATGCTATCGACTTCTTTAAGTAGCATTTTTTCTTTAGTAAAAAGACGCTTTATAACATCAGCACGTCCTAAAGAGTCGGCAGTGATTAAGATGCGTTTACCTGTAGCCAATTGCTGCTGCAGCCAAAAGACTTGTGTTTTGTGTGTTTCTGGGTTAAAACGGTTGGGTAATTGGGTGTGAAAGTCTTCGGCATCACTTTCTTGGTTTAATAGAATGGTTGAATAATTTTTTAAACGTTCATCCACTTCTTGGGGTAATAAGTACAACTCATCGGGAGCGATAACAGGTCGTTGAATATCGTGTCGTCGCTCTTGGTATCGTGCCTGAATTTGTTTATCCCATGTTGCCAGTATTGGTAGTGTCTTGCCGGTATGAATAACACGGGTGTTTTCGGGTAAAAAATCAAACAGTGTAGCCGTTTCTTCAAAAAACATCGGCAAGTAATGCTCAATACCAGAGAATTGAACTTGTTTGCGCACGTCTTGATAAATCGAACATTTGTGCGTATCCACATCGAATTCTTCACGGAATTTTTCCAAGAAACGCATTCGACCCGCTTCATCAAAAGGGAATTCGTTTGCTGGCAAGATATGAATGTTTTTAACTTTCTCAATGGAGCGCTGGGTCTCAACATCAAAGACTCGAATGGACTCAATTTCATCATCAAAAAGTTCTAAGCGGTAGGCTTTATCAGCTCCTGTTGGATAAATGTCAATAACACCACCACGAACGGCAAAATCACCTGGTTCGCGCACTTCGGTGACACAATGGTAACCGTTGTTTTCAAAGGATAAGCGTCTTTTGGTAATATCAAAAGGGGAACCAAGTTTTAAGAACAGTGAGCGACCTTTGATAAAGGATTTGGTGCTTAAGCGTTGCATGAGATTGTTGGTCGGTATAATTAAAATACCATTATCAATGTCATGCGAAATATTATATAAAAAAGCTAAACGCTGCGAAACAATTTCTGGATTGGGTGAAAAAACATCATAAGGCAAGGTATCCCAAGCAGGGAAATGAAATATTCTATCCTTTAACTCAGGTGCGCACAGTTGTAATTCTTCTTCTAAAACAATGCTTTCGTGTGCTGACTCGGTTAAAACTAAATTTAGTCCTGTGTTGTTTTTTGTCAGTTCTGCTAATAATAAGGGTAAAGCAAGACCCTTAACCCCTTTAAACAAAAGGGTGTCTTTTTTAGTCAGGTTTGCAATTGACTTAAATAGCATTAATTCAGAAATGATGGTTATAAAAGAGGCGAGATTTTAACATAAATTGCAACAATGCTACGGATAATGTTATTTTTATATGACTAATTACGTTAGTTAATATTAGCATAATTTTTTAACTCTAATTGATTGATAATGTGATGTTGGAGCAAAAGTGCTACAATTGTATTTTGTTTGAGGTTAAGTATGTCTACAGATCAACAAGCTTCCTGCTTATGCAGTGCAGTTAAAATAAATACAGAAAAGCTTAAACACAATGTTGGTGTTTGTCACTGCGGTATGTGTCGAAAATGGACTGGTGGTCCCTTATTAGCAATTGAGACTGAAGGGAAAGTCAGTTTTGAAGGTGAAGAAAACATCACCCGTTTTAAATCATCGCAGTGGGCAGAGAGAGGTTTTTGTAGAAAATGCGGTTCGCATCTTTTTTATCATTTATTGGGTAGCCAGCAGTATATTATGCCAGTTGGGTTATTTGATATTGATGATGAATTATTTTTAGAACACCAAATTTTTATTGAAGAGAAACCTGATTATTATTCCTTTTCACAAAAGACTAAAAATATGACCGGAGCTGAGGTCTTTGCAGAGTTTGAAAAAGCTAATAATGGATGATTTATTTAAGCCTGAACTTTCAAAATACCAATCTCAATTAAACGCTGAATCAAAAAGTCTTTGGCTAATATGTCTTCGTATTTTTTACCGTTACCGATACAGGACTCAATGCATTTTAATTCTGCATTGGCATGTGGGTGACAGAAAAAAGGCATGGAGTAACGCTCTTTAGTGCTGTGATCGGGATTGACTACGCGGTGAGTGGTGGCAGGAATGACTTCATTGGTAATGCGTGAAAGCATATCGCCAGAATCAACCACAATTTGATTGGGAAGACTTGGCACAGCCAGCCATTGACCATCTCTATCTAAAAGCTCAAGACCACCATCGGTTGCACCAACAAGCAAAGTAATAAGGTTAATATCTTCATGTGCCCCAGCGCGGATAGAGTCTTTTTCGGTAAATTCCTTTAAGGGTGGATAATGAATGGTTCGTAAGATAGAATTGCCTTCTTTTGTCAAGTTCTCGAAATAGGTTTGCGAAACATTCAACGAATGGGCAAGAGAATGAAATAAGCTGGTAGCTACCGCATCTAATTGATTATAAACAGCTAATCCAACCTTTTTAAAATCGGGAATTTCTCTCCGTGGCCAAATATTGTTTGGATAGAGGTCAGATTCAGAGTAGGGATTACCTGACTTTAATTCCCGACCAATATGCCAAAATTCTTTTAAATCAGGGTGTTTGCTATTTTTTGCATGCTCCACTAAACGAGGGACATAGCCTCGTTGCCCACCATTATTGCAAAAATATTTCATTTTTAAGTCTAATGGTAAGGCAAAAAACTCTTTGAATTTATCGTAAGCATCTTCAACTAAATCAAAAGAGAAATCATAAGGATTTAAAATGATAAATCCATATTCTACTAAACCATTATAAAAATCATCAATAAAACGTTGTTTCTCTAAGTTTGTTCCTTTTATAAGATCAATGTGATTGAGTTCTGGTACTTTTCTGATTGCATCATCCATACTAAAATGCCCATAATTAAATTACGGGCATTGTACCTATTTGATGCTTAAACTAAAGACTTGCTTAAGATTTATTGAGAGTTTCTTCAATATAGACATTAATTTGTTGTTCAAGCATGGTTAAAGGCAGCGAACCATTTTCCAGAACTGCTTTATGAAACTGTCTAATATCAAATTTGTCAGCCAGTTGTTCTTTAGCTTGTTGGCGTAGCTCAAGTATTTTTAACATACCAACTTTATAAGCCAGTGCCTGTCCAGGCCAAACTATATAACGTTCTATTTCACTTTCTACATCACTATCGGCAAATCCTGTGGTTTCACTCATGTATTTTATGGCTTGCTCTCGTGTCCATTTACTGTGGTGAATGCCAGTATCAACAACAAGTCTTACAGCGCGTAGAAGCTCAGCCTGAAGTCTGCCAATATTGGAAAATGGATCCTGTGCAAACCCTGCTTCCCATGCTAATCTCTCGGCATACAATGCCCAGCCTTCTGTATAGCTTGTTGAGCCCATAAACCCTCTAAATAGTGGCAATCCTTCTAATTCATTTTGAATTGCCAGTTGGAAGTGATGCCCTGGAATAGCTTCATGATAGGCAAGGGTGCGCATGGCAAATTTTGGTGTAGCACTTAAGTCATAAAGGTTGGCATAAAATCGACCAGGTCTTGAGCCATCCATTGATGGTCTTTCATAATAACCACCAGCAGCAGTTTTTTCCTTGTATTTTGGCACAGGTTTAACTTCCACTTTACCTTTGGGTAATATGGCAAAATATTCAGGCATCTTAGCGTCAATTTCATCAATGATACTTTGATAGTCTGCAATAACTTGTTGTCTGCCTTCATCGGAATCATCGTAAAGGAAACGAGGGTCTTTGCTCATATCATTGAGAATCTTACCAATAGGATTTAAATCAACTTCAAAATCTTGCGCGCGTAAAATTGTCTTGATTTCAGTGACAATTCTATCCACCTCTCCTAGACCTAAATTATGCAAATACTCTGCTGTATAATTTGTAGTGGTCGATGCTTTTATTCGATGTTGATAATACTCTTCACCTTTAGGAAATTTCCAAACACCAGCACGAGAGTCTGCTTTAGTTAATAAATCTTCATAAAATGCAATCATACGATCATAGGCTGGCTGTACTACCTCAAGCATTTGTTTTTTCATGTCTTGTTGAAGTTCGTTCTTGTCTTGAGTATCTAAATCTTCAAGTTTATCTAGTTTTTCTGTAAAGTCTTTGACCAATTCATTATCTTGTAACGATGGGTTGCGAATGTTATGCATATTGACTAACATTTTTTTAATTATAAAATCAGGTGGAATAACACCATTATCTTGTTCTATTTTTACTTGAATCAAGGTGTTATCAAACGAAGTGCCTATTTGCGAGAGTCGTGAAATATAATCTTGTGCATCATTTTTGTTTTCAATTTTATGGATGTTTTTCATAAAACTAATAATGCCCATATAGTTGCCACCTTTTTGTGATTGGCTGTAACCATAGTTTTCAAATTTCATACTTTCCATTTGTCCTTGAAGAAAATTATCAAGAACATCATAAGAAATCAAATCTTGTCCTGAATAATCTGCTCGGTCATAGCGTTTAAACATGGCATAATCTTTTTTTAATAAAGCCAAGCTCTTATCGCTTGCTTCTTGGGAGTTGTCATCTAATTTATCATAATGCCAAAGCTTAGACCCCATTCCTGCAACCATTTGAGGGCTGTCAATGGCAAATTCAACAAATATTTTTGTATAAAAATGATTGATTGAAAAAGGTTTGAACCACAATAAATTAATTATAAATATTGTTAGAAGGATAAGAAGTAGCAAAAGGCTACGCTTGGTGAATTTCCAGATGGATGATTTCATTTATATTTTCTCTTTTAAAAAACCACGCTCATTATGAATGTGGTTTGGATTTATTACAATAGGCTAAAAGTACCTTTTACCTGTTGAGAAGATAACGAAGAGAATAGGGCAATGTTACAAGTTGAAGGTTACTATTCAAATGTTAAAACTATGTGCATGGGAACGGTAAAATCAATATTTTGTAACTTTGCAATGTTCTTTAGTGTTGTGATACCTTGCTCTAAACCAAATATGCCAGCATTAATTATCAATGGTTTGTGTAAAGTAATGACTTTTTTACCGTTTTGGTTAAACACCATAAACTCGGCAGTTAAAATACCAGAAACACCGTGTAAATCGACATCAAATGTGATTTCATGTACACCTGCTTTCAAATCTTCGGCTTTAAGTTGAGTGTGAATCTCAGCTGTTGGGTAAAGGTTTGTTTCAAAAAGGTGTTTGCCAATACGCTCATTTCGGATAGGAATATTTGTTTCTAATGAGTTCATGTCTAGTTCGATAGATAAGTAATTAGATTTATTAATACTGCCTTTAAACTCTTGAAATTCGGAGGTTTCTGCTATTTTATCATTCTTAGTCGTGATAATGGCAATCGTGCTGAATGCTTTATTAAGTACCCATGTTTTATTTACATCTGTTTTATGTCGTACTGTTTTTGGGGAGCAGGCAACCAAGAATATAAAGCCTACAAAAAATAATTTATTCATCATGAATTTCTCCTTTGTATCGTGTTATTTTGACTAAGGTGCCAAACCATGGGTTATCAAAATAGTGTAACTCCCTTGATTTAACTTGTTTCCTTTCGGTGAGTGAAAAAACTAAATTTTGTAGTTCATCCATATAGCCTTTTTCATTTGTTGCATTTATGGAACGAAATAAGTTGAGTTGATTGGTGAAATGTAAATACCGACCTTTTGATAGGGCTACTTGTCCCAAGATTGTATTGTCTGTATAAGACACTTCTCTGTCATATTCGTTATTATTATCTTGAGTGATTGAATTGACTTTAACAAATTGAGGGGATTTAAAGGCGGTTTGGGGTTGACGCCAGGCACGATGTATAAGAGGAGTTGTATTTTGATTGTTTTGTAGTTTATCCCAGATATTGGTTAACTGAAATTTTGAAGAGTCATGTTCAAACCAAGCTAATGCTAAAATACTATCACCTTTGCCATCAATGTCAATAGTGTATTGAGAGCTATTTTCCTGTACCTCTGCCTTTTTAATTGTTGACATGCCATCAGGTTTAAAATCCAACTCATAGGCTAAACTGGTATCATAAATAGGCTTGTTTCCGTAAGTTTGCGCATTAGGTAGAGGGGTGTCATAGGCAAATACAATGATTTCTATATCGTAAACTTTTTGTTTGCTTAAGGAGATATATTCAGGTGCTTTAGTGTTTTGTGCCAAAGCATTGAAGGTCAATAACACAAGAAAAATCAATTTAGTCATTCGAATCATTGTCATAAAGTTAGAAATAAAAAAAACAGTATAACATTATGAGCTAACAATGGAAATTAACACGAGACTAGGAGCTAAACAAAAAATGGCTCTATGTAAAGTACAGTGTGCTGGATGACTTTTTTGATGAAGTGCTGGTGATTTAAATTGATTACTTTTATGAAAAGGTAGTATTAAAAAACGCGACTAAAGTCACGTCCCCAATTTTGATTGTGGATTTGTTTTAGGC
>JAMOMK010000133.1 GCA_027067055.1 Lysobacterales bacterium | reverse complement strand
CAATCTTGCCAGAGACTGTAGTAGTTGAATTGTCAACCGACACTCCAATTGTTCCATTGACGGTATTTGGTAACAATTCAGGTATACCAATAATGATACCAGTTAACAGGTGGTGGGCATTATTAATCTTGAGTATGATGATATTCATGGTAGGAAGACGCTACAATCAGAATTAATAAACTCTAAAACTTAAAAAAGCAAAACCTCTTATGGAAACATAAGGGGTTTTTTATGATTTCCACTTTTGATTTTCAACGAAGTATTTAACCAAGAAATCAATCAAGCTTCTAATTTTGCGACTCAAATGCCGTGTTTGTGGATAGATTGCATGCACACCAACTTTAGCAGCTTGATGGTATTTGGGTAATACCTGAATCAATTTCCCTGATTGTATTTCTTTATAGCTGATAAATCAGGTGTGCTAATAATGCCTAAGCCTTCAAGTGCGCACTGCGATAAATAGTCACCATTGTTAGAAATTATGGTGCTAGGTAAATTAATTTGTACTTTACGGTCTTGTTCGTCAATAAAATGGAACACGCCTGATGTATTTCGATAATGCAGTTTATTGTGCCCATGCAATAAATCCGATGGTACTTGCGGTGTGCCATGTTCATTTAAGTAACTTTGAGAGGCGACAAGTAATGTTTTGATGCTTGTAATTTTTCTTGCCATCAAGTTTGCCAATATGGATAGCTAGATCATAGCCTTCATTAATCAGTGATATTTTGCGGTCATTAAAGTCAATTTCAAATCTAATTTTAGGGTGTAAACGGTTAAATTTATTAATAGCAGGGGCTAAATGCAATAAGC
The DNA here is from genome assembly GCA_027067055.1 of Lysobacterales bacterium. GTDB lineage: Bacteria > Pseudomonadota > Gammaproteobacteria > Xanthomonadales > Marinicellaceae > NORP309. The sequence goes on along the minus strand of JAMOMK010000133.1, from coordinate 21,258 downwards.
CAAATGATAAAGGAACGGCTATCTTGACTGAGCCAGAAAGAGCCGTTTGTTTGTTTTGTAGGGTTGACTCTACTTCAGTAACGTCATCAATAATATGCTTACATTGCTATATTAAGCTTTGCCATTATCGATTAATATTAATGAACGTGTTGTTCTGTTTTAGAAGGTAATGTCAAAATTTCATTTAAAATATAAAAACCTTAATTAAGGTTGCACAGTCTTGTATGATTAAAGCCATTACAACTTTTAGCTAAAATCACCTTGGAAACAACACCTATATATTAGATATGATGTTTTGACCTGCCCATATCCGCCTTGTTGGAAGATTGCTTTTGATTTTGGTCTTTTAATCTACGAAATCTACGGATAAATTACTTTGTCCTTAATCTAATACAATTAATTCTCAAACCCATCACCAAAAATGTCATCATTAAAGATAAGTGCCGCGACACCATTAATATACTCTTCAATAGCCGTATAACCTGATGGCATGATGGTGTTGTTATCAGCAATAGTGGGATTTAATCCATTTATTTGTTCCCAACTATCTGGCATTCCATCATTATCTGTATCTATTGGTGGTGGTGCGGCTGTCAATCCATCCATTAGATTGGGTGGACGGTAATTTTGCCATCCTCCGCTTCTGGTTTGTAAATCGGTGATTGATTTTCTTGCCACGATGTCTCTGGGGAAAGCTCCAACTCGGTCAATTAATAAATCTTCAATTTCAGAACTGTTGTGCGTGGTAATTGCTATATTGTTTTGTGAGGTAAAGTCAAATTCTCCTATTTGATTAAATTGTGTGGCTACAACTCCACAACAAACAAAAGTATATTCATTTTGAAAAGCTGTGTCATTCCATGGATTATTGACTACACCATTATAACTATTGTCCTCAATAAAATTATCCTGCAACCAATACTGAGTTAAAATGGGTGGATTGCTATTTTCTGGGTCAAAAAAGAATGGCGCTAATGAAATACTAGGCCCTGCTACGTATTTATTACCAATGATATTAAACTGCCCATCAGCTACAATATTGTGGTGAACAAAGCCTTCCCTGCCATTGTAAACCAAGTTATTGCGTGTATCTGCTGGACCCATCGATAAAGCCGGTGTTCGGTTACGGGCATGGGCGAAATAATTGTGGTGAATAGAGATGAATCCCCCTGTTCTTGAGCTTGCTGTACAGCTGCTATCATCTACACAAGGACGATGGTTTAAAATGCCTTTGTTGTGTGTCCAACCATTGGCAACATCATAGATTGGGAAGGAAATATTCGACCATTGAACTGTTATATGATTTGCTCCATCCCACATGTCAATATTTTCATCCGCTCCATGCGACACATCTACATGATCAAGAATAATAGAGTTAGCGCTGGAAAACTGTATGCCATCGTGTTGATTGGGCGGCCATTGTGCATTTGGGTTGGGTGGTCTTACTCTGATATGGCGAATGATTATGTTGTTAGTCTCTACCCCAAATTCCGTTGTTAAATGACCAACAAGAGTTATGCCAGCTCCAGGTGCAGTTTGACCTGCTATGGTGATATTTCCATGCGGGATTTCGATGTCTGTGGTTATGATTCCAGATACATCGAAAACAATGATTCGTGCTCCTGGTTGGTTGACCGCCCACAACAATGAGCCTACTCCTGATGCATCTAAAGTGGTCACTTTGAGGACAGAACCTCCACGACCTCCACTGGCGAGTGCGCCAAAACCTTCGGCTTCAGGGAAGGCTTTAAGTTGTGCCGGTGATTCAAAACTCAAGCACAACAATATAATTGTTAGTAATCTATTCAAAACCATCACTAAAAACTAAGGTATTAAGGTTTTGTTTCCAGTGTTGCAACAACGCTCGAAAAGCTTGGGCTTTTTGAGTGCTTGCTGGATTGCCTGCTTGGTCAACATCATTAATTCCATGACAGCCTGCACAGGCACGAATTTCACCGGGTTGAAAACTTATCCAGTAACGTTCTCTTACCACTGGAGTTGCATCAGGGGCAACGGATTGCCAAGCCATTGCGCGTCTGGTTGGTACAAAGGCTGCCACCGATCCATCGGGATACACTTCAACACTTCCTGTTGGTGCACCAGCAAATGAAATATTGTTTTGCATGACATTGTCATCGTGCATAAATTGAGCCAATGGTCGTTGCCCATCTTTTGGCGTGTTGACTCCGCCAGCTCCACCTATTCCTCTTACTTGATCGGCTTGTACAAATTGCAAATGTGAAATATCATAGATTTGACCTCCATCTCCAATTGTTTGGTGTCCAGAGTTTGGTACACGAAGATTAAAGGGTTGTTGCTTATCGGTTGAATCCCGTGTGGTGACATCACGCATAACAACAACGGCTAAATTATTGTTGCGTAAATAATTTTGAAAATTATTCACATCAACATTTTCTTCACTCATCACTTGTAGCTCAGGTGTTTCCAATTGCATGGATGTTATTGGAGGAACACTGCGTGCAATGACTTCAACAGGCTGGAACTGCCATAGTTGCCCAGTAAAATTAACCATCACATCTGGACTCCAAAACGAAAGTGTCACATCTGGTAGGTTAGCAAGTGCTGTATTGGGGGCTAAATATCCATTAGTTAATGATAAGGATTTAATGGTGAAAGGGCTTTCAAAGGCTGTGTTATTGCTATGTGTTGTTGATGTATGTGAACTCAAAACTGTTCCATCAGCCAAAGTAATCGCATCTCGATAAAACCCCGAATGATTCACGCCACTTCCTGGATCTCTAGTATCGGGGTGAGTGAGGTAATCCACTGTAACTAAATCAGGGCGGGCTCCTACAGGTAATGCAAAGGCTATTATTTGACCAGCATTGTAAGTGCCAAACTCTGGGGCATCGATGGCAATATAACGACCTATTTGATTAGGGTCTTCATCTAGCATAAAGGTGTTTCTGATAACATTGACATTGGGGCGCCCAATATAAGGAATAAAATCAAACAAACTGCTGTCAGTATTAAAGCTTGCGGTAAAATAATCATGTAATTCATGCCGTCCAACATGGTTGAGGGTTTCCTCTGCTGTTCCATCTTGATTAAGCTGCCACGGGAAAAAATGATTAATGCTGTGCAAATTAATACTGCTTATCACATCAGGATCATCTGCCTCTTGTGGTTCTGGAAATACCTCTGCAACAGAATTAATTGCCGTTGCTCCAGGTAATTCATTGCTGTAGTTAAAGTGCCCTTCACCAGCTGTATAAGCCTGTTGGTCACGTTCCAAATGATCCCAACGGGTAAAAACAATGCGCCCTGCTTTATCAATAAAAGGAGAAAAAGACCCTGATGGTGCATGTTGCAATAACTTGACTGCCCCTGTTGTCCGATTTAATTGCCACAGACCTGTGGTACTGGCATCATTATCGTACTCATCGTATTGTGGGTAGTTGTAACGATTTTTCGTGCGAGGCATATCGGTGGTAAAAATGATATTATCGGAAGAATTATAGATTGGGGTTATATTATTATAATCTACAGGTTGACTCGCTACTTTTGTAATTGATACCGTTTGACCTTGCCCAAAACCCATGATTTCATATATTTGCCAATAAGTCACTGGTCGCTCAAATTGTTCCGCAGTGGCTCCAATGACCATACTAAACAAGGCTTTTGTACCATTCCAATGAATGGTAGGATCTCGCACCGCTATCGAGTCTACGCCTTGAAAACCAACCATGCCAAATCCAGCTTCACGGGTTAGGTTTCGCAAAGTTCCATCCGCATAACGAATATATAAATCTCCTCCTCTTCCGACACTTTCTATACCAGATTGGTGATTACCAAATGTTGTTCCAATGGCACTAAAATCATCCGCAACAGGGTATTGGGTAACAAACATAATAGGGTTATCCAATGCAAAACTTGAATTTATGTTTAAGCATAGGATAAATATTATTAACTTAATTGTCATTGTAATTTTCATTAGTCTTCCCCTTTCTGTCTGGTAGTTTAAATGATTTACTGTCCATGTTCTGTCAACCAAGTCACAATTATTCAAACCCATCGACAAACATAAGGTCTGGTAATTCGATTCTTTCATCTGCTCCGAGATCAAAATAAAACAAACTCGATATTGGAGATTGGTTGTTGGGGTCATCAAAACCACGGTTTTGGTAATCAATGTCTTTGTAAGTCACGGTGGCACGTGAGGGTGTATTGAAATAATCAATGGCTCTTGAATTTGGACTTAAATGTAAATCACCATTGACCCTGTCCACAAACAACACCTCTCCAGGAATAGTTTGACTAATAAAATCCCCGCCTGCAAAGTTAATAGCGTCATTAAATACCCCATTAATTTCTAAAAGAGAATCCGTTTCATTGGTGATTAAGGCGCTGATATTAACCTCAAGCGTGCTGGGGTTGCCAGATCTATCCTCGTGAATTAATAATGAGGCTCCAGGGTTAACTATAATATTTGAATGCGCTTGGAAAGTTGGCTTTTGACCACCAAAAGCTGTAGTCCAACTTAAAAGAAAAGTTGAATCTATTGAACTGTTATCAACAATTGTATTGTGAATAAGAGAAACATCGAGTGCACCACCAAACCGAAATATACTGTGCGGGGCGTCGTTTGTAAAAAATTGAGATGAACCATTTTGAAAGAAAAAATTACTTTCGATGTTAACAGATGTGTAATCTGAAGAGAATGTAGCGCCTGAGAAACGAAATACTCCATCTGGATTGTTTTTAAAAGTTGTATTTGAAATACTGATGTCACCAAATCCTGCCCATATAACTACGCCTGCATTATTTTCAAATAAATTACATTCTGAATTTCTCCAACAGGGTTGTTGAAACCTTTCAAGGGTTAAACTGTCCACATCCACCACTGTCGTTCCGGCATTGCCCTCCATCCATGTGGCATTAATTCTCACATCACTGTTGCCTGCCGATATAACAGCGCCCGATGAATTGCTTTGATTGCTCCTAAAGCTAACAGGATTGATGTCATCACCCAGGCAACCCAATGATCCGCAAAATTGATGCCCATGTAGTCTAATGGTTGCACCTCCGGCAAGGATTGCGCCACCAATACTTGCGGATGAATTCCCTTCCATACCTGTAAATGAACCATTATTAGCAGAACCTGTAAAAATAGCGAAATAACAGCCATCAATATAAGCACCCCCGCCTCCACGGGGAGATGTGGAGCCAGGGGCATTGGCAAAGTTAGAAATAATACCACTGTGGTTCGCGACATTAACCGATGAATTTCCTCCACTACAATAGATGCCGCCGCCATAATCAGCAACATTGCCCAATATCAGTGATTCATTCATCAGTAAATCAGTATCACCACCCACAATGGCAATTCCTGCCCCATGACTTGCGGTGTTATTTCTTATATCAACATTTTCTAATAACAACGATACATTTGAATTGTCAGAAAGAAAACCACCGCCTGCCCCTGTTGCATTACTGCCATTGAGTAGACGTAAATTTTTAAAGACCATGGTTCTTCTGGTAGTAACACCTTGAATTTTCAAAACCGTGCCATTGAAGCCTCCATTTATCAATACTTGATTATTGGATGGAGTCCCTGTCATATTGCTACAATCACTATAGCCACCTGTTAAAGAAATATCATAGTTACCACCAACAACCAAATTTTCAAAATAAGTCTTGTTGGTAGCAATTCTGAACTCTACTGGAATGCCAAGTAAGCCTAAAGGCGATTGAGTATAATCATCAATTGCAGCCTGGATACTTGAATGCTGGCATCCTCCAGCACCCACAGAACGCCAATTGGTGGAGCCCTTTTGCAGATCACTGAAATCTTTAAAATGTTGTGATAGTGCAAGGCTTTCTTTCAGCATTTTATTCGTTTCAGGAATTTCTAAATCTGGTTTGTCCTGTGCATTGAGGTTTACTGATAATAAAAGCATTATTAAAGTTATCTTTTTCATAAATCATCCTGTTTAGTAAAAATATTTTGATAACTACACTTTTCCATCAGCATTTAAAACATCTTAACTTTTCAAGGAGCTGAATTCATTTAAACAAATGTTATGTGAACTATTTGTTAAATAAAATTTCAAAAAAGCGTAGTTATCAAAGTACACTTTTAAAGTTACTAATTACCCTACAAGTCTACAAAATGTCATTTTTGAAACATGATGGTTTGCTAATGATTGTCTATTTTTTCAATAATTAGCAATATACTGTGACAAAAACCGTATAATCAGTTAATAACAATAAAAAAATGGACAATGACATATACTTTTAATCGCTTCCTGCTGGACACCAAAAACTTTAAACTCATACATGAGGGTAACGTAGTTGACGTTGAACCACGTGTCTTCGATGTTATTGTATATCTCGTTGAGAACAACAATAAAGTTGTTACGCGTGATGAATTGTTCCAAACGGTTTGGGATGGACGCGATGTATTGGATGCAACTTTAAGTAACCACATAAAAATTGCACGTCAAGTACTTGGTGATAACGGTCAATTACAACACACAATCAAAACTATCCATGGACGTGGTTATCAATTCATCGGACAAGTTAACGATAAGCCCGCAGAATTAAAACCAAGCAACGCTAAAGCTCGATACTATTTTTTAGTTGCTGTTGCATTATTAGTCCTTGTATTTATTTTTTTCCAATTTAAATCTAACAAAAAACAAAACATTGATACTCCACTTATTGCCGTTCTCCCTTTGACAAATAACAAGCCTTCATCAGATAATGATTATTTTGGTATTGCAATAGCTGATCAAATTATTGGACACCTTAATTACTTACACAATATATCTGTTAGACCTTCGGCATCTATCAGAAAATACATAAATGCAATCGATTCAGTTTCGGTTGGCAAAGAATTAGAAGTTGACTATATATTGACTGGAAATTATCTCAAAGTTAACAATACTATTCGTCTTAATATTGAACTCATAGAAATCAAGAGTTCCCAATTAATTTGGCGGAGTAAGCAGATAGAGGTTGAAAATAAAAACGCCTTTGAATTGCAAGACATCGTTGCACAAAGAGTAATCAACGCCTTAAAAGTTAAGTTTTCTACTGCTGAGATACAGCGCATTGAAAAAGATATTCCTAATAGCCCTTTAGCCTATGAGTATTACTTAAGAGGTATTGCCTACTCTTTTACAAACGATGGCAACAGACTCGCTATCGAAATGCTAAAAAAATCACTTGATTTAGATGACAATTATGCTTTAACTTATGTAAAACTGGGAGATAGAATTCGCCGTTATAAACAATTTTCTTTACAAGACATGCCCTTTCAAAAGGCAAAAGATTACTACCTGAAAGCGTTAAAAATCAACCCAGAGCTTTTAAATGCCCTCTCCTATCTTGCCATGTATTATACTGAAACAAACCAAATTGAAAAAGCCATTGAGCTGGCAAATAAGATGGTTGAAATCAACCCAAACCATGCCGACACTCACTTTACCTTAGGCTATATTTACCGTTATGCAGGATTGGTAGATTCAGCAATTAAAGAAATGGAAAAAGCCGTGAGCCTCGATGCTCACAATCCAAAATACCGTTCTTTAATTGGCACTTTTTCAGGCAACGGCAATTACCATAAAGCCTTAAAAATGACAGAGCTCTATGAAACTAGTTCTTTCACACTGGGCTGGAAGGGGTTAATGTATCGCAGATTAGGTGATAATAAAAAAGCACTTGATTATTATAATCAAGTAATTAAAAAAGACCAGTATGGTCTGTGGGCAAATGTAGCAACTGTTTTTAAATCTTATATTCTTGGCAATACTAAACAGGGATTGATTGCAGTAGAAAAATTATCCAGTGCTGCAAACAATGACGGTGAAACTCTCTATTATTTGGCTTCTTATTATGCTCTCTTAGGAGATAAAGAAAATGCTATACACACACTTGAAAAAGCCATTAATGCAGGATATTACAATTACCCTTTTATGGTTTCTAATAGTTATTTCACAACTATTGAAAATGATGGGCGGTTCAAAAAACTACTAAAACGTGCATTAGCCAAACATTCAGACTTCAAAGAAATGCTATTAACTCAAAACCACTAAAATTAATAGAAAAAACGCTTAATAATTAAGCGTTTTTATTTTTACTTTTTGGGAAAACTTATTTTTTCCTAATCTCTTGCAATGCTTCATTCATTTTAAACAAGACAATTAACAACTCGCACCAAACGCGTGCAGCAACGACGCCAAGAACAATAAATACAAGCCCCATGAAGAGCTTTGACATACTAAAGCCCCCATACCCACCAAAAATACGATATATGCCACCAATAACTATGCCTGCGAGCATAATCCAATAAATAAATGTTATAAATTTAGGTGTGACTAACTTTTCAAAAAACAACAAATCTTTCATTCTATTTCCCCTTTAATTATTAGTATTTATGAGAGCTTTTCATGACATTAATAAATAACACAGTTGAATCAAACATGACATTCCACGTGTCTTCATAATTATACAAAGGCCTCTCTCTTTAATTATAGCAGTTTGGAGTAAATTGGGCAAATTTAGGCTTTTTTAGGATTTATTTAAGATTTTTGACGTTTTTGAAATTTAATTAGGGTAAATTTGGTCTTAGTTTTTTACTTTTAATATATACCCATGAAAAATTGCCAAACTTTAGAATGCACTATCGGGAATACGCCATTAATTCGTATTCAACGTTTATACGATGAAAAACGTAATAATGTCATATTAGCAAAACTCGAAGGACAAAATCCTGCAGGTTCAGTTAAGGACAGACCCGCTTTATCCATGATAAAGCATGCTGAAAACAAGGGTTTTATTGCACCAGGAGATCACCTGGTGGAAGCAACCAGTGGCAACACCGGTATTGCCCTTGCAATGATTGCTGCACTCAAAGATTATCACATGACTTTAATTATGCCAGAATCATCAAGTATGGAACGGCAAAAAGCCATGAAGGCCTATGGTGCCAAACTCATTTTAGTTTCCGATGACATGGGTATGGAAGGCGCACGAGATCTAGCAATCGAAATGGATAAATCTGGTGAAGCAAAACTGCTTAATCAATTTGCTAATCAAGATAACCCATTAGCCCATTACGAATCCACGGGTCAAGAAATCTGGAGAGATACAGAAGGAGAGATAACACATTTTATCTCAGCGATGGGAACAACTGGCACAATCATGGGTACTTCGTGTTATTTAAAACGCAAGAACTCAGCTATTCAAATCATCGGCGTACAACCTGATGGAGAGTCCAAGATTCCTGGCATTCGTCGTTGGCCTAAAGAGTATTTGCCTGAAATATTTGATGCCAGCCGAGTTGATAAAATCATTGATGTTTCACAAGTCAATGCCAATGCAACGACACGATTAATGGCACAAAAAGAAGGCATATTTGCAGGACCATCTTCTGGTGGAGCTATGTATGTGGCACTAGAGTTGGCAAAAACTTTGGAAAATGCTGTGATTGTAATGATTGTTTGCGATCGTGGTGACAGGTATTTGTCTACGCCTTTATTTGATTAAAGGTGTCAGTTTTAGAATAAAAAAACCCATGAGTAATCATGGGTTTTTTTATGCTTAAAACAGAGGCATCTCACTCAAAACCATTACTAAAAACTTCATCTGGCACTGTTGTAGTACAAACTCCACCATTAAATATACATTCAACCCATTCTGGATGATCAATAAATGGATTGCGGTTTCCTTGGTAAGAGAACACCACTTCATTTCGTTCCTCTTCAATAGGATCAACAGGATCTTGATTATGCCACTGGATTAAGATGCTTTTCAGACCTAGATAAGCAGTATCTCCTGATGTTGGACCAATTAACCCTAAATCATCAGTTAGAACTAAATCTGGCTCTGGTGTTCCAGTTGAATCAATTTCTCCATTGTTTTCATAACGAACATCCATATAAAACATTGCTCTTGCAATATCACCTTTTCTCTCATTCCAAACTTCAAAACTATTGCTATCAAACCAGTTTGAATTGCCTGGATATGTGCCAGATCCACCTCCTATTGGAGTACCTGTTCCTTCTCCATCATATAATGTGGTTACTAGTTCTGTGCATGCAGCATCACAGTTGTCAAAATATAGATTACCTCGGTCACCATTATAACCTATGTCTGATATCATAAGATGGTGAGCATCTGTTCTAGGGGCATTATTGACATTGTGAGAACCTCCACTGGCACTTGAGGAAAACCCATATGACTGAGGCCATGTGTGTTCTCTGTTATATTCCCCGCCAAAATTCTCAACATGAACATATGAGTTATTTTTATAAATCATCCACACTCTTTCTGAAACATTTGGATCTATGTCAACTCCAAGATTGTGGTCTTCATCAGCAAAGCCCAAAATATCCCATGTGTCAGTCGTAGTAGCAGAGTAAGGATAGGATATGTGTCCTTTGATGATGTTATGTAACGAGGTACGTAATGTTGTCGCATCAGTTGGGTCTGCACTTGCATAATAAGGTGTCACAGGGCAGGTGTTATTGATAGTGCCTGCTGTTGGAGCAACTTGCATATAAGTATCAGTATTTAATGCACTGCCACCCCCATTCGGGCAACGCGCATTGGACTCTGTTGCTGCAGCGGTATTAGCATTTTCATCAACTTGAGCTTGTCCTGCATTTAATAGAGTCAATAAAGTGGCATTATCTGCTTGTCCTGAATCGTAAACTAGTGCGTCAATTAAATCTGTGGTTACTAAAGCACCACCAATTGTGAAGTTGCTAACATTGCTAAAATAAACAGCAACTGCTCCACTATTGTTGTCATCTAGACTGTTGGCAGGCAGGGTGATATCTGGGGCAGGTAAGGTAGCATCGCCAATTAAAAAGTATCCACTAGCTGGCATTGTGAAGGCTGATAAATCAAATAAAGCAGAGATTGTGTTATCAGAACCTTGATATAAGACCACAGTTACATCATTTAAGCTCGCTCCCGCTGTGCCAAATATTTCGATAAATTCTGCCGTACCTACTGCATCAACCTCATTAATTAGAATGTTTGGGGCTGTAGGAGGAGGTGGTGTTCCTGCAATATTGGGAGTTGGTGTACCTTCATAAAAAGTATTGTTTAAATCTTCAGAAGTTTCATCGCTGCCACTAAAGCCATTTCCTCCGACCTGTGTTTCTGCGCCTTCATCAAGTGAAACATCACGTTGCCAGCTCATACCACTAGCGTGGGAGCCTGTAGAAATTTCTTTTTGAGAGGTGATATCAGTTTCATTTAAATAGGTTGAGTCAATAGCATCAGCATCAGGGCCATCAATTGCAACAGCCGACTTATCTACAGCTTCAGTTTTGTCTCCCCAAACAACGTAGTCTAAATCTTGAACCAAATCACTAGCACCATCCCAAGTGTAAAGAATGGCAACCTCACCGCCAGATAGTCCACCTTGACCATTGATTGAGCCACTAGTTGCCTCAAGCATATCAGGTATAGCATCAGCAGCACCTGCATCCTCATAAAGTTCATAAGTTGGATCAACACCATAAGTCGTATTAAAGTTAGTAGAGCCATTTAGTGCGATAGTCTGGTATTCGCCTGCAGCTATCATAGCTCCATTGGGAAAGCGCGAGTGAAAATCTGCAAATCCGCCACCGCCACCACCACCAGTCACAATTTGGTAATAATAAATACTACCGCCAGAAAATGTAGCATCCGTTAAATAAACATCGGTTAAATCAACCGCAACAGCTCCACTGTTATGAATTTCTATAAATTCACCAACAGTTGGAGTTACTGAAATTTCAGTAATTAGCAAATCACCAACATCTGCTGTTGCAAAAAGAGGGATAAGAGTAAAAATCAGGCTTAGATATTTAGTTTTCATAGTAACCTTTGGGAATGTTGAAGTCAGTGATTATACAATAAATTTATTTTAATCTCATCACAAACAAAAGTTAGGTTAATAAAAAAGGCATAAATAATATTTATGCCTTTAGCTTGGTTTGAAACTTAATTATTTAAAATTAACCCCCACATTTTTTCTTGATAGCTCCTTTAGCTGCATCCTTAGCCGCATCAACTGCATCGCCTTTTAGTTTATCTGTACCACATTTTCCTTCAACGGCATCTTTTGCCATATCAACAGCTTTATCTGTTAAATTGTCACCACTCTTGTTGGCTGTAGTTTTATCACCACATTTTCCTTCGCCACATTTACTAGCTGCTGCTTTGTCACCGCACTTCCCTTCACCGCATTTCCCTTTTTTTCCTTTACATTTAGGGTCATTGCACTTTTCCTTTTTTCCTTTACATTTAGGGTCATTGCATTTTTCTTTTTTTCCTTTGCACTTAGGATCATCACATTTTTTGTCTTTTTTATAGCTCTTCTTTCCTTCACCACACTTGCCTTCGCCGCATTTATGTGCAACTTTATTGTCGCCGCACTTGCCTTCGCCGCATTTATGTGCAGCTTTCTTGTCGCCGCACTTGCCTTCGCCGCATTTCTTAGCTGCTTTACCGCACTTGCCAGATACTGCAGTTGTTGTAGATTCAGCAACTTTATCAGCACCTGCTTTTGACGTAGATTTGTTTGTACAACTGGTTACAGAAACTGCTACCATTAATACAAATGCCGTCATTAATAATTTCATCATTTTATTCATTATTTAATTCTCCTCTTGTTTTATTTTAATATTGTATACTAGAGAGCTGTATAAAACTCTCTAATAATATACTATCACTATAGTGACATATTGTTGATTTAAAATCTTCTATTTTCTTTGAACTTTATATTTTAAATAGTAAAACGGCATTAATTAGTGCTGTCTTTGTTATTTAACCACATTTACCTTCGCCACATTTACCTTTTGATCCTTTAATTGCAGTGGCTGACTTAACAGAATCATACTGAGCGAAAGGGGATGTTGAACTACAGGCACTACTCGTTAGGCCAATAAAGGTAAATGCCATTATAAAGAAGAGTTAAAAATGTTTTTTTGATTTAATCATGAGTTTTGCCTCGTTGAATTATATTAATCTTTTTATAAAAGAGACCTTTGTATAACCCGTAGCATGAGTAAAAAAACTCTAAAATATTAGTTGCTTCTTAGAGAGTATTGTATGGATAAATCAATTCTAAATTATCACAGATTTATCAAATACCGATAAATATACCAACCAAGTTGCTATATAAGAACCAATTCAATCTAAATTATTACATTTTATTTATTATTATGAACTGATGTTTTACTATCGGATGTATTAATTTAAAAACAATATGAGACTTATGAGCGCAATACAAAAAGCCTTGGCCATTTTAGGTGAGAATGATCAATTACCGGAAAATTTGATGACCCAAGTCATGAATCAAATTATGGATGGTGATGCCACTCAAGCTCAAATTGGTGCTTTACTGATGGCATCAAAAATAAACGGTGATTCAGTGCAAACCATTACAGAGGCCGCTAAAGTGATGCGTGACCGAGCCACTAAGGTAAAAGTGACTGATAATTATATAGTCGACACTTGTGGTACTGGTGGTGATGGCATTGGTTTATTTAATGTATCAACCGGCGCAGCAATTATCGCGGCAGCGGCAGGTTGCACCGTTGCAAAACATGGTAACCGCTCGGTTTCCAGCACAACAGGCTCCGCCGATGTGTTAGAAACCGCAGGGGTAAATCTGAATCTAACTGCCACTCAAGTTGAACAATGCATTAAACAATGCGGTATTGGCTTTCTATTTGCGCCAGCGCATCATGCGGCGACAAAATATGCCGTTGCTCCGCGCAAAGAAATTGGACTACGCACCTTCTTTAATTTACTCGGGCCATTAACCAATCCTGCCCAAGCACCTAACCAAGTCATGGGAGTATTTGCTAAGGATTGGATGAAAAAAACTGCCAGTGTTTTAAAAAACCTTGGCTCACGCCATGTCATGGTAGTTTTTTCACATGATGGTATGGATGAAATTTCCTTAGCGGCACCGACTTATGTCACTGAATTGAAAAATGGTCACATTGCAGAATTAACCATTAAACCAGAGAATTTTGGCATCAAAACTCAAGACGTATCGGAGTTGATTGTTAAAAATTCACTGGAATCTTTAGAGCTAATTAAGGTGGCATTTACAACAGGAAAAGGAGCTGGTGCTGATATTTTGACACTCAATGCAGGCGCTGCAATCTATGTCTCAGGGAAAACTACCAATATGAGTGATGGTGTCAAACTCGCTCAAGAAGTTTTGCAATCTGGCAAAGCACTGGCAAAAATGAATCAACTCATTAACATAACACAAGGTTTTAACGATGTCTGATATCCTAACCAAAATCCTACGCACCAAAGTTGAAGAAATAGAAAAAGGCAGCCAACAACAATCTCTGCAATATCTGAGTCAGAATGTAAAAAACATGCCTGATTGCCGAGGATTTTATCAAGCCATAAAAGATAAATTAACTCAAAATAAAGCAGCGGTAATTGCCGAGGTAAAAAAAGCCTCGCCATCTAAAGGACTCATTTGTGAAAACTTTGATGCAGTAACTGCCGCACAATCCTATGAAAAAGCAGGAGCTGCTTGTTTGTCAGTATTAACAGATGAGGATTATTTCCAAGGTTGCAATGAGTATCTACAACAAGCACGGGCAGCAGTATCTATTCCTGTCCTGCGTAAAGACTTTATCATCGATGCTTGGCAAATATATCAATCACGTGCTTTAGGTGCTGATTGTATTTTATTGATTGTTGCCGCATTGGCTGACCCACAATTGTATGAATTAACACTTCTAGCTAAAGAATTGGGTATGGATGTTCTCATGGAAGTCCATAACCACGAAGAGTTAGTTCGTGCGCTTAACACACCGGCTCGCTTAATTGGTATCAATAACCGAAACTTAAAAACTTTTGTAACATCACTAGAGACCTCGGTCGAATTAGCCAAAGAAATCCCAAGTGATAGAATTGTCATCAGTGAAAGCGGCATTCATTCAACCCAACATGTGAAAATGCTACAACAAAACAATATTAATGTCTTTTTAGTCGGCGAAGCTTTTATGCGTAAAGATAATCCAGGTGCCGAACTGCATAGGATGTTTATGTGCTAAAAGGAAATATTGATACAGTTAGACGCTTTATAAAAGAAGTCGGCAAACGCTTTGTTGAAAACGAAACATCGTTATCAGCATCATCACTTGCCTATACCACTTTATTGTCGCTTGTGCCTTTTATGACTGTTTTGGTGACTATATTCGCAGCCTTTCCACAGTTTGGCAATGTCAGTAGTCAGATTCAAGATTTTATCTTTTCTAATTTTGTTCCGACTTCTGGTGAGCAGGTACAACAATACATCAATGGCTTTGTAGAAAAATCACGCAACCTAAAGTTAAGCATGTCTTTATTTGTTTTTGTAACCTCAATTATGATGATGTATACCATGGAAAAAGCACTCAATCGTATTTGGGATGCCAAGCCCTCAGGGAATGTTATAAAGAAAATTGTCATGTACTGGACAGTTTTGACCATGGGGCCATTACTAGTTGGTGGTGGTTTGGCACTAACATCGTATATGTTTAGCTATTCGGGTTTGGCAGGAGTTAAAATTTATTTACTTAAATTTCTACCTATCATAGCATCGACCTTTGGATTTTTTCTTATTTATTTGATTGTTCCCAACCGTAAAGTAAACTGGAAATCTGCCATCATTGGTGCTGTGGTTGCCGCTATTTTATTTGAGATGGCAAAACGGGGTTTTGCTTGGTATATTACCACTTTCCCAAGTTATCAACGTGTTTACGGTACCTTGGCAACTATCCCTATTTTCTTGTTTTGGGTTTATCTGTCATGGAATATCATCCTACTTGGCGGAACAATTGCAGCCACTTTAGAAACATCGCGTTGGCGAGGACATGTGCAAGATTATTGTGGCAATCAACGCTTTCTTGTTGTTATGGACATTCTCTATCAATTGTGGCGTGCCAGTAAAAAAGGCCGAACCATAACCATTTCAGAAATATTCAATCGCCTTGAAAAAGTTCCCGATGATGAACTCCATGAGCAACTCGATTGGTTGGAAGAAAACAAAATTATTCAAACCAATCAAGAAGGTGATTATGTCTTGCTTAGAGATTTGGATAGCATTAGTATTGGCAAACTTTACACCATGGGACGATTTAGCTTACCGCTAAACGCCACAAAGAATTTTGAATTTTTTGAACCTTTTTTGAAAAACATCTGGTCTAAGATATTCCCTGACATGAAACAATCGGTAAAAACCGTATTTAAAAATAGTGAGAACAACAATGACAATTAAACTAATCCTTATATCATCTGTGCTAATGTTAGCTGCATGTGAGCAACAACAAGAAACCAGTCAAAAGGGTGAATCAAAACCAGTTGTGCAGAAGGTGATTACAAAGATTGAAATGCCTAAAGAGGATGCTAATGCTTTCGAATTTAGTTACCCTGACTTAGAAGGCAAACAAATCAAACTTTCTGATTACCGTGGCAAATGGGTGGTGGCAAATTTTTGGGCAACATGGTGTCCTCCCTGCCGTAAAGAAATTCCTGACTTTGTGCAATTCAAAAAAGATTTTGGTGATAAGGTTGAGATAATTGGGATTAACAATGAAGATGCTGACAGTTCGAAAATAGAGGACTTTGTTTTTGAGTACGAAATTAACTACCCAGTTGTTCGAGCCAATGTCTACCAACCCACTGATTTTTCAAGAAAGAATACACGCGGTCTACCAACAACAGTAATTTTCAATCCTCAAGGCGTTGAGGTATCCAAACGTGTTGGGCCAATGCATTATAAAGACTTAGTTAAAACCATGGGATTTTAACTATATTTCATGCGTGACAGTAAATTTTGTCACGCATGATTTCTTAGGTTTTATTATTACGTGCCTGATCTTCTTCAGCAATTTTTTTGGTGAAAAACTTATAAAACCAGAAAAGCATGCCAAGCATAAATAAAATAACGCCTAAACTTAGAAGGCCAACGTAACTATCAAACATTCTTGCAAATAATTCCATGATAAACTCCTTGAAATAATAATATGCCTATTTTAGTTTCACTGTGACAATTAATACTTGATAAGTATCAATTTGAAGATAAAAACAGAGTGTTTCAACACCAAAAATTAAAATTCAACAAGCTCGTACTCACCCCCGAACTGATTCAAGCTTTCTAAGGTTATTAATTAATTGCTGATCAATGACTTCTCTTTCTTTAGGGTGCTTAATTCTTTTAGAAATCTTGAGGTGACTTTTACTTTTACTTTTTATGGGTTCTACTCGTTTGAGGAAATAATAAATTTGACTGCCATCCATTTTGAATTCGAGCAATTTATTTTTTGCCCATTCATCCGCCTCAACCTCATTCTGTTTTAAGCGCTTATTAACCTTATGTTTTGGAAAAAAGAAACCTGGTTTCTTTACCTTCTTAAGAGTTTTAAGGTAATGTTTAAGTACTAGGTGCCCATTCTCATGGGCTAGAATAGATGCCCATTGATGCTTATTTCTGATTAAGTGCATCATGGCGTTGGTGAAATAAACATGGCCATTATTAAACACATAAGCATTAATGGTTTTAGAATCAAGCAAAAGGCATTGGTTAATTTGAGTAAATTCCATTTGTTTGGCTAAAGCCAGACATTCTTCTTGGAACCAAGAAGATTCTATGACTTCATTGTTTTTTAATAACAGAAGTTCATTTTTTTTAGTCCAATCTGCTAACAGTTGTTCATCAGTTTGCGCAAAAAGCTGAAAACTACTACAGATTAGAATGAAATTAAGGACGTAAGTTTTGGTTGCCATGTGAGTAATATCAGTACAAGTATTTGAATAAGAATAAAGGGTAATACACCTTTGTAGAGTTTTTTAGAATCAATATCGCTCACCCCTTTGAGGTAAAACAGGGCAAAACCAAAAGGCGGAGTCAAAAATGAAGTCTGTAAATTAATTGCAAACATTATGCCCAACCACACAGGATCAAAACCCTGGGATAATAAAATTGGACCAACAATAGGAATAATAACAAAAGTAATCTCAATAAAATCAAGAATAAAACCAAGGAAAAACATCACCAGCATGACAACAATAAAACCAGTGAATTTACCACCTGGTAAATCAGTGAGAAAATCACGCACGATAACATCGCCATTAAAACCTTTAAAGACTAAAGAGAACAAAGCCGCTCCAATCAGAATCATAAAAATCATAGCAGTAACTTTAACCGTTTCACGACCAATTTCTAACAACACAGATTGTGACATTTGCTTGTTAAGATAAGCCAAAAAGACAGCGCCAACTGCACCAACAGACGCTGCCTCTGTCGGTGAAGCTATACCTGAAATAATAGAACCCAAAACAGCAACAATTAAAAACAAAGGGGGCAATAATGAAGCCAATATTTGACCCATGGGTTTAGTTAATTTACTCTTTGTGGCAGGTGCTTTATGCGGATGTTTAATAATGATGTAAACCCAATACAAAGCATAAAAGCCTACTAAGATGAATCCAGGAATAATCGCACCGGCAAACAAATCACCAACAGAAACGGTTTTTGGCGAAAAAACACCCATATCAATTTGCGCTTGTTGATAAGCATTGGATAACACATCTCCAAGCAAAACCAAAACAATAGAAGGTGGTATGATTTGCCCCAGTGTTCCTGTGGCGCAAATGGTTCCTGCACTCAAGGATTCATCGTAACCATTTTTTTTCATCACAGGCAAAGCAAGCAAGCTTAAAGTCACAACAGTTGCACCAACAATACCCGTGCTGGCAGCCAATAAAGTGCCAACAATTAACAAAGCAAAACCCATACCACCCTTGGCGCCACCAAGTAATGCTGTCATGTTTTCGAGTAAAGATTCCGCCAACTTGGCTTTTTCTAACACCAACCCCATAAACACAAATACGGGCACTGCCATCAAAGTCACATTGGTCATTATGCCATAAATGCGATTAGGCATTGCCATTAAAAAAGCCGTATCAAACCAGCCTGCAAAATACCCAATTAAGGCAAACCACAAGGAAACACCACCTAAAGTAAAGGCAACGGGGAATCCAATAAGTAAAACTGCCGCAACGACAAAAAATAAACTTAATGCCCACATTGCTTCCATTAACGTTTCCTCCATAAGCTAACAAGAGCCGTAGCAATAAGCAAAACAGGTAAAATCAACAACAATGATTTCAATCCATAGACAAACGGCAAACCACCTGGTTCGGCAGAACCTTCCAGTTTTGACCAAGATGAAATAACATAGTTGTAAGAAGCATAAAATAGAAATAAACAAAAAGGAATGAGCAAAAACATAGTGCCAAAAAAATTAATGCGCTTTTTTGCAGCCTCTGATTTATTTTGATAAAAAATATCAATACGAACATGTTTATCATGAGAAAAAGCGTAAACAATACCCAACATAAAAGTACTGCTGTGCAAATAAACAACCAACTCTTGCATTGGAATAGAAGTAAAGTTAAAAAAAGTGTGCAGTCCTATTGCCACAAAACTTAGGACAATCATCAAAACAATACCAATACCAAGAATATCACCAAATACTTTCATTAAATTTACGAGCCAAACACCCAAACATTTTATAAAGCTCACTATAATAACACTCTCAAATCCAAATATGGTCGAAAATTAATAATAATAAGAAATGAGATCTTTGCCGAAATAAATCTCTAACTCTTTTATTCAAGTAAGTGAAGATTAAAGTGATATGTTAGAATACTCATTAATCATATATTCTAGGAGTTCATCAATGCTAAAAGCCCAATATAAAACACGCGGTTTGGTACCACAAGACGTCATCGAAGCGGTTGCTTTTGCTAAGCCAGAATTAAAAGAAGGGCAAGTATTGCTGGAAATGCTCGCCGCACCCATCAACCCATCAGATGTATTGACCTTAACAGGACAATACGGAATTTTGCCACCACTACCAGCGATTGGTGGCAACGAAGGTGTGGCAAAAGTGGTAGAACATGGTACTAATGTTAGCAGCCCGGAAATTGGGCAAACCGTATTAATCCCTGTAGGTATTGGCAGTTGGGCAACCCATATTGTCGCCGATGCAAAAGCCCTAACGCCACTACCTAATGGCGTTGATCCCATTCAATTATCCATGATAACCATCAATCCACCAACCGCCTCCTTATTGCTCAGTGAATTTGTTGATTTGCAACAAGGGGATTGGGTCATCCAAAATGCAGCCAATTCAGGCGTTGGTTCTTATTTGATAAAACTAGCAAAATTACGTGGTTTAAAAACAGTTAATATTGTTCGCAGAGAATCATTAATTCAACCCTTGATGGATGCAGGAGCTGATGTGGTATTGGTTGATGGCATTATTGATGGAAAAAACCTTACCCAAAGAGTCAAAGCTGCAACCGATTCTGCTGCCATTAAATTAGGCATTGACGCCGTTGGTGGTTCAGCCACAGAGCGGTTAGGTGAAACACTGGCAGAAGGAGCGACACTAGTCAATTATGGTGCCATGAGTGGCGAACCCTGCTCAATCGCTCCGACACTTATCATATTCAAAGACATCACCGTACGTGGGTTTTGGTTAGCCAAATGGTTCCAAAGGGCCACACCCGAACAGCAAAAAGAAGTCTTCGGCAATATCATCAGCCTAATCGCCACAGGCAAATTATCTGCCCCAATCCATGCCATCTACCTGATTAAAGACATCAAACAAGCCGTAGCGGCAGCCGCTAGTGGTCAACGTAATGGTAAAGTTGTTTTGGTGAAGGAATAAGTCAAAAGCATAACAGTAAGGTTGCAAAAAAAATACCGTCATACAAGACATGTATCTCATTGGGTATCGTGATTTAAAAAACCACCGTAGCGACAAGGCACTGCCTTGTTGATGTTTGGGATTGGCACGGTTTTCAATTGTGGCTGATTTTAAATGCACAAGGCAGTGCCTTGTGCCTACGGTTTTATGTTTGAAACTCCCAACCCGTAAGGTGCGGCCTTGCCCACCATTTTAAAACTGATTGATTATCGTGGTTACTGACAACCTGCTGACGGGCGAGGCCACATCCTACCCATTTTTCACTTTCACAGTGAAAAATGGGTAGCGAAAACACCATAGCTGTGATTTTATCTTAATTACTGGATGAATATTTAATAAATTGATATTGTCTGATAAAATCCACTATCTTTATTAAATGGAATATATATGAAAAACAAATTAATACTTTTGACCTTATTGCTATCAACTGCAAGTATTGCCGATACTATACTGGGTTTTTATGCTGGTGCAAACTATTGGAATTACAATATGTCTGGGC
>JAMOMK010000132.1 GCA_027067055.1 Lysobacterales bacterium | reverse complement strand
CAATAATATGATTGAGTAATTCTTTTGACTTGTCTCGTGTGGTCTTGTCATTGTAAAGAGTCTTTGCCAATAAAAAATAATTAGGCACAATATCGGCATGGTAAGGGTATTTTTTATGGAAATCTTTGATTAGTGTTGGGATATACTGCGGCTTATTTGCCACAATGGCATATTCCACTAAAGCTTTAACATCCTCAGGGGAAATTTCTACAAAATCTTTACCATCATCTAAATGACTGATTAATAAATTTAATGCTTTGCTGTCAAAACCATCACGTAATCGATTATGGATTTTATGAGCGATATCTAAATTGCTTGGGCTATAAAGCTTCATATCCATAGCGGTTTTAGCAAGTTCTTTTAATGCTAAGGATCTATCACCACCCTTTTGCAATTCTATAATCACTGATAAAGCACGTTCCACCTCGTCATCTGCTAACAATCGTTTGATATTTTCATGGATAGGGTTAATTTCCACAGCATCGATAATAATTTCGTCATCATCTACAGTATTAATTCCAATACTTTTCAAGTCTAGAGCTGCTCTATTTTGGAATAAGATATAACCCATGATGTGAAAATTTAGTATTAATAAAGAGAATTCAATAAAACTAGAAACAATACCATTAACAAAAACAGGAAGATGATTGTAGATAAATGGATTGATAATGTATTCATGAAGAATAATAGTTAACAACCAAAAGAAGACAAATAGAAAGTAGGAAATATGCATTGTTTTTATCATAAAAAACAACTTAATCGGATTAAATGCCACTTTTAAAGAATTGCTTAATGCCAAACTCATGTAGATAGCTGGCGTTATAAATGCACTGAATGCCAAGAAATAGAACTGTGTTTGCCCACTGTAGCCTTTGTATTTCAACCAAATTAATACCACTTCTATCAACACGGCAATAACGGCAACCTTGATTGCCACAGCATTGGTGACTAGGTAATTTTCTCGTACCATAGGTGACATATTGCCACTTGCAGTATCTGCCAACACATCAAAAGCCAATTTGTAAACCATCATCATGACAACAATATAGATAAAACCAAATGCCAAAGTTGAAAAAGGCATAAACACGAAAGTTGCAGAAAAAATAAGTATCATCGGCAAAACTTGTCCGCCAAAAACGTATTTTATAAAATGATGCAGATTGAAAATAAACAATTTTCGTGTGTTGATTACCGTCGGTTTATTTTCCATAGTTTGATTGCACAAAATCATCCATAATGGTCAAAAATTCATCCGCTATATTTTTACCACGTAATGTTTGTGTCTTTTTACCCTGAATAAATATTGGAGCCGATGGTGCTTCACCTGTCCCAGGCAAGGATATGCCAATATCAGCATGTTTGCTTTCACCAGGGCCATTGACAATACACCCCATAACCGCGACATTCATGTCTTCAACACCGGGGTATTTTAAGCGCCATTCAGGCATTTTTTTGCGAATGAACTGTGTGGTTTTTTGAGCTAATTCTTGGAAAAAAGAACTGGTCGTTCGTCCACAGCCCGGACAAGCCGTAACCATTGGGGCAAATGATTTCAAACCCATTGATTGCAACAACTCTTGTGCAACAATAACTTCTTGGGTGCGAGATTGACCAGGTTCTGGCGTCAATGAGATTCGGATTGTATCGCCAATGCCAATTTGCAACAAAATACTTAAGGCAGCTGTTGAGGCGACGATACCTTTAGAGCCCATACCCGCTTCGGTCAAGCCTAAATGCAATGGGTAAGTGCATCGAGATGCAAGAGATTTATAGATACTGACCAAGGCTTGTACGGTACTGACTTTGCATGAAATAATTATTTTATCGGCACCTAAACCCAATTCTTGTGCTTGATCGGCACTATTCAATGCCGATAAAATCAAAGCTTCTTCCATGACCTTATTGGCTACTAATGGTTCAGGTAACAAACTGTTTTCATCCATCATCTTAGCCAATAATTTTTGATCTAAACTGCCCCAATTTGCCCCAATTCTGACGGGTTTGTTGTATTTTTTGGCTATTTCAATAATTTCAGCAAATTGCGAGTCTTTCTTTTTGCCAAAGCCAACATTGCCTGGATTAATACGGTATTTTGCCAGTTTTTTGGCGCATTCTGGGTATTTTGTCAGCAAAGTGTGTCCGTTGTAATGGAAATCCCCAATCACCGGAACCGTGCAACCAGCTGCACCCAATCTATCAATTATTTCTGGGACTGCTGCCGCCGCCTCTTCCTTATCCACCGTAATGCGCACCAATTTGGAACCTGCTTGCCACAGTTGATAAATCTGTTCGACAGTTTTTTGCACATCTGAGGTATCGGTGTTAGTCATGGATTGCACAATGATTTCACCTGTGCCAATCACACAATCACCTACTCGCACAGGCAGACGTTTTAACAATTTATCAGTCATAATATTTTTGTTCGGATTTGAGAAAAATTAACGGCTCCAATTATACGCCGAGCAACCACAATTGACACGGATTTATTTGAGCCTTTAAGCCAAAGGAATAAGTAGCCAGTCAAAACCCAATAATCTTTAACTTCCACATCAAACCGCTGTTTATTTTGTTCCAGCACCCATTGGTTCTCACTACTTACTAAAATAATAGTCTTTTGGTACTGTTTAATTTGCTTTATGAGATAATATAAATAAGAAAACAACACAAGTTCAACAATAAGTGTGAGCCACCACGGCATAGTTAAAAAAGGCGCAACCAATCCACTAATCCCAATAACAACTACGCCAATTTTATTGACATCAAACCAATCCTTTGGATAAAAAATCAGCATTATTTTTTAAAACTAATCAGCTTAATAATGGATTTTACATTTTGTGCTTCGGGGGCATCTTTACCTATTAACCAGTACCACAAAGTAGTATCTTGAGCATCCAGCAATTCATCAAAATCTTGAATTTGGGCATCAGTTAATGAATCGTAGTTGCTGTCCAGAAAATTGGTCAATACCACATCCAGTTCTTTGGTGCCACGTCGACACCGCCATTGCAAATAGCCTTTTTTTAATCTATCACTCATAAAAAACACTCCACAATAAAATCACTTATCAACTTCGTACTGCGTTTATCAGCCGTTTTGTTGTACACTGTTCCCATCGTTTTGTCGTTAGCAAAGGGATTGGTAAAAGCGTGCATAACACCGCCGAAATCGTGTTTTTGCCAGTCGCATTGTGCATAGTCCAGTTCTTGTCTAAGTTTTTGCCAGTGTCCCTCACTGACCATTGGATCATCCGCGCCATTAAGCAACAGCACTTTGGCTTTAAATTTGCCTCGATCAATATTGTCAGCTGCCAACATCAAGCCATGAACACTTATCATACCTTTGACTTGGGTATTTATCCGTACCAAATCTTGCACACATAAGCCACCAAAACAATAACCCATAGCCACCACTTTATCACTATCGGCATTTTCAATGGATTTAATCGCATCAAATGCGGCTTGCATGTGATCTTGTAACAACTTTCTATCGTCCACAAAAGCTTGCATTAACTGCGTATTCTCATTAATACTTTGCCCTATCTTACCTTCACCATAGACGTCAATTGCAAAACCAATATAACCTTTTTGGGCCATATCCATGGCTTTTTTGTCGACAAACTCAACTCGACCTGACCACATGTGTGCAATCATTACCACGGGCGTATTGGCCTTTAGCTCTTTTGGTTGCGCAACAAAACCAACAAAGCGCTTGTTGCCAAGAAAATAGTCTAACTTAAAGGTTTTCACGAATTAAAACTCCACTTTTCCTGCTTTAATGACTTTTTGAACATTCTCCATTGTTTCTATTTTTTCTAATGGGTTATCATTCACTATAACCATATCAGCATACTTACCCACCTCTATACTTCCGAGGTTTTTGCTTTGTCCCAATAAAGTTGCGGCATTAATTGTTGCTGCTTTGAGTGCATCTTTGGCTGACATTCCGGCTTTGACCATAAGTGCAAATTCTTTGCCATTGTCTCCATGAGCACTGACACCAGAGTCCGTTCCAAAAGCTATATTGACACCCGCTTTATGGGCTTTTTCAAAAGAGTTTGCAATAATTGGACCAATAGTTGCCGCTTTTTTAGCGACAACATCAGGGAAGAAACCTTTTACTTTAGATTTTTCAGTGACCCAATCACCCGCAATTAATGTAGGCACAAGATAGGTTCCGTATTGTTTCATCAAGCCTCGTATCTCTGCATCCGAATAGGTACCATGCTCAATACTTGAAACACCAGCAATAATGGCACGTTTCATGCCTTCTTTACCGTGCGCATGAGCCGCAACCTTAAAACCGTAATCATTGGCGGTTGCGATAATACTTTTGAGTTCTTCCATATTGAATTGAGCATTATCACCGCTGGCTGCTTCGGATAATACACCGCCTGTTGCGGTAATTTTAATTAAATCAGCACCATCTTGGTAACGCTGTCTAACCGCTTGTGCTGCTTGTGCTATACCATTAACAACACCATTTTTAGGTCCTGGATTAGGTAATAGTCCTTGACGATAACCATTTGTTGGGTCAGCGTGACCACCGGTGGTAGCCAGTGCTTGTGCGGCTGTATAAATTCTAGGTCCTTGAACAGTGCCTTTTTTTATCGCATTTCTCAGGGCAATGGTAACATTAAATACATCACCCAAATCTCTCACTGTTGTAAAGCCTGCTTTAAGTATTCGTTTGGCATACATTGCTGATTGAAAAGCATAATCGGCTTCATTGAGTTTAAATTTGTCCGTATAACTTGTTCGAGAAAATTCAAAAGATAGATGCGTGTGCATATCAATTAGACCTGGAACACAGTATTGATTACTGGCATCTACATCGACTTTATGATCGGCATAATCTTCTATTTTACTAAAAAGACCATCTTGTGTTTCAATGTATTGATTGCTTTTCATTAAACCTGTATTTGCATCAAATACCTGCCCACAATGTATAGTCAAAGCCATCGTCATTGATGTCTGTAAGATTAATAGTATTGCCAGTATTTTTTTCATGCTGTTTTCCTCATAAGTGATTCTATTTCTGCGATGGTTCGTGGTACTTTTTTACTTAATATCTTATTACCTTCTTTGGTTATTAAGACATCGTCTTCAATACGAACACCGATACCACGGTATTTTTTAGGGGCTTTTGAATCAGACGCGATGTAAATGCCTGGTTCAATCGTGATAACCATATTTGGTTCAAGCTCTACCCATAGCCCATCAATTGAATATTCGCCACAATCATGTACATCCAGTCCTAACCAGTGCCCTGTTTTATGCATATAATATTCTGCATAACTGTGTTCTGAAATATTGGTTTCCAAATCACCTTTTAAAATACCCAAATCAATCAAGCCTTGAGTAATCACTTTTACTGCGGCATCATGGTATTCGTTGTAATGAAACCCTGTCTTTGCTTTGTCCAAAGCCGCCGTTTGTGCATCTAAAACTATTTGGTAAATCTGTGCTTGTTCTTTTGTAAAAGTGCCATTAATAGGAAAAGTACGTGTTATATCCGATGCATAATAATCACATTCAGCCCCTGCATCTATTAAGACCAAATCTCCATCTTTTAATTTATGGTCGTTATTAATGTAGTGTAATACACACGCATTTTCTCCCCCTCCAACTATTGGTAAATAACTTGGAGTAGAGTTGTGTTGTGTAATACTATAAAGAAACTCAGCATTGAGTTGGTATTCAAACATACCAGGTTGGCACTTTTGCATC
This sequence comes from Lysobacterales bacterium, assembly GCA_027067055.1. GTDB lineage: Bacteria > Pseudomonadota > Gammaproteobacteria > Xanthomonadales > Marinicellaceae > NORP309. Next base: position 16,467 of record JAMOMK010000132.1, on the reverse strand, counting down.
ATTCGAACATGAGCCAAAGCCGCTATATCTGCTGAATGTTGCATGCATTTTATCTCAGCTTTACTTTTATAGACCCGCATGTCATCTAGATAAGGTTTAAGCGAAATCAGTTCGTGAGGGGCTTGACTTTTTGCCCATTTATTTTTAGCTACTGTGCTTGTCCATTTTACAATTTGCTGATCAAATTCGGTATTATTTCCCAACATAAAGTAAACCTTATCTCGACCTTGCATCAACTGCGGAAGCATTTCATCACTTCGATTAACATCAAAAGAATTGTCAAACTTCAGTAGTTCTTTTGCATCATCAAGGCCCAACATTGGTCCATTCCAAATTTCACTTTTCTTGTCCACTGCACGGCAAAATAAAATATCATTTCCGTATTTGTTCTCAGGGCAAATTATTAATAAAGCATTGGGCTCATGACAACCCGTTAGATAATAAAAATAACTATCTGGACGGTACTTAAAATCGGCATCACCATTACGTAAACAACTGTCCTTAGCTTTAATGATGGCTATCGAATCACTACCTATCATTTTGGCAATTTGGGTTCTTCTTTTCTTAAATTCTTTAGCTTTTATCATGGATATTTATTGTATGATGAGCACCGATAATATTCCAGTATTTACAGTGAATGTCATTATTATTTATTTATCTTTAATCAGGAACCTAAATTAGATTTTCAAATAATGTGATTACCATCACAATACATTGGCATAAATATGTTATTATTCCAACGTGGAAATATTTTATTGATACACTTGCCCCTAAGTAGATACCTAAAATGATTGAAAAAAAAGATAAAATTATAAACTTTGAAAATAAACTTAAATCCAACAATATTGGAGACCTTTTGCCTGTTATATTTTCTCAATTTTCAAAAGATATGAAGCCTTTGATTGTTACTTTTTTTGAACAATTAGATGACTCACTTTTCGACCACGCAGAAAAAGCCGACAACAACAACCAGCAAAGCTTGTATTTTGAATCAATGAGGATGATTAGAAAATCACGCAAGACTATTTTTTTAGAGTTTTTCAAAGGCATAAAAAATACTTTTAAATTATATAAAAAAGGTGAGTACGAATATTTTAATTCTGATGAAAAATATGATAGCCAAACAAAATCATTGAAACTATCTTTAGTTGATGAAAAAGAACTGGATGAATCTTTGGCTAAAACTAATTTAATCAACAAATCAGAAATGGCATTTCATGAAAACATATTTGCCCTACTCAAACGTTTCTCAGTACTCGCATCTGGAACAAAGCTCAAATCTAACCACAATCCAATTGGACCTTATGTTATTGTCAATTCATTTGCACACAGCATTAAAAAATTTGAACTAGATGTGAATATTAACTTAATAGTCTATAAGCTATTTGAACGGAATGTAATGAGTCAGTTGAATAACATTTACAACAATATAAATGACTTCTTAGCCAGGCAAGGAATAATTCCAGAAATCCAATACAATATTAATAGTAATGCTTCAGGCAATAGTGCAACATCTACTTCAGGTTTTAATTCTCAAACGACTAAAGCAAATGGGTTAGGTTCAGAACAACCAGTACTTCAAAATGAAACCAACAACTCTTACAACCCAGGCATTAGTACTAATCAAAATATCAGCGATGAAAACTATCAACTCATTTCTAATTTATTTAAACAAAATGAAACTACTGAAATTACCCAAAATACTGCTGCTGTACCCATTGCCAACATTGATTTAAACTCAATGCTCAACGCCTTATCAATTTTACAAACCGACTTATTAAATAAGGCAAAACTCAAAGACTCGGAATCAAAATCACCAACAGAAATAAAACAAGAGCTACTAGAACAACTCCACTCTTTAGATGAAAAAAGCAAAGAGAAAGTAGTACATAAAAAAGACGAGGACACAATTGATTTAGTAGGAATGCTTTTCCAGTTCATAGTTGATGACCGAGATTTGCCTGCAGAAATTCAAGTCATATTGGCACGATTACAAATTCCTTATCTTAAAATTGCACTGGAAGACAAAAACCTTTTTGCAGACAAGACACACCCTGCTCGTGTTTTACTCGACAAACTCTCGCTTGCCTCGGTTGGCTGGACCAAAGAAACTGATGTTAGAAATAAATTTAGTAATAAGTTAACCGAAATAACTCACCATATTTTTGACTCTGAAAGCTATACCAAAGAGTTTTTTGACAAAATCATTAATGATTTTGACAAGTTTAATGCTAAACAAAAAAAGAAGTCAGAAGTTTTACAAAAACGCACTCAAGAAAAAACACTTGGGCAAGACAAAATACAACAAGCCAAAGAGTATACTGCAAAACTACTTATTTCAAAAATGACCAACAAACATATGCCAATACTTGTACGCGATATATTATTGGGTGAATGGTCAAATGTTTTAGTTTTGACCTTTCTTAGGCATAATAAAGATTCCGCAGAATTCACTAAAAAAGTAAGTTTTGTAGATAAAGCCATTCAATTGTGCAATCCAAATGAAAGCATAACCACAGAAGATGTCAGCAATCTATCCAATTTGTATGAGTCAGGTCTTAAGCTCGTAGCTTTTAATGCAAAAGAACTCATAGATAAACAACATCAATTGGTTGAATGCATCAATGAAATACATAAGTTAGAATCAGAATCTTCTGTTGAAATAATTCCACTAGAGGATGTTTTAAAACTTTCTGAAATTCGCAATGAAAAACATGATATTGTAGATTATATTGAAGAAATTATTGAGCCAACACAAGAGGACGAAGGCATTCAAGCAGTTGAAGATGATTATTCACAAATTATTAAAGACTTAAAAGTTGGTACTTGGCTAGAGTTCAGTAAAGAAGATTCTGATACGGTAATGATAAGAGCTAAGCTTTCATGGATTAGCCCAATAACTGGCAAGTATTTATTTGTAAACTCTCGGGGCTTAAAAATTACAGACAAAACGATAAACTCACTAGCAAAAGGGCTTCGAGAGAAAAATATAAGAATTTTACAACAAGTAGCTTTATTTGATCGAGCATTATCAGCTATTGCAACAAAAATGCAAAACAAAGAAGACTAATGATTACCTAGTTTATTGTGTTTAATAACAATCGTATGACCCTTAACTATCAAATTCCCTTGATCCTCTAAATCCTTTAACACTCTACCAGCCATTTCGCGTGAACAGCCAACTATTTTGGCAATTTCTTGACGAGAAATTTTTATTTGAATACCTGCTGGATGTGTCATAGCATGTGGGTCGTTACATAAGTCTAATAAGGTACGAGCTATTCGACCTGTTACATCTAAAAAAGCAAGGCGATGAACCTTTCGGCTAGTTTGCAATAATCTGTGGGTTAGTTGTGTACCAATATAATAAAGGATTTGCGCCCCATCTGACTTTAGCTCATCAAGCATAAGGTTACCAAGTCTTTGATAGCCAATTTCTGCCAACTCAGAACTTTCTTTGGTCTTAACCATGACTTCTCTACGCTCAGAACTCATAAATAGCCCCATTTCACCAATAAAATCCCCCTTATTCAGGTAGGCAAGAATCAACTCCTTACCATCTTCATTTTCATAAGATATAGTAACTGAACCTTCAATAATATAATAAAGCGTATTAGCTAAGTCTCCTGGACGTATAATACACGTTTTTTTAGGAAACTTACGAGTATGACAATATAAAAGAAAGCGGCTGAGTGCTTCACTATCTAGTTTGAAAAAATTAGTATTGTGAACTCGCTCATCATGATAAAGTTCGTCAACACCAGAACCTTGGTTAAATATTTTTTCGCCCATCTCTCTTTTACCGTATTATTTTTGCTGTATTTAAGCATAATACAATTATAAACAAGTAATATCCATAAAATTTGACAATCTTAATATTTAATAATGATTTAACTGACAGAATTTATCAATTTCGAATAAAATAACTCTTTTAATAAAACCAAAAGTCAATGTCATTACATTTTCACAATACAAAAACTGGAAGAAAAGAAAAGTTTATCCCTATCAACCCTGATGTAATCACCATGTACTTATGTGGTCCGACTGTATACAATCATGCCCACATAGGCAATGCTCGTCCAGCAATTGTTTTTGATATATTAAGTCGATTACTAAGATACCATTATTCAAAAGTCATTTACGCACGAAATATTACTGATATTGATGACAAAATAAATAAATCAGCTTTAGAACTCGGAGTGAATATTAAGAAGTATTCCAAAAAGTATGCAGATATTTATAATGACGACTTAAGTAAACTTGGCGTTTTGCCACCCGATATAGAACCTTATGCCACTGAGCATATTCCTCAAATCATTAGTATGATTAAAGACCTTATAGGCTCGGGAAATGCTTATGCAGCAGAAGGACATGTACTATTTGCTGTTGACTCTTATAAAAATTATGGACGATTGTCTAATCGAAATATTGAAGATATGATTGCAGGTGCGCGAGTTGAAGTAGCCCCTTATAAAAAACACCCCGCAGATTTTGTCTTATGGAAACCATCTGATGACACATTGCCAGGTTGGAGCTCTCCATGGGGACGTGGACGACCTGGTTGGCATATAGAGTGCTCTGCTATGTGTAAAGAACATTTGGGGGACACTATTGATATTCATTGTGGAGGGCGCGATTTAGTCTTTCCTCACCATGAAAATGAAGCAGCGCAAAGTTGTTGTGCAAATAAAACCGAAAGTTTTGCTAATTATTGGTTACATAATGGCATGATTAATATGGGACAGCAAAAGATGTCCAAATCATTAGGCAATATTTTACTGATAAAAGATGTCGCAGAACAATATAAAAGTGAAGTCATTCGTTGGTTAATACTAAGTGCTCAATACCGTCAATCTGTTGATTGGACAGAAGGTTCTATTCATAAAGCACAAAAAACAATGGATAGAATTTATGCTACCCTACGTGATAATATCTCCATTGATGCAGAAGTTTCAAAAAACAATATTCCAAAAGCTATTATTGATGCCCTAGATGATGACTTGAATACACCTATTGCCTTTGCAGAAATAAATAAACTTGCCAAAGACCTTGCCAAAGCCGAAACACCAGAAGATAAACAGAAATACAAATCTGCGCTTTTAAGCACGGGCGAGCTCTTAGGGCTCTTCTTAGAAAATGCAGAAGAGTGGTTCAAAGCTGGAGTGCAAGAAGTTGATAGCGAAAAAGTTGATGCATTAATTGCACAAAGAAATCAAGCCAGAGCTGACAAAGACTGGGCAAAATCGGATGAAATTCGTGATGAACTTGCAGCCATGAATATTGTCCTTGAAGACTCAGCAAATGGCACCCGATGGAGTGTGAAAAAATAACATGAAAAACCAACAAGAAATAATTGAAGACTTTGAAATATTTGATGACTGGATGGAAAAATACCAGTACATCATAGACTTAGGAAAAGATTTAGAGAAAATAGATGAAGCCGATAAAATTGACACCAACAAGTTACAAGGCTGTCAATCTCAAGTTTGGATAATTCACGAAAAAGATGATGGCAAAATAATTTTCAAAGCTCAAAGTGATGCAGCAATTGTCTCTGGGTTGGTGGCATTGGTCTTAAGTGTTTATTCTGGTAAAACACCCGCAGAAATCATTCAAACCAAACCAGATTTTATTGCCAAGATAGGCCTAGATAAACACCTCTCTCCTACTCGTAGCAACGGACTTTCTTCATTATTAGCGAAAATCCAAGAAACTGCTCAATTATATAGATAGTTAAATTTGCTTCTTCCTGTATTGTAAAACAAGTCACAGGAAAATGACTGTAAAAAAATCCACTGGGGATGGAACTTTAGTCCCATATTTTAAGACCTTAAAAACTCACTGGGGATGGGACTTTAGTCCCATAATTTAAAACTTTAAAAACCCAACGGGGATGGGACTTTAGTCCCATAATTTAAAACTTTGCTTAACTGATAAAAATGGACTAAAGTCCATTCCCCAAATAAAAACAAAACCGACTAAAGTCCATTCCCCAAATAGTGAATAACTGTAAAAATTCTATGAAGTTGGGACTTCAGCCCCATATTTAAGACCTTGAAAATCCACTGGGGATGGAACTTTAGTCTCATATTTTAAAACCTTAAAAACCCAACGGGGATGGGACTTTAGTCCCATAATTTAGAACTTTGCTTAACTGATAAAAATGGACTAAAGTCCATTCCCCAAATAAAAACAAAACCGACTAAAGTCCATTCCCCAAATATAAATAAAACCGACTAAAACCCATTCCTCGATTAGTGAATAACAGTAGAAATCCACTGGAGATGCAAATATATTGCGCGCGCTGATGTACAGTTGTGGCAATAGCATTACCATAACTTGTTTATTTCCTGACCACTATAGTTTGTGACAGGATGAGTAAACATAACGACAAAAGCCCTTGATATTTAACAAGGGCTTTTAGCTTTTTTACTTAGGATTTTTTAGTGTTGCTGATACACAGTTGGATTAAGTATTTTCTATAGTTAAGTTTTAGGTCTGAGCCATCACCATCTGTTTTGACAGTGTTGTTAATCAATTGTGAGCAACTAGAGCTTGGAGCTGAGTCATCACCATCAACTGCTTGTGTTGAGCTTGGAGCATTTCCTGAGCCATCACCATTTACAGCAAGAGCCGTGAAAGATATAAAGGTTAAAAAAAAAGTGTTGTTAGTTTATGTGTTATTTTCATTGTGTTATTCCTCTTGAGTTAAATTATCATTGTATTGAAACATTGATATGCCAATATTGGAATAAGTCCCAAGCTCAACATCTGCTTCATACTTACTTAACAGATTGGTCATCTGTTTATAAAATACCCTTAAGGCTTCTAATGACTCTTGTTGCGCTAAGGGGGCTAAATCTGGTGGTATTTGCGATGACTCAATATACATTTGAAATAATGGGTCTGCATAATCCGTTTTGTTTTTATTAAATGATACTGTATTGACTAAATTATTTACTACTGTGCTTAATATTGATACAAGTTCTTCATCACTTCTTTTTTTTACTGATTTTTCTAACTTAAGATAAACATACTTTTCATCCTCATCAATTATACCTGTATCAAATAATTTTTGGATATGGGCTTTGATTGATGTTTTGCCATCATTATAGGTGCGCATATTGGCATAAAATAAAAACTTAGGCATTCCTGCTGTTTTATTGTTATAGCAGTAGGTGTTGATTTGTGAAAAGGCTTGCTTGAGTAAGTTTCTATTGAGGTTGACTGTTGGTTGTTCTTTTTGTTTGATGGCTTTGTTGATAGCACGGTGCGACATGCCTGTTTTTGACATCACTAGGCTTTTATTGTGGGTTTGGCTTAATAATGTATTGATTAACTCACTGCTTAGTTCATCACGAAATTCTTTGTAATCGACATCAAATTCAATAAATATCTTAGACAAAGCCGTCTTTAGCAAAGACAGTTCTTCGCTGTTTTTGAGCAAGCTAAAAGCCTTTAAAATATTGTCAGGTATGTTGTTTTTGTTCATTTTTTAGTGGAGTCAGACCAATTGGTCTATATCATAACATGAAGTTCCGTGCTTTAATACCACTAACTTGTACAAACTTGTACATCCACTTAATAACCCGTGAGATAATGGAGCTTTAAGCCATTTGATTAAAGTTCTTCAATTTCATTTGATGACTGAATAAATGAAAAAAAATACAGATAAGGAAAAGTCTGACTATAGGTATTTGGAACTATTTTCTGAATTAAAAGAAAATGTCTTAAACTCCAAATATTTAAACAATGACTATCCAATTGATTCTCTCCAATCCGATGAAATAATTGCAAAAATAGTTGCTGCATTTTGTCTTGAAAACAACATAAAAGCTGAAAAATTCAACACTCTTTTTCGGTATCAATTAGTTGAATCATTAAAACAAACTGAACCCGATTTACCCAATGTACAAATTTCTGCTCGTACGGGAATTAATCGAAGAGGTATCACCTCACTTTCTAAAACCCCAAGACAAACCAAAGACATGTTGGTCTTAACCTATTTAAAATCATACTGCCAAACACACAAAACAACTCATATACGAAAAAAAGGGCATTGCAGTTCTTTTGAATCTTTTTGTCAGATAAGTGCCAATGGCACCCTAACTTCCACTTCAATCGCTAACGAATTGGTCCGCATGGGTTATTTAAAGGACAAAGGTTCTCGTTATCAAATCATTCTTGATAAGAAATAATTTTGATTAAGTCTTATTTTTAAGGTCGCGATTCACAATTGGATGCAACTTCACTTTGCTGGGCATTGTGCAAGTGTTCTACAAAATTACAAGGGCGATGACTGGCATCGAGTTGTTCGACTAATACTTTATCCCATGCCGTTTTACAAGCATTGGGCGACCCTGGCATACAAACAATCAATGTACCATTCGAAATCCCTGCAAGTGCTCTGCTTTGTATAGTTGATGTACCAATTTCTTGAAAGGAAATAGCCCGAAACAACTCACCAAAGCCAGGAACCTTCTTCACTAATAATGGCTCAACTGCTTGCGGTGTATTATCACGCACGGTAAATCCTGTTCCACCTGTTATAAGTACCACATTAACATCATCACGGTGTACCCATTGGGACACTACTGCTCTGATATGGAAAATATCATCTTTGGTAATTTGTTTGTCTGCTAAATTGTGCCCTGCTTTTTTTAGGCGTTCAACCAATGCTTGCCCTGAGGTATCAGTTTCTTCTGAGCGTGTATCACTTACGGTATGAACGGCAATATTTAAGGGCAGAAAAGGTTTTTTTTGTTTGTGTGACATTTTAATTAATCATTTTTGAATAAACAGATTTTAACAGCATTGCATAGAATTTTGTAAGCGTTTAAACGCAGTTAAACAAATTTCTGACATCTATCAATATTTTAGATCTACTGCATTAATAATTTTCACTAGAGCACTGGGATGTGCAAACTTCTTAAGGTCTGATAAGGCAACCCAATGACAATCTTGTATTTTATCAACCAACTCTTTATTTTTATAAACATTAATTGTCAAAATCCTGTGACTTAAAACATGTTTAATACTGTGTAGTAAATTTGAGCTTTTCTTGCCAATAAATTCTGGCAAAAACCATAATCCAGCCCAAATTCCAGTCTCGCCTCTCTTTCGCAATAGTATCTTTTCATCTTTTATCACTAAAAGTGCATGTAAAGTAACGGCAATTTGTTTTGTTTTTGTTTTTTTAGGAGGATAAAGCTCTGTTTCGTTCACTTGGTAGGCTTGACATAAAGTATTTAAGGGGCATTCATGACAACGCGGCTTAGAGCGAACACACACGAGTGAACCCAAATCCATTAACGCTTGATTATAGTTTTTAGGTCTTTGTTTACTTATGTTTTGCTCAGCCAACTGCCATAACTTATTTGTGTATTCTGATAATTTAATCTCTCCAACCCTATAAACACGACTCATCACGCGTTTAACATTACCATCCAAAATTGCAAAAGGTAAGTTTGATGCCAGTGACAAAATTGCACCAGCGGTAGTCTGCCCTATTCCAGGCAAAGCCATTAATTTTTTTAAATCCAATGGTAATATTGCATTGTGTTCTTGAACACAAATTTGAGCTGTTTTGTGAATATTTCGAGCACGATTATAGTAGCCAAGACCTGACCACAGAGCCAACACATCATTAATATCAGCTTGTGCCAAGAGTTTCATGTTTGGAAATTCACTAATAAAAGCATTAAAATAATCAATAACTTTAAGCACTTGTGTTTGCTGTAACATTATTTCAGAAATCCAAACCAAATAAGAATCATCGACTTGCCATGGTAAATTTTTACGTCCATGTAGGTCGTACCAATTTAACAGCTGTGATTGAAATTTCATAATTTGATTCATGATTGTATGTTAACTGTAAATAAATGGTTTACAATAAGATTTTAACATATTTAACAAAGCCTTAATTGAAACAACTTACCCACATTCACTCCTGTGAAGAAATCATTAAGAAAAGCACCTTTATTACGATTGTTGCTCCGATTCTCTCTGCGCAAGAGGCAAAAGGTTTTCTCACTGAATATTCTGACTTGGGTGCTACACATAACTGTTGGGCTTATAAAATTGGTCAAATATATCGTTTTACAGATGATGGGGAGCCTTCTGGAACAGCAGGAAAACCCATGTACAACGCTATTGATGGGCAAGAATTTGATAATACAGTGGCTTTATCAATCCGTCATTATGGTGGAATTAAACTCGGCACTGGTGGTTTAATGCGGGCTTATGGCGGCGGCGTGAGTCGCTGTTTGCAATCAGCCGATTTTGAAATCATGCAAGACATATCAGAAGTAACATTAAGTGTTCCTTTTTCTTATATTCAAAGTGTTCATAATTTAAGCACCAGTTTTGATGCGACCATTCTTAGTGAAAACTTTAATGAAAGCGGTGCAATTATGGTTATTAGCATGCTTTCTAAAAACACCGAAGAATTTGTGATTAAGTCAATTAATGCATCCAAAGGAACAATCTCAGAAATTAAGCACCCATAAAAAAAAGGGCACCAAGTGCCCTTTTTACTCCCTTAGATAAATTGACCAATGTAAATTTATCTACTCTCTTTTATTCACTCTAAATACCTGTGCGTTTCCTTTTTGGTATTTAGATTGCTGTAGAAATCCTTTATCTCAAGGCTTAAAATGTGAGTTGATAAGTATCAATGAGCATTTTTAACGCAGAAATAAAGGATTTATGCAGTGAACTAAATCTCCAAAAAGTCAGAAGAAGTTATACTGGAAGTCTACACCCCAAATACGTGGATCGTTAACAATCCCTTCTAAGTTATTAAAATCAATAGCTGCAATTAGCTTATCTTGATTCGTGATATTTCTACCATAGAAACCTGCTGCCCATTTTTCTGTTTCATAAGCAATTCTTAACCCACCTTCTAGTAAGGCATCGCCTCTAAACTCTCTAGACTCATACAAGAAGAAGTTAATCTCACTTCTGTAAGCCCAATCAGTTGAAAGAACTAAATCACCACCATCAAGGGGAATAATGTGCTTAAGTATTAAGTTTGACATCCAACGAGGAGCTCTTGGTAAAGAATTACCGTCAATAAGAACGTTTAAGTTATCTTCATTGTCAGGCTCTTCTCTTGGATCTAATACAGTACAGCCTGCTCCACATGGAGAAACAGTTAGGTTTGCATCTTGAATCTCCGTGTTATTATAGCTTAAACCAAAAGTTAATAGTGTGTTTTCAGCTAGTTTTGCGGTTAAATCAGTTTCAAAGCCGTAGCCAACTGTTTTATCTGCATTAACTAGTTGATTGACATTGGCAGAACCAGAACCTGCTGTTAATTGCTGGTCACGCATTTGGTAATAAAATACTGAAGCATTTAGTCGTGCTCTGTTTTCAAACAACTCTTTTTTGAAACCGGCTTCAATAGAGTGTATGGTTTCGGAGTTTGCTACTGTAATTGCTCCACCAAATAATACACGACCCTGAATACTCGGCGCTCTAAAGCCTCTAGCAAGACGTGCATAAATATTTGTATCGTCATCAAGGACATGAGAAATACTTATATTACCCGAAAAGTTACCAGCTGATGTACTAACAGAAGCAGGAGCAACTGGATCGCCAAATGGGTTCATAGGAACTGCAGCAGTATAGTCTTTTGATTCATCGGACCAACGACCGCCAACGGTTAATGTTGTTTCATCTGATAAGTAAAAGTCTGCTTGTCCAAACACAGCATAAGCTGTTGTGTCTTGTACTTGATTTGCATAACCTGTGTGAGCACGGTTTGTTGCATTTGGATCAAAAACTGGGGGTATTTGTTGTTCTATGGATAAATCACTGTAGTTAAAAGAGTCAACTTCTAAATGCTCATCAAAATAGAAAACTCCAGCTTGCCAGAAATTATTATCATTAGCTTTTGAGATTCTGAACTCTTGAGAAAACTGTGAGTGATTAGGAATTCCATCTGCTGTTTGTGCAGGAAAAGGAATACCTGAATAATTTGGATCTTGGGGAACATCATCAATTGGTGGAAGACCAATAGTGGGGCCAGACCATGGTAAGAAATCAGCACCATAGCCACCATCAACATCACCACGAGAATAAGCTTCAACAGTCTCATATCCAGTAATAGATGTCAATGCCATATCATTGTCTAAATCCCACTCTAACTTACCCATAAAGCCTTTTGATTGAACGATTTGTTCATTACCACCATCATGAGAAACGGTAAAACGATCATACTCAGGTGTGAAATTATTTGTACCAGGCTTAATGATATTAGCTCTAAACACGCGTGCTGTTCCATCCATATCACGACCATGAATATTGAATAAAGCGCTAAAATCTTCACCATCATAAGCTAATTGAAAACGGAAAGCATCTTCAGCATAGCCTTCTAAATTTCCATCTCCATTTGCTTGTCCGTTAACCAAATTTAAATCAGGGTCAACTAAACCAGGCTTATTGTCTACCCAATCCCCACGTTCATCATGTAAGAAAGAAAAACGAGCAGACCAATTTGGAGAGATTTCTCCACCGATTGCACCTTCTATAGATGTTTGATTAAATCGTCCAAAACCAAGCTTGATGTAACCATCATTTTCAGCAGAAGGCTTAACTGAATCAAACTTAACAATACCTGCTGGCGTATTACGCCCAAATAAAGTTCCTTGTGGCCCACGCAAAACTTCTACACGATCCATGTCAAATACAGGAAACCCTTTTAATATCGGATTTTCCATAACAATATCATCATAGATTAATGAAACTGATTGGGAGGCGTTTAAGTCAAAATCAGTATTACCTAAACCACGGATATAAAAGCGAGGAAATACTCGACCATAATCAGATTCAACAATCAAACTTGGAACTCGACCAGATATAAAGCGAATATCAGAACCACCTGAACGAATCTCATCCATTATATCGCCATCGACAGCGGTAACAGACATTGGAACTTCCTGTAGATTTTGTTCTGTTTTTTGAGCCGTTACAATGACCTCTTCTAAGATTGAGTCATCGCGTTTTTCTTCATCTTGAGCATAAGCTGAAGAGATTGATAAACAACCTGCTAATGCCATACTGATGCTTACTTTAAGCAACTGCTTTTTGTTAAGTTTCATTTTTTTCCTCATTGAGTCTATATATTAGCGATGGATTATATACAACAACACAAGATTTAACAAAATATTAACGGATAAAATTGGGATAATTCAGGAGATTTTGTAGCTTTTCTAAGTATTGACCTAAATGCAGACCATCCATTAAAGCATGATGAACTTCTACAGAAATAGGCATGTATTTTCTACCCTCTTTTTCGTAATACTTACCAAACACGATTTTCGGAATCGAGTCATTTGTTTTATAATTTCTCGGGTTAGAAAAACTGGTGAAAGATATCCAAGGGATTGTAGAAAAATGAATTATATTCAACTCTTGGTTTCTGCCATCAAATTCAACACTATTGTTTTGACTGTTTTCAATTTGCACTAGCGCATTTTTATTAAAAGCAGCAAAATCACTATTGTATTCAAAATAACAAAAATTAAATGTTTCATCATCATTCAAAATGGTACTGCCAGCATAGATTGAATCATATACCACCACACCATCACCTTTTAAACGGTAGCGAAACTCTTTTATTTTATTAGCACTATCAATTGAGGCAAATAATAATGCCGTAGAAAATGATACCTCCCTTTGTTTGCAAAGCTTATAAAGCTCCGTGACATCAAGGAACGAACAAATATTGAAAAAAGGATTATCGTATTTTTTGAAAAACTCAAACTGATTCTTTCGTGACCACTGAGTTAAATTTAATTTAGTGTAATTCATTTTTACCTCGAATAAAAAAAGGGAGCCGTAGCTCCCTTTAACCTATCTTTTAAGAGCTAACATCTACTTGATAGTTAAATCATGCAATTTATCAACTGTTAGGCGTGAATAATAAGTTGCAACGTTTTCAATATCCTGTTCAGATAAAGAAGAAGCAAAACCCGACATGATTGGGTTTTTTCTTTCGCCTGTTTTATAATCCAACAAAGCTTTGACAAGATAATCAGCAAATTGCCCTGCTAACTTTGGATAAGTATCATTAATACCTAAACCATCTAACCCATGACATGATTGACAAACTTGTTCTACTTTTTTCTTACCTTCTACTGGATTACCACCAGCAAAACTTAAGCCAGTCACTAAAAGACCTATAATTAATAATATTTTATTCATTTTACCCTCTTATTTTACTGATGTGAAATAAGCAGCAATATTGTTTATATCTTCATCAGATAAACTAGCCGCTTGTGCCTTCATGGTTGGATGCGAACGATCACCAGAGCGGTATGCCTTAAGTGCGCTAATGATATACGCTTCATTCTGCCCACCTAAACGTGGTACATGGTATGACGGATAAGCATTTTTATAAAACTTAATACCATGACAACCTGTACAGGTATAAGATGTTAATTTGCCTTTCTCAACATCACCTGCTGCCAATATTTGCGTTGCAAACATCAGTAACATTAAAGTACTTACTAATTTTTTCATCTTGCCCTCAATTTAAAAATTTTAAGAATTATACATGCTTAAAAATAAATTTTCATCATTGCCATAGAATTCAATTCAATAAACGCTATATTAGCAAAACTAAATATAATGATGGACAAAATAATAGATTTACCTATAGAATGATAATTTTACGAACAAAAGAGGACACGAACACATGAAGAAATATACATTATTTGTATTAGCTTTATTCACTAACCTAGTATTTTCAGCGCAAGCTCTACAACCTTTTGTGTTGGCATCTGTTGAAAAAGCCGATTACCGACAAACAGTTACTGACACCAAACAAAAACTAACTGATGCGGGATTCACTCTTGTCGGAGAATATTCTCCTTTTGGAAATAATACCATTGTGATCGTTACAAATGACAATGCATTAAAAGCCGCAGCAAGCTCTAAACGAGGTGGTTATATCGCACCATTACGCATTGCCATCAGCCAATATGATGATGAAGTAGAAGTCAGCTATGCTAACCCAATTTATTTAGAAAAAGCTTATTGGATAAAAGACTCAATGGAAAGTGTTGATAATGCATTAAGAGAAGCATTAGGTTACGTCAAAACCTTTGGTTCTGAAAAAGGTTTAACTGCAAAGAAATTAAAAAAATTCCATTATATGTTCGCTATGCCTTATTTTGATGACCCTTATGAGTACGATGAATATGATTCTCACGAACAAGCAGTTAGTGAAGTAGAAAAACGCCTCAACATTGAAGGTGATGCATTAACAATGGTCTATAAACTGGATATTCCAGGTACAAAAATGACAGTGTTTGGTGTTCAAATGAAACAAACAGATAAAGATGATGACGAAGAAGATTTGGATGAACAGTTCCAAATGAGTGTCGTTGACTTTGAACGTCCAGGTAAAAAAGCTTATTTTGCTTATGAACTATTAGTTAACGATAATGAAGTCGAAGCCTTACACATGAAATACCGTATGGCATTACACTTCCCTGATTTACCCATGACGGGTAAGCACGGATTTACTAAATTAATGTCATCCCCTGGCGAAATTGATGATGCCTTTGAAGAGTTGATTGAAGACTACAGATAATGCTGTCACTATTTTCTAAAAAGCCAGTCTTGCACTGGCTTTTTTTATTACCTTTTATTGTTACACTTACCAGCTGTGATTCACGAACAGCTAATGAAGTAGCAAATGATAAAATAAAGCTCATCACACTCTCACCTCATTTGGCAGAATTAGTGGTTTCTGCTGGTGCCATAAAAAACCTAGTCGGTGTCGTCTCCTATAGCGACTTTCCAATAGAAATAACAGTCATTCAAAAAGTTGGCGATGCTTTTAAACTCGATTTTGAAACAATCGTGTCTCTTAAACCCGATTACATCCTCACATGGAAAGGTGGCACACCGCTTGCCATGCTTGAAAAGCTAAAAAGCCTAAACCTCACAATTATTGAAACAGAAATCAACACACTCGAAGACATTGCCAAAACCATCACACAGATTGCAGAGCTAACCCAAACACAAAAGCAGGCACAAAAAGCCACCGCTGCCTTTACACAAAAACTAACAGAAATCAAAAAACAAAAGCACAAACAACAGACGGCCTTTATCGAAACCTACCACCAGCCACTCTACACTATATCAGGCAAACACTGGATGAGCCAAGCCGCCTCATTATGTGGCTATACAAATATATTTAAAGACCTATCCCAACAATCAGCCACCGTAACTTTAGAGTCAGTTATTCTAATAAACCCTCAAACTATTATCAATATAGCCAAACAAGAAGATCAACAATGGCAAAAATGGAAAAGCCTTGATGCCGTCAAAAACAATAATGTCATTCTTATTGACCCCGACTATTTTTCACGACCTAGCATGCGGTTATTGCAAGGTATTGAAAAATTGTGCGCTAAAAACATTTAAAACACGCTCATAGCTGCAAGTCAAAAT
>JAMOMK010000131.1 GCA_027067055.1 Lysobacterales bacterium | reverse complement strand
CTCACATTGTTTTAACATTAAGGGCTCTGGTTCAGTCAGGCGATCGGTGGGAGCAGTTTTGGGATAAGATAAATAGATACGGGGTTAATTTAAAATGATGTTACATTGTGACAAGGCTGCACCCATTTAGAATTAATTTCTTATTGATAAATCTGATACATTGCTTATTTGGTGAAACCAAACCTACGATAATTGTGTAAGGTGGGCTTGCCCACCATATTTGATACTGGGCATGTATCTAAACCGATAAAACACTAAATGATAAAAAGACCACTTTACAAAATAAAACAAATAAAATGACAAGCCATTTTGAAAAATTAGTTAGCAAGAACCTGATAAATGATGCGCCTAAGCATTTAAACAATAATATCCATTATGAGGTTATTATGGGTTCGATTGCTTATGGCGTCAGCAATGATTCTTCGGATATGGATGTTTATGGTTTTTCAATTCCACCCAAAGAGATTATTTTTCCACATTTACGTGGGGAAATATTGGGTTTTGATGAGTATGAAATAAAGTTTAATCAATACCAACGCCACCACATTTTGGATAAATCAGCCATGAATGGAGCAGGGCGGACTTACGATGTAACGATTTATTCTATTGTGAAATATTTCAAAATGTTGCTTGAAAATAATCCGAATATCATTGATTCGCTTTTTGTGCCGAGAAATTGTATTTTACATTGCACTTCTATTGGGGAGTTGGTGCGTGAAAACCGCAAAGTATTTCTACACAAAGGCTGTTGGCAAAAATTTAAAGGTTATGCTTACGGTCAAATTCATAAAATTAGAACGAAAAACCCTGAAGGTAAACGCAAAGACATTATCGCTGAGTTTGGTTATGATGTGAAATTTGCTTACCATGTTGTTAGGTTGCTCAATGAAGTTGAACAATTGTTGATAGAACAAGATTTGGATTTAACACGAAATGCTGAGCAACTCAAAGCTATTCGACGCGGAGAATGGTCACTTGAGCAGCTGGAAAACTATTTTACAAAGAAAGCGAATGAATTGGAATCCGTTTATTTGCACAGTCAACTGCCGCAAAAGGCAAATAAAGATAATGTTCGCGAACTATTGTTGAATTGCTTAGAGCAGCATTACGGCTCTATTGATTCTGTTATTGTAAAACCAAATAATGCCACTAATGCATTGGCAAAAATTAAAGGTATCATTGAAAATTTATGAATGTAGAAGATAAAATCCAAAAGCATCTTGATGAAATTGAAAAAAAGTACGAGATTTCAATTATTCATGCCATTGAGAGCGGTTCTCGTAGTTGGGGATTTGCATCACCAGATAGTGACTATGATGTTAGGTTTATCTATGTGCATAAAAAAGACTGGTATATTCAGGTTTTTCCTAAAAAAGACCAAATTGAAATTCCTATCAGTGATGAATTAGATATGGTTGGATGGGATGTTTCAAAGGTTCTCAGATTAGCTTCAAAAGGTAACTCAGTCGTTCATGAATGGATTCATACACCTATTGAATACAGAAGAAACAGTGAAATTGCACCTTACTTACGGGAAAAATTGACTGAAGCTTTTAATCCGTGTGCAAGTTATCATCACTATAGATCCTTAGCTAAAAATGCTTTGAATGATCTAAGAAATAAGGAACAGATTAAACTCAAATGGTTTTTTTATTTATTGCGTGCTTTACTTAGTGCTTTATGGATTAAGCAAAACAACACTATGCCATCTATTGAATTTGATTACTTATTAAACCATTTGAAACTTGATGACATTATTATAAAAGAAGTTAAAGAACTCATTTATATCAAATCAAATTTAGTTGAATCAGAATTTTATGAAACTTCTCCTAGCTTAATTGCTTTTGTTGAAAATCACTACCAAGAGTTAGATGGTTATTTCCCTAGAGTTAGTAAAGCTGAAAAACTTGACTGGAATAAAATTTTAGTTGAAATTGTAAATAAGGCAGGATGAGATTTTATCAAAGCATCTGATACAGTGCTTGTTTGGTGAAACCAAACCTACGATAATCAACTCACTATTTTTATACTAAAAACGATGCAAAAATGGAGAAAACAACTATGACAGATAAAACACTTTTTAAAAAATTAATCGGAAAATGGCAAGGTGATGTCAAAACCTGATTTGAACCGGGTAAATTAGCCGATGAATCTACGGTTACTGTGAATTTAATGCCATACTGGGTGGAAAATTTATTCGTCACAGCTATGTTGGTTCTATTCAAGGTAAACCTCGACATGGCGAAGAAACATGTCACCCCAGAAGGCGAAGAAGCCAAAGGGGTTTAGACGGTTTATACAAAAGTTGATTGATAATCAAAACGTAAGCGTTAACCAAACCACACCCTATAAGTTTTGAACAAAAAGCTGCACAATCCCCAGTTTTAATAATGAGGTAAACCATGTTGTCAATAAGCAATCAAAAGATATATCTTTACCGCGACTATGTTGATTTTAGAAAGCAAATAAATGGCTTAACACAAATAGTTATAAATCAAATGGAACTTAATGCAATGGATGGAAGTCTGTTTGTTTTTTGTTGTAAACGAAAAGACAAATTAAAAGTCGTCTATTGGCGCAATACTGTTTTTTGTATGTGGTAAATACGTCTTGAAAAAGATAAATTCAAATGGCCAATCAAGCATGCAGATAAAATCTTAAACTGGAATAAAGAACAATTTAATTGGCTGTTAAAGGGTATTAATGTGTCTAAATTAAACCCACACAAACCATTAAAATATGATAGTATTTAACCCATAAATTTGAGGTCATTATGTGAATAATTTGGTATAATATAATCTATGTAAAGTGTTCAAAAACTACAAAAAAAACAATCTACTTAAGAAAAAACTTGAGCAAAAAGACTCTCAACTCGAACAAAAAGACTTTCAACTTGAGCAAAAGAACCTATACATAAAAACACTTGAATCAACATTAATAGATTTCAAGAAAAATCGTTTTGGCTCCAAGTCTGAAAAAACTGATAGTAACCAGCTGCCTTTATATCGATTGAGTTCGATGTTCAAACGCATTGAGGTAAACATATCTCGCCAAATAATGGCTAATTGGATGATAGCCTGTGCCAAGGCTATACAACCGTTGGTTAATTTAATTCGTGACCAGCTTTATGATCAACCCTGCATTCATATTGATGACTAAATTCTTCGGGAAAGAATTTGAACAGCTTTAGCTGGCTGCGTAGCAGGGAAATACAGGGATGTATTTCATAAACGAGCATTCAGGTTTTGAAAGAAACTGGTAGAAAAGCCTCAAGCAAAAGCTATATGTGGGTACAGCTAGCTGATAACAATGTCTTATTTGATTATTATCCGACACGTGGGAACTGTGAGGTTGAAAAACTACTGGCTAATTACGATGGAGCCGTGATGAGTGATGGTTATCCTGTCTATGATGCAATTGCGATTAAATTCAATTTTATTCATCTGGCTTGTTGGGTTCACGCCCGACGGTACTTTATTAAAGTCTTAGATTTTGGCAAAAACCCAAATGCACAAAAAATGATTGATCTAATTGGTCAACTTTATGCCGTAGAAAAACAAATTAAAACATTCAAACCTGATGAAGTTTATCAACATCGACAAAAATCCAGCAAGCCGATACTTGATGAAATAAGGCGGTTTTTAGATGAAATACTGCATAAAACCGTACCAAGCGGCGCTTATGGGTAAAGCTCTTAAGTATTTGAACAACCAATGGCACAAGTTAATTAAATATATCGATGATGGCAACTATCCCATTGATAATAATGCCGCTGAAAATGCCATACGCCCCTTTGTCATCGGTCGCAAAAACTGGTTGTTCGCCAATACTCCAAAGGGTACACACGCCAGTGCAAATCTGTATTCGATTATTGAAACAGCCAAAGCTCATGACATTAATCCACAGGAATACTTGAGTTATATCTTCAAAAAACTGCCTCTAGTGGAAACTGTTGAAGACTATGAAAAGCTCCTACCGTGGAATTTTGCAAAGCAACAAATTTATACACAAACAAACTGGAATGGAAAACAGGTACAACACAATAAAGCTGATAAACAACTTGTAGAGTATAGCTTTGTAAAAACCCATTATGCCGTAATCTCACTTGTCAGTCTCATATTAATAGGCTTGTTTATTCCTTTCTTAACCAAGTTTACTATCTATTTATGGCTTAGTGGACAAAGCCTAATTGGCATAGCTTTATTATTTCTATGGTTTTTCTCAGAACATTCGATTGCTGTTTGGAATATAAATTTACTGCTGTTTTCTCCTTTAGCCTTTGTATTCATGAGTCGAAAGATTTTTCATCGGTTTAGTTTGGTCTTTTTAATTTCGAATATACTATGACTTATTTTAGCGTTGTTTTGGACTAACTTTTACTTGATTGGCTTTAGTTTGGTTAATTTTTTACTTTTACTTAAGAGCCACATTCACAACTAAAAAATCAGTCTGAATTATTTGCCAAATATTATAATTTGGGTAATAGGTGATGAAGCTTTTTCTGGGTTTTCTAGGTGCATCAAGGACTTGTGCTATCATCGTACTTTGGGTAATAGTAAAGCGTTCAAATCAAATTATTTATCATGCACTAGACACGTAACAAGTTATACAACTTACAGCTTGGGTTTCAAACAACTTTATTGTTTTGTTTGAAAAACCATGCTTTTTAGCTTTGTTTCTAACGCATCATCATCATCTTCTTTGTGATAAGTTCTTACCGGTAAACAATGTTGCGATTCATCCAACCAAGTCTTTGTCACGCGTGATGGTTTAGAGTGAATTTTGTCAACTTCGATTATGTTGTCTTTTTTCGATGTGATTTTAAATTTATAATCAACAACTTCACCGCGTTTTAATACTTTGTAATTGAGGTTGTCAGATTTTCCTGAGCATATATCTTGAAAGAGTTTTAATGAAACAAGATTAGGTGTTAGAAAGTGTGTAGGGGATTTGATTTGCCAGTCATCGCCTTTGTGTTTGCCATAGATCATTTGTGTTTCATTATCTACTTGATAATCAGATTGACGTTTATTGAATGCTACTTTCTGTTTCATTTTATAGAAATCAGGATGAAATTCATTGTTGCTATCAGTAAATAAAGTCTCTTCAGAGCGTTTAAAGCCAAGCAGTGATGCCATTCCATGTGTGCCATTAGTTTTATCTATAATCTTATAAAAAGGGTCGTCTTTTGTTAGCTCAATACTGCTAGTACCAATTTCTTTGCCATCTTTAAAAACTTTGTAATCGGCTTTAAATAAATCCAGTGCTGAAACATTTAAAGTAATAAGCGTAAATAATATAAGTATTTTTTTAATCATTAAAAATTATCGGGTTAATTAATTTATTATGGTCAAAGTAGAGAGTGTTAGTTTGCCATTGTACACGATTTTGACCGATTAAGGCTATTGTATGGGGCAAAAGTGAATGTTCCCTGAATAATAATCGAGCCCCTAGAGTCTCTGCGGTGTCATTGTTTTCAACAGCAATGCTTGTTTGGGTGATGATTTTGCCTCCATCTAATTCGGCATTGACGAAATGAACTGATGCTCCATGAATCTTATCTTTATTGTCGATAACTTGTTGATGTGTATGCAATCCTTTGTATTTTGGTAGCAGAGAAGGGTGGATGTTGATGATTTTATTTTCAAATGCACTGATAAAACCTTTGGGCAGTATGCGCATAAAGCCTGCCAAGACTATTAAGTCACAACCGTGTTGTTTTATTTGATTTTGAACAAATGTTAAATCCTTATCATTGTTATCCCAATTGAAGGTGAAAACCGGAATGCTAGCATTTTTGGCAAAATCTAAACCTTTAGCACCTGCTTTATTACTCACTACAAGAGCAACTTCGTAGTTATGTAAAGCTTGTTTTTTGATGATTGAATCTAAGTTACTGCCTGATCCTGAAATAAAAACGCAGAGTTTAAATGAATTCGACATCATCCTTACCTGATTTAGATTTTCTCACCGTACCAATTTCCCAACAATCTAATTCTGTTTCCTGAATAAAGTTTAAACAATCTTTGACATCATTTTTATTAATGATAACCGTCATGCCAATGCCGCAGTTAAATGTGCGTAACATCTCTGTATTCGATAAATTACCTTTTTTTTGTAACCATGTAAAAATATCAGCACACGCCCAACTGGATAAATCAATAGTAATAGCAAGTCCATCGGGAATAACGCGTGATATATTTTCCATTAAACCACCGCCTGTTATATGTGCAATACCATTAACTTCTACAGCAGAATCAATAAGTTGCAATAAAGGTTTAACGTAAATTTGAGTTGGCTGTAATAACTGTTCACCAATTGTTTTATCGCCCAATTTTTCATTTAAGTCCGTATTGTTAACTTCTAACACTTTTCGAATGAGCGAGTAGCCATTAGAGTGTGGACCTGATGAAGCTATACCAATAATAACATCGCCTTCTTGGATGTTTTCGCCTGTAATAGCGGCATCTTTTTCTACAGCGCCAACGACAAAACCAGCTAAATCATAATCACCTTTGCTGTACATGCCAGGCATTTCGGCGGTTTCTCCTCCGATTAAAGCACAACCCGATTGTTTACAACCCTCGGCAATGCCTTGGATGACAGCAGCTGCTTCATCAGTATTTAGTTTTCCGCAGGCGTAATAGTCAAGGAAAAATAAAGGTTCAGCACCCAATACAATAATGTCATTAACACACATGGCAACTAAATCAATACCAATAGTTGAATGATCATTCATCATATTGGCAAGTTTTAGCTTCGTTCCCACACCATCTGTGCCTGAGACTAATACAGGATTCTTTAAATTTAAAACGGATAAATCAAATAAGCCACCAAATCCACCAATACCACCCATAACACCAGGGCGTTTAGTTGATTTAATTGAGGGTTTGATTTTTTCAATTAAGGCATTTCCAGCATCAATATCGACGCCAGCATCTTTGTAACTTAAACCAGTTTCTGAATGACTCATAAGATTTTGGTGATTTTAGAAAAGTTGATTTTACCTTATTGCTAATAATTTAGTCATTGTTAGGTGATGAAATCGTATAAAAAAGTAAAGCTTAATTACTCTTGCCTATCTTCAATGTGCTTTATTAATGCTTTTTCAACAACATTGTCTTCATTCACACTATAAACTGTGATTTGATAACTGTCTATTTTCATGGCGGTTTGTTTGTTGGGTAAATCTCCTAAATATTCGGTGATTAAACCACTGAGTGTACTAGCTCCATCTAAGGGTAAATCCCATTGCAGTCTTCGGTTGAGTGAACGAATTTGAATGCGTCCATCTATGATGAATTCATCTTCATCTTTTTTGATTATATGACGGCCACGATTTTGGGGTTCGGAGGTGAAGTCGCCAACAATTTCTTCAAGAATATCATCAATGGTTACTAACCCTTGAATATCACCGTATTCATCAACAACTAGTCCCATTCGTCTTTCTTTGCGTTGAAACTCTTGTAGTTGTTTAGTTAAATTAGCGCCTTCTGGAACAAAATAGGGTTTACGAAGAACTTTGCGTAAACCTTTGAGATCTATAGTGTTTTTTGATAGTTGTGGCAAAATGGTTCGGATGTGTAATATGCCGATGACATCGTTAATGTCTTCTTTCCAAACGGGTAAACGTGTTAAGTAAGTATTGACTAATTGATTTAGAATATCATCCCAATCATCTGTGATGTCAATGCCCACCACTTCATTACGTGGCACCATAATATCATCGACATCAATGTGCTCAAGATCTAGTACGTTAATCATCATCTTGTGCTTGGTATCGGGTCTGATATTATGGTTTTCCATCATAAGGGTGCGTAATTCTTCCCGTGATAATGCTTGTTCAGCCACCTCTTTTGGCACGCCCAATAAACGTAAAATACCATTGGTGATAAGATTTGTACCCCAAACAAGTGGATAAAGAACTTTTAGTAAAGGAGTGAGAATAAAGGCGGCTGGAAAGGCAATGCGTTCAGGGTGTAAAGCAGCGTATGTCTTAGGAGTAACTTCGGCAAAGATTAATATGATCAAAGTTAATAAAACTGTGCCATAAGCAGCAGTTATCTCTGGACTCATGCCGTGATTGGCTGCAATTTTAAAGGCAGTTATTGTGGCGATGGTCGATGCGGTAATGTTGATAAAATTATTACCAATCAAAATTAAGCCAATCAGACGGTCAGGCTCTTCAAGGAGTTTTAGTGCTAAACGTGCAGATTTGCTGGTTTTGGCTTTGTTTTTTAGCTTTAGGCGGTTGAGTGTCATCAAGGCTGTTTCTGAACTGGAAAAAAAAGCTGATAAAAAAACTAAGATGACAAGTATAGTGAATAGGGCACTCAGCGGAACATCGTTCATGTTATAAAATCCATTCCATAACAATTTTGCTGCCTAAATACCCAGTAGCGAGGGCAAACATACCAACAATAGTGAGTATAATTAACTTTTCTCCGCGCCATCCCTTGCTTAACCTGCCTAAAATCAACAAGCCAAAAGTCAACCAAGCTAACAGAGAAAAAACCACTTTATGCCCAAGGTGTTGTGCCATGAAATTATCAATAAAGATAACACCTGATAATAATGATGTGGTTAATATCAACCAACCTAGCATTATGAGTTGAAAGAGTTTCTTTTCTTCGTCCATTATTGACATTATATTATTGCCATCAAATTGAGAGTTCTTTATCTTTTTAATATGAACCCAAAGTGAAATAGCAAACAATGTGGCAACGACTAGTATAGCATAGGCTAACATGGACAAACTTATGTGTAGATCTAATTGCCAGGAGAATTCTTTATAGCTTAGCGTGGTTTGTTGATTTTTAATGAGTAGAAATGAGGATAAGACAAAAAATGTGATAGGTATCTTAATCCATTGGCTTGTAAGCTTGAAAATCAAAACAACAAGCACAGCAAGCCAAGAAACCAATAATATTGAGTTTGGTATGTTAAGCATCCAACCACTCTTATCAAAAAGATTGTTATAACAAATCATGCCATGAATAATCCATGCAACCACCCCTGAATAATGACTAATAGCCACTTTTTTGAATGGAGTTGTCCATAATATATAGAATAAAGCAGATGTGAGGATTAAGCCAAGCATAAATATTGTTTTAAATTTGATTGTGATTTAGTCATACCAAGTATTATAATGAAGCACTTCAAAAATACCAAGTGAAAAGAATAACTCATGTTTGATAATTTAAAAGACAATTTAGCAAAATCCATACAAAAGATTAAAGGACAAGCGACTTTAAGCGAAGACAATATTAAAGATGCCATGCGTGAAGTTCGCATTGCACTACTTGAAGCCGATGTGGCATTGCCGGTTGTTAAAGAATTTATTGAACAAGTCAAAACACGCGCGATTGGTGAGGATGTATTGACCAGTTTGCAACCCGATCAAGTCTTAATTAAGATTGTTAAAGAAGAATTAACCACTACACTAGGTTCTACTAGTGAAGGCTTAAATCTATCAGCACAGCCTCCTGCTGTTATCTTAATGGCTGGTTTACAAGGTGCAGGTAAAACCACTTCCACCGCTAAATTAGCCAAATACTTGATTGAAAGAGAAAAGAAAAAAGTCATGGTCGTCAGTGCAGATGTTTATCGTCCAGCGGCCATTGAGCAATTAAATACAGTAGCTGATCAAGTGGGAGCCACTTTTTTCCCTTCTTCAGTTATTGAGGATCCTATTACGATTGGTCAAAACGCAATTGCGGCAGCAAAAAAAGGTTTCTTTGATGTGTTGATTGTGGATACAGCTGGACGTTTGGCTGTTGATGAAGCCATGATGGCAGAAATTAAAGGCATGCAAACAAGCCTAAATCCAATAGAGACTCTGTTTGTTGTTGATGCCATGACTGGTCAAGATGCAGCAAATACTGCCAAAGCATTTGGCGAAGTATTAAAGTTGACTGGTGTTATTTTAACTAAACTAGATGGTGATGCTCGTGGTGGTGCCGCATTATCAGTAAGAAACATTGTTGGTAAGCCCATTAAGTTTATGGGTGTTGGCGAAAAGATGGAAGCTTTAGAGCCATTTCATCCTGAGAGAATTGCTTCAAGCATATTAGGCATGGGTGATGTCTTAACTCTAGTTGAAGAGATCGAACGAAAAGTTGATAAGAAAAAAGCCGACAAATTAGCTAAAAAAGTACAAAAAGGCCAGCGTTTTTCATTAATAGACTTTAAAGAACAGCTCGAACAAATGCAAAATATGGGTGGTATGTCAGCAATGATGGACAAGTTACCTGGAATGGGCAATTTACCCGATGCTGTGAAAAATCAAGTTAATGACAAATTAACTGACAAGAAAATTGCCATCATTAACTCAATGACAAAGAAAGAACGTAAATTTCCACAATTAATTAAAGGTTCAAGAAAACGCCGAATAGCAATAGGTTCTGGCAATACAATTCAAGACGTTACACGTATGCTAAAAGAGTTTAATCAGATGCAAAAAATGATGAAAAAATTCTCAGGCAAGGGCATGATGCGCATGATGAAACGCATGGGCGGGAAAATGCCTGGCGGGATGGGGATGTAAAAACAATATGTTTATGAAGTAATAATTTATTGTATCTGATATAATTATCGAAAATTTTACTAGTGACTATACGTATTAGTATGATTTTTTTTCGATTTAAATTGGTTTTCTAATAATAACTCATAATAACTATAGGAATATACCGTAATTAGGGGCGATGGTAAAATTTAAATATATATCAACATTTACGAGAGAGGTAAAAATGAATAAAATTATAATACTATTATTAGTAATAACAAATATAGCGGGGGCTAGAGTAGGTATAGAACCCAAAAGTCAGCAATTTAATTTGCTCAATAAAAACCAAATGGAAACTTATCAACTAAATGCAGTGGATGTACAGGCTTCATTGAAAAAATATCAACCAAAGTCTTTTGAATCAAAACCCATAACCTTTGCAACACCAAACTTAACATCAATTAATTTAAAAACACATGGGAAGTGGACAAATGCTCCTGGTGGTAAAATATGGAATTTACGCTTTCAATCAGAAAATGCAACTGATATTAACTTTGGTTTTACTAAGTTTCATTTACCTAAAGGTGTAGAGCTTTATTTTATCAGTTTTGCAGATGACCCTGTTTATTATGACGGGCCTTATACTTTTGAAGACAATGAGAGCTATGAACAGTTTTGGTCGGCACCTCTTCCTGGAGGAGATGTTGCAATTGAGTTGTTTTTGCCTGGCAATGTCTCTAAGGACAGTGTTGAGCTAAAGTTGACAAAAGTTTCAACGGGATTTAGGGATGTATTTCAAAGGTATAATGGTGATGGCTTAATTCCAAAACAAGGTGCTTGTAATAATGATGTAGTTTGCCCTGTTGGGGACCCTTGGAGGGATGAAATTAGATCGGTCGCTGCATATACGATGGGCGGAACAGATACCTGTACAGGTACAATGATAATGGATGCCGCAAGAAGCTTTACCCCATATTTTTTAACTGCAGATCACTGCGGTGTACGAACTGCTAATGCAGCAACTATGGTAACGATTTGGAATTATGAATCAGTAAATTGTGGCGACTTAAGCGGTGGTTCAAGAATAGATACGGTAAGTGGTGCAATTTTCAAAGCAACTCGTTCTAATGTTGATTTTACTTTAGTTGAGTTATCTAGTACCCCACCTGATACTTATGGTGTTTACTGGGCAGGTTGGGATAAATCTGGAGTGACTCCTAGTGGCAGTGTCGGTATTCATCACCCTGGAGTTGATGAAAAAGCTATTAGCTTTAATACTGATGCATTAACAACCATAGATAGTTGTATCGGTACTGGTGGTGTAAACTCTCATTGGCAAGTAGATAACTGGGAAGATGGTACTACTGAGCCTGGTTCATCAGGTTCAGGCTTATGGGATCCTGATACTCATTTGTTAGTAGGATTTTTATCAGGCGGAACGGCATCATGTTCTAGCATAACCATGGACTGCTACGGTAAAGTTTCTGAGGCATGGGATGATGGAAGTGGTGATGCATCTAACCTAAAAACTTGGTTAGACCCAAGTAATACTGGTGTTGATACAGTTGCAGGCTCAAACCCAAACCCTTTTTCTTTAATGCTGGATAATCCATCCATCCAAGTTTGCAGTGGTGATTCTGGAGTTGGAAGTGTCGTCAATATTGCAGTAAGTGGTACATTTAATAGTGCTATTACCTTATCGACACCAACACTACCTGCTTTTGCTAATAATTTTTTATTTGCAACTAACCCAGTAGACCCAACTCCTGGATCTTCTGCATTTACTTTTGATGTTGGTGCAGGTGGAACAGTTGGAACAAGTGTTTTGACTATACAAGGAGATGGTATGGACGGCGGCTTAGCGGTTTCTGCTTCTGTTGACTTAAGTGTGTTGTATTCAGGCGGGGTGACTTCAGCGGTACTGTTATCTGCACCTGTTGATACTGCTACAAATGTTTCTTTAACACCTACTTTTAGCTGGGCAGCAGATGCCAATGCAACAAGTTATCGTTTGATAGTTTCCACAGACTCAGGGTTTGGAACATTGTTAATTGATGAAATAGTAACAGGTACGTCTTTTGTTGCATCAGGTTTGCCAGGAGCTACTCAACTTTACTGGAAAGTTGCAACACAATCAGCTTGTAATGCCGCAGATATGGAGTCTAGTGTATTTTCATTTACAACCGTTGAGGTTTTTTGTACTTCAGTTCCTGTAGCCATTCCTGATAATAATCCTACAGGTGTTGATGTGACTTTAAATGTTGCGATAACTGGTATGTTAGACTCGATTACGGCTAGTGTTAAATCTGGGCATACCTATCCAGGTGATTTAATATTTACATTAACTCACTTAGGTTCAACAACAACACTTATGGATCAACCAAGTGGTTGTGGTCAGGATGGTATTGATGTTATTTTCGATGATAATAGTACGATTCCTGTTGAAACTTCTTGTGCATCAAACTCACCAGGTATTGGCGGTGTATTGAAGCCAGAGCAGCCACTAACGCCATTTTCTGCCTCTGAATTTGCTGGAGATTGGATTTTACATGTCAGTGATAATGCCAATGTTGATACTGGAAGTATAGATGAGTTTTGTATTGTTCCAAATTATGTACAAAATACTGCTAGCATTGCCGTAACTAAGGTTGCTGTACTTACAACAGATACTGGTTATATTGGTGAAGCAGATGAAAATGATGTGATTACTTTCAGTGTAAGTGTAGAAAATACTGGGGATGTTGCCTTGGATACTTTAGTTGTCAATGATTCAATGGCTGGTGTTTTAACTTGCACACCAACCGCATTAGCTTCAGGTGCTATTGCTACATGTACAGATTATACTTATACAGTAGTTTTAGCAGATATAACTGCAGGCGGTACAATTGACAATACAGCAACTGCAACTATGACTAACCCAGTAGATATGGCAACTTATAACGATGCCGCTTCTACTCAGACTGTTATTAATCAAGCTTTATTTAAAGATGGCTTTGAATGAATAGTATTATTTGTTAAATTAAAAACGGCTTTCATTAGCCGTTTTTTTTTGCCAATTTACCCTTTACCCAAATCTAGGAATAAAAGATACGGCGATAATGTAAAAATTCTCAAACCTTATTATGATTCTATACAAGCATTTGGGTTGATCTGAAGATTGTGCTAACATGCAACAATTAAATATTGTAGTGAGTTATAAATGAAAAGCATTCAATCAGGACATAAAATATTATCTTTGTTCTTAATATTTGTAATAAGTGTTCATACTAATTTAGCTCATTCTGAATCAGAGTCATGGCTTAGAATTGAAAGTCCAAGCGTTGGATTGAAAAATCAATTATCCACACTCGCAATAGACTATGGTGGATTTTTATGGGTGCAAAAGTCAAAGGCAGATACTATTTCATTATCTGCAGCCAAGAGAGTAACAACTTACTCCAACCCTTTTAACTTAATTGCTGGAAACAGGTCATTTGATCCAGCCTATGATATCCCGCATGACTCTTCGTGGTTTAGAGATTTGTCAGCAAATAATGATGATTTGCATATTATACAGTTTGTAGGTCCAATGAAACCTGAATGGTTGAAAAGCCTTAAAGAGTTAAATATAAAACCACTTAAAGCTTTAGCACCGTATGCGTATATAGTTTGGGGCAATCCTGAATCTATTTCAATAAGCAAAAATTTATCTCACGTTCGTTGGAGCGGTTATTTTTATACTGCATTTAGAGTGCAATTAGAAAATAGAGATTTAACTTCACAATTAACCGATAGTATGGCATTGGTATATAGGAAGAATACTGAGTCAATTATAACTCGCATGAAAAATAAGGGGGCAATAACATTTAAAGTACGAAATATTGACACTAACTTTGTTGCATTAACCTTTAAAGCTGCAGGAAATATTTATTCTGAAATTGCCACTATTCCAGGTTTATTAACTATCCAGAAAATAAATCAAGATGCTGGCGAAAGAGGTGAGATGAGTCAACAGTCAATTGTTGGAAATTACGATGAAAATAATATAATATTCCCAGGGTATCAAGGTTGGTTAACTCCCACAGGGCTCGATGGAGCAGGGGTTAAAGTAGGGGTAGTAGATGGAGGGGTTTTTGAAAGCCATCCCGATCTTATTGATAATATGGTTGCATGTCTAGGAACAGGTCCTAGTTGTAACAGTTCAAACAGTAGTCATGGTACTCATGTGGCAGGAGCTATTGGTGGCTCTGCTGTCTCAGGTGTTGTTGATGGCAATGGCTTTCTTAGAGGACAAGGTGTTGCCCCAGCAGTGAGCATCGTTGAGCAATTGTATTCACCATTGTTAGGAGCAGGTCCAGGAGGCATGGTAGCAGGCGGTATGTTATCAATTTTCAAAGATTCAGCAGTTAGTGGAGTTCAGCTCACCAACAACTCATGGGGACCAACTGGAACTCCGCAAGGATATGATATTCCTACCATGGAAATTGATATTATTAGTCGAGATGCAGATCCTGATACTCCTGGAAATCAACCAGTTTTAGCTGTATGGTCTATTATGAATGGAGGCGGAGACTCTATGGGTGTTTGTGGTGCTAGCTCTCTTGGTTCTCCTGATGAAGCAAAAAATTTATTTTCAGTAGGCTCAACGAAATTACAAATAAGTGGCGGTAGTCAAATACCAGAAATTTTTGACATTTCATCAAATAGTGCTCATGGACCAGCATGCGATGGACGAATTGTTCCTCATATAGTCGCACCTGGGTGCTCTACAGATGCACCAGATAGTGCTACCGGCTATGGTATTAACTGCGGAACTTCAATGGCATCTCCAGTGATTTCAGGTTCAGTTTCGTTATTTTGGCAATGGTACCGCAATACTTTTTTTAGTGACCCTAGCCCTGCATTAGTTAAAGCGACATTTACAGCTGTAGCAAAAAATTTAAATGGTTTTGAAGATGCAGATGGCAATGTAATGGGTCACGCACCAGATAGAAAACAAGGTTGGGGTAGAGTTGATTTAGATAAAGTTATCAATCCAATCAATGAGGTTAGGTTTTATGATCAACAAACAATATTTACAGTATCAGGCGAGACTTGGAATCAAGAATTAGTAGCAGATGACCCACTAAAAGAGGTCAGGATTATGCTAGTTTGGACTGATGCAGCTGGTGCTGGCTTAGGTGGTATAACTCCATCCTGGGTTAATGATTTGGATTTATCTATCACAACTAGTGTAGCTTCATATCTTGGTAATGTATTTGGAACAGATGGATTCGCAGCAATCGGCGGTACTGCTGATAATATGAACAATATGGAAGCACTATTTATTAAAGCCGATCAGCATAATGGAGACCAGTTTAATATATCGGTATTAGCTGCAAATATTACAGCAGACGCATTAAATCCTTATAGTGCAATAGCCCCAGCCCAAGATTTTGCCTTGGTTTGTTATAATTGTAAAACCTACGTAGATGTTGGTTTAGTTTATAAAGATAGTTTTGAGAATTAGTAAAAAGAGTATGAAATTATATAGTTATTGGCGAAGCACAGCTGCATATAGAGTGAGAATTGCTTTAAATATTAAGCAGTTAGATTGTGAATATAAAGCTATTCATCTAGTTAAAGATGGTGGGCAACACCATCAAATTGATTATAAATCATTAAATCCTCAATCTTTAGTGCCGGCACTAGAGCTTGATGATGGTCAAATATTAACGCAATCTTTATCTATAATTGATTATTTAGAAGAAATTTATCCAAGAAACTCTGTATACCCAAATAATATAATCAAAAAAGCTCAAGCAAAAGCCATAGCACTAAGTATTGCTTGTGATATTCATCCATTAAATAATTTGCGTGTTCTCAAATATTTAAAAGGTGTGGACTGGCAACAAGAGCAAGTAGATAAATGGTATGCACATTGGATACATGAAGGCTTTACTGCAATTGAGCTACAATTAAACAGAACAGCAGGTAAGTTTTGTTTTGGTAATAAAGTCAGTATTGCGGATATTTTTTTAGTGGCACAAGTCTATAATGCTAATAGATTTAATGTTCCATTAGATGATTATCCATTGATTGAAAAAATTAATACTTACTGCTTAACTCAGCAGGCGTTTATAGATGCAATGCCCGAGAATCAGCCTGATTGTGATACTTGAGTTAATATTTCAATAATTTTTTCACGGTTAGTTAGCCCCAGTATTAATAATAAATCACCTGACTGTGCCCATTCTAAGGCTTTTTTTGTTCCTTCAACAGTATCTTCAGCGTGAATTATTTGTTGTTCCGTCATGCCTTGAGAAATAGCATAATCGTGAATAATTTTAGGGATAACGCCTTTTTTACGTCCACGCAAATGACTAACCATCTCACAAATAACCAAACAATCGGGTACTGCTATTAGAGCTGATTTAACTAAGCCTTGAATTAACTCATCGCTTCTATCTCCAGCTTGACCCATCATAACTAAACGGCGTTTAGCAGGCATATCTTTAATTGTTTGCGCCATTAATGCGAGTCCATGTTCATTATGAGCAAAATCAACTATCGCTGTTATGCCATTGAAATCAAAACGATTTCCTCGCCCTGGATTGTTCTCTGGTGTGCTATCAAAGTCTTTTAAACCTTGGGCAATGGTTGCATTATTAAAGCCTAATGCGCGACACATAGCAGTAACAACTAAGGCATTATGAACATTGTGTTTAGCTGCGCCTCCAAAGGTAATTGGAATATCTTTAACGGCAACAATTGATTGTTTTTGAGTACCATCGTGATAAATAATAAAGCCGTCTTCTATAAAGCACACCTTACCCCCATGTATAATGTGTTGTTGAATGATTGGATTGTCAGCATTCCATGAAAACCAAACAATGGTATTGTCTAATGTTTGTGCAAAATTGACACTGCCGACATCATCGGCATTCAAAATTAAATCTTGCTCCTTGTTAATTGATTGCCTGACGGTAAACTTGGCTTTAACCATGTCACTCAAGGTATTAATGCCATATTCTCCCAAATGGTCTTCAGCAACATTGGTAACGACAACACAAGTGGCTTGGTTGACACCAAGTCCTCTACGCAACATGCCACCGCGTGCCACTTCGAGTAAAGCGGTTTGCGTTTCAGGGTGACGAAGTAGGGTGCGGGCACCACCCGGACCTGAATAATCACCTGCGTCCAATATTTTGTCACCGACACGAATATAATCTGTTGAGGTAATGCCGCAACGTAACCCAGCGGCTTTTACAACTGAACTAGCTAAGCGAACAGTAGTGGATTTGCCGTTGGTGCCTGTGACCATTGCCACGGGAATGTCTTTAATAGAGCTCCAATCAATATCTTCAATATTGGGTAAATTATTAACAGCATAAACTTGACAAGTTTCTCCATAACCTAGTGAAATATCGTCATCATCAGATAAAAACTTAACTTTTTTGTGTGCAGCGGCTTTTTGTAACGCAATGAGTTTAGGGTTTAGCTCTTCTGTAATTTCTTTATTCAAACGAGCAATAATAGGTTCTACTTCAACTAACTTGTCATTCAGCTCATTATCTGTTACTGCCCAAGCAGCTTCTGTTATTTCCGTAGCAGCATACAAACAATCAATCGGTGCTGATATAACCAAACTAGCACCGCCCTCATAAATGCGATGGGTGATTTGTTCTTTTTTCCAATTTAAAGCATCCAGTAAAGTTCGGCAATGTTTAGTCCATAAAGTAATGACCCTATCTTTATCTAGCCCTAAAATTTCAACATCCAAAATTGCTCCTGCCTTATTCCAAAATAAGTTTGGACCAGTTAAACGACGTGAATCAGTGATATTTAATTGTTTGTTTGTCATAGTTATTTGTTGGTAAATCTAATCCCAATATTTCATTGAATCCATTATCCTTAAGTAAGAATTGTAGCGTAAATTTGTAATTTTCTTATCTTCTACTGCTTGTTTAACACCACATTTTGGCTCGTGTGTATGTGTGCAGTTACTAAACTTACACAGCCCAATAAAATCATGAAACTCTTTAAACCCAGCAGCAATATCAACAGCATCCATTTTCCATAAGCCGTATTCCCAAACACCGGGAGAGTCAATCAAAAATCCAGTTGAGTTTGGTATTTTATAAAGTTGTGTGACTGATGTAACGTGTGATCCTTTACCTGTTTTTTTGGAAATTTCACCTGTTTTAATATATTTATCCAACACCAACTCACTGATAGAAGACTTGCCAACACCACTCATACCAACAAAAATAGAGGTTTTATCGACCATTAGCTCTAAAAGCTCATCAAAGTTGGTTTGTGTTTTGGTGTTAGTGGAGATGGTTTTAATGCCAAGTTTCTTGTACAGTTTAATAGTTTTGTCAAAAAAAGTGCCATCAATGTCGTTTTTATTAAACACAATAATGGGTTGCGTTCCACAATGGTGAGCACCAATGATGTAACGATTTATTAAGTCACGAGTTGGCTCTGGTTCGACAGCGACAACGATAATTTGGTTATCAACATTAGCCGCAATATTTTGTTTTTTGCCTTTATGATTAGCACGGGCAAATATGTTTTTTCGTGGCAAGATGTTGCTTATTAGCTGTTCATTTTTGTTGTGTTGGATCTCCACATAATCTCCACAAATTGGTTTCTCTTTGCGTGCAAAGAAGCTGGCTTGTTCCTCATTACTTTGGGTGTTAAGAACCAACGCTGTTTGTTTTTGAGTGGATATGACGCGATATTTTTTCATAAAAGTATTTTACATATTTCGAGTGACTTTAGGTAAAATAGGGCAAAATTTTTAAAGGAAAACTAAATGATTGACAAAAAGTCGAATTTAATCTGGATAGATTTAGAAATGACAGGTTTAAACCCGTTAAAAGACCGCATAATCGAAATCGCTTTAATCGTTACAGATAAAAACTTAAACACTATAGCAGAAGGTGAGGCGATGGCAATTCATCAACCCACATCAATATTGGAAAAGATGGATGAGTGGAATACTGAACACCACACCGATTCTGGTCTATGGGCACGAGTAGAAGAGTCTGATATTACGATACAAGATGCACAGCAACTTTCAATTGAGTTTTTGTCCGAGCATGTTCCCATTCATTCATCCCCTATGTGCGGTAATACAATATGCCAAGATAGACGCTTTTTGGCTAAGTGGATGCCAGATTTAGAAAATTATTTTCACTATCGTCAAATTGATGTCAGCTCAATAAAAGAGTTGTTTAGTCGTTGGAATCCATCTATTCTTGATGGTTATGAAAAAAAAGGCAATCACTTAGCAATGGATGATGTAAGAGAATCTATTGAGGAACTTCAGTATTATCGTCAGTTTCTGGGTGAATTGGCTGTTAAATAAAAAATGTAACTCCAACTTAATTGTGGTATTTTTTATCTCTAAAAGCAATTGAGAAAATGAGATGATTAACAAGTATACACACAATTAAAGAGGCAATATCATGTGAAAAAAAATGGGCTCCACGAAACTGTTGAACCAGACCAAGCCCAAACCCAATAAATAAAGTTACACCTAAGGCAATGTTCTTGTATTTTGGTTTAAATAATCTAAAGAAATAATAGGTAGAAATCAAGGTGAAACCGGCACTAGCATGAGCCGCAGGGAAGCAGCCAGAAGACGGCAAAAAATCTGACTTATAGGCCCATATGCTCATGAATGGCTTAGTGCCACCATATTGAATTAAATCCCATGGGCAGTCGACATCAAACAATTGCTTTAAACTGGAAACTGCCAAAGTTCCTAATAATAAAGCACCCATTAATACAAGGCTGGGATATAAATCAAACTTATTTTTAGAGTAGCTAATAAAAGTCCAAAACACAAAAACTAGATAGCACAATATTAATAAATATTTAGCATAACGATGTAATAACTGTGTCGTAATCCATGCTTCTTTGTAAATCCATTCTGAGTGAGTGTTATAAAGCAAATCGGCAAAGTAAAAGTCTAAATTAAAGGTATGTATAACAAGCAAGCTAATTAATGATAAAACTAAAATCACTAACAATGGAAAAGGAGGTAATAGTTTATTCATAATTGTTAACGGCGACAAGTTGCAAATATATCTTTTTCAGGTTGATAATAGGATGTTTCTAAATCTAATAAGCCTAGCATTGAATGAAATAGGTTGTCATGTGAGAATGGCTCTTCCGTTTTTTGTGATAAACAGTCCGTATTGATTTTAAAGTTTTCAGAGAACCTATTAGAGAACCACATAAGAAATGGTACATGAGTTTGAGTATCAGGTGCCATAAAATAAGGAGTGCCGTGCAAGTAAATGTTATTTTCTCCCAATGATTCACCATGATCAGAAATATACATTAACGCCGTATTGTAATCACTTGGTAGTTGTTTTAGCTCTTCAATGACTTGATTTACTACATGATCTGTATACAAAATGGTGTTGTCATAAGCATTATTTATATCTTTAGGGTCACAATTTTGTAATTTATTAGAAGCACATACGGGTGTGAATTGCTCAAATTCTTTAGGGTAACGTAAATAATAACTGGGACCATGCGAGCCTTTTTGATGCATCACAATAACTTGATTGTTTGGGTTGTCAATGATTTGTTGTGTAAGGTCTTTTAACAAAATTTTATCAAAACATTCACCTGTTTCACATAAGGGGTTATTTTTTTCTTTGGTTAAATCAATAAAATCAACACGTTCACAAATGCCTTTGCAACCCGTGTTGTTGTCGCGCCATTGCACAGAAAAACCACTGTTGGCAATAAAATCAAGAATGTTTTCACTATTGTTAGCTGTGTTTTTTGAAAAATTATCCCTATCTAAATGTGAAAACATACAAGGCAGTGAAATCGCAGTACTGGTTCCACAGGATGTTGTTTGTTCAAAGTTAATGATGTTTTGTTGTGCTAACTTTGGGTTGGTTATTTTGTCATAACCATTCAGCGAAAAATGATCCGCTCTGGCAGTTTCTCCCAAGACTAAAATGACAACTGTCTTTTCTTTTTTCTTTTGCCATAATTGACCGAGTTTTACATCTTGGCTTATTTTTGCAAGAGGCATACCTGCACTTTTAAACTTTTGTTGAGTGTAAGAAATACTAGCAAAAATAAAATTACTGGGCACGATGATATGTGAGATATGACGGTTTCCGCGAGCAAGTGATGCATAAGTGGGGTAACTCACATACAAAACAATCACTATAATAACAAGGCTACTGGCAAGGACTTTCAATCGAGTCATTAATTCTAGTTTAAATGAGCTAAATTTTACCCGTAATTTAAATAGAATAACCAGTGGTAAAATACCTAAGAAAAATAGATAAATAAACAGTGTAGAATTAACAAAATCAAATGCTTCACTGGGATTTGTTTCTATCACATTTTGAACCATATCCCGATCAATTATGATGTTGTACTGTTGAATAAAATACAATGACATGGATGAACCGATAAAAACAAAGATATAAATAATTTTATAAGTTAATCGGTAACATAATAGATGGAACAGTAGATTAATTAAAGTGAGTAATAGCACAAGGATAGAACCCATAAACAACCAGTCACTAATGCCTTGGGGGTTTAGAATGGATTTGATTTCACTCCAAAAAGGAAAGTTATAGATCAGCAATAAAAAAAGACTAGCAATTAAATGTAATTGCCACGGTTTCAAGTTAGCTGTTGATTTGTTAATAGGACTTATTAGCATGAGAGTGCTCTAGAAATACTCTATTTAAAAAAGCTAATCATTTTATTTTATTTTGCATAATTAGCAATGATTTAACCTAATTGATTGCTTTGTTCAATCAATGTCAGTCAATTTGTTCTTGAGCAAAGCTGACATCGCAGTTTTGTAGTGCATCCAGGGCATTGCATTGTGCTGCATGTTGGTAGTGTTTACTGGCTTTACTTGTATTCGCGCCTAATAATAACA
Source organism: Lysobacterales bacterium (assembly GCA_027067055.1). Taxonomy (GTDB): domain Bacteria; phylum Pseudomonadota; class Gammaproteobacteria; order Xanthomonadales; family Marinicellaceae; genus NORP309. Next base: position 42,519 of record JAMOMK010000131.1, on the reverse strand, counting down.
AACCATTAGCAAACTCGATAGAAGTAATGGCAGTATCAGGGTTAAGCTCAAGCGAGGTTTCAAAATGCTTCATGGCAATGGGCTTTTTAGCGCCATAAGTTAAACCACCAAGCATAACACCAACTTTATCAATTATTTCTGCATGGTACAAACCCATAGCGGTATGAGCTTCGGCATGGTTGGGTTCGAGTTCAAGTGTTTTCTCTAAATAAGATTTAATTTTCCCACCCAAGCCCTGAGAAAGAGCTTTAGTGATAGAAATACGTTGAGAATAACGTCCCATAATGAGAGCGCAAACAAAATGATAGTTAGCAAAATCGGGTAGGGCGAGTGCTGCACTTTCACATTTGTCCATACATTCCTTTAATAAGGCTAGCACTTCGTCTTCATCTTCACACAAATAATCACAATAAGCAGCAATGGAGCGAGCGAGTATAATGACGCCATCTTCACCCATTTCTAAAGCCATTTGTGCTGCTTGTGCAAAATCACCATTATGAAATTGCAACCAAGCATTGGCTTGTAAGCTTAGAGCCTCTGTATCGCCTTCATAATCTAGCGGGTAAACTTCTTGATCGCCAATATGTAATTGCTCCCAAACTTGGGTGAGTTGTTCTAAATCATAGTCAAATTTAAAGTCATCAGGAAGTTGTGCCCAGTTTGTGGTTTTCATTGCAATTACTCGTGTATTTATTAATGTTATTATTATCAACAATAAAGGTCTCATTGTAAAGTGAAAATATTTACTCTCTGAATCCAAGTATAATAATTTGTCACCAAAGACGATAATTAAACGTATAATAGAGGTATATGCATAACTAAAAACGGTGGGAATGTAGCCCACATTGGCTATTTTTCCCTCTAAAAACCAAACTATAGAATGACTATAGATTCAATTTTTAGAGAAAAAACTAGCTCAATGTGTATCTCCATCCCATTCGCCCATAGTTATGCATATACCTCTAATGTTAGTTAAACAATATTTAGGAAAAACTATGAAAAGAACAATTGTCATTTTATCATCAATTTTGATGTTAGTCTCTTGTGGAAATGAAAACTCTACAAGTGCAAGTGATTCATCAAACAAGCCTACTTCAAACAATAAACCAGCCCAAAAGGCAGAAAAACTTTTAGCCTGTTCCGTATTGAGTAAAGATTTTATTCAATCAAAATATGCTAGTGCAGAGATTACTATGTTAAAAGAAGGAGGGCGTACCTATCCACTTTGTTCAGCTCGTTTTAAATTTGAAAATTCAGAATACGATGTTTCTTTAACGCTGGGTGTAATTGGTGAAGCGGATGAAAGTTATTTAGAATCTTCTATTTCTTACTTTAAAGAAAAGGGAAGAATAGAGAAGATTTCTGGAGTTGGTGATGAGGCTTATAATCGTACAGGTGGAGCCGATCAGATTTCAGCACTGAAAAACGGCAACTTGATTCATGTTTCTACTTATAAGAATAATAAATATGATTTAGAAATGGCTAAGAAAATGACCAATGATTTATTTAGCGAATTAGAAAAATAACTGGAAAGTTTTGTTTGCGAGATTCCTGTCTTCGCACACTAGTGCCCGGCAAAAAATGAAGGAGTTAGTTAAATTATTGCAATGTAATGTTTTAAGGGCTATAAACCCTGTTACTAGACTTAAAAAACATTACACGATTTCCACAACTAATGAATTGTTTTCCAATAAATACATTTAAAAAATTATAAAGATAGAGCAAGCAGACAAGTACGTCAAAAAATTCAAAACAATGAATTTAATGAACCTTATGCTTTATGGGCAAATTGTACAATGAGAAAACAAAACCAATCGAACTACTGGATTGAAAATACATTTGGAATTAAGAAGTGATACAAACAGCCCAACCTATGTCAATATCACACCACCGAATATTAATGACATCACAGATGCAAAAAATCATATCCAAATACAAAAAGGTTTCACATACGTTATAGATAAAGGCTATGTAGACTATGATTGGTGGCATGAAATCAACGAAGAAGAAGCTGTTTTTGTAACGAGAACTAAAACAAACACAGCTAAAAAGGTAGTCAAAGAACTAGAAATTTCACGAGAAAATCATGCGACAATTAAGTCAGACCAAATAATACATTTAACTAATACCAGGCCAAGAGCTGGTAAGAAAAACAAATATGCCAATAAAAATATTCGCTTAGTTACAATATTTAGAGAAGACAAAAAGCCGATGAAAATCATCACCAATGACTTTAATAGAGATGCTCAAGAGATGGCTGATTTGTACAAACAACGTTGGCAAATAGAATTATTTTTCAAATGGATTAAACAGAAGCTGAAGCTTAAAAGCTATTTTGGGCAATCTGAAAATGCTGTTAAAATCCAAATTTATACTGCCTTAATTCGTTATTTGCTTATGAAATTAATGCAATAAGCCTCAAAAACTTGGTTGAAATTAATTGATTTACAAACATGGTTTATTTGTTAAAGATAGCATAAACACCAATTATTACCAACGGCAAAGGCAAAAACAAAAGTTAATACCCAAATCCCAAATTAGTCTGGAGTTCGTATGAATAAATTTAACCGGACACTAGTGAGCGAAGGCGGGGGCCGTATTTAGAACTCGATAATAGGAGTTATGGTTTTAATACAAAATTATAAAACGTACAGAATTTGGGTGTTTAAATGGTAATCTTGTCAGGATAGATTTATAATTTCTCGCTTTTAACCCGAATATATCATGTCAAATAGGTGTGTCATTAATACCAAATTCAATATGAAAAATACAGTTACTATTATTCCTGTTATCACCGTTGATGGACCATCAGGGGTGGGCAAGGGCACAACGGCTTCATTATTATCTAATTATTTAGGTTGGCATTTGCTGGATAGTGGGGCTATTTATCGTTCTTTGGCTTTAAAAGTGCTCAATACAGATGCCGAAATTTCAGATGTTGAGACTTTGGTAGAACTCGCAAAAGGGTTGGATTTGAGTTTTGAATCGGTTATTGGTGAGCCAACTTTAGTTTATCTCGATGGAGCGTGTGTTAATCAGGAATTACGCACTGAATCCTGTGGAAATATTGCCTCTATTATTGCTGTTATTCCTGAGATTAGGGCGGCATTATTACAACGTCAAAAAGACTTTAGAGTGGCGCCAGGGCTAGTTGCAGATGGTCGAGATATGGGGACGGTTGTTTTCCAAGATGCGCAAATAAAGTTCTATTTAACCGCAAGTGCGCAAGAAAGAGCAAAAAGACGCCACAAACAGTTGAAAAATAAGGGGGTTGATGCTAATATCCGCGCTCTTGAAAAAGAGATAGGTGCTCGAGATGCCCGAGATAGTAATCGCAAGGCTTCTCCTTTAGTTCCGGCAGATGATGCTATTATTATTGATACCAGTGAGTTAAGTATTGATGAGGTGTTTCAATATTGTAAAAACATTATTGAAAAAACAGGGTTAAAGAACGTATCTATTACATAATTTTTTTAGTGGAGTGTTGAAATGGTTCAACATTCTTTATTTTAAACGAGTATCAACCTATATTGATACAGAAACATTTTAAACACAAATCTTTGTGTTTATTGAGCATATTTATATGAGCGAAAATTTTGAACAGTTGCTTGAAGTCGACTTATCAGCAAAAAAACTAATTCCTGGAACAATCATCAAAGGTATCGTACTTGATATCGAGAATGGCTTTGCTATTGTTGATGCGGGTCTTAAATCAGAGGGTGTTATTTCTCTTGACGAATTTAAAAACGATTCTGGTGAGTTAGAATTAGAAATTGGTGATGAAGTTGATGTTGCCCTTGAGAAGTATGAAAATGGTTACGGCCAAACGATTCTTTCTCGTGAAAAAGCTAAACGTATGTTGGTTTGGGAGCAGTTACAAGTAGCACATGACAATGAAGCTATTGTTATGGGTAAAATTACAGGTAAAGTACGTGGTGGTTTCACTGTTGACATGGACGGAGTAAGAGCTTTCTTACCAGGTTCATTGGTCGATGTACGTCCTGTTAGAGACCCTGCTTACTTAGAAGGAAAAGATTTAGAATTCAAAGTCATCAAATTAGACAAGCGTCGTAACAATGTTGTTGTTTCACGTCGTGCAGTTGTTGAGACTGAATACTCTGAAGATCGTGAGAAGTTACTAGAAACATTAGTTGATGGCGCTATCATTAAAGGTATCGTTAAGAACTTAACCGATTACGGTGCTTTCTTAGACTTAGGTGGAATTGATGGTTTACTGCATATCACTGATATGTCTTGGAAGCGTTTCAATCACCCATCAGAAGTTGTTGAAATTGGACAAGAACTTGAGGTTCGTGTTCTTAAATTCGATAAAGAGAAAACACGTGTATCATTAGGACTTAAGCAATTAGGTGAAGATCCTTGGAAAGATATTGCGCGCAGACAACCTGTTGGCTCTAGAATCTTTGGCCGTGTCACTAATATTACTGATTATGGTTGTTTTGTTGAAATCGAAGAAGGAATCGAAGGTTTAGTCCACGTTTCTGAAATTGATTGGACCAACAAAAACATCAATCCAGCTAAAGTGGTACAACCTGGTGATGAAGTTGAAGTGGCTATTCTTGATATTGAAGAAGAGAAGCGTCGTATTTCATTAGGCATGAAACAATGTCAACCTAATCCTTGGGATGCATTTGCCGGTACTCATGAGAAAGGTGATGTTGTTACTGGTAAGATTAAATCAATTACTGATTTTGGTATCTTTATTGGTCTTGATGGTGGAATTGATGGTTTGGTTCATCTATCTGACATTTCTTGGAATGAAGCAGATGATGTTGCTATTCGTAAATACAAGAAAGGCGATACAGTTGAAGCGATGTTATTAGTTGTTGACTCTGAACGTGAACGTATTTCACTAGGCATCAAGCAATTAGCACAAGACCCATTTGGTTCTTTTGTTGCAGCTAACCCTAAAGGCAGTATTGTTAAAGGAATCATTAAAGAAGTTTCTGAAAAAGCGGCAGTTGTTGAACTTGAAGATGGTGTATTAGGCCAAATTAAAGCTCAAGATGTTGCTAAAGAAAGAACTGACGATGTCACAGCTGTATTTAAAGAAGGTGATGAAGTTGAAGCTAAATTTGTCGGAATGGACAGACGTAGTAAGATGTTAACACTTTCTATTAAAGCAAAAGAGTTTGATGAAATGAACAAAGTTCTTAAAGACTATAAAGATGCAAGCACCAGTACGACTAGTCTTGGAGATTTATTGAAGGAAAAAATGGATAAATAATTATTCAAATTTTCGTCAGTTATATTAGTTTTTACTAATTAACGTTCAAGTAATTGAATCTGAAATAAAAAAAGCATCTAATTTCGATTAGGTGCTTTTCTTTTTTGTAAAACAGTTTATAATTAAATGATGAATAGCGTTACACGATCTGAACTCATTAATATCTTAAGTGCAAAATTATCCGACTCAGGGCTACTGAAATCGGATGTGTCACTGTCAGTGAAAGAACTCATTAACACGATGAGTACTGCCATATCAAATGGCAATCGAATAGAAATCCGAGGATTTGGTAGTTTTACTCTTCGCCAAAGAAAGCCTCGTATGGGTCGTAATCCAAAGACAGGTGAATCTGTTGCACTCGGTGTAAAGTATGCACCACACTTCAAACCAGGTAAAGACCTTAAAGAAAGGGTTATGGATTCGATAAAAAAATAATTAAAGCTTCCTTGCTTTATTCGAATTAAAAATATATTTACTTATTCAATCCTTCAGTTGTGTTATGAAACTGAATATTTGGAAAGCGTTCTTGGGTTAGTTGCAAGTTAACATAAGTTGGGGCAATATAAACTAGATGGCCATGAGCATCAACAGCTAAGTTTACAATAGCCTTGTTTTTAAAGCTAGCTAACTCTTTTTCATCATCAGCACTAATCCAACGAGCGGTGGCAACATTGACATTTTCAAATGAGGTTTCAACATTGTATTCGCGTTGTAATCGATAAGCCACAACTTCAAATTGAAGTACACCTATAGCTCCTAATATCAAATCATTGGACATTGTGGGTTTGAAAAACTGGGTTGCTCCTTCCTCAGATAGTTGTGCAAGACCTTTTTGTAAGGCTTTGAGTTTTAACGGATCTTTTAATCGTGCTCGGCGGAATAATTCGGGTGCAAAACTAGGGATGCCGGTAAACTTCAACTCCTCACCCATGGTAAAAGTATCACCAATACTGATGGTTCCATGGTTATGAATTCCGATAATATCTCCCGTATAAGCATGCTCTAAATGTTCACGTTGTTCTGCAAGAAAGGTTAATGCATTTGGTATTTTTAACTCTTTACCTGTACGTACTTGCTTGACCTTCATGCCTTGGGTAAATTGCCCAGAACAAATACGCATAAATGCAATTCTATCGCGGTGTTTTGGATCCATATTTGCTTGAATTTTAAATACAAAGCCTGTAAAGTCTTTTTCATCAGGTTCAACAATACGTGTTTCGGTTGCATGGGGTTGTGGAGCAGGGGCGTGTTCTGCAAATGCATCAAGTAAGGGCTCTACACCAAAATTATTAATGGCAGAACCAAAAAAGACTGGTGTTAGTTCACCACGCAAGTAAGCCATTTTATCAAATTGGTGTGATGCACCTTTAACTAATTCAACTTCTTCTCTAAAATCTTCGGCTTCATCGCCCAATGCTTTATCTAATTCAGGGCTGTCTAATCCTTGTATTATTTCCGCTTTTTGGGTTTCGTAATTCTTGCCTGATTCGTACAATAAAACCGTATTATCAATAAAGTGATAAACACCTTTTAAACGTTTTCCCATACCGATAGGCCAAGTGATAGGAGCGCATTTTATTTTTAAAATGTCTTCAACCTCATCCATTAATTCAATAGGGTCGCGTCCCTCACGATCAAGTTTGTTGATAAAGGTAAAGATAGGCGTGGTTCGTAATCGACAGACTTCCATTAATTTAATGGTTCGTTGTTCCACACCTTTAGCGCAATCTATAACCATTAAGGCAGAATCTACTGCAGTCAGTGTTCGGTAAGTATCCTCCGAAAAGTCGGCATGTCCAGGTGTGTCAAGTAGGTTTATGGTGCAACCTTTATAGGGAAATTGCATAATGGAAGAGGTAACTGAAATCCCTCTTTCTTTTTCCATCTCCATCCAATCTGAAGTGGCACCTTTAGATGTTTTGTTTGACTTTACTGCTCCAGCCACATTGATGGCTCCACCAAAAAGAAGGATTTTTTCTGTAATGGTAGTTTTACCTGCATCTGGGTGAGAGATTATGGCAAATGTACGCCTGTTTAACATTTCTGACATGATTTTAGTGTAAATTTTAAAGAAGCGTACTTTATCATGCTTCAATTTTATTTGCGAACCAAGGGCATGAAATTATAAATTTTAACTTATCAAATAAATAATGATTTTCCTGTCATCTCTTTTGGGACTTCAAGGTTTAGCATGTCCAATAATGTTGGTGCAACATCACGAAGAGAACCATCTTTTAATGTGATATTTCTTTGACCATAATAGATGCAAGGTACAGGATTAGATGTATGGGTTGTTGAAGGGTTATCATTGACGCTCATTTGCTCAATGTTTCCGTGGTCGGCAATAATAATGGCTTCACCATTGACCCCTTTTAATGCAGAAAGTATATCATTTAATGCTGAGTCTATATATTCAACCGCTTGAACAGCAGCTTTGAAGTTTCCAGTATGTCCAACCATGTCTGCATTGGCAATATTAAGTACAATTAAATCGTATTTGTTTGAGTGAATAATCTTAACTAATTGCTTGGTTAATTCAGGCAGTGACATTTGGGGTTTTAAATCATAAGTTGCAATATCTCGTGGAGAGGGAATGAGGATTCTATCCTCTTGATTAAAAGGTTCTTCGCGACCATTGTTAAAAAAGAAAGTGACGTGTGCATATTTTTCAGTTTCTGCAATACGGAGCTGCTTTAATCCAGCTTTTGAAACAACTTCACCTAAGGAGTTTTTGCAGGCTTTTGGTTGATAAATGATGTTGCATTTACCTCTAAATTGAATGTCGTATTCAGTCATTAATGCTAATGAGTTTAAAGAAGGTGATGTGCAGTCAAATTTAGAATCAATTTGATTTAATAAACATCGAGTCAACTGGCGCATTCGGTCGCCACGAAAGTTAAATAAGAAAACAGAGTCTTTGTTTTGAATTGTTGTTTCGATTTCGGAGTCAGATATAATCTTACTGGGTTTTATGTGTTCATCTGATAAGCCTTTACTGTAAGCTGCTGATAAAGCTTCTTGCACTGATGAAAACCGTGTTCCAATGCCTTTAGTATACAAATCCCATGCAGTTTTTGTTCTATCCCAGCGATTATCTCTATCCATGGCATAAAACCGACCAACAATCGAAACAAGTTGTACATTTTTGAGGTCTTTTATTTGCTTTTGAAATTCTTGGACTTGAGTTTTGGCAGCATTAACAACTGTATCTCTACCATCAGTAATTGCATGAACAAAGATAGGAGTATTTAATTCGTTTAAGTACTTACATAAACTAATAGCATGCTCGATATGGCTGTGAATGCCACCATCAGATAACAAGCCAATAAGATGAACTGCTCTGCTGTTAGTGCTTTGTTTGACAAAGTTTTTATAAGCAGTTTTAGATTGGAAGTTGTTATTTTTTATATCATTGGTGATTTTTACTAATGATTGTTCAATTACTCGTCCTGTTCCTATAGTGATATGACCAACTTCAGAGTTACCCATTTGACCTTTTGGAATGCCAACAAAGTTACCATCAGAGCGTAATTCTGAGTGAGGGTAGTGTGAATTCAATTTATCTAAAGTCGGTGTTTTAGCCAAATATATGGCATTTTCACTGTTGTTTTTGCCAATGCCAAAGCCATCTAAGATACACAGTAGTTTATTTTTATCTTGCCCCACTTCATTTCCTAAAATTTAAAAAAGTGGCTTAATTATATCATTTGCCTACAAAGCTTGTATGAAATTTCCTACAAGCCTTTGCGAAATTTGCTCATTTCATATTCTTGTAAGAAGTTTACAATGATTTACATTCTTAAATAAAGCTATTGCGGGGACAAGATAATGGTAAGAAAAAGAGAGTATACCAATATGAAAGGCGAATTAAGTGGGTTGTTAAATGAGATTGAACTAATCATTGCTAAAATAGCAGACTTTGACTCAAAACAACTTAAGTTTTCTTATAAAGAGAGAAATGATTTAACTCAATTGTTTCATAATAAAATTAAACAAGCAAAAGCATTAAAGAGTAGTGGGTTAGTTAGTTTAGCAAGTTAGTCGGATACAGCTACCACAAAATGATAGCTGTATATAGTTGAGTTTTAGCTTGTTGTAACGCCTTGTTTAAGTAAGTATTCTTGGTAAGTGCCACGATGATCATGAATTTTGCCATTTTCAATTTCGATTATTCTTGTAGCAATAGAGGAAACAAACTGCCTATCATGTGAAACAAAGATAAGCGTACCTTCGTAATTTTCTAAGGCTAAGTTTAATGACTCGATAGATTCCATATCTAAGTGATTAGTTGGTTCATCCATAAATAGAATGTTTGGCTTTTGCAGCATAATTTTGCCAAACATCATGCGGCCTTTTTCACCACCAGATAAGACATTAAGTTTTTTGCGAGAATCTTCTTTAGAAAATAATAAACGTCCCATGACACTTCGCACAGCTTGTTCATCATCTTCTGGCTTTTTCCATTGCATCATCCAATCAAAAGCAGTGATGTTTTCGACAAATTCTGCCATGTTATCTTGTTTAAAATAGGCTACTTCAGAGTTTTCTGACCATTTAACTGTACCAGTATCAGCTTCGATAGATTCGGTCATACAATTCAATAGAGTTGTTTTACCAGCAGCATTTGGACCAATAACAGCGAGTCTTTCGCCAACTTCCAGAGTAAAGTTTAAATCTTCAAATAATGTGACACCATCAAATACTTTAGTCATATTTTTAATACTAATAGCGTTTCTGAATAACTTTTTCTCCATTTCGAAGACAATGTATGGATTGACACGAGAGGATGGTTTAATATGGTGTAATTCAATTTTGTCTAATTGTTTTTGTCTTGAAGTGGCTTGTTTTGCCTTTGATGCATTAGCAGAAAATCGACTAACAAATTGTTTCAACTCAGAAATTTGTGTTTTCATTTTGGCATTTTCTGATTGAAGTTTTTCTTTAAATTGTGTTGCTGCTGTCATGTATTGATCGTAGTTACCAGGAAACAATCTCAATGAGGCATAGTCTAAATCAGCCATGTGCGTACATACGGAATTTAAGAAATGTCTATCATGAGAAATAATAATCATAGTGGCTTTGCGTGCGTTTAGTGTATCTTCCAACCAGCGAATGGTATTGATGTCCAAATTATTGGTTGGCTCATCAAGCAATAAATAGTCAGGTTCGCCAAATAATGCTTGTGCTAATAACACACGTAATTTCCAACCAGGAGCCACTTCACTCATTGAGCCATAATGTTGCTCTTCAGGAATTTCCAAACCCATTAACAATTCACCAGCGCGAGCTTCGGCAGAATAACCATCCATTTCGGCAAATTCAGTTTCTAAATCGGCAACCTTAATGCCATCTTCGTCAGACATTTCTGTTTGATTATAAATTTTGTCGCGTGCTTCCTTAACTGCCCAGAGTTTTTTATCACCCATTATGACCGTATCAAGTACAGAATATTCTTCAAAAGCGTATTGATCTTGTCCTAAGATACCGAGTTTTTCATGCTCTCCATAAGAAACGGTTCCATTGGTTGCCTGTAACTCACCCGTAATGATTTTCATGAAGGTAGATTTTCCAGAGCCGTTGGCGCCGATTAAACCATAGCGATTACCATTGCCAAATTTCATGGAAATATTTTCAAAAAGTGGTTTTGAACCGAATTGTATGCCGATATTTGCAGTAACTATCATAATATTATACGTGTGCCGTGCTTGAAAAGGTCGCGATTATACCTTTTGTTGTACTTAAATTGAATGGAATAGATTAATTTGCCATAAATTTAGTGACTAATGACCTATTAGCTCTACTAAAAAGTGACTATTAGCACATTGTTTAGGTTTAAGGTTCAGGCTATTCTAGGGACACTCGAATAATAATATGGAATCAGAATCATGCTTGAAATTAAAAATTTATCAAAAACTTACAGCAATGGTGTCAAGGCAATTGACCAAGTAAATCTCAAACTTGAACATGGAATGTTTGGACTGCTTGGACCCAATGGTGCTGGCAAGTCATCTTTAATGCGTACTATTGCAACTTTACAACAGCCCGATACTGGCTCAATTGTTTTTGATGGTATTGATGTATTGAAAAATCCACAAGATTTACGTTTAAAGTTAGGCTATCTACCACAAGACTTTGATGTTTATCCACGTATTTCAGCCTTTGATTTGCTTGAACACATGGCTGTATTAAAAGGATTAAATAATAAAAAAGAACGTCAAAAGGCAGTAGAAGGCTTGTTATACCAAACCAATTTATGGGATGCACGCAAAAAAGCCGTCAGCTCTTTTTCAGGTGGCATGAAACAACGCTTTGGTATTGCCCAAGCCTTATTGGGCGATCCCCAACTCATTATTGTTGATGAACCAACAGCAGGTCTTGATCCAGAAGAACGTAACCGTTTTCATAATTTGTTATCCGATATTGGTGAAAATAAGGTAGTGATTTTATCTACTCACATTGTTGACGATGTTGAAGAGTTGTGCTCGGATTTTGCTATTTTGGCAGATGGAGCGATACAAGTACAAGGTAAACCACATGATTTGACAGGGCAATTAAAGAATAAAATTTGGAAAAAAGCCATTGCTAAAAAAGAAGTGGACCAAGCCCGTAAACAATATCAAGTCATTTCTACTAAACTAAAAGCAGGGCAAACATTAATCCATGTTTTGTCAGATGATGACCTTAGTTCACAAGGGTTTGAAAGTGTCGTTCCTGATATGGAAGATGTGTATTTTTCTACACTTTTTAACTGTAAAAAATTCGCTACTAACAATAGTGCGGAGTAATTTATGTTTACTAAATTAGCTAAATTTGAGTTTAATTACTTTCGCAAACAACCGTCATTTTATATTACCAGTTTTGTATTTTTCATGCTTGCATTTATGGCAATGGCATCGGACAATGTACAAATTGGCGTAAGTGGTTCTAATGTTAATTATAACTCTCCCCAAGCCATCTCACAAATGATGATAATTATGTCCATTATTGGCATGTTTTTGGTTGCCAATTTTGTGGGCGGTACAGCCACACGTGATTATACTTCCAAAATGGATGGCATCATTCATTCAATGCCAATAACAAAAGGTAATTATTTATGGAGTCGATTATTGGGCGCGATTCTTTTTTGTTTGCTTGTATTTACAACCGTTCCACTAGGAACTTTATTAGGGAGTCTAATGCCATGGGTGGATGCCGATAGATTAGGCGCAACCACATTAGTACCGTATATTAAAACATTTATTATCTTTATTATTCCCAACTTTATCTTTACCGGTGCTTTGTTTTATTCGTTTGCTATGATTACACGCTCGATGATGGGTATGTACTTAGGGGTTATTGGTTTTTTCATACTGTTTACTTTTTCTGGGCAATTTTTACGTGATCCAAGTTTATTGACAATGGCTGCCATGCTAGATCCTTTTGGTGTTCGTGCTTTTTCTCAAGTGACACGCTATTGGACACCACATGAGATGAATACTTTAACGGTTGGTTTAGAAGGAATAATTTTGCAAAATAGGATATTATGGTTGTCGATATCTGTAATTATCATTGCTCTTACCCATTTTTTAATAGATATTCGCAAAACAATAAAAATAAAAGCAGAAAAGAAAACCACGCTAAAGGACAGTAATTTCAACAAAGAAATATTGACCATAACGCCAGCAAGTTCAACAAAATCTCAATGGAGTAGATTTAGAACCCGAACATTTTTTGAAGTAAAGCAAATTATAAAAAGTCCTGGTTTTATTTTGTTAGGTATCATGAGTTTGTTTAACTTAAGCTCTATATATTTTGGATCTTCGGGGGCATTTGGTGCAGATAATTGGCCTTTAACTCGCACAATGGTGAGTGTTATTACCGGAGGATTTGGTTTGTTAATCATGATTATTATTGTTTTTTACGCAGGTGAAGCCGTATGGCGTGAAAGGCAACAAGGTATGGGTGATATAGTCGAATCAACCCCTACTAACAATTGGGCATTGTATTTTCCAAAAGTATTGGCACTGTTTTCAGTGATATTCACACTAGCTGCACTAGGTATTGCCTTTACCATGTTTTTTCAAACGACCAAAGGTTATACAAACTTTGAGTTTTTAGTTTATTTCAAGATGCTGTTTGTTATTTTTCTTATCCCTACGTTAATGGTTTGTATCTTGTCCATATTTTTCCAAATTATTGCACCCAACAAATTTGTTGGCATGGGATTGTTCGTATTGTATATGATTAGTACCCTTGTACTTTCCAAGCTTGGTTTAGAACACAGCTTGTGGCATTTTGCTGATACCCCTGCCGCTACTTTTAGTGATATGAATCAATACGGTTACTTTACTAAATCATTGATGGCTTACAATTTTTATTGGCTAGGATTCACGATTATACTTATTACTTTAGGGTATGGGCTTTATCGCCGTGGTGCTGAATACAGTTTCAAATACCGTTGGTCACAATTAACAACCAATCTAGGAAAAACAGGCTTAATGGCTATTATGGTTGGAGCTGTACTTTTCGTTAGCATGGGTTCTTACGTCTATTATAATACAGCAGTCGTCAATAGGTATCTAACTTCAGATGAACAATTTGATCAACAAGCTAAGTATGAAAAAACCTACAAAGAGTTTGAGAACTCTCCTGTTGCAAAAATCACCGATATTAATGTTAATGTTGCTATTTACCCTTCTCAACGTAAAGTTACTGCAAATGGATATTTTTTGGTAAAAAATAAAACCAATAAACCTATTAGCAAAGAATTAATAATTTGGGATCAAAAAAGCCAAGTGGAAATAACAGTTGATGGTGGGAATATCAAAGAATTCGATGAGGACTATAATGTCGGCTGGTTACATTTTAACCCACCAATAAAAGTTGGTGGCAGTAAAAAAATTGCCTTTAAAGTGACTAGGCAAGCAAAAGGTTTTGTTGATAGTGGTTCTGATTTTTCAATTGTTGCCAATGGTTCATTTATTAACAATCAAACCTTATTGCCTCACTTTGGTTACTTCACTGGTTATGAAATGACGGATAGGCAAGAACGTAAAAAACGTAACTTACCACCTCCACAACGCATGGCTAAGCTTGAAGATGAGTCTATGTATACTACAATGGATTTTGGAAAAGAAGCTGATTTCATCAACTATGAAGCAATTGTTTCAACCAGCGAAGATCAGTTTGCTATAACACCAGGGTACTTGCAAAAAGAATGGACAGATCAAGGACGTAGATATTTCCACTACAAAATGGATACTAAGATTCACAACTTTTTTTCGTTTTTATCTGGTAAGTACGAGGTGGTAAAAGAAAACTACAAAGGTATCAATATAGAGGTTTATCATCATTATTCACATAATAAAAATGTGCAAACAATGATTAATACAGTTAAAACTTCACTTGATGTATTTAAACAAGCCTTTTCACCTTATCAATACCGTCAAGTTCGTGTTATTGAATTTCCACGCTATGCTGCCTTTGCACAAAGTTTTTCCAATACTATTCCTTATTCAGAAGACATTGGTTTTATCGCTGATTTACGCGATGAAGACAAACTAGATGCCGTAACTTTTGTCACAGCACATGAAATGGGACATCAATGGTGGGGACATCAAGTAGCACCTGCAAATGTCCAAGGATCCGCCGTTCTTTCAGAATCATTAGCCGAATACTCTGCTTACCTAGTTCTTGAAGAAACTTATGGAGAGCATCAGTTGCGTAAATTTTTAAAATATGAAATGGATAGGTACTTGCGAGGAAGAAGTCGAGAAATATTAGAAGAAATGCCATTGATGCGAGCAGAAAACCAACAATACATTCATTATCCAAAAGGTGGGATTGTGATGTATTCACTTAAGGACAGACTTGGTAAAAGCAAGTTTAATTCTGCACTTAAACATTTTTTGCAGGAGTTTCAATACAAATCAGACCCATACCCAACCACCTTAGATTTGATTCGTCACATTAAGGCAGTAGCACAACCTAAAGACATGAAATTTATTGACGATGTGATGGCAAAAATCACCTTATTTGATTTAAAAACCAAAAAGGCTACCGCTAATAAATTAGCCAATGGCAACTATCTAGTCGAGTTAACCATCGAAGCAGATAAATATTATGCCGATGGCAAAGGTGAAGAAACCAAAGATGTAGTTGATGATTATTTTGATATTGGTATCTTCTCAAGTGATCCAGATAAAGCCAAAGATGACTCACATATTTTAAAATTTGATAAAGAATTTGTTAAAACAGGTGAAAACATCTTCAGCTTTGAGGTTGAAGAACTGCCTAAATACGCAGGTGTTGATCCGTATATCAAGATGATTGATCGAAACTCGGATGACAATATGATAGCGGTTGAATTGTTAGAAGAATAAGGGTTGTTACGGACGAGAAAGATTGGCTTAATCTTTCTCGTTAATATTGTATACGTATAAAATTATAAGGTTTGAAGTTTTCAGTTGGAAAAAATGCGAAACAGGCGCAAACTAAAGCCTCAAAGCTAAAAAAGACCACTCTAGGGAATGGACTTTATTAACCCAGCGGTATTATGCCGCAGGGTTAATACTGCCATATTATGAACCACCAAAAGATAATTTGCTGGTGAGCGGGATTATCTTGCGCAAACATCGGTGAAATTTGTGTAATTTATGGATAATACGAGTGGTTTTGTTTATCCTTATAAGTGCTTGTTATTTGGTGTTTCTATGAAGTTTTTTAAAACTCTTTTTTTATTGGTATTTTTTTCGCCTTGCCTGTTAGCTAAGCTTTATGGTGCTGATGAGATTGTTCGCTTTGATGAGTCGTTTGTTGATAGAGATGTTATCAGTTTTAAGCAAGGATTTTTTACTAGCTCTGACCCACAAAAATACATTGCTTCTCTTATTCAGTCAACTGATAACACAGAGCAGTTTTTATATCGAGAGGCGATGCTTTATCGCTTGCTTGGTGAGGTTGCCTTCCATACCAAGCAGGCTTACTTAAATGACTTTGTGCAGCAGATGATTGCTTATCAACCACAAGCCATGAAATACCATGGTGAGGGCAGGCATCAGGTGCCTGTTTATGCTATTCGCAGCAAGGCTTTGGGTATTGAAAATATTTGGCGTACCAATGATGCTCTGAGTTTCTATCAATCGGCTTTTGAGCTGAATCCAATTAATGCCTTAATTCAACTTGCTCACAATAAATCTAAGCTATCTATGCCTGATTTTTTGGGTTTGAAAAATTCTATTGATACCTTCTCTGATAAGACAGAAGCGCTGGTGAGCCAATATTTGCAAGATAATTCAACAGGTGGTTCAGTCCTTAATCAATTTACTGTCTATTTTGCTTTAAAAACTAAAGATAAGCTTTTGATTTCTGGTCGAATGAATACATTAGATAGCAAAAACCAGCAATTGCTTTTGCGAAAAATACCGCAGGTTTTTGCAGATGAGTTTGTTGTTGAACAGTTGAAGGGTTCTGTTGAAAAGGGTCATAGTTCTCGCTTTGCTTTGTCGCTTTTATCTCCTTTTATTGACAAAGAGAATGGTGTTAAGGATTTTGTCTTGTCAGCTCTTGATGATAAGAGTTTGGCTTCTAGTGCTGTTTTTGTTTTGAGTCAAACAAAAGATGTTAAGTTTATTTCTGGTTTAAAAGTTAAATACCGTGTTTCTGACTCCAAAATATTAAAAAATAATATCAAAATGTTACTGCGATTGAATCAATTACCTGAAGCAAAAATTGTTCTTAATGATTTAATAAGGGGAGAAGTTAAATGAAAAAAATACTCCTATTATTGGTTATGAGTGCCGGTATTCAGGCGCAAAGTATTATTTCGTGGACAGAAAACAATGGCACTTTGGGCTTGGGTTATCCCGTACCTATTCCAGTGGATACGCCAGAGGCTTTTGATGGTTTTAGAACTTATGCAGGATTGTTTGCTAAACACCAATCATTAGCCATGAATAATGATTATATTACTGGTTATGTTGTTGGCCAAACACGAAACCAGCGTGATATTTGGGCATATAAGTTGAGTGACAGCGACGATTTGACACCTTATGGTGTTAAAGAGGGCGTTATGTTGATTAATGGCACGATTCATGCGCGCGAATGGCAGTCTCCTGAAGTATTGACTGAAATCATGGAATTATTGGATGAAAACTCGAATGATCATGGCTTGCACCAGTATTTGTTGGAAAATACTACAATAATGGCATTGCCAGTTAATAATGTCGATGGTTTTTTACAAACTCAGCGTTACCCTCAACAAAACTGGTACAGCCGTTCACAGGGCCCAAGAGATGGTCGGATGCGCCGTAAAAACATGTTAAACGTTGATGAGATTTTGTTCTCTAAAAGTGATTATTTGTTAGGTGTTGATCTCAATAGAAACAACAACCCTTATTGGGCGACTTCACAACGTTCGTCATTTAGTCTCAGTTCAATTGTGTATCATGGTGCTTCTGCTCATTCGGAGCCCGAAACTCTCGCACGCTTAGCTATGGTGGATTTGGTGGATTCAAACGAGTTAAGAGCTTATACAGATGTGCATTCATTTACTAAAGTTTTGTTTTCTGTTTTGACTAGTAATTTGACAAGGAATATACTGCAAAACCGCTTGTTATCAACTTTTACCAGTCACCAAAGAGCTTTTCCTGAGCGCAATAATTATATCAATAGACCAAACACTGCAAACTTGGGAGTAGGAGCTACCGATGAATATTTTGGAACGACTTATCAAATTCCCTCATGGACTTTGGAAATAGAACCTAGAAATGGAAGTGTGGATTATGGTGGGTTTGGTAATAATGGGCATGATGGTTTTATTTTACCAGAGTCTGAAATTGCACGAGTTAGAGAGCAATTGGCGCAATCCTTTATGGTTGCTTGGTATCAACAAGCAGGAGCGCCTTCGATTTCTCGTGTTCAAATTGTAGAAGAGGGTAGTGACATTTTGTTGTATGATGCCCAGTGGGATATTGCGGAAAATAATACACGCCAGTTATTTGAACACAGTGCGGAAAGATTGTTGCCAAATAAATCTTATAAATTGATCGTTAGTTTTGATAAACCTATGCGTGTTCGAAATGATAACGAGGAAGTCGTTGCACTGCCAGGTCAGACAAATTTTGCATTACAGCCAGAAATTGACATTCTGAATGTCCCGGGCGTTTCTTTTAATAATCCAAAGTGGCTAAATCAAAAGTCTGATAGTCTTTATTCTTATGCTCGATATAAAGACGACACTTTTGTTATCGAATTTACATTGCCAGCCTCACAAGAAGCTGTTGTTGATTTTTCTCTCGGTACAAGTGATTTTGTTGGGCAATTGTTGGATGCGAATCCGATGACTGTTACATCCTGGTCAAATGGTGGTTGGCAAGGTTATGATGATGATAACGGACCAAATTTAGTCTCAGGTGGAACCGATGTTAATTATTCGGTTGAACAAAATACCATACCTTGGAAACAATATCCGCCAGCGGTTCAACCATCAGGAATGTATTTCGATCCAGCGCGAAATGGTGAAGGCTTTGCTTATGATTTGTTGCCTGATAATAAGGTTTGGATACAATGGTTTACATACGATGGCGAAGGCAATCAGAGGTGGTATACTGGTATTGGCTCTTTTTTAGCCAATAGAATTATTATTCCCGAATTAAATGAAACCAGTGGTGGGGTATTCGGTGCAATTTTTGATGCAAGCCAGATTACGCGTAAAGCTTTTGGTTCATTAGAAATAGTTTTTAATGGTGGGGTGGAAATGGCTGCTGTTGGTTATCAGCATGTTTCGCGAACAGCCAGTGCTTTATTCACTGATCTGCAAGGTAACAAATTACGAACAAACTTTATTCAACTTAGTATTGTCAAAGGTGCCTTAAATCATGCCGAACATGTGGATTTGCTGGTTCCAGAAGTCAGCCCAATTGGTTTGGTCTCGGGTTCTTGGTATAATGAAGCAAGAAGTGGAGAAGGCTATGTGCTTGAGGTTTTGGAAGATGGTAATGCTGTGGTTTTTTGGTTTACCTACGATGCTCAAGGCAACCACATGTGGTTATTAGGGTCACAAGGTGTTGTTAGCCAACAAGACACTCAAGTGTTAGTTGATTTTACTGATGTTCGTATCTTTACGGGAGGTGTTTTTGGTCAAGGGTTTGATTCGAGCTCTATTGAGAGCCAAGCATGGGGTGAGCTGCACTTTAGTCTTGATTGTAACGGTGCTAGTTCCGTAAATTATGCATCATCAGTGGCTGATTTTGGTAGTGGAAGCCATTCAATAACTAAATTGACCAATCCATTGACTGTTTCGTATGTGTGCGAACAATAAATTGTTTATTTCCATAAAAAATATATGGGAATATCGTATAAAGCGAAATAGTGTATTATAATGCGCACGCTAAAAAGTGAGTGTAGAGTTATGACAAGAAAATTATTGGTTGCAGGAAATTGGAAGTTAAATGGTTCTATAGCCATGACTAATGATTTGATTTCGGCTATTGCTGATGGTTTGTCAGACTCTAAAAACTTTGAAGTTGCTGTTTTCCCTCCTTTTGTTTACTTATCACAAGCATCAAAGCTGGTTGGTCAGAAAATATTATTTGGAGCACAAACAGTTAGTGAGCATGGGAAAGGTGCTTTCACTGGAGAAATATCTGCAACAATGCTTAAAGAGTTGGGTTGTCAGATAGTGTTGGTTGGACATTCTGAGAGACGTGAATATTTCAATGAAAGCAACCAAGATATAGCTAGCAAGTTCCAAGCAGCACAGTCACAAGGTTTAAAACCAATATTGTGTTGTGGTGAAACATTAGAACAACGAGAGTCAGGCGTTACAGAACAGATTGTTGCAGAACAAATTAATGCCGTTATTGATCTCGTTGGTATCGATGCATTTGCCGATGCTGTTATTGCTTATGAACCAATTTGGGCAATTGGAACAGGTGTAACTGCAAGCAGTGAACAAGCGCAAGAAGTTCATGCATTTATTCGTTCTCTTTTATCATTGAAAAGTGATACAATAGCGCCCCTTGTGCCAATCCTATATGGTGGCAGTGTAAAAGGCAGTAATGCCGAAGAATTATTTTCCATGCAAGATATTGATGGTGGTTTGATTGGTGGAGCCTCTCTAACCGCAAATGATTTTCTTGCGATATGTCAACAAGCGGATAAGTTGTCCTAAATTATTATTTAAGGGATTATCCTAAAAAAGTGAGTGTTTAAAAGTATGTCAGTTAATTTATTATTAATCGTTTTCGTGTTAATCGTTGTTGCAATGATTGCCTTTATCTTGGTGCAAAAAGGGGCTGGAGCTACAGCTGGGTCTGCTTTTGGATCGGGTGCATCATCCACAGTTTTTGGTGCTAAAGGTTCAGGAAACTTCCTAACAAAAACAACCATGATTTTAGCATTCTTGTTTTTTGCCATTAGTTTGTTAATGGCTGTTAATGCCAGTAAAGATTTTACCACAGCAGAAACTGGTGAAGTGGACTTGGGTGTTATTGGTAAACTGGATACCAATACATCAGATGTCCCTAGTCTAACACCCGCAGCTGGCGATTCAACTCAACAAGGCAGTGATGTTCCTGCCGTTGAAACTCAAGCAACTGATGTTCCTTCAGTTGAAACAGTCAATGATGCGGTTAAAGAAGTAACAAATGAAAAAGCATCAGAAATTAAAGGTGCTGCACTTGAGAAAGCAAAAGGCTTAAAAGATGAAGCACTTGAAAAGGCAGGTGAAATAAAGCAAGAAGTTATAAAAAAAGTGGAAAAAGCTAAAGATTCAATAGATGGTTAATTTATTAATCGACATTAGCAATTATTGACCAAAATCAATTATTCAATAATCGCTAATGTTAAAATGCTATGGTTGGCATTTTAGTGCGCAAGCAACAAGCTAAAAGGATTTTAAATTGTGAGTTAAATTGATTTAGTAACGCATCAGCTCAAGGCTGAAAAAATGAATGTATAAGTATACTTGGATTTTTCCAAACGCGGAAATGATGTGTTAATAAATTAATATCATATACTAGAGGGCCGACGTGGTGGAACTGGTAGACACGCCATCTTGAGGGGGTGGTGGCTTAGGCTGTGCCGGTTCGACTCCGGCCGTCGGCACCAATATTGTTAGATCCTCAAAACAAAGTACATTCATGTGCTGATTTTGAAAACTAAAGTTTTAGTCGTTGTGACTAAAAAAGTAAGGTTAAAATATATGAAATTAGTAATTTTGTTTGCTAGTTTTGAGAGTTTTAAAGAAAGTAGGTTTGTTTAGGAGCCTTTGATTTGCAAGGGTGTTAATCGGTGGGTGAAATCCACCCTACGTATAGTTTAAGTAAAAGGGGTATTGTTATGCTGGCTGAATATTTTCCAGTATTAATGTTTTTAGGTGTGGCCGTTGGCCTTGCTTTAGTTTTATTGTCAGTGGGCTTTATTCTAGGTCCAAGAAATTCAAATGATGAAAAATCATCAGCCTATGAATGTGGCTTTGAGGCATTTGATGATGCACACATGAAATTTGATGTGCGTTTTTATTTGTTGGCAATATTATTTATCATTTTCGATTTAGAGATTGCTTTCATGTTTCCATGGGCAGTTATCTTAGGTGATTTAGGTGGTTTTGGATTAGCAGATATGTTTGTATTCTTATTTGTTCTTATCATTGGATTTGTCTATGCATGGAAAAAAGGAGCACTTGAATGGGAGTGACAAATAATATTTCTACCGATTTTTCAAATTTGGAAGATGGCATTGTAGATGGAATAATTCACCCTTATTCACAACAAGGTTTTGATAACAAAGGGTTTTTTACAGCAAGACTTGATGATGTTATTGGTTGGGCTCGTACAGGTTCCATGTGGCCAATGACTTTTGGTTTGGCTTGTTGTGCAGTAGAAATGATGCAAGCCGGTGGCGCGAGGTATGACTTAGATAGATTTGGAATCATCTTTAGGCCTTCACCAAGACAATCTGATGTGATGATTGTTGCCGGAACATTAGTCAATAAAATGGCACCAGCTCTTCGTAAAGTTTATGATCAAATGGCTGATCCAAAATACGTCGTTTCCATGGGTTCATGTGCAAATGGTGGCGGTTATTACCATTATTCCTACGCCGTTGTGCGCGGTTGTGACCGTGTTGTACCTGTCGATGTTTATGTGCCAGGATGTCCTCCTACAGCTGAAGCCTTAATTTATGGCTTGTTACAGTTGCAGAAAAAAATTAAAAGAACAAATACAATAGCTAGATAACTCTTATGAATACAACAACGAGTTTAGAAAAAAAGCTGAAGGCTCATTTTGGTGATTTAATCTCCAATATTGTTGTCCAACACGGTGAAATTACGGCAGAAGTCGCACCCGAAAATTGGCAACAAGTGTGTACACAGCTACGAGATGATGCTCAATTCTCTTTTGAGCAATTAATAGATTTATGCGGAATTGATTACCTAACCTTCGGTGAAGGCGAGTGGAATACTGATGATGCATCAAGCACAGGGTTTAGCCGAGGAATTGGCAAAAAAGGACCGGGAAGATTCTCTTGGGAAGAGCGTGAAACAGAGTTAATGGGAAAACGCTTTGCTGCGGTAATACATTTACTCTCTATCAAGCATAACTCACGCTTACGTCTTAAATGTTTTGCTCCAGATACTGGCATATTAGCGGTTCCATCTTTAGTTAAAATTTGGGCAGGCGCCGATTGGTTCGAACGTGAAGCTTTTGATTTATTTGGAATTATCTTTGTAGGTCATCCTGATTTACGTCGAATCTTAACCGATTATGGTTTTATTGGTCACCCATTTAGAAAGGATTTTCCACTAATCGGTAATGTTGAAGTGCGTTATGACGAAGAAAAAGGGCGAGTGGTTTATGAGCCTGTATCTATCGAACCACGCGTGACTATTCCAAAAACTATTCGAAAAGATGCCCGTTATGCGCAAAATCTAGAACAACTTGAGGGAGATAGTTAATGTCTGAAATTAAGAACTATACGATTAACTTCGGCCCTCAACATCCAGCAGCACATGGTGTTTTGCGTTTGATTTTGGAAATGGACGGCGAGGTTATTGTTCATGCTGATCCGCATGTTGGCTTATTACACCGTGGAACAGAAAAATTAGCCGAATCTAAGCCGTTTAACCATTCAATTGGTTATATGGATAGACTCGATTATGTATCCATGATGTGTAATGAACATGGTTATGTGCGTTCGATTGAAAAGTTATTAAATATTGATGCACCAATTCGAGCACAATATATTCGCACCATGTTTGATGAAATTACCCGTATTTTAAACCACTTAATGTGGATTGGTACGCATGGATTGGATTTAGGTGCAATGACATTGTTCTTGTATGCATTTCGTGAACGTGAATATTTAATGGATTGTTATGAAGCAGTATCGGGTGCACGTATGCACGCAACTTATTACCGCCCAGGTGGTGTTTACCGTGATTTGCCTGACTATATGCCAAAACATGCAGAAAGCAAATGGACAAAAGGAAAAGTTTTAAAGCAAGTCAACTCATGGCGCGAAGGTTCATTATTGGATTTTATTGAACACTTTACCAATTATTTCCCTGAAAGAATTGCTGAATACAATACCTTACTAACTGATAACCGTATTTGGAAACAACGTACTGTTGGTATTGGTGTGGTTTCTCCAGAACGTGCTTTACAACTTGGTTTTACTGGACCTATGTTACGTGGTTCTGGATTTGAGTGGGATTTACGTAAAAAGCAAACGTATGCCGCTTATGACAAGATGGATTTTGATATTCCTGTCGGTGTAAACGGTGATTGTTATGATCGTTATTTAGTCCGTATGGAAGAGATGACTCAGTCCAATAGAATAATCAAACAGTGCGTTAAGTGGCTAAAAGAAAATCCAGGCTCTGTAATGTTGGATGACTATAAAGTTGCTCCACCAAGCCGTGACATGATGAAAAATGATATGGAATCATTGATTCATCACTTTAAATTATTTACAGAAGGTTACACCGTGCCAAAAGGCGAGGCGTATGCCGCTGTTGAAGCACCAAAAGGTGAGTTTGGTGTGTATTTAGTTGCCGATGATTCGAACAAGCCGTTTAGAATGAAAGTTCGTGCACCGGGTTTTGCCCACATTTCAGCAATGAATGAAATGGTTAAGGGTTCAATGTTAGCAGATGTTGTATCGGTTATCGGTACAATGGATATCGTATTCGGGGAGATTGATAGATAATGTATCAAGTAAATCCACAAGAAAAAGACAAAACACTTGCCAATGAGTTACTTACGGCAGAGACGAAAGCACATATTGATGGTTGGTTAACAAAATACCCAATTGATCAAAGACGTTCAGCCGTTATTGGTGCTTTGCATGCTGCCCAAGAGCAAAATGAAGGGTGGTTAAGCAAAGACATAATGACTGCAGTGGCACAATATTTAGAAATCCCACCGATTTGGGTTTATGAAGCAGCAAGCTTTTACAGCATGTTTCATACGCAATCATGTGGTAAGCACAAAGTTTCGATTTGCACCAATATTTCATGCATGTTAAATGGTGCTGAGAAAGTCGTTGAACAAGCTGAAAAAACACTGGGTATTAAATTAGGTGAAACCACGCAAGATGGTAAAATCATGCTCGTCAAAGAAGAAGAGTGTGTGGCAGCCTGTGTTGGCGCACCAGTTATGTTGATTGATGGTCACTACCATGAAAAACTATGCGAAAAAGAAATAGATAAGTTGTTAGCCGAACTCAAGGAGAAAGACTAATGACTCAAATTGAAACAACTAACGTTAGTTTAAATCCAAGCAAAGACCCAAGTTTACAAAATTACTTGGATCGCGGTGGTTATACAGCATGGAAAAAAATCCTTGCTGAAAAAACTGACCAAGATGAAATAATTAATACTGTAAAAGCTTCTGTACTGCGTGGACGTGGTGGAGCAGGGTTTCCAACTGGCTTAAAATGGTCTTTCATGCCAAAAAAAGCACCAGGACAAAAATACGTTCTGTGTAATTCGGATGAATCAGAACCTGGTACATGCCATGATAGAGATATCTTACGTTATAACCCACATGCGGTTATTGAAGGCATGGCAATTGGTGCTTATGCTATGGGCGCGACCGTTGGTTATAACTATTTACGTGGTGAGTTTCACCACGAACCTTTTGAAGCTTTTGAACAAGCCGTTAAAGATGCTTATGAAGCAGGATTATTAGGTAAAAACATTAAGGATTCTGGTATTGACTTTGATTGTTATGGAGTCATTGGTGCTGGGGCGTATATTTGTGGTGAAGAAACTGCCTTGATGGAATCTCTAGAAGGTAAAAAAGGACAACCGCGCTTTAAACCACCATTTCCTGCTAACTTCGGAATTTATGGTAAGCCAACGACGATTAATAACACTGAATCATTTGCCTCTGTTCCGTCAATTATGACAAAAGGCGCTGAATGGTTCTTGGAATTAGGTAAGCCCAATAACGGTGGTGTTAAGTGTTTTTCAGTCTCAGGGCATGTTGCAAAGCCGGGTAATTTTGAAATTCCTCTAGGTACTCCATTTAAAGATTTGTTAGAAATGGCCGGTGGCATGCGTCCAGGGCGTACATTAAAGTGTGTTATTCCTGGTGGTTCTTCCATGAAAGTGCTCACAGCTGATACCATGATGGGTATTACCATGGATTATGATGCCATTGGACAAGCCGGTTCAGGTTTGGGTTCTGGTGCAGTTATCGTAATGGATGACACGACTTGTATGGTTAAGGTTTGTCAGCGTTTATCGCGTTTTTATTACATGGAATCGTGTGGACAGTGCACGCCATGTCGAGAAGGAACAGGTTGGATGTACCGTGTATTAACCCGTATTTTGGATGGTAAAGCAAATATTGAAGATGTTGAAAT
Organism: Lysobacterales bacterium; assembly: GCA_027067055.1. Classification (GTDB taxonomy): domain Bacteria; phylum Pseudomonadota; class Gammaproteobacteria; order Xanthomonadales; family Marinicellaceae; genus NORP309. The sequence continues at coordinate 16,418 of JAMOMK010000131.1, read as the reverse complement.
GTTAAGAACAGCAGCTAATCAAATCGAAGGACACACCATTTGTGCCTTTGGAGAAGCAGCCGCTTGGCCAGTTCAAGGCATATTGGCAAAATATTGGGATGAATTTGAATATTATGTTGAGCATGGACGTTCTATGGTCGGGGAGGCTTCATAATGACTGAGACTACAAAAATTACTAAAGACGCTATACCAGAAAACATGGTACGCATCGAAATAGATGACAAAGAAATGATTGTGCCACGTGGTTCAATGGTGATTGAAGCCGCTGACAAGAATGGCATCAGTATTCCTCGTTTCTGCTACCATAAAAAATTATCTATCGCAGCCAACTGCCGTATGTGCATGGTTGATGTCGAAAAAGTGCCTAAACCTCTACCTGCATGTGCCACACCGGTGATGCCAGATATGAAGGTATTTACCAAATCAAAACGTGCCATTGATGCGCAACGCAATGTCATGGAGTTTTTATTAATTAATCATCCACTTGATTGTCCAATTTGTGACCAAGGTGGTGAGTGTGAATTACAAGACCAATCCATGGGTTATGGTCGTGGTGTTTCACGTTATGTTGATTCTAAACGTGTTGCAGTTGACGAAAATATTGGTTCATTGATTGCAACTGATATGACACGTTGTATTACTTGTACACGTTGTGTGAGATTTTTGGATGAAATTACTGGTACTGACGAATTAGGTGGTATCGGTCGTGGAGATCGTACCCAAATTGGTACAGCTGTTGGGCGTTCTATTGACTCTATTATGTCAGGAAACATCATTGACTTATGTCCAGTAGGTGCATTAACCAATAAACCATTCCGTTTTAAAGCACGAGCATGGGAATTAATGTCAGCCCAAGGTGTTTCAATGCATGATGCCATTGGTTCAAACCTTTATTACCATACGCGTCAAGGCAAAATTCTACGAACAGTACCAAAAGACAATGAAAGTTTAAATGAAGCTTGGATTTCTGATCGAGATCGTTACGGTGTATTGGGTCAAGATGCAGAAGATCGCGTTACTGCCCCAATGGTTAAAGAAAACGGTGAATGGAAAGAGACTGATTGGGCAACAGCTATGGATTTAGCAGTACGCAAATTACAAGCCAATGATGCTAAAAATACTGCAGTGCTTGCAGGAAATCAATCAACCAATGAAGAATACTTTTTATTGTCAAAATTATTCAAAGCACTGGGTTGTGCTAATATTGATTACCGTTTAGGTCAATCCGATTTTACTCAAGCATCGGGTTTACCGCGTATGGATTTAAACTTGGATGAAGTTGGAAACAATCAACAAATTGTTTTAGTGGGTTCTCATGTGGGTCACGAACAGCCAATTTTAGCACACCGCATTAGACAGGCATGGTTGAAGAATGGTTCAAAAGTTTCAATTTTCAATCCAAAACAGTACCATTTCAATTTTGAAACATTCCACCATTATGTTGGAACACAAATTGAATGGGTTAATGGTTTGGGTTCACTCGCACATTGCGTAGCTGATTTGAATAAAGTTAAGTTAGAAGGCGAGTTAGGTGAGTGGATAAATGCACAAGCCACGGATGAAAACCTTAATAATTTAGCCAAAGCATTAGTCAATAAAGACAGTAATGTCTTATTTGTTATCGGTCAGATTTCAAATAACCACCCACAAGCTGGGTTGATTAAAGCGGTTGTTGCATGGTTATCCAGTCAAACAGATGGTAAGGTTTATGAAATGGCAACAGGTGCCAATGCGGTAGGTGCGCAGATTTGTGGCATGGGCTCACAAAATAGTGTTGCTGATATTTTAGCTAGTGATAGTAAATCATTCCTTATTTATCAAGCAGAAAATGATGACTTTAATAATGCTTACGGCGCTCAGATTAAATTAGAAGATGCCGATTCGGTCGTTTTGATGGCTAGTTTTGCAGATGACAACATGAAGCAAGTGGCAGATGTTATTTTGCCGATTGGATTAGCTTCTGAAGTGGCCGGTTCTTACTTTAATAACTTTGCGCAAATGCAAGGGTTTGGTCCAGCAGCAAAATTGCCAGCTGAGACGAAACCTGGTTGGCGTGTCCTTAGAGTACTTGCAAACATGTTAAATGTTGATGGTTTTACTTATGATTCGATTGATGAGATTTCATCAGAAGTTGCTTTATTAACAGTTAATAAAGGCGAAATTGATACCAATATTAAGGTTAAAGCTCAAAAAGCAGATGATTTAGTCTTGTTCAACGAAACAACAATTTACGATGTTGATATGTTGGCTAGACGTTCACAACCTTTACAAGATACGGTTCATGCCAGTACTGATAATTTAAATATAAATTCAGTTGATGCGAAGAAATTGGGTATTGAGAATGCCATGCAGATTATCGTTAATCAAAAAGTTGATGGCGATACCATTACACAATCACTTTTTGCTAATATTGATGACAAAGTACCAGCAGGTTCGGTCAATGTACATAAATGTGTCGGTTTGAGGACTGATGCTTTAAATGTCACTTTAATTGTGGGAGATAGCGTATGATTTGGGATCAAATATGGATGGTTATTTGGACATTGCTCAAAATTGTAGCGATTGTTTTACCACTAATTATTGTTGTGGCTTATTTAACTTATGCAGAAAGGCGCGTTATTGGTTTTATGCAAGGACGTATGGGGCCAAATCGAGTGGGCTTATTTGGTTTTAAGCTATGGGGTTTGGCTCAACCATTCGCCGATACGGTTAAATTATTATTGAAGGAAATTATTTTTCCTGCCAATGCCAATAAGTTTTTATTCTTAATGGCTCCAGTTATTACTCTTGCAACAGCGTTTGCAGCTTGGGCAGTTGTTCCATTTGCTGATGGCTTAGTATTAGCCGATATAAATGCTGGTTTAGTCTATATCTTAGCGATGACATCTTTGGGTGTTTATGGTGTGATTATTGCGGGTTGGGCATCAAACTCTAAGTATGCGTTATTAGGAGCGTTAAGATCAGCAGCACAAATTGTTTCTTATGAAATAGCGATGGGTTTTGCACTTGTCGGTGTACTCATTGCAGCAGGCTCCTTAAATTTAACCACAATTGTTCATGCTCAATCAGGCGGAATATTTAGTTGGTTCTTTATTCCATTATTGCCATTGTTTGTTATATATTTTATATCCGGAGTTGCAGAAACCAATCGTGCGCCTTTTGATGTCGCCGAGGGCGAGTCTGAGATTGTTGCGGGTTTCCATGTGGAATATTCAGGTGCTGCTTTTGCCTTGTTCTTTTTGGGTGAATACGCTAATATGATTATGATTTCATCACTAACTGCCATCATGTTTATGGGTGGTTGGTACTCACCATTTTCAGGTGATTCCTGGATAGCCCAACCGAGTATTTTGTGGTTTTTTATGAAGACTGGTTTCTTTTTACTGTTATATTTGTGGTTCCGCGCCACATTCCCTCGTTACCGTTACGATCAAATCATGCGTTTGGGTTGGAAAATATTTATTCCAATTTGTATCGCATGGATTATGGTTGTGGCAACGGTGAAAGTGTATAGACCTGATTGGATAGGTGGTTAATCGATATGAAAATTTTTAGGTATTTAAAAAGTTTAACCCTTGCAGAATTACTCAAAGGGATGACAGTCACAGGTAAATATTTCTTTAAGCGTAAATTTACCATACGTTATCCAGAGGAAAAAACACCAAAGTCGGATAGATTTAGAGGTTTACATGCATTGCGTCGTTATGATAATGGCGAAGAGCGTTGTATTGCTTGTAAGTTATGTGAGGCGGTATGCCCTGCATTAGCTATTAGTATTGATTCAGAAATGCGTGAGGATGGTTCCAGGCGAACAACCAAATACGAGATTGATTTATTCAAATGTATTTATTGTGGTTTTTGTGAAGAATCCTGCCCTGTTGATTCAATTGTGTTAACAGATATACATGAGTTCCATTTTGAAGGCAAAGACAAAAATGTTTTGGATAAACAACAATTACTAGCTATTGGCGATATGCGCGAGAAGGATGTCGCAACTGCCCGTAAAAATGATGCGGAGTACAGATAAATGATTGAATATTTAATATCAGCTGAATTTTACCAAATTATGTTGTTTTGGTTATATTCTACTATTTTAATTGGCGCAGCTTTGGCTGTTGTTACTATGCGTAACTCGATTTATTCGGCTCTTTTCTTAATTCTATGTTTCTTTAGTGCAGCAGCCCTATGGATGTTGTTGGAAGCTGAGTTTTTAGCCTTAACATTGGTTTTAGTGTATGTTGGTGCTGTCATGGTTCTATTCTTGTTTGTTATCATGATGCTAGATATAAAAATTAAACCAAAATCAGGCATGAGTAATTACACGAAAGTGGGTTTGCTTGTTGCTTTGTTGATGGGAATCGAAATGGTTATGTTATTGGGTAAGAAGCTAGTGGGTGTTTTACCTCAAGATGATTTGGTTAAACACGTACAAGGGCACAGTAATGTTAAAGAGGTAGCTACAAGTTTGTATATGAAATATACCTTGCCATTTGAATTGGCATCGGTAGTTTTATTAGTAGCAATTATCGCTGCTATTTTATTAACGCTTCGTCGACGTGATGATTATAACATTGTTAATCCAGAATCTCAGGTCCATGTTAAAGCTAAAGACCGCATGCGTGTAGTTAAAATGGATGCAGAACGTGGCAACTATATTGGAGGTGAAGAATAATGAGTCTTATTCACTATTTGGTACTGGCTGGCATTTTGTTCGTCATCAGTATCGCAGGTATTTTTATCAACCGCAGGAATGTTTTGATACTGCTTATGTCAATAGAATTAATGTTATTGTCGGTTAATATAAATTTTATAGCCTTTTCGAGTTATCTTAATGATATCCAGGGACAGGTATTTGTCTTCTTTATATTGACGGTTGCAGCGGCAGAAGCAGCCATTGGCTTAGCTATTTTGGTGGTTATTTTTCGCCAACGTAAATCACTTGAAGTCGATAATCTTAACGAGTTGAAGGGGTAGATATAATGAGTATGAATACATTATTAATCATTGCCTTATCACCGTTAGTTGGTGCAATTATTGCAGGATTTTTTGGACGTAAAATTGGTAAAGTAGGCTCTCACATTGTGACGATTGCATCGGTTGCAATTTCATGTGGCTTATCTATCCAATTATTATTAGCCTTTTTGAGTGGTGAAGCAACAGCAGTCAATCAAAACGTATACACATGGATGGTATCTGGTGATATTACCCTCAATGTTGGTTTTATGGTTGATTCATTGACATTGGTAATGATGAGTGTTGTGACTTTTGTTTCGTTAATGGTACATATATACACTATTGGCTATATGCACGATGATCCAGGTTACCAGCGTTTCTTTGCCTATATTTCATTGTTTACCTTTGCCATGCTAATGTTGGTGATGTCAAACAACTTCTTACAATTGTTTTTCGGTTGGGAAGCGGTAGGTTTGGTATCTTATCTTTTGATTGGTTTCTGGTTCAAAAAAGAATCGGCTATCTTTGCCAATATGAAAGCATTTTTAGTTAACAGAGTAGGGGATTTTGGATTCTTGCTCGGTATAGCTGCCGTAATGATGTCATTTGGTACATTAGATTATGCTGAGGTTTTTGCGCAATTGCCACAGTTTGCTGATAAAACTATTTCTATTTTCCCTGGTGTTGAATGGTCATTAATGACATTTATAGCTATTTGTTTATTTATTGGTGCAATGGGAAAATCAGCACAAGCACCTTTACACGTGTGGTTACCTGATTCGATGGAAGGACCTACGCCAATTTCAGCTTTGATTCATGCTGCAACGATGGTAACGGCTGGTATCTTTATGGTAGCACGTATGTCACCTATCTTTGAGATGTCTGATACGGCATTAAGTTTTGTGATGTTGATTGGTGCCTTTACTGCCTTCTTTATGGGATTGATTGGTATCGTTCAAACTGATATCAAACGAGTCATAGCTTATTCAACACTTTCACAGCTTGGTTATATGACCGTTGCATTAGGTGTTTCAGCATATTCTGCTGCCATCTTCCACTTAATGACACATGCTTTCTTTAAAGCTTTGTTGTTCTTGGGAGCGGGTTCGGTGATTATTGCCATGCACCACAAACAAGACATGAGTGAAATGGGTGGATTGAAAAAATACATGCCAATGACATTTATTACTATGTGGATTGGTACCTTGGCATTGACTGGTATGCCAGGTTTTTCAGGTTTCTTCTCCAAAGATATAATTATTGAAGCAACACATGCATCAACACGTTGGGGTTCTAGTGTGGCTTATATTGCTGTGTTACTTGGCGTTTTCATTACCGCTTTGTATAGTTTTAGATTGATTTATTTAACATTCCACGGCAAAGAAAGAATGGATAACCACACCAAAGAGCATTTGAAAGAATCGCCATGGGTTGTGACGTTACCGCTTATTTTGTTAGCAATTCCTTCGGTTGTTATCGGTTGGATAACCATTGAACCGATGCTGTTTGGTGAGTTTTTGAAAGATGCTATTCATGTTAATCATGCTAATGATGTTGTTGCCCATATTGGTGAAAACGAATTTCATGGTGCAGCAAGTTTTGCATTGCACGGCTTAACACAAATGCCCTTTTTCTTAGCTTTGGCAGGTTTTGCTTTAGCTAGTTATGTTTACTTGAAGAAAATTTCAGTGGCAGAAAAAGCCAAGAAAACATTCAAGCCGATTTATAATATATTACAAAACAAATATGGGTTTGACGATTTCAACCAAAAATACATTGCAGGTGGCCTTGTGGCACTGGGCAATATGTTGTGGAAATGGTCAGATTCAAAATTGATTGATGGTTTAATTGTCAATGGTTCAGCTAAGGTAGTTAATGCCTTTTCTAAAGCCATTCGTCCGCTTCAATCAGGTTACATTTACCATTATGCCTTTGTCATTGCCGCAGCGGTTATATTCTTTATTGGAAGATACGTATTATGAGCAGTTTATCCTTACTTAGCCTATTAATTTGGTTGCCAATTTTGGCTGCCTTTGGGATTTTAGCTTTGGGTCCCGGGCGTGCTGGCATGGCTCGACTATTTGCCTTAGCCTCCTCGATTGTTTCATTGCTATTAAGCATACCGTTATGGATGAATTTTGATAAGTCTACTGCAGCCATGCAGTTTGTAGAAAAATTCAATTGGATTCCGACACTCAACATCAATTACCATTTAGGGGTTGATGGAATTGCTATGCCTTTAATTGTTTTAACAACTTTTATTACGGTATTAACAATTTTGTCCGCTTGGAAAGTGATACAGAAAAGCGTCCATCAGTTTATGGCAGCATTTTTAATGCTTGAGTCTATGATGATTGGTGTATTCTGTGCTCAAGATGCCATGTTGTTTTACATCTTCTTCGAGGCGATGTTAATACCCATGTTCTTAATCATCGGTATTTGGGGTGGTCCTAACCGTGTTTATGCAACGATTAAGTTCTTCATCTATACCTTCTTCGGATCGGTGTTTATGTTGATTGCTTTGATCTACTTATATATGAAAGGTGGAACATTCAACATAGCTGAAATGGCAGCGATTCCATTATCGTTAACGGAGCAAATATGGTTGTTCTTTGCTTTCTTCCTAGCCTTTGCGGTGAAGATTCCGATGTTCCCAGTACACACATGGTTACCAGATGCGCACGTTGAAGCGCCAACAGGAGGTTCAGTTATTCTAGCCGCCATTATGTTGAAGATAGGGGGTTATGGTTTCTTGCGTTTTTCATTGCCCATTACACCCGATGCATCATCTGAACTAGGGTGGTTAGTCATCACTTTGTCATTAATCGCTATTGTTTACATTGGATTAATTGCGATGGTACAAAAAGACATGAAGAAGCTGATTGCATATTCATCCATTTCACACATGGGCTTTGTGACACTTGGTATCTTTATTGCCTTTATGTTGATTGCCAAAGGTGGCGATACTAACATGGCACTTGAAGGTGCGATGGCACAAATGATTTCTCACGGTTTTATTTCAGCGGCATTGTTCCTATGTGTGGGTGTCTTATATGACCGAATGCATACACGAATGATTCGAGATTATGGTGGTGTTATCAATACTATGCCATTATTTGGAGCATTTTTTGTATTTTTTGCCATGAGTAATGCTGGGTTGCCAGGCACTTCAGGTTTTGTTGGTGAGTTCATGATAATTTTGGCTGCATTTCAAGCAGATTTTTGGTTTGCTTTTTTAGCGGCAATGACCTTGATATTTGGTGCAGCTTATTCCTTGTGGATGGTTAAGCGTGTGGTCTTTGGTGAAGTTAAATCCGAAGCCGTTTCACAATTAACCGATATAGGAAAACGTGAAACATTTATATTAGCAGTGCTTGCCATTGCTGTACTTGCTTTGGGTTTATACCCTGAGCCTCTGATTGATGTGATGCGTGTTTCGGTTTCACATTTAATTGAATTAATCTCTATTTCTAAGGTATAAACTATGTTTGGATGGTCTGAATTAATACCTGTACTGCCTGAATTAATCATTCTAGCTACAGCGTGTACTGTACTCATATTAGGTCTATTTTCAAGTTCTGAAAAAGGTGGCTTATTAGTTTTAACCTCAATTATCGGTGTTGTCTTTGCAGCCATTGCAACAGCAAAAAGCCACATGGGAGCGCACGAGCTGGTTAAACAAGTTTTGTTTAACGGTAACTTTGTTCGTGATTACATGGGAGATGTTCTCAAAATAGCGGTGTATTTCATCATGCTATTTGTATTTATCTATTCCAAACAATACCTGCGCAACAAAAACATCTTTAAAGGTGAGTTTTATGCATTGATGTTATTTAGTTTACTTGGCATCATGATAATGATTTCGGGTTACAACTACATTACCTTGTATATTGGTCTTGAGCTGGTGGCATTAACATCTTATGCATTAGTTGCTTTTGATAGAGACAATGCCCAATCAAACGAATCAGCCATGAAGTATTTCATCCTTGGTGCAATCGCATCAGGCATGTTGTTATATGGCATGAGTATGATTTATGGTGCAACAGGTACATTGCAGATTGATGAAATATCTGCTGCTATTGGACAATCGCAAAACACCTTGCTAGTTGTTTTCGGTTTAGTCTTTGTGTTAGTTGGTGTTTCTTTCAAGCTTGGTGCAGCCCCGTTCCATATGTGGGTTCCTGATGTGTATCAAGGAGCTCCAACAGCAACCACTTTGTTTATATCATCCGCACCAAAGATTGCCGCTTTTGGATTTGCAATTCGCATCTTGGCGCAATCGCTTGATGGCGTAATTGATCAATGGCAACAAATTGTCGCAGTTATTGCCATTTTATCCATAGTAATAGGTAACTTATTTGCCTTGCAACAAGACAACATCAAACGCTTATTTGCTTATTCGACAATCTCTCATATCGGTTTTATGTTATTAGGATTCTTAGGTGGCGAAGATGGTTATTCTGCTTCTATGTTCTACATCATCACTTATGCACTCATGAGTGTAGCCGGTTTCGGCATGATAATCGTGCTTTCATGCAAAGGCTTTGAAGCCGAAAAGATTTCAGACTTCAAAGGTCTAAACCAACGCAACGGTTGGTTCGCTTTTATGATGTTATTAATCATCGCTTCAATGGCAGGCTTCCCACCACTCGTTGGTTTTATATCCAAACTAGTGGTTCTCAAAGCTGTGATTGATCAAGGTTATTATGTATTAGCTGGCGTAGCGGTAGTATTTGCTGTTATCGGTTCATTCTATTACCTTCGAATCATCAAAACCATGTACTTTGATGAGTCAGACAACGACCAAGAAATTACCGCAGGATTCGATGTGAAATCAATCCTAAGCTTTAATGCTTTATTACAGTTAGGCTTGTTGTTGTTTATCCCATCAATCTTGAGTTATTGCGTTAAAGCGATAGGTAGTTTGTAAAACCATCTCGTCATGTGTAGTGGAGTCCCTTGTGGGCTCCAATTCAAACGAAAGCAAAAAAGTTGAATCAAACAAGGCTCCCACAAGGGAAGCCACTATTTAGTCTGTCGTGTTTTCATGGAGTTACACAGAGATTTAAAAAGCAAAAGAAAGTATCGCACAGCGGCGCAGTGAACACAGCGAAAAATCAAGACTAAAAGCGTAACACAAAGGTCGCAAAGAAGGCGCGAAGAATGCAAATAAAAAATGTTGTCATACCTGCGAAGGCAGGTATCTCATTGGGTAATCGTGGTGATATTTAAGACTGCTAAGGAACACAGAGATGCACAGAGGAATAGCAGAGTTACACAGAGTTTTTAAAAAAAACTGCGTCATTGCGAGGAGCTCCGCGACGTGGTAATCTTTATCAGATTACGGTAAATTCAACAGGTTGCCAAGTCTACTCTCAACTTGATTGGGTGTCATTTCTCCTTGCGATGACTTACAATTTTTTATTGTTTGTTATTAAATTTGACATATAACTACTATTTATTTATGCTATAAGTCAACAAAGTATAAAAGATTACAATATGACAACAGCAGAAAAAATCTTACAAGAAGTTGGCAACCTCAAGCCTATTGAGCAAGCCAAGTTGGTTGATAACATCTTGTCATTGTTAGACAAGCCCAATGATGAGTTAGATAAACTGTGGGGGAAAGAGGCTGAATCACGCTTACAAGCTTATAAATCTGGCAAGCTTGAAGCTGTTCCATTAGAGCAGGCCTTAGCTCGTTATAAATGAAAGTTTCTCTTGTCAAAGAAGCTCAATTTGAGCTAGATGGGGTTTAGTGTGAAACGCCTCCAAAAGTACCAGTAGGAATTTAACGACAACCATTTTCAATCATCGTTCGGATGCTGGAATCCATCGATACAAAGTTGGTACCGATATTCCTAGATCACGAGCCACGTCCTTGGATGGAACACCATCGGACAATAATTTCTTTGCTGATTTTAATTTAGAGTCAGTCATTTTTCTTTTACGCCCTCCAATTCGTCCACGCTTTCTAGCAACATCCAAACCTGCCTTGGTACGTTCAATCAGCAACTCGCGTTCCATTTGTGCAAGACTGGCCATGACATGAAAGAAAAATCTACCTGCTGATGTTGAGGTGTCAATATTATCAGTTAAACTTTTGAAATGTACACCACGTTTTTCTAAATCACCAACCATTGTAACCAAATCTTTAACACTCCTGCCTAATCGATCTAATTTCCAAACAATTAAGGTGTCACCCTTTCTTAATACCTCAAGAGCCAAATTTAATCCATCGCGCGATGTTTTAATGCCACTGATTTTATCATCATAGATTTTTTCACATTTAGCTTTATTTAAAGCTTCATGCTGCAATAATAAATTTTGATCCTTAGTCGATATTCTTGCGTAACCAATTTGCATAATTATTTGGTATAAACCATTATTGAAACTCATGTCATAATAATCAATTGATAATTTTATTTCAAGAAAGGTTTGTGATAATTCTAAGTCTTTGATATATTGGAATTCTGAAATCAATTAAAATAATCTCAAAAACGCTCGTTATTAATAATGCCTAAATCAAGTAAAAGACTGTCTATTTTAAACAAGGATGAAATTAAGGATCTGTTTAATCTACCAAGATTTAATAATGAAGAAAGAGAGTCATTTTTTTCACTTGATCCAAATGAAACCTTAATTTTCGAGAATTTAAGAAATACAAACTCTAAGCTTTTGTACTTAATGCAGTTGGCATATTTTAAAGTTAGTCACCAGTTTTATGTATTCGCATGGGAAGATATTCAGAATGATTATGATTATCTAGTTAAGCGATATTTTAATGGTATAAGTGAAACCATTACATTGCCTACAAAGAATACACGGTTGTCTCAACAGAAAATAATATTAAAATCTCAAGGATTTAGATTATTTGGCATAGAAGAACATGAATACTTATCAATTAAAACTGACCAGATTTGCAAAACCCATGCAAAGCCTCGTTTTATATTTACTGAGCTTTTCAGAATTCTTGATGATGAAAGGATCACTGTACCTGGTTACAGTACATTTCAAAAAATAATAAGCAAGTCTATTATCCAGGAACAAAAAAGAATCTGTAAATATATTAATTCAAATGTTTCTGGTACACATAAAAACAAGTTGGACAAACTACTAACAATAGAAGGTTCATTTTATCAGCTCACAGCATTGAAGAAAAGAGCGAAAGATTTTGGGTTAAAGCAAATTCGTAAAGAAATAGAAAAACATTCTGCTACACAAAAACTATATGAGTTCTCAAAAATATTCTTACCACAGCTAAATGTTTCACATGAAAATATAAAATACTATTCTTCATTGGCTGAATATTATCCAGTACACCGATTGCAAAATATGAACAGAGATCAGGCTCATCTTTATTTAATTTGTTTTGTTTATCATTGTTTTGAACAAATGAGTGATAACTTGATTATCAGCTTCATTTATCAAGTGACAATGGCAAATCAGGAATCTAAAAAAATAGGAGAAAAGCAATTTACTGAATATCACCTTGAGAACAGAAAACAACTAGATAAGACAGGGAAATTAGTTAACTTCTTTATTGATGAATCTATCGATGATTCTTTACCTTTTGGTTCTATTAAGACTCAAGCATTTAAAATCATCAAAAAGAATAAAATTCAGCAAGTAGTTAATTATTTATCAGGGGAGAAAAGAAAGCTAAATTATTATGTTTGGGAGCATATTCATACGACCTCAAGAAAAACAGCTTTGAATATAAGACCATTATTTATGGCCATTGATTTCAAAAGTACAATAGCTGATGATTTAATGATTGAGATTATAGATAAACTGAAACAGTTTTATGAATCAGGCAGGAGCAACTATCCAGAAGAATTGTTAATACAATTAAAGAGCATAATTCCAAAAAAACTAACATCAATCATTTGCAAGCCTTCGCATTATGAAATGTATGTTTACCAACAGTTGCGCAAAGGCTTAGATGCTGGCGATATTTATTATAGTAAAAGTACTCGATACAAGAGTTTTGATGAAGATTTGGTTAGTCAAAAGGATTTAGAGGACAAAAAGGAATTAATAGAATCATTAGGTTTTAAGAACTTGAATACACCTATTGAAAAACGCCTTGAAGATTTAAAAGTAATTTTAGAACAGCGTTACAAAGAAGTTAATGAAAACATTCTAAAGGGGAAAAACAACCACCTAAAATACTCTAATAAAAACCAAGAAGTAACTTGGAGACTGCCATATAAAAAACAAGAAGATACAATTAACAATCCATTCTATGAGCAACTGCCCCAAGTTGGAATTATTAACATATTGAAATATGTCAATCAAGAATGTGACTTTCTTGAAGCCTTTAAACACATTCAACCCAAGTACACTAAGAATAAGCCAGACTGGGGTAATATAATGGCTTGTATTATTTCTTATGGTGAAAGAATTGGGTTGACAACAATGCCTGATATCTCTGATACAAAGATACACTTGTTAAGAACAACAGCCAAAAATCATATTAGACTAGAAAACACCAGAAAGGCTAATGACCTTATCGTTAATAAAATTGCAAGCCTTCCAATTTTCAAATATTACAATTTTGATGTTGGAACATTACATGCTAGCGCAGATGGTCAGAAATTTGAAGCTTCCAGATCTACATTTAAAGCAAGACATTCAAAAAAATACTTTGGCTTAAATAAAGGGTTAGTTAATTATTCTATGGTGGTTAACCATGTGCCTGTTAATGCAAAACTAATTGGTGCCAATGAACATGAAAGCCATTATGCCTTTGATATTATATTCAATAATACTTCTGAAATTAACCCTGATGTTATTTCTGTAGATATGGCCGGAACAAATCAAGTAAATTTCGTCTTGCTTGAAATTTTTGGTCGTAAGTGGGCGCCTAGATATACACAGATCAACCAAAAGGCCACTAAGTTGGTAGGGTTCAACTCTGTTAATGGTTATCCTGATGAATACCTAATCAAACCATCAAAGCAAGCTGAAACAGATTTAATACTAAGTGAAAGCGAAAACATTCAACGTATATTCAAATCAATGGCCTTGAAAACAACCACCCAGAGTAATATTGTCAGAAAATTAAGTTCGTATGCCAGAAAAAATAGAACTAAAAAAGCTCTTTAGGAGTTTGACAATATATACATGAGTTTATTTGTGCTCAATTATATTGACGATATTACTTTTAGACAAAATGTTCATAGATCATTAAACCGAGGTGAGGCATACCATCAATTAGTGCGAGCTGTCACCCACCCAAATGGTGGCAAATTTAAAGGAACAACTGAATATGAAATTGCTATTGAAAGTGATTGTAGTCGCCTCATTGCCAATGCAGTAATTTATTATAACGCATCGATGCTAAGTAAACTCTTAATTAGATTCGAGAATGAAAACAATCAAGAGCTTATTGCTTTGGTTAAAAGGCTTTCACCTGTTGCATGGAGGCACATAAATTTATTCGGTAGATATGAATTCAACAGTGATCTAAGTGTTCCTGACTTAGATGAAATGATAAATAATATAAAGGCATTATAATGAATAAGCATGGCGGTAAACGAGAAGGGGCAGGAAGAAAACCTGAAGGCAAAGAACCAAAAAAACATTTAGCTGTAAAAGTTTCAAAAGAAACTCGTGAAAAAGTAAAAAAATTAGCCCAGCTTAACAATGTGAGTCAAGCCTATATTGTTGAACTAGCTATAAAAAGAATAAGGAAAATATCTTGATATGGTGGTGCATTAATTCATGAGACTTGTTATAATAATAAGTGTAAAATCTTTGGAAATATTATAATGAAAACAACTAAAAATAAAACAATAGCATGGTTTTCATGCGGTGCTGCCAGCGCAGTTGCAACAAAACTAGCGATTCAAGAGAACCCAGATATTGAAGTAATATATCAAGACACAGGATCAGAACACCCTGATAATTTAAGGTTCTTGATAGATTGTCAAAAATGGTTCGGTAAAAAAATAAAAATTGTTAAATCTGAAAAATATGAAGATACATGGGACGTTTTTAAAAAAACAAAATACTTGGTTGGACCACGTGGCGCAAGGTGTACCACGGAACTTAAAAAGATTGTTGCAAGAAAGTATGTAAAATTCGGAGATGTAGAAATATTCGGTTATACAATTGAAGAAAAACACAGGGTTAAACGTTTTATAGAGCAAAACCCAGAAAGAGTAATTAGAACTATTTTAATTGAAAAATGGTTAACTAAAGATGATTGTTTGGGAATGTTGAAAAAAGCAGGTATTGAAATACCAACCATGTACAAGCTAGGCTTTTTAAATAATAATTGTATCGGTTGCCCAAAAGGTGGCATGGGTTACTGGAACTTGATACGTGTTAAGTTTCCAACAGTTTTTCAAAGAATGGCTAAAGTTGAAAGAGAAATAGGAATTTCAATAATTAGGAAAGATACAAGTAATGGAAAAGTTAATGTATACTTGGACGAACTTGATCCAAATGCTGGCAACATATTAAATGAACCGAATTTTTCATGTGGGCTAATGTGTGAAATTGAATCAATAAAACTTAATGTGGCTTGATTCGATTTTCAAAACAAATCACACAAAACGTAGAGATAAAGAAGAATGACATTGAATAATGAAATTACCTTAGAAAATATTCTCCCAACAATCTTTGTTGTTCGAGGGGTTAAGGCTATGCTTGATTCAGATATAGCAGCTCTTTATGGTGTTGAAACAAGACAAGTAAATCAAGCAGTAAAACGTAACATGGAACGTTTCCCAAGCGATTTTATGTTTCAACTTTCAAAAGAAGAAATGAAACTCTTGAAATCACAATCTGTGACATCAAGATGGGGAGGCAGGAGAACAGCCCCGAATGCATTCACTGAACAGGGCATAGCAATGCTGTCTGGTGTTTTGAAAAGTGAACGTGCTATTAAGGTGAATATAGCTATTATACGCTCTTTTATTAAACTCAGAAAAATGATTACACAAGTAGATGACTTGAAACTTTCAATAGATCATTTGAGATATGAATACGATGAAAAATTTGGTATTGTTTTTGAAACATTGAATAAAATGGTAGAGGCTCAATCAAATAAAAAACCTATTGGTTTTATTTGGCCACAAAGTAATGAGAGTAAAGACAAAGCTAAGAAGTAATGTGACTCACTACTGGTACTTTTGGAGGCGTTTCACACAAACCCCCAATATGACAGTTTCATCAACACTATCAGGATAATAGACAATCAACATTTGGTGTAATCGTGCCAAACTCCATGTTGGGTTATTACTTAATAATGTATCAAGGTTTCCATTAGCTGTCGGTCTGTCAGTTATCAAATAATCAACACTTGCCGGTGAGTTTAGATTAAATGAATGGGTGCAGCCTTGTCACAATGTAACATCATTTTAAATTAACCCCGTATCTATTTATCTTATCCCAAAACTGCTCCCACCGATCGCCTGACTGAACCAGAGCCCTTAATGTTAAAACAATGTGAG
>JAMOMK010000130.1 GCA_027067055.1 Lysobacterales bacterium | reverse complement strand
AATCGAGTTTAAAGCACTAAATACAGTGCTTTAGAAGAAAAATTGAGAATTTTATGAGAAATCAAATTTTTAAAAACGTATTTACAGTTACTTTCAAGAAAAGTAGGTAGTTATGCAAAGGTCTCTTACATTATAAAATCCCAATAAAAGACATTGAAAAACACCTTGGCTGGAATGAGTCAAAAACAAAATAAAAGAGACCTTTGCACAACCCGTGGAACGAGTAAAAAAGTTACAAAAAACTCCACTCAGCGTTAAAAAACTCGCAAATAGCGGGCTATTTGACTCATTTTTTGCCTTAATTGGAGCTTTTTTCATTCTTTTTTCCACCGTCCCAGAGTTATGCAAAGGTCTCTAATTTGCTGTAGGCTTCAACATTGGAATTATAAAGTGTGCCCGCTGAAATTGGAATATTCAATTGTTTGGTGAAATAATCTTTCTATCGATTATAGAGCAATAGTTGGTATTGAGACATATACACGGCTTTGCTCTGTTGATGCTGGTATGGAGCTGTTGCGGCTATTTAAACTAGATTTATTAGCTGGCAACCGAACTATTAGAATCAACATTTTTATCATAGAAACCATCGCAGGCGATAGGTTCTTTTCACTCTTTAGAGCTCCTTCTACTTCTGCAATTTGTTTGTTTATGTCGAAACCCTGTACTGTCACTTAAAGTATGTATTTGTTATTCAACAAAACTATATATACCATAGATTTCCAGGAATGGAATTTCGTTAATATAAGCGTGTTTTAGCTCTAATAGCTTTTAAAGTTTGGCCATATTCTCGTCTTTAAAAACCACTACTAGCTGTGTCAATATGACGAATATGCGGCTTTACAACTTGAATTGTTGGATGGGGTTATTTAGTGGATTTTAGCTGAGAACAATGTCAAGAAATCCTTTAAATTTACGCTGATTATCTATATCTTTATTAAGTTATTTAGAAGAGAGTATTTGAAGAAAAATCTCATTAAGCCCTAAAATGTTAAAGATTGTTAAAACTTGATATGGATCATATGATTGCATTTGTTTAAAGGTAGAATGTCACCTCACATTTAACCAGTACAAATTCATATGCGAGAAATCATTCACAACCTTAGAAAAGCCAAATTAGCACATAAACGATGGGTTGGTCATGCAGCTGCTTTGATTGAAGGCATAAATATTGATAAAGAACAAGTCCCCATTAACCATACTGATTGTATTTTTGGGCAATGGTATTATGGTGAAGGCCAAAACCTTTCAAGTCTCCAAGAATTTAAAAAAATTGAAAACTCTCACTCGAATTTACATTTAATATATATGGAAATTTTTAAACTTTTATTTCAAGAAAAAAAACTTTCCTTTTTTAGTCGATTAATTGGTAAAACATCAAAGGCTAGTACAGATGACCATAAAATAGCAAAAGTTAAATATAGACTTCTTGTTGAAGTATCTAATGAAATCGTCATTCATCTTGATAACTTAGAAAAAAAATTGAAAAAACTTGGAGAAGATGAGATAAAGAATTTATTGAGTTAAAATAGTTAACCATTCATTTAATTCATCATTTTTATATACCTACAGAAACAATAAATCACAGGCTTCCAGAATGCCAAAAATGTTGGTTGTTACTCAGATAGGTAATGACATATATTTCACTATTGTCTGAATATACTTCTATCATTCCAGCTGATTGAGTATCATAAAATGGAATTTCAAGCAACTCATATCGTCGTTTTACCTTGGCATGAGGGTGGTGAAACTGGTTAACATAACCCGATGAGTTAACAACAAATAGTGGATTAACTGCTTTAATAAAATCTTCACTCGAAGAGCTTAAACTTCCATGATGTGGAACCAATAAAACATCAGATTTTATTTTTTTAGGAAATTGCGTGAGTAAACGGTATTCCACAGGTTCTTCAATATCGGCAGTTAATAAAATAGAATTTATTTCATTACTCACCTTAATTACACATGAAGTATTATTACCCAAATAGGGTTCTAGCTCAAAAGGACTCAAAACATCAAAATCAACGCCATCCCAGTTCCATGACAAAGGGTATTGACAGCTATTAAATTCACCCATAACATCAAACACGTTAGGGTTATAAAATGTAATTAAGTCTTGTGTTCCACCCGCATGATCATTATCCACATGTGATAACACTAACTTGTCTAATTTTCTAACTCCAAAATTCTGCAAGACAGGCATTACAATAGCTTGAGCCATTGAAAATCCAGACTCATATTTAGCTCCAGTATCATAAACCAATGTGTGCTTCTTGGTACGAATAATAATGGATAAACCCTGCCCTACATCCAAAATATTAACTTTGAATTCTTTTTCATTTAAGTCATTGTTTACAGGTAAAAACATTGGAATAAATAGAACCAATACTAACCATTTCCAACGAAATAAGCGCGGTAATAGTAAAATAATTACGGATAGAGATAATATGACAACATACAACCCACTAAATGAAGGCATTGAAATTTTTAAATAATCAAACTGGGAGAGATAATCCAATACATAGAAAAAAAGTTCTGCTGTTTTTTCCACTGCTAAAAACACAAAATGAGCGAGAGATTCTGAAATAAAAAAAACAAACAAAGACAAAAACAACAATGGTATCAAAACAATGGATGCAAGTGGCAAGACTAAAAAATTTGCAAAAGGAGTCAGAATATTAAATTGATGAAAAACCACAACCATCAAGGGCATGAGACCGATCAATATGACAAATTGGGCTTTGATAAACCCTAATACTTTGTTTTTCTCAAACATCTTTCCTGAATAAGCAAACATCAATACTGCTACAGCAATAAAAGAAAACCAAAAACCTGCATCTAAAACACTTAATGGATCAAATAACAAAACAATAAACAATGCATAAGACCAAGCACTCCATCGAGAAACATGGGACTTATTGACATAAGATGCAGCAAAAACTACAACCATAACTAATGCTCTAATTGTTGGGGTCGACATTCCTGCTAATAAAGCATATATTAAGGCAAATGTAATTGTAAATAATGCTTCATATACATAGCGATTGTGAGTTTGTGATGTAAAGATATAAAAAACAAAGCGACCGATTAATAAACCAACAAAAGCCATCAGCCCAATATGTAAGCCTGATATTGCAATTAAATGAGCCGTTCCAGTTTTTTGAAATAAGTGAGAATCTTCCTTAGAAATTAAACTTTTATCTCCAATCATCAATGCAGTGAGTAAAGACTCAACACGTTTCGAACTGGTGTTTTCAGTAATTACTTGGGCAAGTTTAACCCTTATAGAGTTGACTCGTGAAAAGAAACCTTTATGAGATTCATTTAATAAAATGCCTTTTTTAACTGTCGCTGTTGCATCAATTCCATTTCGAAACAACCATTTGCTATAATCAAATGTAGCAGGATTGTAGAGAGCATGAATTGGTTTGATTTTTAGAGTTAATTGCCATATTTGACCTGGCTTTATTTTTTGTTCCGTATCATACCAATTAATAAGTAATTTTTTAACTGGCAAATAATCGACTGTATTTTCAAGCTCCAAAACAAACTTGACTTTATTGGCAGACACAGATGGAATATCAGCGACATACCCTTTGACAACAATCAATTCAGCGGGGGCTTTTTGAAGTTGCTGTGACTTATATAAATTAGCTACTATTAGGGCATATGAAAAACCAAATATAAAGAAAATAACGAGCAAGAAGAGTTGACGGTATTTACTTATATAAAAAAGTGAAACGATGCAAACAGTTAAAACAATCAGACTGGCATATAACCAGGCTAAATCTATTGTTGGCAGCCACAACAGTTGTGAAATTCCTATTAAAAAGCTAAGTGATAAAACTAACATGACAAATCCTTTGTCCCGCTTCTGAATTACTGAAGGACGAGTTTCCCTCCAGTTAATTCATAAGTTTTTTGCATTTTAGCTGCTAATATTTTGTCATGAGTCACTACAATCATGCCATTATTGTGCTTTTGATTGAGCCGTAACATGAGTTCTGTAACAGTTGTAGCAGTAGACTCATCTAAATTTCCTGTGGGCTCATCTGCTAAGATACAAGCTGGATTTGTAACCATTGCACGTGCAATTGCCGTTCTTTGTCGCTCGCCACCTGACAATTGTCCTGGCCGATGCTTTACACGCTCTTCTAAACCCACTTCAGCTAACAAACCCATAGCTTTTAGTTTGGCTTCTTTTTTTGGTATCTTTGCAATCAACAAAGGCATCATGACATTCTCAAGTGCTGAAAACTCAGGTAATAAATGATGGAATTGATAAATAAAGCCCAAATATTTATTTCTCAGTAAACCACGTTGTTTTTGACTGACTTGTGCAAAATCATTGCCTTTAATTAGCACCCGACCAGATGTTGGGTTATCCAAACCACCTAAAAGTTGCAGTAACGTTGACTTCCCAGCTCCCGAAGCACCCATGATAGCAACACTTTGCCCATGTTCAATACTGAAATTTATTTCATTTAAAACAGAGATTATTGTTTTGCCATCTTCAAATTGTTGACTAATATTTTGACACTCTAAAATAATATCATTCATAGCGTAATGCCTCAGCTGGTTGTATTCGGCTGGCGCGCCATGCAGGATAAATTGTTGCCAAAAAAGATAAGCCAAATGCTACAATTGCAATCGCAATGACATCTGCTTGATGAATATCAGCAGTTAATTCAGTAACATAGTAAACATCTGATGGCATGAAATCTGTTTTGAAAAACTCTTCTAACCACAAAATAATTGTAGTGACATTAAAAGAGACAATCAATCCAAGTATGACGCCAATTACGGTTCCAATGCTACCAATAATAATACCTGTGACCATGAAAATATTCATTACCTGTCCGCCAGACATTCCTAGTGTTCTTAATATGGCAATGTCACTGTTCTTATCTGTTACTAACATCACCATCGTCGATAAGATATTAAAAGCAGCAACAGCTATAATCATGGATAATATAATAAACATAGCCATGCGTTCAGTTTGAGTTGCTTGATAAAAACTGGCATTTTCTTGTGTCCAATCTCTCACTTTAAAAAACCCACCAAGCTTTTCACCCAATTGATACGCAATTTTAGGTGCTTGCATTAAATCATTAGTTTTAATTCGAATACCTTCGATGCCACCATGCGTAATTTTTAATTTTTGAGCACTGGTCAAATGAACTAATGCCAACTTTGAATCGTATTCATAGGATCCCATTTCAAAGATACCTACGACTGTAAATTTACGCATGCGGGGTGAAAGCCCTACTGCTGTGGTTTTAAATTGCGGAATATAGACCATCACTTTATCACCAGGGCCTGCCCCTAACATCGCTGCCAAGTCAAATCCTAAGATGATATTCCATTGCCCTTCAACCAAATCATCAAAACTACCATATTTCATGTGTTCTGATATTTTTGTGACCGTTTTTTCTAACTCTGGGCTAATACCCTGAATTAGTGCCCCTGTTGTTCTTGCTCCTTGTAACATAGCCTCCGAGCTAACATAAGGAGAAGCACTAACTACACCTGTGGTATTCTGTGCGACTTCGATAGCACTTTCCCAACCTTGGATATACTCATGATTGTAAGAAGAAATAGTTGCATGTGCAACAGAGCCTAGCATACGATCTTTAAGTTCTTTATCAAAGCCATTCATGACAGAAATTACGACAATTACTGTCATGACTCCTAGGGCAATTCCTGCCATAGAAATTAATGAGATAAATGAGATGAAATGATTTTTCTTTTTGGCTCGGGTATACCGAAGTCCAATGGCTAATGAGAGTTTCATTTATTATTGTTATAGTCTTGGTTGCTTTTGAGTATTTTTATCATACACTATAGACATTTTTTTTATAAGGAAATTTCATTTTTCTTTATTTTATTTTATAATGGCATATGTCAAAAAAACACCTTCCTCTTTTTATTGTAATTTTAATTTTTGCTTTGCTTATATTTGCCTCAATTTATGCTCAGAGGTCAGCCTCGATTAAAATAGATTTTCATAATGATTCTTATGTTGGTGCGTCAAAGTGTAAAACCTGCCATGAAGAACAATTTAACTCGTGGAGAAAGACTTACCACAGTACAATGACTCAGGAAGCAAACATTCAAAATGTCCAAGGTGATTTTGATGGGAAACACTACACCTACTGGGGCATAACTGTTCAACCACAATTAAAAAATGGAAAATACTATTTCAATTACTTCGACCCTTCAACAAAAGATTTCTTATATTCATTAGAAATCACACGTACTGTTGGTTCTCGCCGCTACCAACAATATTTAGCTAAAACTGAAAACACTGATGGCAACTATTACCGTTTAGAACTTTTATGGCATATTCTAGACAAGAGGTGGGTACACCTAAATGGAGCATTTTTAGGAAATGACCACCAAGCATTTGATTCACACACAGGAATCTGGAACCAAAATTGTATCTTTTGTCATAATACAGGCATAAAACCTAACATGCTGAACTACGATGAAATCGTCCAACAAACAAAGGCTGGTAAAAAGTTAAATTTAAAAGTTGATTCTCGATTTGATTCCCATGTTTCTGACTTAGGGATTGGTTGTGAATCCTGTCATGCTAACGGTGAAGAACATATAAAGGTAAATCAAAATCCAATAAGACGTTACTTTCTTCGTTTTACTGACACCGATGATAAAAGCATTGTTAGCCCACATAAATTGTCCGCTAAAAAATCGATGGACATATGTGGGCAATGTCATGGTCAAAGAACGCCTAAAACATACGAACTCGCACGAGAATGGATGGAAAAAGGTCCTAGCTACCGACCAGGAGACAACCTAGAGGATCATGTTAATCCCGTCTTTAAAAAATCACAATTAAATACTAAAAGCAGTGATATATTTAAACTTCGTTTTTGGGAAGATGGAACTCCTCGGTTATCTGCATACGAATACCAAGGATTAAAACAATCAAAGTGCCATATTGAGGGTGATTTAACCTGTAATAATTGCCATAATATGCATGAGGGCAACCCCAAAGGCATGATAACAAAAGATAATCTGACCAATAAAGCTTGTGAAGCTTGCCATCAAGAGTTAGTCAAAAACCCTGCTCCTCATACAAAACATAAAAGCAAATCTGATGGTAGTCTTTGCTACAACTGCCACATGCCTAAGATTGTCTATGGTGTAATGGCTTTCCATCGCAGCCATAAAATAGAATCGCCGAATCCTACCCTCGAATTAAAAAACAATAAACCCAGTAGTTGCAGTGCTTGTCATTTAGACAAAACGGATAAATGGATTCAGACTAAAAGCATAGAACTTTGGCCTTCATTAAAACCATATAATGAAAGTTTTACAAATATTATCCAAACAATTTATAAACTGCATTCAGGAGATCCTGTTGAACGAGCAATAGCAGCAAACAATTTAAATTACACAGGCACAAATATGAGTAACTCAGAAAAACTGTTTCTTATCCCCCATTTATTAATTGCCATGGAAGATAATTATCCAGCTATCAGACGATTTTCATTCAAAAGCCTAAACTCAATTCTCGAAGATGTTTTAGTTGAATCTAAAGGATTAGAAAGTTTATATACCTCTCTTGAGAGCTTTGATTTTATTTCAGATTATTCGCAAAGAGATCAAGTGCTCAAAAATGCATGGGATGAATTTAAACATATAAATAAAAACAGCTGGTCAAAACCACCAAAGAATAGTTTGTTGGATGAAAATTACACTCTTGATGCCAATACACTTTTAAAACTTAAGCTACAAGCTAAACAAGAGAGTAAAAATATTCAAATAGGAGAATAAAAGGTAAGCTATTCTTCTTCTTGAACAGAAAGCAATGCATTGATTACGTGCTCAATAAAACGGATATTAGGAATATCCGACAATTCATCTTGTATAGTCACTTGAGAAGCAATAGCATTATTAGTATCTTCCTCTAGTTCATGCACTTGCAAATCACCTTGAGTCACAACTTGCAATCTTGGAACACCTTTAACAATAAGTGCGAAATAAGGCAGACCCTCTAACTCACCTAGCGCTTTAATCACTGCAACTCTACCTTCTTTTTCACGAGTTGTTACTCCGTTAGTTGAAAGAGACTCATAACAAATTACAGGTACATTTTCATAACCACGCCAATTAACAGCCCCAACATACCAATCTGGAGCGGACGCTGATACCTTTAAATCTTTATAAGAAACTACCTCAGCAATAATTGCATTAGGAAGTAGTACCTTTTTTTCATTTGCTACTGGAATTAAAATTCCACGAATTTCATTAGCCATTTCTAATCTCCAAATTAGAGCGTTTTAATTATATAATCTGCCATATCAGTTGGCATACCATCAAAATCAACTGTTAATCTATTTTTCACACCAGATATTATCGAAGACAGTACACAACTGTCTTCTGTCTGTGTTATTACTTTATTGCCTTTTTCTTTCACTAGCTCCGCAGCTCGTACTCCATCTGATGACATTCCACTAAAAACTGCTATATTTATATTTTTTATTTTGTTGACTAAATTCTTTGTGCATTCATCTATACAAGGCGTGTAGGCAAATACTTCATTCATAGCCTCTAAATCTAACGAACCATTTGAAAATGATATAAACTCATCTACTGGATGTATCAAACATTTAACCTCTTCAATTTTCATTCCAGATAAAGGAATCTCAATGTCAAAGTGACTTCTAGAACTAAACTGACTTTGCATCATTGGAACAAACTCTTTATCCATGTGTTGTATAATAATAAAAAGAATTTTTTCATCACCATTAAACTGAGACAAAAATGCTTGAATGGCTTCAGGACCACCTATTGAAGCTGCCAATAACCACACTTGATCAATACCAAAATGAGTTAAGTCAATTAGCTTATTTTTATTAAAGTCAGTTTTCGAAAATTTTGGTAAAACACTAAATGTAGAATCAACTTTATGTAACAAATGTCGCTCCCAACTTTGCCGGTTATTACCAACAAGTTTATTACTGTATAGTGCTTCATTAATAATAACTGTTAAATCCAAATCAAAGATTTTATCTAAAATAAAATCATAATCGAATATAGCATTTCCTATGTTGATAATAACCACATCAACTTTTTCTATACCAACTATTGAATCATTACTATCAACAATATCCCACTCACGAACTTCAAAACCATACTGTTTTAATTTTTCCAGTATTTGCGATCCTGATTTTTCTCGCTTTCCTAAGTGTATTATTCCAACTAATTTAGTTTTTAAATTCTTCAATTAGTTCACTTATATTTTCTAATAAATCAGCCTCTTGATATGGCTTGCCTAAATACCTATTGACTCCAAGATCCATTGCTTTTTGTCTATGTTTTTCACCTGTTCTTGAAGTAATCATAATAATTGGGACATTAGCATAAGATTCTATTTTCTTCATTTCAATTGCTAACTCATAACCGTCCATTCTTGGCATTTCAATATCTAACAACATTACATCAGGAACAACTTCTTTAAGCTGATCAAGTGCATCTATACCATCTTTTGCAGTTACTACATCATAATCATTTCTACGTAAAATTCTTTCCCCAACTTTTCTCATCGTAATAGAATCATCTACAATCATTATTATAGGGTCTCTTGTTACTTCAATTTCTTCAGCAACATAACCACTTTCTTCAATGTCTTTAAGTTTCTTAACATAACTTCTAGAGAGTGGAATCACATCTAATATCAGGATTACATTTCCATCTCCTAATATTGTTGCTCCGTATATACCTGGAACACTAGAAATTTGAGCACCAACATTTTTCACAACTATTTCACGAGAGCCTAAGACATTATCAACCCTTAAAGCAACACCATCCTCTCCAGATCTAATCATAACAAGTGGTATTTGATTGTTTTCAACTATGACCTCAGAATCAATATTTAATAAATTATTCAATTCATATATTTGGTATTCTTCATTAGCATAATTATAAACCATATTGTCATCTTTCTGTCTTTGCAAATAATCTGAATAAGACATACGTATCACGCCTTCTAATCCAGATATTGGTATTGCATAAACTTGTTCAGAAACTTCAACTAACAATGCATTAGAAAGAGCTAAGGTATAAGGCAATCGTATGATGAACTTCGTCCCTTTACCTAAATCCGAACTAATATCTAAACTTCCGCCTAATAGATTTATTTGATTAACAACGACATCCATTCCTACACCACGTCCTGCAATTTTGGAAACTTTGTCAACTGTTGAGAATCCACTATGAAGTATAAGTCTATCAATTTCATTATCAGATATTTGTTTATCCTTTTCAATTATGCCTTTTTCTATAGCAATTTGTTTTACTTTCTCGCGATCAATACCGGCACCATCATCTATTACCGTAATAACAACCTCTGTTGCTTCTCGTCTTAAATCCAATGAAATATGACCAGCATCAGCTTTTTTAGCTTTCTTACGATTTGATTCAATACCATGTGCAAGAGCATTCCTTATCATGTGCTCAAGAGGAGCTATTACTCCTTCAAGGACGGTCTTATCCATTTCACCTTCAGCTCCATGCACATCTAATTTCACTGACTTTTTCAATTCTTTAGATGTTGTTCTGACTAATCTTCTTAAACGAGGAACGATTGAATTAAAAGAAACTAATCGCGTTTCCATTAAACCATCTTGTAACTCAGCATTCACTCGAGATTGTTGAGTTAAGAGATTGTCAGATTTACGAGCAACATCATCTAGATAACTATGAATGCTCGTCAAATCTGATACAGACTCAGTTAATGATCGTGATAGTTGTTGCAATTGTGAAAATCTATCCATTTCCAAAGGATCGAACCCTTCTCCAGTTTCTTCAATCTGGAAGGTTGAAATAATCTGTGCTTCAGTTTCTACATCTAATTTTCTTAGTTGCTCCCTAATACGTGCAACAGTATTACCCAGCTCTGTTAAGTTAATCCTAAAGGAGCCAACTTCTTGCTCTAGTCGTGAACGGTAAATACTCACTTCACCTGCATAATTCACTAAATTATCTAATAATTCAGAATTTACTTTTATCTGATTGCCTGATAATACATTAGATTTTTTCGATGGCACATTAACTGTCGCTTCATCAATATCCACCTCTTCATCTGTTATCACCTGCATTGGATTAACAGAGTCAAATTCATCTATATCTAATTTGGACTTTTCTGGGACTATATTATCGCTTAACCCTAATAGAGATTTAACATTCGTAACGCTTGTAGATATATCAGATGACTGTCCAAAATCACTTTCATTTTTTAACTTATTTAACGTATCAAAAGAGTCGTGAATAATACCAAATGTTTTTCCATCAACCTCATGTTTATCTTCTCCTATTTTTTCAAGCAGTGATTCTAAAACATGGCTTAATTCGCCAATATTATACAGGCCTGCCATCCTTGACCCACCTTTCAAGGTATGTAAGTCTCGTTGTAATGCTTCAATTAACGATAAATTATTCGGATCCTCTTCTAAATCTGATAAAACATGCTCTGTTCTATCCAATATGTCATCTGCTTCTTCTTGGAATATCTCTAATAGCTCTTCGTCAAACTCTTCTGAAGACTCTTGTTCTGAAGACTCTGATTGAGAATTATAACTAGTCGGTACACTAGCTGAAATATGATCTTGTTTAGTTAATTCTAATGACTCGTCTTCTAAATCAGTTTCTAAGTCGGCTTCTGATTCTGCTTCTAAGTCTTCTTCTAAGTCATCTTCTGATTCTGCTTCTAAGTCTTCTTCTAAATCAGCTTCTAAATCTTCTTCTAAGTCTTCTTCTAAGTCTTCTTCTAAACCTTCTTCTGATTCTTCTTCTAAATCAGCTTCTAAGTCTTCTTCTAAACCTTTTTCTGATCCTTCTTCTAAATCAGCTTCTAAATCATCTTCTAAATCATCTTCTAAATCATCTTCTAAGTCTTCTTCTAAGTCTTCTTCTAAACCAGCTTCTAAATCTTCTTCTAAGTCTTCTTCTGATTCTTCTTCTAAATCATCTTCTAAATCTTCTTCTAAATCAGCTTCTAAGTCATCTTCTGACTCTTCTTCTAAGTCATCTTCTAAATCATCTTCTGATTCTGCTTCTAAGCCTTCTTCTGAATTGCTATACTCTAGTTCTTCAATTTCAAGAATTAATTCTTCTGAAGAATGATCTAATTCTTCAACTAAACCTAATTCTTCGATTTCAAGAGAAATTTCTTCTCCTAAATTAAAGTCATCAATTTCTAGAGTTAAATCTTCATCTCCACTCAATGAGTCATCAAGAGCAGATCTGTCCTCAGACCAATCCTTAACATCATTAATTTCAGATTCTAAATCATCAAACTGACTCATTAACTCTTCATTACTTAACTCATCATCTGATTCATCAATGAACTGTTTCAAATCAAAGTCTGTTAATTCATCATCCGATACATTTATTTCTTGATTTATTTCAATGTTCGCATTTTTAAAGAATGAACCGATTTTATTAATCTCATCAGTAGGGGTGGATAAATGAGACAAATCTTTCATAATCTTTTCAGATTCACTTTTAAACATTTCTATTTGTTGAATACTTTTTTCGTCAAACACTTTTTTAGTATCTAAAACTGACTTTGCAAACAATTCTAATGGGGTTGTCATAGACACAATGCTATTAACGGATGCCATATTGGCTGCTCCATTCAAGGTGTGTACAATTCTTATAAATTTATCTGTTGGTGAATAATTGCCAGATTTTTTTGAATTATCTAAATATTCTCCAATATCATTTAAATGACCTTCTACCTCTTGTTGCAATATTTCAACAAACACGGGGTCTACAGATAAATCTGACTCATCCATAAAGTCATCGTCTAAACTTGACAACTCATCATCAAAGTCTAATAAGTCTTCATTTGAAATCATGACATCATCAGCTTTATCGATTGGCAAGTCATTTAAACCTTCATTTTTCAACTCGATACTGTCAAAATCTTGAGCTACAATCGAATCATCTTTCTTTTCAAGAGGTTTAGCATCCAAACCTACGTCGTCTTCATCTATTATTATTTCGGTAATAGTATTTCCGTCTATAACCGATTCTGCTGCTTTCAAAATAGCATAATAACCAGGAGGAACTTCTGCTTCATCTTTTAATGCTTGATATAAACTTGGCAATATGTTCTGTGATGCATCCATAACCAATAAATAGGATGCGGATCCATCTCGTGTTTTATTTAAGACCTGATTAGTCATGTCTTCAATCTTCCAACTGAAATCACCAATTGCCATAGCTCCAACCAATCTTCCGCTACCTTTTAATGTATGATAGATACGGCGTATTTCACCCAACAGTTCAAATTGTTCTTCTGGATTGTTTTTCCATCGGGGATAGATGTCATTAAGGTGTTCAACCTCTTCTTCAAACTCTTCTAAAAACACTTCTTTTATGTCATCATCAGTGTCTTCACTAAAAGCGACAACTAATCTCTCAACACTTTGTGTAAACTCATGCTCATTAATAATTTCATTATCTAGAGACTCATCAAACTCCATCTCATTAATACCATCAAGCTCTGAATTTAATTCGTCTTCTGAACTCAACTCATTTTCTGCCACTAATGAAATGGCTGATGATTCTTTCTCAATTTCTTCTGTTAATTGAATATCTTCTGTAGTTTTCTCATACTGGTTAATACTATTATCGTCATCATCAAGTTGATCTACTGGGTCTTTAAGAATATCATTTTTATCTTCTTGAATTTTTGAATCAAATAATTTCTTAATATTGGATTGTGCCAGTTCTAATATACTTATTTCCCCTCGTGTTCCTTCACTTAAATATTCCAAATAATATTCTAAACTTGCGATAGCCTCAGCTAAAACATCTAACTTTTCTACATCAGGAACATAATTTTTCTCTAGCATGTGATTTGAAGTGTACTCTTCAATTTTCTCAATTTCGTCAGCAACCTCAAGAAAACCAGACATTTTTAAAGCACCACTTATTTGTTTGAGCAGTTTTGGAGATGATTCTAAGTGCTTTTGATCCCACGAAGACTCAATGTATTGAATAAAGTTCTGCTTAACCTTCTGTAATGAATTTATTGACTCCTGTGCTAAAATATCTTTAATTTTACGAATTTCTGAAGATGCAATATTTGACTCAGAATCCACATCAATATCACTAATTTCACCAAGAGAAAGAATATTTTCATCTAAAGCTAAATTCACAAAAAGAACTGTCTCAGCAATTTCCATCAGAGAGTCTTTATTTACGTTTTCAGATTCTTCAATCTCTTTCTCTACACTTTCTATCACCTTTTTTATTCGTGAACGTGCAATCCCCACACCTATAATTCCAAGTGTATCTGATATTTTATTCAATGATTCCAGTATTATCCTCATATCAGAAACATCAGCATTTTCTTTACGATTATACAAATCCAAACTCTCTTGCACTGTCATTAAATCTTCTTTAATGACAGTTGTAACTGATTCTAAAAGCTCTTTATTTTTTCCAGACAAACTTGTTTTCGCATGTGCAATCTCTGTTTCATCAGAAATAAAGTCGGATAAATTAAAAAACTTTTGGATTTCTTTAATTCGTCTATCATTACTTTGAGCTAAAGCAACATAATATAAAAGGTTTTTGGTGATTTTTTTATAGGGTCTATCATTTAAAGCATTATCATTTGAAACTATCATTCTAATTGCTTGATCTAACCTTGCTGCAAGCTGTTTAACTGTGACAGACCTGTCCAAACTTCCATTAATTAAAGCTTCAAACAAACCTCCTGCCACCCAAAACATTTGTTTTTCATCCTGCTCAAGAACAACAGTTTTTAGCTTATCTATGATAATTTGAATCTTCTTTAAATTAGCATCTACATCATTCCCTTTCAACCAGTTTAATAAACTAAGCTGATAAACGCTCCTTATTTTGTTAACGACTTGAGTTAACTGGTTTTCACTTAGAATAAAGCTAGAGTTGAAGCTTGACTCAGGAATTCCTAAACTTAAATTCGGGTTAAACAAGGCGCTTTCTGATAGTAGCTGATCACCTTTTACTGTTCTCAAATCATTAACCAACGGCAGTAACACCATTGGTATATCTTTATGCCCTAGTTGTATTCTTTCTAGATAATCTGGTAGCAATAAAATGCCTCTTGTTAACACCTCAAAAGCATCCTTTTCTGAATCAACTTCTTTATCT
Organism: Lysobacterales bacterium; assembly: GCA_027067055.1. Classification (GTDB taxonomy): domain Bacteria; phylum Pseudomonadota; class Gammaproteobacteria; order Xanthomonadales; family Marinicellaceae; genus NORP309. Next base: position 50,058 of record JAMOMK010000130.1, on the reverse strand, counting down.
AGTATCTTGGTAGCAACTTGTTCCATTTCTTCGGCAACCATTGCTGCACCATAGAGTTCCACCATTTTAAGAGTACCTTGTACTTGATGTAGATAGGTAGCACAAAACTGCAATTGATTTTCATCTTCTGGATTCTCCACATAGGCTTCAATTGCTGACTGTGCCTTACTCAAGGTTTCATCAAGCTCTTTTTTTACCCAAATTAATGTTGAGAAATCTATTTGTTCTATTTCACTCATACTTTTATCTAATCCAATTTATATGCTAAAGTTCTCTTATATGTTATTCGCGTCATGCCTTGGCTTTTCCAACTACCTATATCAGTTGGGTTTAAAACAAGCAATCCCCCTTTTTTCAAAAACCTTTTCAACCCTTCTAAAATTTTTATTTTTTTTCCTTTTGAAAAATATATTAATACGTTATGACAAAATATAATATCAAACTTAATAGTTGGCATTTTTTCAATTTTCAACAAATTAAATACGCCAAACGCTACTCGATCTTTTATAGTCTCATCAATTGTAAAAATATTTGAATTAACACTCGTCAAATATTTTCTATAATTCAAATCTATTTCTTTTACTTTTTCTTTACTGTAGAAACAATTTTCAGCTTGCATCAATGCTGGCTTACTCACATCAGTTGCAGTAATTCCGTAATAAACATTATTCTTTTCTGCCTTAATTTTTAATTGATGTAACATCATAGCTAAGGAATACGGCTCCTCTCCTGTAGAACAACTAACACTCCATACTTTGTAATGAAACTTAGCTTTATTCTCAAGAATATTGTTAAAATCATTCTCAACCAATTTAAAAGAAGGTCCGTGCCTAAAAAAACTGGTTTCATGAACTGTCAATCTATCTAACAATTCGCTCCATTCTAAATTTCCTGTAATACCATTTTTAACCATTTGCCAGTATTCTGAAAATGATGAAATTCCAAGTTCTCGCATCCTAGACCAAATTTTTGTTTGCAAAAAAAGTTCTCTTTCTTTCGGAATAGTTATTCCAACTCTTTTTTCTAGTAATTGTGACCACTCTTCATAATCGAACAATTTAAAATCGGGCAAAAAAATCAACCCTTCATTTGAATAATTTTTCACTTTAATTAATTAAATTCATCAGTTGGCAACTTGAAATCTTGTACTGACAAGCGTAATTCATTTGCAAGCTCCACTAAATTCCCAATAGATTCTGCAGTTTGCTGAGTACCAACAGAGGTTTGAGTCGTAATTTCTTGAATCACGTTCATGGTTCCTGAAATATTTGTTGCAGCTACGGACTGTTGTTTTGCAGATTCTGATATATTCTGAATCAATTCAGCCAAATCGTTTGATACCGCTTCAATTTCAGTCAATGCATCACCCGCATTTTCTGCACGTTTAGCACCATCCACTACCTCTGCTGTCGTTTGTTCCATTGAGGATACCGCTTCGTTAGTATCTGACTGAATGGTTTGTACTAGTGTTTCAATTTGTTTCGTTGCATTTGACGCACGTTCAGCAAGTGATTGTACTTCATCGGCAACCACGGCAAAACCACGTCCAGCTTCACCAGCTGATGCAGCTTGAATGGCTGCATTTAGTGCTAAAATGTTTGTTTGTTCAGAAATATCATTAATCAATTCAACTATGTTACCAATTTCCTGTGAGCTTTCACCCAATCGCTTAATACGTTTAGAAGTCTCTTGAATCTGATTGCGAATATTATCCATACCCTCAATAGTTTGGCGTACAATTTCCGCACCATTATGTGCAATTAGTACTGAACGTTGCGCCACATCTGCGGACTCTAACGAGTTAATCGATACTTCATCAATTGATACAGCAATTTCATTAATTGCGGCCGATGCATTGGTAATTTGGTGTGCTTGATGTTCTGAGGCTTCGGCCAAGTGTAAAGCTGTTGCTTGCGCTTCTTGGGCAGCAGATGCCACGCCAACCGATGCATCATTAATTGTTTTTACCAAACTTCTTAAAGCCTCAACAGCAAAGTTAACAGAATCCGCAATAGCTCCTGTAATATCCTCACTCACTGTTGCATTTACCGTTAAATCACCATCAGCCAATGAACCCATTTCATCCAGCAATCTTAAAATAGCCAACTGATTTCTTTCATTCAAATCTTGTGCTTCTGTAGCTCTTTTTCTATCACTTTTAGTCAATGAGAACAATATAAATATTAGCCATAATAGAGCTAACCCACCTAGTATGTACTGTGCATTTGCAGATGGCAGGGTCGTTTTGATTTCTTTTAAATGAGTCGACAACTCTTTGGTTTGATCAACAAATAATGGTGTATCAAATACTATATCATCTGTTGCAGTTTGTGCTTCAAATAAATCTTGAGCTTTCATTACTTCGTTGACATCAGCTTGCAAGCCATTGAAAACATTATACACAGAGCCAAGTGCTTCAATCACACTTTTATTTGCTACAGCTTTTATATTTCCATCACCATTAAACATTCCATTCAACACTTTTGAAAATCGATTTGTGTCATCCTTTAAAGCTTCTGATTCCTGGACAGCATTCATTCCTCCTTTTAGCACTTCACCCATACGTCTTAACATTCTATCCGCCAATACTTGTTGTTGACCTGCTAAACGGATTATTTCTCTAGAACCATTAATCTTAACCAATAGTTTAACCACTTTATCATTTTTTGTTTGTAGCTCAGGGATTTGAGATGCAAATTTATTATAAATCGAGGACATATCCTTAATCAATTCCTGTTTATCTAATATCTTTCCTACATTAGAGTTCATTGCTTTCCAGGTGGTTTCTACAACATCTAACGAGTCATTAACCTCTACTGGAACAGATGGATAATCTGAATTACCATTGACTAATGAGTCAATTTTTTTGGATATATAATCTCGAGTGAATTTAAGTTTCTTAAACGAATCCTCTTCTCCAGACGCGGATGAAATAGCATGTTGAGCCAATTGCTGTGCTTTAATTTGAATATCATCAGCTGCTTGTACATGTTGTACCTTATTTGATTCAATTGTGCTTAATGCAATAGAGTTGACTACGAACCCTATAATAAGTAACAACAAGATAAAAACTTGCCACGTTGGCAAAGTTCTAGCTTGTCCGCCTAAATCATTTGATGTAACACTCATATATTATACTCTCTTCTCTTGTTATACTGCCGCAGCATTTTGAAATAATGGATCATTGATAAGCTTCTCATCTTCCAACACATTCCATACAATACCCTTGTCTTCAAAAGCCAACTCAGAATATTTCAATTCATTCTCTTTTTTATTGTTTTTGATTATTTGTTTGTTTACAAAATGTTTTTGACCAAAGACTTCATCTACAACAATACCAACTTGACCAACAATTTGCTTAATAACAACCATACGTGTGTGTGCCGTAATTTTTATTGGTTGATTAGATAAATAGGATTTAAAGTCAATTATAGGCAATAAATTACCACGAATATTACCCAACCCTAACACCCACTTTGAAATTCCTGGGATTTTTGTGGTTTCTGACAGAATCAAAACCTCTACAATTTTCTCAATTGCAATAGCATAATAAGTGTCGCCAACTTTAAAACCTACACCAGACCATTGGTCTCTAACTTTTTCTGTTAGCACTTCAACTTTATGCTTCAAACTCAACCTTTCGTATTCTGCAAGCAACTCAAACGGTTTTACATTGTTTTTTGACATGAAATTTACCCTTTTCTATTCGATTTTATTGCATCAAGCAATTCTTCTTTTGTAAACGGCTTGGTTAAGTACAGCTCTGCTCCGACAACTTTCCCCTTTGCTTTATCAAAAAGACCATCTTTAGATGACAGCATAATCACTGGGGTAGATTTGAATTCTTTATTCATTTTGATTAATGCACACGTCTTATAACCATCTAAACGTGGCATCATGATGTCCACAAAGATAACATCTGGATGCAAATCTGATATTAATGAAAGAGCATCGTAACCATTTTCCACCGATACAACATCGCAACCTTCCTTTTTTAATAATGTTTCTGCAGTTCTTCTAATGGTTTTAGAATCATCAATTACCATCACCTTCAAACCTGAAAAATCCAACTCTTTACTATTATCACTCACTGTTATACTCTTTTTTATTTATTTATTATTCATTATAGGAAATAAAAAATATTAGTTAAACCACTACATTTTCCTATTTATCCCGTACTTTGCACTAAGGATACTTGAAATGGCTTAATTTTTCATTATTTTTTATCAATTTATTCTTAAATTAATTCATTAACTTATTACCCAAATCCCCATATAGAAACACGAAATAGAGCACTATCACTTGGTATGTATAGCGAATCTAAAAAATACGTTACCACCTCATTAGTGGTTAGGTGTTTTTTGGATTCGCTAAGCGTGCTAGGGGTTGTGCTATAATCGTATTTTCACTATCAGGATTTGGGCATTAAGCTAAGTTAGTAAAGCTTAACAAGCTAACGTATTTTATTTCTTATTTCAAATCTAAAAATCAATTTTTCTAATTTTTTTGTAAAATAGCTCTTTATTCACAAGAAACCAATTAATACAACATTTCAAGTGATAATAAGTTTCAGTTGAGTATAATTAACTTAATACCAAATTAACAGATGAGATGACTGCCATGAAAATCGGATTCTTAATGGACCAAATTGAAGAAATTAACACAAAAAAAGATTCAACATTTGCCATGATGTTAGAAGCGCAGACCAGAAATTATAAAATATACTATTTCACCCAAGATGACACTTTTGTGCAAAATAATAAACCATTTGCATCCTCTAAACTCATAAAACTAAGCGATAACACAAATAATTGGCATGAGGTTCTTTCATCACAACTACTTGACCTAACAAGCTTAGATGTCATCATGATGAGAAAAGACCCTCCTTTTGACATGGAATACATCATGGATACTTACATTCTCGACATGGCAAAAGAAAAAGGCGTATTAATTTGCAATAATCCACAAGCTTTAAGAGACGCAAATGAAAAGTTTTTTACTGAATATTTTCCAAACTTTAGTCCCAAATGTGTTATTTCAAGAAATCAAAACCGCATTAAAGATTTTGCAAAAACCTTAGACAAAGCCATCATAAAACCAATGGATGGCATGGGTGGATCTTCTATCTTTCAAACAGGTAAAAATGATAAGAATCTAAATGTCATTATTGAAACAGTGACAAAAAATGGCACTTGCACAACGATGGTTCAAGAGTACATAGAGGAAATCACCCAAGGTGACAAAAGAATCCTTTTGATAAACGGCATTCCCGTAGATTATGCACTAGCTAGAATACCATCAAAGGATGATTTTAGAGGCAATTTAGCCAAAGGCGGAAAAGCCGTTGGTCAACCACTATCCAAAAGCGACTATGAAATTTGCAAGCAAGTGGGTCCAGTACTAAAAGAAATGGGGATAATTTTTGCAGGAATTGACGTTATTGGCAAACATTTAACTGAAATCAATGTCACCAGCCCTACATGCATACGTGAACTTGATGAACAGTTTGGCTTAAACATTGCCAGTACGCTTTTTGATGAGATTGAAAAAATAGTAAACTAATGCATCCTATTTCAACAACTGACAAAAATATTCTAACTTTCACTCTGAGCGCATTATTAGTAAGCGCTCTAATAATGGGTATTGTTTTCACACTTGAGGACCCCAACATAAATGACTCATTGCCTAGTCTTGATATTATCTTATCTAAGCAAAAGAGCTTAAAAACACCAGAAAAAGCCGACTATCTTGCTAAAAACAACCAACAAGGCGGTGGAGAGTCTAAAAAAAGTGTACGCCCACAAAACATAAAAACGGGCATTGCCGTTGATGATCAAGGCAATCATCTCAAAGAGCAAATCGAAAACATTCCAAACATCAAAGAAGCAAAAAACTTGAGTTTAGTCACAACAAACGAGCCCTCTACCCAGGTGCAAAGTGCCAAAAAGCTGCACGAGTCAATTAACCCTAAAAACGAATCCACACAATTGACAAAAAATCAACGCTTGGCAAAACTAGAAAACAACATATCAAATCGTATAGAAAAATATGCCAAAAGACCTAAGTCTAAATACTTATCTGCCAGCACTAAATCTTATGAGTTTGCCAATTATATGCAAACATGGGTGAAAAAAATTGAACGAGTAAGCAACTTAAACTACCCAGAAGAAGCAAGGCAAAAGAACTTCATTGGCACATTGGTCATGTCTGTAGGAGTTGATATCGATGGCTATGTCAAAGAAATAAAAATCATTCAAGGCTCTGGATTCAAAGCGATTGATGATGCAGCCATTCATTTAGTCTACCTTTCGGAACCATTTGAAGCCATACCAGAAAACACTGACAACATCGACATTCTTTATATTACTCGTACCTGGCAATTTTTACCTGGAAATAAACTTAAACAAAAATAATGAACCTAAATAACCAATTACTTATCGCATTACCTGACATGCAAGATCCTCGATTTAAACAAGCCATTATTCTTGTATGCGAACATAATCGCGATGGAGCAATGGGATTAGTCATCAATCATCCGATTAAAGATATTGACACTAACCAAGTATTTAACGAGCTTGGTTTAGCGCAACCTCAAGATAATTTACACGTTCTTGATGGAGGTCCTGTAAATAAAAGCACTGGTTTTGTATTGCATAATGACAATCAACGATTCAAAAGCTCTATTAACATATTAAACAACTTAACTTTAACGACCTCTAAAGACTTGCTCGAAAAAATATCCACTCACCAACTAAACAATAAATGGCACTTTATATTAGGTTGCTCTGGGTGGGACAAAGATCAACTCGAGACGGAAATAGCCCAAAACACTTGGCTTACATGCCCTATTGACATAGACTTGATATTCAACACACCTGCTCAAGAAAGGTGGAAAAAAGCCCTATCTCTTATTGGTATCGATGATTATAAAACCATTTCAGGTATTGCCCATGCATAGCTATATTGGTATCGATTTCGGTCTAAAGAATATAGGTGTCTCGGTAGGACAGTCCATTACCAATACAGCTTCGGCACTAAAAACAATTCACATTAACAACAAATTTACATGGGATGAATTGGATGACATTATTAATAAATGGCTACCAAAAGCCATAATCATTGGACGACCATTGACCGAAGATGGGAAAGAACAACTCACAACAAAACAGGCACATAATTTTGCCAACAAGGTAAAAAACAGATATAAACTTCCTGTTTATGAAGTGGATGAAAGGTACAGCTCAATGGCTGCACAAGAAGAGTTTGCTCAAGCGAGAGCCATGGGAAATGCAAAGAGAAAACACGGCAAAAGCCTTGATGCTCATGCTGCCAAAAACATACTACAACGTTATCTGGATACATTATTATGAACAATCTCATTGATATTAAGAACTTATCTAAAAAAGACATTACACAATTATTCTTAAAAGCAGATAAAATTAAAGCCAATTCCAAAAAGAAAAATAGAAAAATACTCCGTGGTAAAACTGTTGCTAATTTGTTTTTTGAAAACAGCACACGCACTTTAGTCTCTTTTGAATTAGCTGCCAAACGTTTGGGTGCACATGTTGTTAATTTGAACCTTGCCAAGAGTTCAACAGCAAAAGGGGAAACATTAAAGGACACCGTTCAAACTTTACAAGCAATGGATATTGATGCCTTTGTCGTGAGACACTCACAAAACCATATAGGCAAAGAGATTCAACAATGGCTCAACCCAGATATTAAAATAATAAATGCAGGTGATGGTAACAACCAGCATCCGACACAAGCCTTACTTGATACCTATACCATTTTACAACATAAAAAAAAGATAGGGGATTTAAAAATCACAATAATTGGAGACATAAAACACTCACGTGTTGCGAATTCTTTAATTGATATTCTACACATATTAGGCAATCAGAATATTAACCTTTATGGACCCGACAAACTATTGCCAGAAAGCTCTCAAAAAGGCATTATTTGCTTAAATATGAACCAAGCCCTCAATAATGCTGATGTTATTGTCATGTTACGCATTCAAAAAGAGCGCATTGCAGACAATTCAATTCCAAACTTGAATGACTATCATCAGAGCTTTGGATTGAATAGAAAAACTCTCGCTCTTGCCAACCATGCGTGTATCGTTATGCACCCAGGTCCAATTAATCGTGAGGTTGAAATATCTTCTGAAATTGCTGACAACACACCCTCTGTAATACTTGAGCAAGTTGCCAATGGCGTACTGATTAGACAAGCTATTCTGGCAACTTTATTACAAAAATCTTAATTTGTCACTATAGAACGATGACGAAAACCTCGTAACAACACATACATACCAAAAGCTGCTGCCACATGCTTAATGGCATGCCCACTCATTTGTTGATTGAACAAATGATAAATAGGCCCATCAAAATATTCCAACACTTTAGCTACGATATAAGCAAACAACAACCACCAATAAGCAGAAACATTTGTGAATTTTGAAGGGTAAGCCAAAAGAATCAAAGGAATTATAATAATAGGCAAGAATTGCACTAACGCGTAAAAACGCAAGTCCCCAACGCCTTTAGATTCCGTCCATTGCCAAAAGAAAACTGAAGCAATTCCCGCAATCAGCAATGGAAACAATAATAAGCTGCCTCGTTGTTGATTAACAAACTCTGCAATAATAACAGCAAACAAAGACATAAAAGCTATCGTCATAGGCAACCTATCCCATACCAATGTTTTATTGTTTGGGTTTAAATGATAGTAACCAGAACCAAAAGCCACCAATGCCACACCAAAGAACAATAGCCAATAAGCCACTCCCATTTCAGGTATTATATTTAAACGTTTAAGCTGAGCCAAACCCATTAGACCAACAATCAAAAATGGAATATTGGAAACAACGTTCCAAAAATTTGCAATTCCTAAGAACTCATTGGTATCAGCAAAATTATGATAGGCGAAATCTTGAGCAATTGGCTCAACAAAAAATACTGCAACAAAAGCAGAGACACAAATCAAGCCAATCAACAAACCCACACTTCTATTTTTATTATTCACATTCATATCCTCTACTCTCTTTCTCCAAAAATATCTGTTCCAACCCTAACCATGGTTGAACCGCTTTCAATAGCAGCCTCTAAATCAGATGACATCCCTATAGACAAGGTATCAACAGCAACATAGGCTTTCATCTGTTCAAAAACGTCCTTACAATGTGAAAACTGCTCTAACTGAACATTGTAATCATCACTCGGTTTAGGGATTGACATTAAACCACGAATACGAATATTTTCAAAATCTTCTTGCTTTTGGCATATAGCAAGCAGTTCATTGGTATCAAAACCTTTCTTAGACTCCTCATTACCCACTTTTAATTGCAGTAACACATTAAGTTTTCCACGACTTGGGTCTCGCTGCCTATTTAAACGGCTCAATATTTTCAAAGAACTTACCGATTGCACCCAATCAAAGTACTTCGCGAGGTATTTTGTCTTATTTGATTGAATCGGACCAATAAAATGCCACTGAATTGCTAAATCACTTAATAATTCAATTTTTTCTATGGCTTCTTGAACATAACTTTCACCAAAAGTACAATGACCTAATTGGTAGAGTTGTCGAATCTTACTAATAGGTTGTTTTTTACTGACTGCCAATAATTTAACAGCATTATTATTTATCCTCGATTTAACCGAAATGTAGCGTTTTTCTATGCTCATAAACCCTTAAATTGCTTAAAACAGCTATTTTAACGCTTTTTAGCAGATAAATAACAGACTTTTCTTTGTCATTTAGAATCAATACAGTTAAAATACTCGCCTTTTTAATCATCCACAAATTTGGAGACAGTACACGATGCCTAGCGTAAAAGTAAGGGATAATGAGCCATTTGATATCGCTCTAAGACGTTTTAAGCGCTCATGCGAGCGAGCAGGAACTTTAGCAGAATCACGTAAAAGACAATTTTATGAGAAACCAACTCAAGAACGCAAAAGAAAGCGTGCTGCAGCTGTGAAACGTACAGAACGTCAAGCAAGAATGCAAAGAATGCGCAAACGCATGTACTAAATCATGACTTTTAAAGCACGAATTATAGAAGACATGAAGTCCGCCATGCGGGCAAAAGAGAAAAAACTTCTCGGTACTATTCGTTTATTAACTGCAGCCATAAAACAGGTGGAAGTTGATGAAAGAAGAGATGTATCAGATGATGACGTTCTTGCCATTATTATAAAAATGGTCAAACAACGTAAAGATTCTGCTAAACAGTACCAAGATGCCGATAGACAAGACTTAGCTGATCAAGAGATTTATGAAATAGGTGTTTTAGAAAAATACTTACCAGAGCAACTCTCTTCATCAGAATTGGAAGATCTTATCCAAAAAGCCATCTCAGCCACTGGTGCTCAAGGCATGCAGGACATGGGAAAAGTCATGGGAATGCTAAGACCTCAAGTTGCAGGAAAAGCAGACATGGGTCAATTAAGTCAGAAGATTAAAGATTTACTCCAAGGGTAAATACAAGAGATCTTTAATAAATTTTAATCACACAAGGATGTGTGGTAAGATTTTTCACAATTCAAAAGAACACATCATCTAATGGCAGGTATTCCCTCAGAATTTATAGATCAGTTATTAGACCGAGTGGATATTGTCGATGTTATTTCTCCGCGAATAACCTTAAAAAAAGCAGGCAAAGACTACCAAGCTCTGTGTCCTTTTCACACTGAAAACACTCCCTCATTTACCGTCAGCCAAAATAAACAATTTTATCACTGTTTTGGTTGTGGAAAAAGTGGTTCTGCGATTGGCTTCTTGATGGAATTTGAAGGAATGGAATTTGTTGATTCAGTTGAAACATTAGCACAAAGCGCAGGCATGGAAGTACCAAACCAAGGCAACTACAACACCAACAATAGCAGTAAAAACCTTTATCAAATTGTAGAAAATGCCAACCGATACTTCGTCAATCACTTTCACAATAATCAAGATGTACAAAATTACATTACAAATCGTGGAATTTCTCCCGAAACTTGCCAAACCTTTCAAGTGGGTTATGCACCCGACCAATGGGATGGCCTGTTAAAAAAACTCAACCAAAGCAACCAAGCAGAACTACTAAAAGCTGGTTTACTCGCACAAAATGATGCAGGCAGAATTTACGACAAATTCCGTGGGCGCATTATGTTCCCGATTCAAGACCGGAGAGGTCGTGTTATTGCTTTCGGTGGACGTGCTTTATTGCCCGATCAAAAACCAAAATACCTGAATTCTCCCGAGACCCCACTTTTTCACAAAGGCAAAGAACTGTACGGTCTGAATATAGCTAGAAAACACAGCAATTCAAAAAGCATTATTGTTGTAGAAGGCTATATGGATGTCATTGCTTTGCATGAAGTCGGTTTTAAAAATGCCGTAGCCACTCTAGGTACAGCTACTAGTCAACACCATATAGTCACCCTATTACGCAGTTATGAAGAGATAGTTTTTTGTTTTGATGGTGATCAAGCTGGTATAGACGCTGCATTTAAGGCACTGGTTATTTCTTTACCTGTTTATCGAGACGACAAAAGTATTCGCTTCCTGTTTTTACCTGATAAGCATGATCCTGACACCTATGTAAAAGAAGTTGGTACTCAGGCTTTTCAAACACAATTAGATAATGCCTCGATGCTCTCCACTGTTTTACTAAAAAAACTACAAGAAAATTTAAATATTAATACAATCGATGGCAGAGCGCAATTTATCGACAAGAGTAAAGCCTATTTGACCGAGTTGCCAAAAGGACAATTTCGAAAATTATTAACCGAAGAAATAGAGCAAATTGCTAAATCCTCTATCGATTTTAAGCCACCCAAACCACCAATGAAATTGCAAAGCATTGACCAATGGACACCGGTTCGAAAAGCCATAGCTATTTTATTAAATCAACCTGGATTAGTTATAAATTTTCCAGCAGATATGAAATTTAACCAAATACAACAAAATGGCACAAATATTTTGCAAAAAATAGTTGAATTATGCCATCAAAGTCCCAATATCAGTACAGCTTCTTTACTGGAAAATTTTAGAAATGAAGAAACATATTCACATTTAAGCACGCTTACATCAACATCTTTGAACTTAAATGACGAACAAATGCTCTTAGAGTTAAAAGATATTAAAAAACATTTTGAAAAAAGCATACGAAAGATTAAAATAGACCGATTACGCCAAAAGCAAGCAAACGATGGTTTAACAAATGAAGAGAAACAAAAATTAGTTGAATTATTAACCAATCAAATCTTATAAAAGCATAAATTTTATGGAACAACCGCAAGAAAAAGAAACAATGACTGAAAATTCACAATCTCAAATGAAGCTCCTTATCATTAAAGGTAAAGACCAAGGCTATTTAACTTATGCCGAAATCAATGATCACTTACCTGATGACATTGTTGAAACTGAAATGGTTGAAGACATTATTCAAATGATAAATGACATGGGCATTCAAGTCTACGATGAAGCACCTGATGAAGACACCATTTTATTAAATGACAATGCTGCCAAAGAGGATGATGACACAGCAACCGAAGAGGCTATGGCGGTACTTTCTGCTGTTGATGCCAATATTGGTCGAACCACCGACCCTGTTCGTATGTATATGCGTGAAATGGGTTCAGTAGAGTTATTGTCCCGCAAAGAAGAGATTGCTATTGCAAAGCGTATTGAACGTAGTGCTCATTTTATTATAGAAGCCATAGCAAAATTTCCAAAAACTGCCGAAACAATGATTGAAGAGTTGGCTGACATGGATGAAGAAGGCTTTAAACTTCATGATGTTGTATTGGATATCTACAACCCGCACGAAGAAGCTATTATTCCAAAGGTTAAGAAACCCACAGATGTTGTGGAAGAAGGAGATGAAGAGGAAGAAGATGAAGAACCTCAAGGACTAGATCCTGCCGAGGTTAAGTCTCGTCGAATTGCTGTCAATAAAATCTACAACAAATTTTTGAAATCTGTCGAAACTAAAGGTCTTGGACAAGAAATACAAAAAAAATACATGAATCAGATTTCTGAAATCATGATTGAATTTAAATTTTCAGTACGTTTAAATTCAAAATACAATATGCAAGTCAAGATTGCACAAGAAAACATCCGCTACATCGAACGCCGTATCATGAATATCTGTACCGAACAATGTGGCATGATGCGTGGTAAATTCATCCGTTCATTTATTGGAAAAGAAGCCGACGTGACTTGGATTGACACGGCTATTGAGAAAAATCCTAAAAACGCCACTCTATTAGCGGTTTATAAAGATGAAATCGTTAAATTACAAACTAAAATGAAATACTTGGAAGGACGTTACAAACTAACCATTCCAGAAATCAAAGAAATCAATCGTAATATTACAGTTAACGAAGCTAAATCAAGGCGTGCTAAAAAGGAAATGATTGAAGCGAATTTACGTCTTGTTATTTCTATTGCGAAAAAGTACACCAATCGAGGTTTACAGTTCCTTGACTTAATTCAAGAAGGCAATATTGGCTTAATGAAGGCTGTTGAAAAATTTGAATACCGTCGAGGTTACAAATTCTCAACTTATGCAACATGGTGGATTCGTCAAGCTATCACTCGTTCTATTGCTGATCAAGCACGTACGATTCGTATTCCAGTACACATGATTGAGACAATTAACAAGCTTAACCGTGTCTCACGACAATTATTGCAAGAAAAAGGTCGTGATGCCACTGCAGAAGAGTTATCAGAAATTCTTGAAATGCCAGTGGACAAAGTGCGCAAAGTTATCAAAATTGCTAAAGAACCTATCTCAATGGAAACCCCTATTGGTGACGATGAAGATTCTCACTTAGGTGATTTCATTGAAGATGGTAACATCTTATCACCGCTTGATTCAGCAACAGTTAATGGTTTAACTAATACAGTAACTAACTTGCTTGAAGGCTTAACACCAAGAGAAGCTAAAGTATTACGCATGCGTTTTGGTATTGATATGAATACCGATCACACACTTGAAGAAGTTGGCAAGCAGTTTGATGTAACCCGTGAACGTATTCGTCAAATCGAAGCCAAAGCATTACGCAAATTACGTCACCCAAGTCGCTCGGAACTTCTACGTGGTTTCATGAATTTGTAAAAATTTAATTTCTAAACGTATAAAAAGCGGATTCTTCATCCGCTTTTTTTATATCCATTATTTTCAACTTATGCCCACAGGTTTGTCAATTTAAAAAAGAATCAACTTCATCAATAAAAGGCAAGTATTTATCATCATAAATATCATTATGCCCTGCTCCTTGAATTAATACCCTTTTGTGTCTACCTTGGTGGTTTTCAATAAGTTTTTGGCTGTGCCATGCAGGGATAACTTGATCATTTGAGCCATGTACAATAAATAATGGTGTATGAACCTTATCAATTTTGGCAACATTGTTAAATTTATCAAAAAGGAACAATGGGTATTTTGTCATGACCCGATAAATAGACAAAAAAGGACTAATTAACACCAAAGCTTTCGCTTCATTTTTAAGGACAAGCTCTGTAGCAATTCCAGAACCTACCGAACGACCAAGGATAACAATATCACCTGAATCATAACCACTTTTTAATGCATAATTATAAACCAGTTGAGCATCAGTATAAGCATTGCTTTCTTTAACTTCACCCTCAGATAAACCATAACCACGGTAATCCATGGCTAATATTGAATAGCTTTTGACATTAAGAAATTCAGCAATACCATCCAAATAGCCCATATCCATGTAGTTGCCATGAAAATAAAGAATCAACGCCTTTTCATTATCAGCTTTCCAAAACCGTGTGGCAATTTTAGTACCATCTTTGGCTTTTAGAAATTTTAAGCCAGATACCTTTTCATCATAACTGCTTTGGTGATAAGGAAAGATAAGTTGTTGTGCATAAAAGTGTGCAAAAACAGTAGCAAGAATATAGATAAGAACCACTAAAGTGAATAAGCGTTTTAAACTAAAGAAGCCTTTCATAGCGTACAATCCCAACCCCAACCGTAATACATTTCTTCGTCTTCAAAGATGATGAAAATATCGTTTTTATCGTTCCAGATGATATGTGACCATTTAGCATTGGGGATTAAATCTTTGTGCTCATCAAACCATTGCGAGGCGGTTTGCTTAATTTTATCTTTGGCTTCTTGCAAAGTAACTTTATACAAGTGTGTGGATGTAAAAATTTCTTCCGCATCAGTTTGATTCATCACCTCGCGTGCATGAAAGATAGTTTGCCAGAAAAAACATAAAGCCGAGGTGTATTTACCCTTTGCTGCGCAGACAAAAGTAATAGACTCCATAAAATCTGGTGTCCACACTTTATAAAAATCATGCGGATGCAATAACACTGGTTCAGCGACAAGCTCACCGTCTTTTATTAGTTTTTTGCCGTAGTTAGGTATGCTCATATTTTATTTATACCATTTATTTTATAAGATTCCTGCCTTCGCAGGAATGACGATTTCTCAAAAGAAAAATTAACGCTTAGATCGTTTTAGAAATGCTCAAGGTAAGTTGTTAAAAAAATGAGTTTATAAGTATAAATGATTCTTTTCTAAGGGCTTAGATTGAACATAATATTACAAATTAATGCTTAGAATGTGCCAATAATTTTCTCTATCAAGGCTTAAAATGTGAGTGTATAAGCATACGTGAGCATTTTTAACGCAGAGAGAGGTAATTAATGGCGCATTATCAGAATTAATTCATGAGCATGCCGCCGTTTACATGTAATGTCTCACCAGTTATGTATCGACCCATATCCGATGCCAAAAACAACACAGCATTGGCTATGTCTTGTGCTTCGCCTAGTTTGCCTAACGGTATGGTTTTTGCCATCGCTTCTTTGTTTTCTTCACTCATTTCTTTGGTCATATCGGTTTGGATAAATCCTGGCGCTATTACATTGACCGTGACATTGCGTGAACCAATTTCTTTTGCCAGTGATTTACTGAAGCCGATTAAACCCGCTTTGGCTGCTGCGTAAACACTCTGCCCTGGATTTCCCATTGATCCGATTACTGACCCTATGGTAATAATACGTCCATTTCGAGCCTTCATCATTGGACGCATACACGCTTTGCTCATGCGGTAGACTGATTTTAGATTGGTATCCATTAGCCAATCCCACTCATCATCCTTTAATCGCATGAGTAAATTATCTTTTGAAACTCCTGCGTTATTGATTAATATAGTTGGTAACTTTTTATCCGCTTTTAAATCAGCCATCAATGCAGCGATTGAATCGGCATTACTGACATCTAAGACTTTACCACATCCATTTTCACGTAACTTGTCGTCAATGGCTTGAGCACCTGCTTCGGATGTTGCCGTTCCAATCACAAATGCACCTGCATCGACTAGTGTTTGAGCAATAGCGGCACCTATTCCACGAGAAGCGCCAGTTACTAGAGCTACTTGGTTATTTAATGTGATTTTCATGCTTTTTCTCCTGCATCATTATCAATGCTTAGGGCTTTTTCAAAACCCTTGGTGGTGTTTAATGAATAAATATTCCATGAACGATTAAATCGTTTGGCTAAACCTGATAAAACTTTATTGGGTCCACATTCAACAATAGTTTCAATATTATTATCTAACAAATATTGATTGGTTTGAGTCCATTTAACGGAATGATAGAGTTGTTTGACTAGTATCGTCTTGATGTTTTCTGGTGAGATATGCGGCAAAACATCAACATTATGAATCACTGGTGTCATGGGTGTTTTCATATCTACTGTGACCAAATCTTCAGCTAATTTTTCGGCAGCTGGTCGCATCAACTCACAATGTGATGGCACACTGACTGGTAATGGCATCACTCGTTTGGCACCGGCTTCTTTTGCCAGTTCTCCTGCCTTTTCAACGGCTTCTTTACTGCCTGAAATAACCACTTGCCCTGGTGAGTTAAAATTGGCTGCTGTGACGTTATCATCACTGCATATTTCAATAACTTGTTGGTCCGTTAAACCCAAAATAGCCGCCATTGCGCCAGTTCCTGCTGGTACCGCTTCTTGCATGTATTGTCCACGCTTATGAGTGAGTAAGACGGCATCTTCAAAACTGAGTGACTCTGCGCAGACCAATGCAGAATATTCACCTAAGGAATGGCCTGCCATATAGGTTGGACGAAGTTTGGATTTTTCTTTCCATAATTCCCAAATGGCAACGGATGTTGTCAGCAATGCTGGTTGGGTGTATTGGGTTTGATTGAGTTGATTGTGTGGATCAGAGGTTACCATCTCCATCAAATCAAGCTCTAACACATCACTTGCACGAGCAAATTGATGCTGAATTTGCGGGTAAGCTTCATATAAGTCAGCAATCATGCCAACAGCTTGCGAGCCTTGTCCTGGGAATACGAATGCGAGATTTTTCATCTTATCACCTTTTATATTTTATTATATGGCAATGGTGGGCAAGCCCACCTTACGAGTTTAGAGTTTGAGTAAAGCTGAGCCCCATGTAAAGCCGCCACCAAATGCTTCGAGCAATACCATTTGTCCTTTTTTGATTTTTCCTGAACGTATACCATAATCCAATGCCATTGGCACAGATGCAGCTGAGGTATTACCCGTTTGATCAACAGTGACAATCACTTGATCCATGTCCATTTTGAGCTTTTTGGCTGTTGCAGTAATAATGCGAAGGTTTGCTTGGTGTGGAACCAACCAATCTATATCAGATTTTTCCATGTTATTGTGTTCTAATGTTTCATCAACAATTGAACCCAATGTTTTCACAGCGACTTTAAAAACAGCATTGCCTTTCATCATAATGGCAATTGGGCCTGTTTCAGAATCATCCATTCCGCGAGAAGGTCCTTTATTGGTCGTTAACAAATCTGCATGGTCGCCATTAGCATGAATATGTGTTGAAAGAATTCCTTGTTCTTCACTGGCTTCTAAGACAGCAGCCCCTGCTCCATCACCAAATAAAACGGCAGTTGTGCGGTCTTCCCAATTGATGATTCGAGTTAGCGTCTCAGCGCCAACAACCAGTATGCGTTTATGTGTACCAGATTTTATGTATTTATCAGCAACACTCAAAGCATAAACAAAACTACTGCACGCGGCATTAACATCAAAGGCAGCTATTCCTGGACAACCTAATTTACTTTGCAATAAGCAGGCAGTACTTGGAAAAATCAAATCTGGAGTTGTTGTTCCTACTAAAATCATATCCAAATCTGTTGCTTCAATTCCAGCAGCTTCAAGTGCCTTTATGGAAGCATTGTAAGATAAATCTGATGTGTATTGCCCATCTGCAGCAATATGCCTTTGCTTGATGCCTGTACGTTCTTGTATCCACTGGTCATTGGTATCGACAATTTTTTCTAAGTCTTTATTGGTTAATACTTTTTCTGGCAAATATCGACCAGTACCTATGATTTTTGAATAAATTGTCATTTAAGATTTCTCCAGTAGTTCTATCATTTTAGAAATTATGGGTTGTTGTGCTGTTTTAAATGCTTGGTGCAATGCCGCATCAAATGCCATGGCATTACAAGCACCGTGACTTTTTACAATCACGCCTTCTAAACCCAGTAAAAGCGCTCCATTATACTTATCTGGCTCAACAATTCGCATACCTTTTTTGATTTTTTGCCATAATGAGCTTTTAGTAGGGTCATCACTTTCATTTTTGATAAAGGATGCCATCGCTTCACACGACTTTAAAGTGATGTTTCCAACAAAACCATTACAACAAATGACATCCGAATAGCCATTAAACAAATGTGTACCTTCGCAATAACCTTTGTAATTTAAATCAGATTCTCTTAACATCACATCGGCTTGTTTTACTGCATCGACACCTTTATTACTTTCCATACCAATATTTAATAATGTGACTTCAGGGGAATCAATCCCATTAACAGCACTTTGCCAAGCACTACCTAACCTAGCAAAATCATATAAATCATCAGCACTGGCTTCGATTGTTGCACCTACATCCAATAATAAAGAGCGTTTGGATCGACTGGGAAGCAAAGTAGCTAAAACCACTTTTTCAATATCATACAAAGGGTTGAGCCAATGTTTCGCTAATGCCACCATAGCACCAGTATTTCCAGCTGATACACATGCATCTGAATTATTTTCTGCCACATCTTTAATGGCCAATGATAAACTTGAATCACGTTTTTGACGTAAAGCACTAAAAGGAGATTCAGCCATTGAAACTGAGCGTCCACAAGCAATAAATTCAATGTGTTTTTTGTCCAAAGAAACTATACGGTGCTCTATGGTTGTAAGGTAACTCTGAGAAACAAAGACCCGAAAACCAATCCCTTCTTGCGATTTTAATATACGCAACAAAGTTTCAAATCGCGTATCTGGGTAGTCATCGCCACCCATTAAATCAACAGAAATAACTGTTAATTCTTTTTGTTTAGTATTATCCATAGTTCAGCAATTATAACGTCAAAGGCGATTAGACACAAAATGATGAATTAAATTCCATAAAAAAACGGAGCCTAGACAATCTAAACTCCGTTCTAAATTTTCATCCCTAAGCTAAAAAAGCTTAGTGCAATTTAATCTTCGTCTTCAATAAAGTCATCAGACATATCAATAACTTTTTGACCCTTGTAATAGCCTTCAGCTGTTACATGGTGACGGATATGAACTTCACCGCTTTCTGGGTCAGTTGATAATGTGCGTGCTTTTAAACTATCATGAGAACGTCTCATGCCAATTCTCGAAGGTGTTTTGCGGCTTTTTTGTACTGCCATGGTATATTCTCCAGTAAATCTACAATTATTTTAAACTTTTTAATACATCAAATGGGTTGGGCTTTTTATCTGTCTTAACGACAACCTCTTGTTCAACTTCACTAGTGAAATCTTCAGCAAAAGGTGCATCAGGTACAGCTAAAATCAACTCATCTTCTATTATTTCTAATGGTTTAACAAAACCATTCTCTACCCAGGAGGCTTCCATGTTTTCGCCAATGAATTCTTCATAAGCTAAATCATCAATAAACCCCACGGTAGAATTAATTTCTACATGAAACAAAAACTCTTTACCAGTTACCGAACAAATCAAAGGCAAATCAGCATTTATACTAATCTCTGCTTTACCTAATAACCGTGCAGCTCGACCAAACTGAATTGAAAAATCAACTTTTCCATCAGAGCCCGCTAAAACATCAAGTAAACGAGACATTTTTTCAATTACTGTACTTCCTTGGTAGTGCCTTTGTCCGTGAACTGCCTTATCCAAAGCAATTTTTTCTGGTAGTTGTTTCATAGCCGGCGGATTTTACTTGGTTTATATGGTCTTTGCAAATAATAATTCAGTAGATTTTACTAATTACACACTAAATTTACAAAAAACTTATAAAATGGATTTAATTTGTTAAAATATATTCTTTTATCATGGTTATTATATTGTCTCAGCTATTGAAAAACTTATTGCCTTACAATAACAAACTACAGACCCGTCAACTTTCAGAGGTTGAAATGATTGTTATCCATTGTACGGAACTCCCTGACATTCCATCTGCTCGTATTTATGGTGAAAAAATCCATTACGATTCTGGCACGGGCAATTCTGGGCACTATTATGTGTCAAAACAAGGAAAAGTCGAACAATGGGTTGAAAACAATCGCATTGCTCACCATGTTCGCGGGCATAACCCCAATTCTATTGGTATCGAACTCGATAATCTAGGACGTTTTCCTAATTGGCATAAAACTAACGCACAAATTATGTATGATCCCTACCCGCAAGTTCAAATTGATGCACTTATCGATTTACTCAATCAATTAAAGAAAGATATCCCATCACTCAAGTACATCACCGGTCATGAAGATTTAGATACACGTTTAATTAAATCTGAAAACAATCCAGAAATTTATATTCGCCGAAAAATGGACCCTGGTAAAATGTTTCCATGGGAACAGGTCATGAAACAAATCCCCTTAATCAACACAGGCTCATTGAGTAAAAAATCATGAATCAAATCGAAAACTTATTACAATATTTTAATCTTGAAAAACTGGAAGAAAATCTCTACCGTGCCCAATCTTTAGACATTGGTACTGGACGCATATTTGGCGGGCAAGTTTTATCTCAAGCTTTGGCAGCTGCCTATCGTACTGTGGAAGGCAGACAAGCACATTCCTTTCATGCTTATTTTTTACGAGAAGGCGATGTCAAAAAACCCGTTGTTTTCCAAGTCGATCGAGCCAGAGATGGACGTAGTTTCAGTAATCGCCGAGTCGTTGTTATTCAACATGGTCGCCCGATACTCAATTTGGCAGCCTCTTTTCAAATACCAGAAGAAGGCTACGAGCATCAAGTTGATGCACCAGATTTGTCCAAACCCGATGAACTGGATGAAAAACCCTTTTTAACCAATAAACAAATGCAGTCATTAACACCAAGAATGCGCCGCTTAATGACAACACAAGGCCCGTTTGAATTCCGCTTCGCCGATGATATTGATCCATTTGATTTAGGCAATAACGAACCTATTAGACAAATATGGTTTAAAGCTCGCTACAAAGTGCCTGACCACCAGCCATTACACCGTCAGCTGCTAGCCTTTGTTTCAGACTTTCACCTTGTAGCCACCTCAACATTCCCACATCCTGTGTCTTACCTCGATCCAACCCTGCAAATTGCTAGTCTTGATCACGCCATGTGGTTTCACCATGACATTAATGTCAATGATTGGTTGCTTTATGATTGTTTTAGTCCCGTGGCTAGTGAAGCTAGAGGTTTTGCTCAAGGACGTGTCTTTACCTTAGATGGAAAGCTTGTTGCTAATACTTCACAACAAGGATTAATCCGTCAACGCAAAAAAGCCAGAGACGGATATAAGAAACAAAAATAAAGCTAAACTAAACAAACTGCCCTGCTGCATAACCTGATGACCAGGCCCATTGAAAGTTGTAGCCGCCTAGGTGTGCGGTGACATCAAGGACTTCACCGATAAAATATAAGCCTTTTACTTTATGGCTTTCGAATGTTTTGGAAGAAACTGCATCTGTATTAATACCACCACGAGTGACTTCGGCAGTACGATAACCTTCTGTTCCATTTGGTTTAAATTGCCAATTGGTCAATTGTTGAGTGATTTTTTCTTTATTTTCTTTGGAGATTTCTATCAATGCTTTGTTAGTGAATTCCTTAAACCACAAATGACATAATGTTTGGGCTAGTTTTTTGCTAAAACAATCATTTAATACGGTGTTGAGTTGTTTCTTTGGATTGTTATTTAATAGTTTCATAACATCACAATCAGGCAATAAATTAATGGTGACATCATCCCCTTGATTCCAATAACTTGAGATTTGCAAAATCGCAGGACCACTTAGTCCGCGATGAGTAAACAAGATGTTTTCTCGAAATGATTGATTGTTACACGTAACAATGGCATCAACTGATGTACCCGACAATTCGACAAAATCCGCCTTCATCTTGTCATTTAGGGTGAATGGCACAAGTGCAGCTTGAGTGGGTAAAACATCAATGCCAAACTGTTTGGCAATTTCATAACCAAATCCTGTAGCCCCCATCTTGGGAATGGATAATCCACCCGTGGCAATGACCAAAGATTGACATTGATAGTTGCCTTGATTGGTTTTGACTTTAAAGCCTTGTTCAACTTTGATTATTTTTTCAATGCTGCAATGGTCTCGAACTGTAGCTTTGACTTGTTCACATTCATCTAATAATATGTTTAAAATATCTTTGGATTTATTATCACAAAACAATTGACCTAGTGTTTTCTCATGATAAGCAATACCATGCTTTTCAACCAAAGCAATAAAATCCCATTGCGTGTAACGACTCAATGCTGATTTGCAAAAATGTGAATTGTGTGAAATATAATTTTCAGGTTGAATATCATAATTAGTAAAATTACAACGCCCACCACCTGACATCAAAATTTTCTTGCCCACTTTATTAGAATGATCAAGTACAAGTACTTTTCTGCTTCGTTTGCCTGCACTGATTGCTGTCATCAAACCAGCAGCTCCAGCACCTATAATGATGACATCAACTTTATTCATTTACTTAGTCAACAAATCCACCCGAATTGGCGTATCAAAATGTGCGCCAGTATCCGTCATGTGTGCCATAAATTTTTCTTTAACTTCTATCATTAATTCATCACTTAGGTGGTGATTGCTATGAGTAACATTGATAATTAATTGCTCAAAATCACTAAATTCAGGATAGTTACGTGGTGTATTGAAGAAAATTTGCTTCACTAGCTTTAAATCGCCTGCTTTCACAGAATTTTTAATCGCATCAAAGGCCACTGCTCTAACCTCTTGCTCATCATGAAACAAACGCAGTATATCATTAAAGTCACCTGCAAAAATCGGCTCAGAAATATAAACCAAACCACCAGGTTTTAAAACCCGTGCAATTTCCTTCATGGCAGATGCCATGTATTCCATCGGCACATGATGCAAGGATTTAAACAAAAGAATAACATCAAAACTGTTATCCTCAAAAGGTAAATCTTGAGAGCCTGCAAAAACAAAATCCACATTAGGCAAGTCTGTTATCGCACAATTTTTCTCATGTTGAATTTTATCCACCTCTGTAGCAGTGACATGCCTGTTCTTGCCACCATTCTTGCCACCTTGCGCAATAATGCGTGTGAGTTTTGCCTTGCCACAGCCTAATTCGAGTATTTTTTTGTTATCAAACGATAATTCATTATTAAGGATTTCACGTTCTTTACAGGTTTTGTTTATGGGTATTTGTGCTATTTTCATATTTTTCTTAACTGTGATTGGCTTGTGAAACTTGCATAATTCGATTCGCTGGACGTGCCAACTGAATAAGTAAATACTCTTTAAAGTCTTCATCATAATCTTGGTATTTTAATGCTTGTTGCATACAAAACAACCATGCATCGCGTTCTTCTTCATTAATAACAAGATGTTTATGCACCATTGGTATAGAAATGCCACCGTATTTCTCTGCATATTTACGTGGACCACCAAGCCATCCCATCAAAAACAAGGACAACTTATCCTTAATCACATCCAATGAATCTTTATGCATGGAACGTATGTGTTTACCTTTGGATTGCGTTTCCATTTCGTGGTAAAAATCATCCACTAATTTTCTAATACCCTTTTCTTCGCCTGCCGCTTTGTAAGAAGCATCTAATGTACCGTAATTGTTCATTTATATTCTCAATATTTGACTAATGTTATACTATTGTTTTCAATAGTCGTTAAAATATGCGGTCAATTTATTAAATATCAATTTATGAGTGGGTTATTTTTTATCTTTATTAGTGCGGTATTCATCAATAACTTCGTATTGGTGAAGTTTTTGGGTTTGTGTCCATTCATGGGCGTTTCTAGCAAATACCAATCGGCTCTTGGGATGGGTTTAGCAACGACCTTTGTATTGACTTTATCATCCATCTTAAGTTATTTCATCCACACTTATTTATTAGTTCCTCTTGGGCTCGAATACCTCAAAACTTTGAGTTTTATCTTAGTTATTGCAGTAACTGTACAAGTCACCGAAATGATTTTACATAAAACCTCACCTTTACTCTATCAGGTTTTAGGTATTTTCTTGCCATTGATTACGACCAACTGTGCAGTTTTAGGTGTCGCATTGCTAAATATTCAAGAACAAAATAATTTAATCGAATCAGCCGTATTCGGCTTTGGTGCATCTATTGGCTTCACCTTGGTATTGGTTTTATTCTCAGCTGTTCGCGAACGTATTGAGATGGCTGATATTCCAGAATCATTTAAAGGCACACCTATTGCTCTAGTTACTGCTGGCATTATGTCGATTGCGTTTATGGGCTTTGGTGGAATGGTACGTTAAATGAATCCTTTTGTTAGTTTAATCATTATCTCATTTGTGTCGTTGGTCTTTGGGCTGATAGTCATGTGGGTATCGAAAAAATTCAAGGTCGAAGGCAACCCCATTGTCGAACAAATCAATGCGATATTACCACAAACTCAATGTGGACAATGCACTTATCCAGGTTGCAAACCTTATGCTCAAGCCATAGCAAGTGGTGAGGCACAAATAAACCAATGCCCTCCAGGGGGAGAAGAAGGGGTTAAAAAATTAGCAGAACTATTAGATGTAGAAGTAATAGAGCTGAATCCAGATAATGGCGAAGCCAAAGAAATTGATATGGTGGTAGAAATCATCGAAAAAGACTGTATTGGTTGCACAAAATGTATTCAAGTTTGTCCAGTTGATGCCATTGTTGGTGCTGCCAAACACATGCACACGATAATTATTGATGCCTGTACTGGCTGTGACCTCTGCATTCCTGCCTGTCCTGTTGATTGCATTATTACCATTGAAGCTCCACTGCCAAAGTTTGTTCAGCGTATTGACAAACCGGCACTTTATTCAACCATTGAGCAGGCACAACAATGGTAAGCTCTATCAATTCACAACAACTATACAAATTACAAGGTGGCATTAAACTTCCACACCATAAAAATGACTCTTTACAAAATGGCTTGTCACACTTACCAATTGCCGACAAAGTTTACATTTCCTTACGTATTAATCGTGGCAATATTGCCAAAGCACTAGTTAAAGTCGGTGATAAAGTCTTAAAAGGACAAATAATTGCCAAACCAGATACTACCAACGGCTCATATATTCATGCATCTACATCAGGTGAAATCACCGCTATCATGCAACGTGCGACTGCCAGTCCTGAGGCTGATATTTCTACAGTTATTGAAATCACTACTGATGGCAAAGAACAATGGGTCTTGCTAAATAAAAAACCAATAAATCAAGCATATATTGACTCTGTTAGTGCTAAAGATATTATTGATAGCATACATAATGCTGGTCTTGTTGGACTTGGAGGTGCTGGTTTCCCAACACATTTAAAGTACACATCAAATGATACCAAAATTAATACCTTAATCGTCAACGGTGCAGAATGTGAGCCGTATATCACTTGTGACGAACAATTGATGTTATCTTATCCTGAAGATTTGATTAGTGGCATTTTATTAATGATGAAAGCATCTGCTGCTAGTCAAGCCATTTTCGCATTAGAAGATCAAGTGGGTAATATTAAATCAGCTATTGAAAAACATATAAAACAAAGAAAAATAAATAATATTATTGTCACCAAAGTTCCTACTATTTATCCCGCTGGTGGCGAAAAACAACTGATTAAAGTATTAACTGGGCGAGAAGTTCCTTCCGGTGGTTTACCCCTAAACCTTGGCATTATCGTACAAAATGTCGGTACTATTAAAGCACTTAGTGATTTTATTAGCGAAGGTCGCCCTTTGGTTGAACGAATTGTTACGGTTGCTGGTGATTGTATCGGTATGGCGCAAAACTTTATTACTGCGATTGGCACACCCATGAGTCACTTGCTACAACATGCACAGTTTCATAAAGACAAAACTCATAGGTTAATTATTGGTGGACCAATGATGGGGTACTCTATGCCTGATTGCTCCACTGGCATTGATAAAACTACCAATTGCATCTTGGCACTCAGTAAAAATATCACTCAGCACTATGGTGATGCCTTGCCTTGTATTCGTTGCGGGGAATGTGTCAACGTTTGTCCTGCGGGACTTTTACCACAACAGCTGCATTGGTATATCAAAGGTGAAAATCTTGAAAAAGCACGCGAGCATCATTTGTTCGATTGCATCGAATGTGGCGCTTGTGCGTGGGTTTGCCCAAGTCAAATCAAACTGGTTGATTATTACCGTTATGCTAAATCCGAGTTAAAATACTTAGATTACAAACGTGAAAAATCCGATCAAGCCCAAATCAGGCATGAACAACGTGAAGCCCGATTGGAGCGTTTAAAAGCCGAGCGTGCTGCTAAACGTAAACGAACTAGACGCAGAACCACTAATACAGACAAAATACAAAAAGACTTGAGTGCCACAATGGAACGAATACAAAAAGCTAAAGCCGCAAGACAAGACACCAAACTGGAGACTAAAAATGACTCAAAATAAAGTCTTCAACACACAAAGTGCACCACATATACCTAAAAAAAATAGTGTTGCTAAACTCATGCTCACCCTTGGTCTTGCCCTTACTCCTGCCATACTTGCTCATGTGTTCTTTTTTGGCACAGGTATTATTATACAATTAACTTTAGCTGTTATTTTTGCTTTATGTTTTGAAGCTATCTCTTTGAAATTGTTGGGTAAATCAATAAAATTATTTCTCAAGGATTATTCTGCCTTTGTTACTGGCTTGTTGTTTGCCTTATGTATTTCACCCGTTGCTCCATGGTGGATTAGCTTTATCGGCATGTTTTTTGCTATTGTTGTTGCCAAACATTTATTTGGTGGTTTAGGGCAAAATATATTTAATCCAGCAATGCTGGGGTTTGCCGTAGTTTTGATTTCATTTCCACAAGCAATGAGTATGTGGTTACCACCCCACTCTATTAGCCCTTACGCCATGAGTTTTGTCGAAAACCTGCAAGCCATCTTTTTTAATCAGTTTCCTAGCACCATTGATTTTGACACATTAACTCAAGCAACGCCATTGGATTTAATCAAAACGGGTATTTCGCAAGACAGTATGATGAGTGAAATCACAACAGGGATAGCCTTTGGTAATTTTGGAGGAGTGGGTTGGGAATGGGTTGCCAACATGTATTTCCTAGGTGGACTATTTTTAATTTATAAAAAGATTATTACTTGGCGTGTACCAGCCGCTGTATTGTTAACAGCCATTGCTTTTTCTCTGCCCTTTTATTTAATTGACCCTGATAATTTTATCGGACCATTACAACATATTTTTTCAGGTGGGTTGATGCTTGGTGCTTTTTTTATTGCCACCGACCCAACCTCTGGTTGTTCATCACACAAAGGACAACTCATCTTTGGTGCAGGTGTTGCCATAATGACCATCTTAGTCCGCGAATTTGGCAACTTCCCAGATGGCGTGGCTTTTGGTATATTAATAATGAACATGTCAGCACCGTTGATTGATCGTTTGACTATTCCCAAAGCTTTTGGACAAAAAGACAAATGAAATTAATCACATTAAATTCTATTATTGTCATCCCCGTGAAAACGAGAATCCAGTCCTATTTAAAACTCTGGATACCCGTCTTCGCGAGTATGACAACACTTATAAGGACAAACTAGTGAGCAGCTTTATCAAAATCCCTCTGGTTTTAGCCATGGTGACATTCTTAACTAGTGGCTTAATTATATTTAGCGAAAATGCCACACGTGACAAAATCGCTGAGCAAAAGAAAACACTATTATTAGAAAGCTTAAAAGATTTGATTCCTGATGAATTACACGATAACGATTTGACTCAAGACGCATCATTAATCAACCGTCCAAAACTATTAGGGCACCGCAAAGAACAAGCCTTGTACATCGGCACATTAAACGGTACAACCACCGTTTTGGCAGTACCTGTCACCGCTCGCAATGGTTATTCAGGTGATATTGACTTAATGGTTGGCATAAAAAACAATGGTAAAATAACTGCTGTCAAAATTTTAGAACAACACGAAACACCTGGACTTGGTGATTTAATTCAAGCCAACAAAAGTAATTGGCTCAAGCAATTTCCCACACTTTCACTCAAAGAAATTCGCGAAAAAAACTGGAAAGTCAAACGTGACGGTGGTCAATTTGACCAAATTACAGGTGCAACCATCACTCCAAGAGCTGTTGTTGCCGCCATCAAGCAAGCATTACTTTTTCAAAAATCCTACACCAAGCTAACTAATGGAGAAATAGAATGAGTGGATTTATACGTAAACGCATCATTGATGACAATGCCGCATTGGTGCAACTTTTAGGGCTATGTCCTCTTTTGGCAGTTTCCAACTCCGTAGTCAACGCTTTGGGACTTGCCATTGCCACAGTATTTACCTTAACTCTAACCAATGCACTTGTCTCTGCCATCAAACCTATTATCAGCAAAGAAATTCGCATCTCGCTCTTCGTACTCATCATCGCTAGTGTTGTGACAGCATTGGAAATGTTTATGAATGCTTACTTCCACGAATTGTATTTAATTCTTGGTATTTTCATACCACTTATCGTCACCAACTGTATCATCATGGCACGCGCCGAAAGCTTTGCATCCAAAAACTCCGTATGGCTTGCCATTAAAGATGGCTTTTTCACGGGGTTAGGCTTTGCACTTGTTTTGGTCATAATTGGAGCAATCCGCGAGATCCTCGGCAACGGCAGCCTATTTAATCAAGCTCATTTACTCTTTGGTGACTTTGGTAATAAGATACAATGGCAAATATTCGACGATTACCAAGGGTTTTTAATTGCGATACTGCCACCAGGCGCATTTTTTGTATTGGCTATTTTAATTGCTATTAAGAATAAAGTTTCCAAATAAGTTGTTATTTCTACAACTGAAACATGCCTGTAATTCATAACTAAATACTATTTTTAAAGTAGCTAAATGAAACAAGTATTTTTTACAATTAAATTTATTTAGGAATTTTCAGTAACGGGTTCAACTTGTTTGCCTTTAAGAAAAGTTCATTAACTTCTTGTTGCCTATGTTGGGAAAATATACCTGTGTCTATACCCAATTTTATTAATTTTGCTTTTGAAGAAAATGCAAAAGGAAAGTTTGGATTTATTGTTAAAGCTGTATCTGATTGAATTATGCCAAGATTCAATGCTTTCTTTATTTCCTCTTGAGATGATGAGTTTTCTGCTATTAAATAATAAAGTTCTGAAATTTGAGTATGGGTAGAATCTGAGTTTGGGTTAATGATGTTTGCCCGCTTAAGTAATTCAAGCGGAGAATCAAAATTTAATTCACTGTCTTTATTGTCCCTTTTAACTATAAGTTGTTGATTAATTAATAATTGAGCTTTTGAAGTAATAACACTATCATTGCTAGGTGTTTTTTCAATACAGTTATTGATTAAACTGAGTGCGTGATTAAATTCATTTAATGAACTTTTACTGTGTTTGAGGTTATAGCTAATAATCTCATTATAAGTATCCACCAATACATTATCTATTATCAAATCCTCATCTGTTACTTTTTTAATTTTAGCAAAATTATCTTTGATGAAATCCAATACTACTACTGGATCTTCATCTTTTAAATTTAGGTACTGGGCTTTTGTTAAATAAGCATTTGCTATTATTGAGTTTCGGTAGACAACTGAATTATTTAGTGCCACCACTGAGGAAGCGGATTTTATCGATTTCTCATTAAGATTCAATATTTCTTGTATGCCATCATTGGGACTTATTCCCAAATTAAATTCATACCATAATTTCATTAAATGAATATACATTATATTTGAAAAATTGATATCGAGTTTTTTGTTGGCCGAAGAAATTGATTTTAAGTTATATTTTATTGCCTTATCAAAGTCACTTAAAGGGTTGCCTCCAATATTGTTTTTGTATAAACCTTTGTAAGTAAAGGAAACTGCCATCATAAAATATTTACGGAAACTTTGATCGATTTCATTGCTATATTTAATTGATTTATTCAAATATTCTAATGGATTTTCTCCTCTCTTAATTAATGAAAATCCATATCTATTATATGCTACTGCTAAAGTATTTATCGCTCTATTATTGTCATTAATATTAACCGCAAATTCACAATTTTTTACGGTTTCTTGAAAAAACGCGGAGGCTTTATCGCCATAAACATCAACTGTTTTTTGTAATTGAGCTGAACTCATATCACATATTCTTAAATATGCAGTTACAAAACTTCTTCCTCTTATACTAGATTGGTAATATACTTTTTTTGCTTTTTGCAAATATTCATTGCCTGTTTCCATATTACCTTTTCTAAGGTGATTCATGCCAATTGTTGCGATTATTTCACCATGAATTTGAAAAGCTTCAAAATCCCAATTTTTATTTTCTGTAATATGCTTAAGTATATTTATTGCTTTCTGATCATCCTTTTTATACCACATCATTAAAGCATTTGTTATAGAATATTCTTCAAATTCTCCCCCCAAAAATTTAATATAATTCTCTGCACTCTTAATATAAAGATTTTCAATTTTACTAAAATATTTTTCATCCTTATAGGCATTTTCATTCACAAATTTTTTGGCTTCCAAAAAATAAACCATAAGATTATTTAATGCCAGCTCTCTAGCTAATTTAACAGTTTTAATACCAGATTTCCAAGCACCTTCTAATAGAGGCAATGCTTTTTTATACTCTCGATTGCTCCAGTAGACTCTACCCTGAAGTAATTTTTTTTCGTCAATTGTCAATAAATCTGAAGAGTCAATTTTTAAGAATATACCCTCTTTTACATCCAATAAATTTTGTACATCGTTTTTGATATTATGCAATGGTAATGTATAGATATTTTTCCATGTAGAGATAATTTCAGATGCATCATTATTAATACTACTAATGAATAAGGTTTTATTCTGTTGGTGATTAAAATCATACCATTGATACGCTAGTATTAAAATTAAGCTTATTACTGATAATGCAATCATGGAGTTTCTTAACTTTCGTTTTTTTAATTGTGGTGCTTGTTTTATTTCTAATAATGATTGTTTTAACTCTTGAGCAGAGAGTCTTTTATTTGGGTTTCTATGAGTTAATGATGCAATTAGACTTTGAAAAACTCTAGGAATGAAGCCTATATTAATTTTTTTTGCCTGAATAACTTGTTGTTTTAAATCTTCAGCATTTGCTAAATCATAAACTGCAACACCTGTTAATATTTCTTGCATAATGATACCAAGAGAATAAATATCACTAGCTTTAGTGACTTCTTTTCCTTGTGCTTGTTCTGGACTCATATACAACAATGTTCCCATCAAAGTTCCCATTTTGGTTAATGGCTTGTCGATATTCTTTATTTCTTCTTCACGAATAACTGACTTAGGTGATTTCACAACTGTTGATTTTGCAATACCAAAATCCAATACTTTTATTTTATTGTTTTTATCACACATGATATTATCGGGCTTTAAGTCACGATGGATAACATCTTTTTTATGGGCTACTTCTAAAGCCGAGGCTATTTGAATAAACACCTCTAATTTTTCATGGTCAGATAATTCCATGTTACTTAATGTAATGCCATCGACCAATTCAAGTACTAACATATCACCACCATCATAATCAATATATTCGTATATTTGGCAAATAGAGGGGTGATTAATTTGTGATAGTATTTGAGCTTCTTGTTTGAATCGTTGTTGAGTTGCTTTATTTTTAATGTACTCTGATCGAATGGTTTTTATTGCCACATTACGCTTGAGCTTTTCATCGTATGCCAAATATACCGAACCCATCCCTCCTTTAGCAATGAGCTTAATAATTGTAAATTGCTTAACCTTATCACCTGGTTTTAAGTCTTTAATTTGGTGTTTGCCTAAAGCTTGTGCGCCATATGATGTTTTTAATACAAATTGTGTTAGTTCTATATCATCATTTAAAAGCAATGTCAGTTTTTGTTTGAGTTCACCTTCTTCTAACTGCTCTAAAAAGGCAGTGCGTTCATGCGTTTCTAAAAACAGTGCTTTTTTTAGCAGTTGGTTAACTTTGGTATCTGACATATTATGATTCTTACACTGCCTACAAGTCTTGACTAAATTCAATAGCCAACCATTTTTTTGAACGTTTCCAGTAACGTCTAACAGTCCTTACATTGACATTTAGTGCTTGCGCTGTTTCAATTTCAGAATAACCTGCAAAATATTTACATTCCACCGTAATGGCTAGTTTTTCATCTATACCCCTTAATTTTTCTATGCCTTCATGAACATATAGTATTTCTTTGGCATTATCATAAATAGGAAGTTTACTATCAGACAATGTGGTCGCACAAAAATTCACACCTCGTTTTTGACTATTGTCTGCTCTTATTTGGTCAATAATTAAATAACGCATAGCATTGGCAGCAATGGCTAAAAAATGTCTGCGGCAATTGGCATTGATAGTAAATGATTTTGAAAACTTCAAATAGACTTCGTGCACCAGTTCTTGTGGCGAGACTTCTCTTGAACCTAGTTTATTAATTTGTGACTGGGCAACTAAGCACAATTCTTTGTACAATGCATCAACAATAAAACCCAACTCAACGATATCCCCTTCAGAATAAGCGATAATATGTTGGGTGATGTTTTCTATAGATGTCATTGAAAGAGATAAATATTAGTTCATTCATGATTATACGAACATTTTAATCTTTTACAACTTATCTTTTAATTGCTTCAATCAAGTAAATTACTCTTAGATTAATTGTTTCCAATCAAACTTTCTTTTCTAACTAGTCTAACATATTTATTGGCCATTCTAGAATAGTCAAATGTCTTACCAATAAAGAAATTAATAACAAAAAACCCTGACAGTTAAATATCAGGGTTAGGTTATTTTAGAAATAAGAAAACCTGAAATATTTATTCAAACACCTGATCAACTGAGATAATTTCCACTTCATCTTCATCAATATACAATGGGAATTTCTGTAAAAACTTGTCTTTTTTCAACAGCTTTTCATCTTTCTCTGAATTGTATTTCATGGGAGACTCTTGACCTGAAATCAGACGTTTTTTCATGTCTTTAGCGTCTTTGGTGATAAATACGAACTGAATATTATCTTCTTGCAAATACTTTTTAATAACCATATTAACTTCATCCAGCGTTAGACTTGCTAAGCCTTCTTTAATGTATTTTGTCCATTGCGGGATACCATAATACTCGCTATCTAAGGCATAACCCAAGATTCTATCTTGGCTCTTAACCAACAATCCAGCATATTTATCCAAATAGTTACGTGTGCTCTCGAACTGCTCTGCTGTCAAACCATGTTTAATCAAATGATGCAATTCATACATTGCAGTACGTGTTGCAAAATGAGCATCATTATTGGTACGTAACGGGCGCAACCACACTTGAAATATTTGTGAACTGCGACCTAAATTTGCATCTGGTTGAGTCAGATACATTCCACGAGGAAAGTACTCAATATAAGCATAATCACCATAATTCATGCCACGTTTTTCACGGATTTCACTGTAAAGATGACTATTTGAATTGCGATGTTCTCCCAAATATGAACGCACTAACCATAAGGCAACAAAATCTTTGTCAGCACGAGTAATATCAATTGGAAAACCAAATGACACAGCTGTTGCCAAGGTTTCTTTTTCTACAATGGTTACAGGATGTTTCAATAATATAGGCGCTTTTGCCACTTTAGTATTCGCTTTAGTTCCAACAGCTAATTTTTTGTTAAGCTGCGTTTTTAATTCTAAAAACAATTCATCTGATAAATTTCCAGTCACACCAATAGTTAGATTCATTTGAGTTAATTGAGTATCATAGAAATTTTTAACATCGTCCAATGTCACACTTTCTAATTCAGACAAATCCCCTAAATTAGTCGTTTCATAAGGGTGTCCGTGATAAAGTTTACTGTACAGCACCTCTTTACCCAATTCCTCATCATTATTGCCTTTCAAATCGGTTTTGATGGCATTGATTTGTTCTTGTTTTAGCCGTTTAAAATCATCTTCTCTAAACCCTGGTTTCAATAGCGACTCAAGAACTAGATTTAACCATTCTTTGGCTTTTTCTTGATGCACACGCCCTCTAAAACTCATCATTTCTTTATCCGTCTGGCTCCAGAATCCTGCCGCCATTGGTAGCATAAGTTTATTGATTTCAGTTGAAGAATGTAATTTTGAACCACCATCAGTCAGCATACTCGCAGTTAAAACTGCTACACCATTTTTTGTACTATCTTCAAAAGCTGGGCCTGTATTGAATAATAAATTCAAATCAACAATAGGACTTTGGTTTCTTTTATCAAGCACCTTAAATTGAGGTTCTTGTACCTTATTGGCATCCTCGACAAGTGATGTAAGATTAAAATCATTTCCAAGTCCTTCAACCTTATCCATTTGCGCTAAACTAACCATCACTCGCCCATCATCGACCAAGTATTTATTGGCCACCATTTTAACATCAGCAGGTGTTACTTTCTTTAATAGTGCAAATTGCTTATTAATCAATTCTGGGTCGCGATTTCTTTGAACTACGCTTGCCATAATGTCGGCAATAGTTTCAGAGTTATCTAGTGTTGTAGCAAACCCATAACGAGAAGCCGACTTCAAATCATCAAGTTTTGATTTTTCTACCAATTCACTGCGTGCTTTAACAATTGTTGCCACAATGGCATCTTTAACTGGTTTAAAATTCTTTTCATCAGTTAAACGTGCTGCAAAATAAATCAGACCAGGGTCTTTTTTGGAAGGAGTAAAAGCATAAAATTGATCGGCTAATTGCTTATTGGTGACTAATTCTTGATAAACCTCAGAAGTTCTACCAAAGTATATTTGTGTTAATAAATCTAACGCTTCTTTATCAATCGTTTCACCAGAATCAGCTGGCCCATGAAAAGCTAATGTGAACCATGGTTGTGTAGGAGAGTCCCACTTGACATGTTTATACACTTGACCAGTTGCCTGTGGCTCAGTTGGAATATTGGTCTTAAATGACCCACGTTGCCAAGAGGCAAAATACTTTTCAACCAAAGCAAAGGTTTTTTCCACATCCACATCACCCACAACTATCACTGATGAGTATTCCGGGCGATACCAACGATCAAAAAACTGGTGTGAATATTCGTACTGATTAGGCATGTTTTCAATATCTCTAAAAAAGCCCATTGTCGTATGCTTATAAGTATGTGTTGAAAAAGCATTGTCACGAATAGTCTCACGTAGTTTAGAAAATGGATTGGCTGAATTTTTTAAGTACTCACCCTTGACTGCTAAAGCTTCATTTCTAAACTCTGCTTCAGTGTATTCCAAGTTTTGAAACCTATCAGCTTCTAACTTTAACAATGTTTCCAAACCATCTTTAGTGATAGTTGTATGATAATTGGTGTAATCATCCGTAGTATAGGCATTTTGATCGGCACCAATGTCTTTAAGCATCGCACCATAAGTATCCGCAGTGTAATTTTTCGTTCCATGAAACATCATGTGCTCAAAAAAGTGAGCAAAGCCTGATTTGCCCTCTTCTACCTCATTACGAGAACCAGTTTGTACAGGAATTTGTACCGAAACAACCTCAGGGTAATCTGTTTTTAATACAATCACTCGTAAACCATTATCCAAATCACGCATAACATACGGCATACTAAAAATTTTATCACTGCTTTGCTGTGCCTGCTTTGTTGTTTTATTATCTTTTACTTTATGATTTGCAACATTATTTGCCGAACAACCAACAACTAAAGCCACACTAAAAACCAAACCCATACTTTTATATAATTTCATGAAATATTCTCTTAACTAATTTTGATTGCGATTTTATACCTTCTTGATAAATGAAACAATAGGTAAATAGTCACATATTATTTGAAAATCTTGATAAGCAACAAACAATCAGTTAATATCTCGCTCCTCATAGAAAGCAGTAGTAATAAAAACATGGTGAGGTGGCCGAGTGGTCGAAGGCGCACGCCTGGAAAGTGTGTATACGGAAACGTATCGAGGGTTCGAATCCCTCTCTCACCGCCATTATTAAACTGACGTCTTTTTGGTCTGTTTGATAATGCTATTAGGGTTGGCATGAGAACCCGAGTGTTCGAACAAATGTCTGGAACATTTTTTATCGCCATCGGCGTCGCGAAGCGATGAAAACAGGACGTTTTCAATACATCCCTCCCTCATTAGCAAACACTCCAACAAAACATGTCCATCACATGGCAGCTTGCGTTGTTTAAATATTCTCATGGGTACAACCAAAAAAAAGGGGTATATTTGGGGGTACTTTTCTTTCAATTGAATAATAGTCACTTGTTTATCAATAAGTTTTGGTATTCCTTTCTCTCCATAACATCACAAAATCTTTGCCTGATTACTCCATTTTGAGAAGGTTAATTGATTTTTTCCCTTTTGCTTTGACTCATACAATGAAACATCTGCTGCTTTCATTAGCTTTTTAACATCAAACAAATTATTTTCAGGCGTTGCTGTTGCAATACCAATAGAGATTCGCAATTCAATCCCTTTAATCTTGTTGTTATTTAGAAACTTAAATAATTTCTTGAATTTATTTTCCACCTCTTTTTGGGGTAAATTATTAATTAAAACAATAAATTCATCACCACCAAAACGACCAGTATAGCAATTTTCATTAAACTGTTTTCTCATTTGTTCACTTAAGAAAACCAAACAATCATCACCCACATCATGGCCATGAACGTCATTTATGTTTTTAAAATCATCAATATCTATAAAAGCAAATGTTACTGTATTGGCATTAATTTGTGCCAAGTTAATAATTTCATTGAGTTTTTCGGTTATAGATTTTCTATTTAACAAGTGAGTCAAACCATCAAATCGTGCCGCATCTGTTGTTTGCTTGAACTTTCGTGCTTCTATCAATGCAATTGTCATATCATTAGCAAATTGATTGAGGTCATCTATGATTTCAGGGTTAATTATCTCATAAGTTGGAATGGTTAAAAATAAACATAAATTATCGTACTTATGGTCACTTATTGGAATAATAATAAATGGCAATTCACCAAAATCTCTTAAATTTGTTACATTTAGTACCGCTTTATTTCTATCACAAACTGTATTGAGCAGCACTTTATTATCTTCAACATAGTGTGTAATATTAAAACCTATTTTATTACGCGATATTTTTTGAAAACCTAACTTGGTATTGTATTCGTATATATAAAAAACATCTTTCACATCAATTAATTGCATAATTGATGATACAAATGATTTATTTATAATTCTATCTAGCAACTTTTGGTTTCCATAATATTTCCCTATTGTCTTATTTGTTCTTACTTGGAAGGACTTAACCAACTCATTACAAAATAGCGCCCTTTCCTTTAGTGCAATTTTTTGTCGGTCCAAATCCTTTTCCTTAATCAAATTCAACGTTTGATCAGCCAAACCAAATGACAAAGCAAGTGCATTTATCAATAATCCAAATTCAAAAGCTCGTGGCATCCAAAAAGCCAATGGTTCCACATCCAATGCATAAAAAACCCGAATTACCAATGTGCCATAATAAGCTAACCAGCCAAATAATAAATATTTTGCCATTGGCACTTTTAGCGAAGTGTACTTAATAGAAATATAAAATAATATGACAATCCCTATTAAACTATAAAGATTAATAACTAGTGAATAGTAATTTGAAATAGAGTTAAGTCCTGAAAGATGTAAAAAGACGGCTAAAACAAGCATTAAAATATCAACAACAAATAGTGTTTGCATTAATTTATAATCAAATTTTGAATGTTTTTTCAGTTCCAAAAAATTAAAAATGAATAATAAAAAGAAAACGGTCGGTAACTTTAACCAAAATGCTTGCGTGTATATTCCCAAAACTGGCTGAGAAAGAGTTGGAAAATAAGCAATAAACCCTTCTTGAAATAATAGTGCAAATAAAGAGAAAAACAAATACAAAGCATAATAGAGATAATTAATTTTTCTTAAAAAATAAAAAAAGATGACATTAATCACAAATAAAGTCAATATTGCTGTATAAACAGCAACAAAGGTAAAGCTAAGTTTCTGGTCATAACTCTTAACCTTCAAACTGTTTTCTACAGAAAACAGCACTTTCCTTTTTGATTTATTGAAAATTACTATATAAAAAGACTCCTTGGAAACATCAAAAGCTAGAAGATTACTTGAATAACTTCTATTTTCTTTATATGCATTTTTTGTAATCCTATCAATTAGTTTAAAATTGTCATTAAAATAATAAACATCATCGAAATAATGAGGAAGAATCAATAAAGTCTGAGGTTCATGCGTTTGTGGTTTCAGATGAATTTTAAAAATGTTATGGCTATTTTTAAAATTGACCAACGAGCCATTTTTGAATGGCTTGAAATTAAGATTAGCTATATCAGAATTCTGAACACTTTGCTGCTTAACATCTATAGGAGAAATTTCAATAACAATCTGATCAAGATCATTAGGTTTATAAGCATAATCACAAGCTGTTAAAACAAAGAGAATAACAAAATACAAGCATAATAACTTTAATCGCTTTATTCCATTTGCTTTGTATTTATTCATTCTAGAGATCTTTGCACAACCCGTGGAACGTGTAAAAAAGTTACAAAAAACACCACTCTGCGTTAAA
Source organism: Lysobacterales bacterium (assembly GCA_027067055.1). Classification (GTDB taxonomy): domain Bacteria; phylum Pseudomonadota; class Gammaproteobacteria; order Xanthomonadales; family Marinicellaceae; genus NORP309. Next base: position 10,950 of record JAMOMK010000130.1, on the reverse strand, counting down.
AAACTCACAAATAGCGAGCTATTTAACTCATTTTTTGCCTTGATTGGAGTTTTTTTCATTCTTTTTTCCATCGTCCCAGAGTTATACAAAGGTCTCTTATATTATTCTTATTTTAGTTTCCTTATTCATTCTATTCTATTGAAATTTAAAGAATAATCAAGTATGTTAATAATTCATTAAAATTATAATAAAAATATGACAACACTAAAAGAAATTATTTCACACCTATCTACTGGCGACCTAATACTTTTTCATGGCTTTGGTATTGAAAGCGAAATCATTGAATTTGTCGATGACTCACCCTATTCTCACGTTGCAATGGTAATGAAGATACCAGAACTTTCTGATCAGCCATTACTTTGGTCTAGTGATGAAATCACTACAATCAAAGACTTTTTAAACGAAGGCTTACACCCAGGAGTTCATTTGATGAACTTGCAGAGTGTACTAGATTTAACGGCTAGTCGGACCAATAAAAAAGGGGAACATTATACTTACTCATGGAGAAAATTAGATTATTCAAAGATTACAGATTTAATGCCTCAATTAGAAAGTTTCATGCGTTCTGTTGATGGACGTTCATTTCCCACTCTAGAAAATATGGCCAAAAATTATCTTGATGGAAAAGCTGGGAAAAGAGCTAATCAAAAAACATTCTTTTGTAGTCAATTAGCGACAAACACCTATATCCATTTAGGAATTTTTCCTGACTCCCTTATTGATAACAGTGTCGCTCCTGGAGATTATGGTGATAAAAAATCACCTAAATTGCCTTTTGCAGAGGACGCTAGCTTAGAACCGGAAGTGCATTTTACACATACGGTATAAAAGAAGTATTTGCATAACATAGAAAGCAAAATAAAACCTGAATATGGTTTCATATTCAGGTTTTGTCTCACTTAACTCATTTCAGGTTTTTTTATAAATCCTGCTTTAAACTGGCAATAATAAATTTATCCAAATCGCCATCAAGCACAGACTGTGTACTAGTATTTTCAACTCCTGTGCGTAAGTCTTTAATACGTGACTGATCCAATACATAGGAACGAATTTGAGAACCCCAGCCCACATCCGCTTTTGAATCTTCTGTTGTTTGAGACTCATCTCTTCTTTTTTGCATTTCTAACTCATAAAGCTTAGCTTTTAATTGTTTCATTGCTGATGCCTTATTTTTATGCTGCGATCTATCATCTTGGCATTGCACAACTGTATTAGTTGGATTGTGAGTAATTCGAACAGCTGACTCAGTCCTATTAACGTGCTGACCTCCAGCTCCAGATGCACGATAAACATCAATGCGTAAATCTGCTGGATTTATTTCAATATCAATATCATCATCTATTTCAGGTGAGACAAAAACAGCGGCAAAACTGGTGTGGCGTTTGTTACTTGAATCAAAGGGTGATTTTCGAACCAAACGATGAACGCCTATTTCTGTACGTAGCCAGCCATAAGCATATTCACCTTGCACTTCGATTGTTGCTGATTTAATTCCAGCAACATCGCCAGCAGAACATTCTAACAATTTTGTTTTGAAGTCTTTTTTCTCACAATAACGCAAGAACATACGTAAAATCATCTCTGCCCAATCTTGTGCTTCAGTACCACCAGAACCCGATTGAATATCCACAAAACAATTATTAGGGTCCATAGGATGAGAAAACATCTTTTTAAATTCGAGTTTTTCTAAAGTTTTTTGTAATTTAGCTAAATCTTGAACAACAATCTGATAGGTGTCTTCGTCATTATCTGATTCTGCCATTTCCAAAAAATCTTTTGCGTCAGCAATGCCAGAGTCTAATGAATCAATAGTGCTGACAATTTCTTCTAGGGATGAGCGTTCTTTTCCTAAAGCTTGTGCATGTTCTGGATTATTCCAAACATCAGGGCTTTCGAGTTCTAAATTAACTTCTTCGAGCTTTTCTTTTTTGACGTCATAGTCAAAGAAACCTCCGAAGTTCGGAGGTTCTTAAGCTAAAATCTTTTAATTGAGCATGTTGCGGTGCTGTTTCCATAATTTTTTATCTTTCAATATATTTATAAATCTAAATAATTATTTATCTGCCTTCTTTTAGTAATTTTTGACGTAATTCCCAACGTTCTTGTGCATCAATTGTCATGGTTGCAATGGGTCGAACCATCAAACGTTTAAGTCCAATTTCTTCACCAGTATCTTCACAATAACCATAATCACCATCTTTAATGAACTCTAAGGTTTTACTGATTTTCGATAATAATTTTCTGTAACGATCTCGTGTTCTAAGTTCTAAAGTATTTTCAGTTTCGCGAGATGCTCGTTCTGCGTCATCACCAATATCACGTACTTCATCTTGTAAATTACTAATTGTTTCTTGTGATTCCTTTATTAAGTCTTCTTGCCATTGAACCAATCTTCTACGAAAAAATTCAATGTGTTCTGGACACATATATTCGTCTTTTAATAAAGGTTTATAATTTTCTTTTAACTCAATTTCAGGTACATAACCCTCTGGCAAATCATTAATGCTTCTTTCTGACATTAAATTCTCCTATTTATTTGTGCAGTTTAAACCCCATGTTAGAATGAAATTTGTTAATTTAGTTCCCAAATTTTTACTGCCTAAAATTTAGGCGACTCTTTATAACGCAAAGAGTTGTTAAGAGCAAATAAAAAGACATAATTTTACAAAAAACACATGAAATTTATTTTTATTCAAATTCTCAAGGGCTATAAGTATTTTATTAGCCCTCTATTTGGTAACAACTGTCGGTATTATCCCAGTTGTTCTGAGTATATGATGTCTGCGATTGAACGCTTTGGTGTGTTTAAAGGGATTGGTCTAGGCATCAAACGACTTGGGCGTTGTCACCCAGGTTGCGAAGGTGGTATAGATCATGTACCTGAGCGAAACAACAAACCAAACAAATGTGAGCATAACCATGAGTAGAACCGTCATAAAAAATGCAAAAATCGTTAATGAAATGCAGATTTTTGAATCTGACATAATCATTAAAGGTGACAAAATTCTTGAAATTGGAAACAATCTAACCATTAAAGACACTGATAAAGTTATTGATGCCAATGGCATGTATCTTTTACCTGGCATGATAGACGACCAAGTCCACTTTAGAGAACCTGGCATGCCTGATAAAGGCAAATTCATCACTGAATCAGCCGCAGCTGTTGCTGGAGGCATTACCTCTGTCATGGATATGCCCAATACATCACCTTTAACCATCACCGAACAAGCCATTATTGACAAACACAATTTAATTGCTGGTCATTCGCATTGTAACTATGGTTTTTACCTTGGTGCCACCAATGACAATATTGAAGATATTAAATCAATTGACACCAGTTTAATATGTGGCGTTAAGGTTTTTATGGGAGCTTCAACTGGTAATATGTTGGTGGATAATGAGAAAACACTCAACAAGATTTTTAAACACGCGCCCCTTCTCATAGCCACACATTGCGAAAGCACACCAATTATTACCAAAAATGAACTGTTAGCCCGAGAAAAATATGGTAAAGATGTGCCAATTAACCAACATGGCTTGATTCGATCGCGTGAAGCCTGTATAGCATCTACAAATATGGCTATGTCACTGGCGCAAAAACACGGATCTAAGCTACATGTCTTGCATATTTCTACAGCCGAAGAAGTGGCTTTATTTAAACAACTGCCATTAGAACAAAAGCAAATTACTGCCGAAGCTTGCGTTCACTTTACTTGGTTTGATGACCATGATTATGACCAGTTAGGAGCCTTAATCAAATGCAATCCAGCTATTAAACAACGCTCTGATAAGTTAGCGATTATTGATGGCATAAACCATGGAAATCTTGATGTTATAGCCACAGACCATGCACCACATACTTGGGAAGAAAAACACAACAAATATTTTAAAGCACCATCTGGTTTGCCATTGGTGCAAACGGCATTAAGTAGTTTATTAACTCAAGTAAATCAAGGTAAGTTTACGATTGAAAAAATTGTACAAAAAACAGCTCATAATGTTGCCGATCTTTTTCACGTTAAAAAACGTGGTTACATTCGTGAAGGTTATTTCGCTGATTTAGTCTTAGTAGATATGAACAAAGAACACACTATTTCACATAAATCAATGCTTTATCGCTGTGGCTGGACACCTTATGATGGCCAGACTTTTTCAACATCAATTGAAAAAACATGGGTCAATGGTGAACTTAAATGGAATAACAATAAACTCAAAGGCGAAGCAAATGGTCAAAAACTAAGATATAAGCGCCATTAAATTAAATAATCACCCTATTATCTTGACCCGATGAGTTAGTTAGTTAAAATTAAGACATCTCTAAATCAAGATATAAAGATGAATATTGCACAAGTATTTAAATTACTAGCTGATGAAACACGTTTACGCTTGCTTTTATTGTTACAAGACAATGAGTTAACAGTGGCAGAACTCTGTGCTACATTGCAATTAGCACAACCAAGGATTTCGACACACCTAGCCAAGCTCAAAGAACAACGTTTTGTTTTAGGAAGAAAAGATGGTGTATCGACTTATTATCGCCTCAATTTATCCTTCATCTCTGAAAAGCACAAAAGTCTCTGGGATAGTTTAATTCAAGAAGGCCAAGACGACTCCTTAGTCAAACAAGATGAAATACGTTTAAAACTTGTCTTATCTGAACGAGCAAAGAATAAAAACTGGGTGGATTCGGTGGCGGGCGATATGGAACGTCAATACTCTCCAGGCCGATCGTGGGAAGCAACAACCCGTGCAATAAGTTATTTATTAGATTTAGGTGATGTCCTTGATATTGGCTCAGGTGATGGTGTATTAGCCGAGCTATTACACCAACGCGCACAAACCTATACATGCGTTGACAGCAGTGAAAAGGTTATAAAAGAAGCACAAAAACGCTTATCACACGCTAAAAACATCAGTTACCAAGTAGCAGACATGCATAATTTAAATTTGACAGATATTTTTGATACTGTATTCTTATTACATGTTTTAACCTATTCAAAAAACCCACAATTAGCCCTTGAGCAAGCCAGTTTGAGATTAAAACCCAGTGGAAAAATATTAATTTCAACATTAGCCAAACACAATCACACCGATATAGTTAATGATTTTGGACACCTAAATAATGGATTTACACCTAAGGAACTGGAGCAATTTGCCAAAAATGCAGGGTTAACTGATATTAAGGTTAAAGTCACCTCAAAAGAAAACCGCAAACCACATTTTGCAGTCATTACATTAGAAGCCATAAAACCGTAGATGGGTCTTGTCCATCATAGAAAACCATGAACATTAAACAACAACTCACTCAACTCCTAAAACAACGCATCTTATTGTTAGACTCTGCAATGGGAACCATGATTCAGGCACATAAATTTACCGAAAGTGACTTCCGTGGTGACCTCTTTACTAACCATGAAATGCCGCTCAAGGGCGATAATGACTTACTTTCATTAACACAACCCAAAGCCATTTTAGATATTCACCGCAAAAACTTGGCAGCAGGTTCGGATTTACTCGAAACCAATACATTTAACGCCACTCAAATAGCTCAAGCCGATTATGGTATGGAAGATCAAAATTACAAAATTAATTTTGAATCTGCCAAGCTAGCCAAACAAGCATGCGTAGAATATTCCACTCCCGAAAAACCACGTTTCGTAGTTGGTGTACTTGGGCCAACAAACCGTACGGCTTCTATTTCACCAGATATCAATCGCCCGGGTTTTCGTAATGTGACTTTTCAAGAACTGGTCGATAACTACATCGAATGCGCTAATGCCTTGCTTGATGGTGGTGCAGATTTACTCATGGTCGAAACGATATTTGATACTTTGAATTGTAAAGCTGCCCTATTCGCCATTTCTGAAGTATTAGATGAGCGCGATGAAGACATTGCCATCATGATTTCTGGCACAATTGTCGATGCCAGCGGTCGCACCTTGTCAGGTCAAACCAATGAAGCGTTTTACAACTCTGTTCGCCATATCAAACCCTTATCCATAGGCTTAAATTGTGCACTCGGTGCCGATGAACTGCGTCCCTATGTGCAAGAACTTTCCCAAATTTGCGAATGCTTTGTTAGTGTACACCCAAATGCAGGCTTACCCAATGAACTAGGGGAATACGATGAAACACCAGAAGAAATGGCACAAATTATCGAGCAATGGGCCGATGCTGGGCAGATTAATATCATCGGAGGATGTTGTGGCACCACACCAAAGCATATTGATGTGCTCGCCAAAACCATGCAAGGCAAAACACCACGAGTTCTTCCTCAATTAAAACCCATCACCCGACTGGCAGGATTGGAAGCCTTTAACATCACCGATGATTTAAACTTCATCAACGTAGGTGAACGTACCAATGTTACAGGTTCACTTAAATTCAAAAGATTGATTAAAGAAGAGAGTTACGAAGAAGCCGTTCAAGTCGCCCTTGACCAAGTCGAAAATGGTGCACAAATCATTGACATCAACATGGATGAAGGTTTAATTGATGCCAAAGCCGTGATGCGCGAATTTTTAAATATCATCGCTACCGAACCCGATATTGCCAAAGTACCTGTGATGTTAGACTCATCCAAGTGGGAAGTCTTAGAAGTCGGTTTGCGCCATATTCAGGGCAAAGGTGTGGTTAATTCCATTTCACTCAAGGAAGGTGAAGAAAACTTTATCAGACAGGCCAAAACCATCCAAAAATACGGCGCTGCCGTGATAGTCATGGCATTTGATGAAACAGGGCAAGCCGATACAAAACAACGGAAAATTGAAATTTGTCGACGCAGTTATGATGTTTTAGTTAATAAAGTCGGTTTCTTACCGGAAGACATTATTTTTGACCCCAATATTTTTGCAATTGGCACAGGATTATCTGAACACGCCAACTACGGCATTGATTTTATCGAAGCCACGCGTGTTATAAAACAAGAAATGCCTTTGTGCCATATATCCGGCGGTGTCTCCAATATCTCTTTTTCATTCCGTGGCAACAATCCACTGCGTGAAGCGATACATTCGGTATTTTTATACCACGCCATCAAAGCGGGTATGGATATGGGCATTGTTAACCCTGGCATGTTGACTTTATACGATGACATTGATGCAAAAGTAAAAGAACGCATCGAAGATTTACTCTTTAACCGCCGTGATGATGCCACCGAACGCTTAATGGATATTGCCAGTGGTATAGAAGGCAAAAAGCAGAAACAAGCCGACAACAAATGGCGCAAATTGCCGATTCAAGAACGCTTATCTTACGCTTTAGTCCATGGCATAACAGAATTTATTGACCAAGACACCGAAGATGCCTACATACACCTCAATGACCCTCTAGGGGTGATCGAAGGACCATTAATGACTGGCATGAACCAAGTAGGAGATTTGTTTGGTGATGGCAAAATGTTCTTACCGCAAGTGGTTAAATCCGCACGTGTTATGAAAAAAGCCGTGGCATGGTTATTACCACTTATTGAAGAACAAAAAGGCAACACCAGCGACAATGGCACCATCATCATGGCAACCGTCAAAGGCGATGTGCATGACATTGGCAAAAACATCGTAGGCGTAGTTTTAGGCTGTAATAACTACAACATTATTGATTTAGGGGTCATGGTGCCTGCTAATAAAATCCTAGATGCCGCTATCGAACACAATGCTGACATCATTGGATTAAGCGGATTAATCACACCCTCATTGGATGAAATGTGCGATGTTGCCGCAGAAATGGAAAAACGCGGCATGACAACACCTTTACTAATTGGAGGCGCTACCACATCACGCACACACACCGCCCTAAAAATAGAACCCAACTACAAAAGCGACACCATTTGGGTAAAAGATGCCTCACGTGCCGTAGGCGTTGCCCAAAACTTACTGGGTTCAAAAGACCTCAAAAAACCCTTCGTTGATAAAATTAAAGCCGAATACGCAGATATTCGCGAAAGAAGACTTAAACGTCCAAGTAAAAAAGTAAAGCTACCTATAAGCGATGCCCGTGCTGATAAATTTCAGATTGATTGGCAACAATCACCACCGATGGATACACAGTTCACAGGCATAAAAATCTTAGAAGACTATCCACTAGCAACAATTGCCGAAACCATCGACTGGACACCGTTTTTCCAAACATGGGAACTGCACGGACGATACCCAGCAATCTTAACCGATGAAGTGGTTGGTGAAAGTGCCAGTGAATTATTTAAAGACGCCCAAGCCATGCTCAAGAAGATCATTGATGAAAAATGGCTCACAGCCCGAGCAATATTCGGTATATTTGATGCTAACAGCAATGGTGATGACGTTGATTTGAAATACGAAGATAAAGAATACACACTACACAACCTACGCCAACAAAAAGAAAAAGCTGGCAACAATTTATGCCTTAGTGATTTTATCGCCCCTAAAGAAACAGGTAAAACTGACCACATCGGCGCATTTGCCGTAACAACAGGTATCGGCATAGAAACAAAGATTAAAGAATTTGAAGACAACCACGATGATTACTCCTCTATCCTACTCAAAGCCTTAGCCGATCGTCTTGCTGAGGCTTTCGCCGAACATTTGCATAAACTTGTTCGAACTGAATATTGGGGATATGCCAAAGATGAAAGTTTGGATAACGACCAATTAATCAACGAAAAATACCAAGGAATAAGACCAGCTCCAGGCTATCCAGCCTGCCCTGATCATACCCAAAAAGAATTATTATTTAAATTGCTCGATGTAGAAAACAAAATCGGTATCCAACTAACAGAAGGCTACGCCATGTATCCAGCCAGCTCGGTTAGTGGTTTTTATTACTCCCACCCGCAATCCCAGTACTTCGTCTTAGGCAAAATTGGCGAAGACCAACTGCAAGATTATGCCAAAAGAAAAGGCATGGACATTGAAGCAGCAAGGAAAATCTTAGCACCTAATTTGTAGAAAAGTAAAAAAAATACAGTCATTGCGAGGAGGAACGACGTGGCAATCTCATTGGGAACCGTGGTTTCGTTTAAAGACTAAGGAACACACAGGTCCACGGAGGAATCACAGAACTACACGGAGATTTTTAAAAGAGTAACGCAAAGTCTGCCAAGTATACGACGCAAAGGTCGCAAAGTTCATTATGAATTTCGTCATACCTGCGAAGGCAGGTATCTATTATTTTACAATAAAGGGTATGAAATTTACGAAAGGAAACACCAAAAGAATTTTTCACAGAATTACTCGTTCTGTTTTACATCTATAATATAAAATTAAATCAACTGATTAAAATGTATATGCGCCTCTTTAGAGCTCAGTACTGATGTATGGAGATAATTAATTATGTTTTTGATAGGTTTCATACTTGGTCTATATGTTGAATTTTTTGGAATATTTCTATTAGAAGTTACTACAACAGTTTTATTAAATGTATTTATTTTTCCATTTGTTTCTGGATAGTATTGTGCAATCATTAACTCTAAATATTTAATAAATAGTTCCGAGTTTATTAGTTGTTTTTCAGTGGCTAATTTTACAGGGCGATCTGACTTTAATTCTAATAATATTATCTTCCAATTATTATCCTTAAATAATATAACTAAATCACAACTTTTATTGATACCAATTTTATTTTTTGGATTTAAATAATTTGACAATTTTGAATATATCTTTTTTTTTGTTTTATTTGGAGAAAAATCAAGAGTAAAAGCAAATGATTCTTCTGGAACATTATTAATATATAATTTCTTAATCTTACTACAAACATCAGGTTCTTTAAGAGTTAATGTCCCAACACTAGTATCAATTGGAAGAACTACTTCAGGGTTGATTATATCCTTATAAACATCTATTAACATTTTATTCCTCAATACTATAATATATTTCATTTGATAAGGAATTTGTATTACTTATAACATCATCAAATATTTCCATGTTAATACCAAATTTATCTACCGTTGATTCTAAGATTTTATGATTTTTATCAAAACTATAAGCTTTTACTTGAGATGGCTTTAAAATTTCTTCAGGGGAAATACAGTTTTTTCTTAAAAGTTTATCTTTATTTTTTATATTACTACTTAACATAATTCTGTTATTTAATTCTCTTAATAAAAAATCGCTATGTGTTGTAACTAAGACTTTGATTCCAGAATTTATTAATTTAGCTAATAAGCTTGCCATTTTCCGTTGATTTTCGGGATGTAAATTTAATTCAGGTTCATCAATTATTAAAAGGCCATTTTTTTCAGCCAAACAATTAATATAAAAATCAATTAAAAAAAGTGACTTAATTGATGAAGATGCCAAATATACAGGTATAGTAACCTTTTCTCTATTTCTTTCTTTTTTAGGGGAAAATACTAATTGCTTATTTATTGTTTTGAAACTTCCACACAATAAATCTTGTAAAGCATCTAATACATATTTATATTTAGCTCTATTCTCTCTAAGAAAACTTTTTCTTTTACTTAATTCTTCATAATCTCTAATAACTTTAATATTATCATCTATTGGTTCTGCATATCTAGATCTCATACTATTAAGTAAATCAATAGGGTTTATGTCATCACTTGCGGCAAGTTGTTTAAATATCCTATTTTTGCTTACATCTAATTCTTTATAAAATAGAGAAATACCTGTTCTTTCAGAAGTAACCACAAAGGGTTTAGGCAAAATACTATCAAATAATATCTGTACAATCGAATCACTTATAACTTTACTTAAAATTCTTTCTGGTATTTGAAATTTTCCTTTACCTTCAATTTGTAAGACTATGGATAAAGTTTGACTGTTTTCTTGTTTGTCAAATCTCAGAGTTTCCTTACTACCAAACCCCACAATTCTATTAAATTCTTTATTTAAATGTAACTATTCAGCGAATATAAAAGATATTTCTTGACATGGTTTTTAGTTAAAATCTCAATATTTCCAACTTGCTGAAAACTGTTCTGATAATACCTTGTATTCTAATATGAATGCCTGCTAT
>JAMOMK010000129.1 GCA_027067055.1 Lysobacterales bacterium | reverse complement strand
TACAAATTAAAGGAGAAAGCTATCGATTAAAAGAAAAAAGAAAAGCTGGTTTGATTAATCAAACCAACAACTAGTGGCGCACTTTTCGACTGTTGGAGTGGCTCACTTTTCGATTGTTGTTGACAATGAGCCTAATTTGGAACACTTGGATTACGAAATTAAAGTCTTTAACAGAGTTAAGATTTGGCACTTTTTAAAACCTAAACACTCTCAATTTTTAAGATGAGCTACTTCTAACAACTTATTATATGTGCATTAGTGAACGCTGTATTTTTATTTTTAATTTTGTTAATTTTGTTAATTTTGTTAATTTTCATCCTTTTTATCCTATCACAGCTCTTTTATAATTTAAAGAGAAATATTTGCGCTATTATTTACGCATTTATCGTGTTATATATGCATAGATGCACAAATATACGTAAATAACTGGGAATATGTGCATATTATGGAGTTAATCGTTCTCATTCAAAGAAAATTTAAGTTTAATCATTACAGTTTAAAGATGTAAAACTTGAAATCGAACAATTATTGACTTACTTAGCTAAACATCGTTATGTTTCTACTGCAACTCAAAACCAAGCAGTCAAGCAAAGAATTCAGAGCACTCTTTTGTCGAAGAAAGCATGAAGTTGTTCATTAGCATGTCAAAAAAAATAAAGCTAAGGTGATTTTTATACACTTTAACCACAGTAATCCCTTATTACAAAAAGGCAGCGATGCGCAAAAAATAGTGAAAGAACAAGGCTATAATTTTGCTTATGAAGGAATGGAGTTGGATTTATAATTCTTAATTATGGCTAGTGGTGCAGAATTTGATGAATAATTTGATGTACTCTATCCATTGTTATACCTTCTGCTTGCTCTATTGATAATGGATGCTCGGATAATTCAACTGTAATTAATGGAACATAACCTATTGGTTGAGATTGAACACTTGTTTTGAGATGTAATGTCTCAGGATAACATGGAAGATTCGTACTTAACCAACCAAAATAAGGAACACATTCTTCTCTACCTTCACTCTCCCAATTTTCACAGACATGCTCAAAACTTTTTTCACTTAAAGACACCCAAACTGACCAAATAAACACTTCATTGGTTTCTATGATAGGAATCTCTATGTGACCTCGAATAAAGTAATGCTCATCATCAATGATACATTGGTCATCATTCTCAAGAACACGTTTCTCATAGTCTTCTGGTTTCACCATAAAAGATGCTGGTGATTGACTACCAAAACACATTGGAACATTCCCTAAATTACAACCACAAACACAAACACTACATCTACTCATACTTGTCCTATTTAATTATTTATGATTCCAATCATTAACATCATCAGAATTATTCGGTGATAAGCCGATGACATCAATATCACCTACCGGCACTCAGTGTACCTGTATAAATTTTCATCGATGTTATCGTGGATGTCAAATGCAGAAGGGGTTATTTTCAACTTTTTATGCAAACATATCAATCAATAACTTGGCATATATAAAGGGTAAAGTGTATGCTCTTCTCTCTCTATTCTTTCAACCAATGCTGATCCAATTGCAGCCAAATCTCTTGCAAAAGATTTTGCTAAGCATTTATCCACACCAATTGTTTCGTATTTGGATAAAAAGGCCATTACCACTTTTGAAATATCATTCATTTCACGCCTAAATTCTTTAACTAATTCTGAAGTTATTTCATCTTGTGAAAATTCATGGGTGAGGTAAATATAAAGTTGTACATTTTCAGCTAATAAATGATCAGTTATTTTTCTCCTAAATTGTTTTAAGTGTTCAGTAACTTTATTGTATTTTTCCTCCTTAAAAGCCAGTTGAATATTCTCAAAAGTTGCTAATAAGACCCTATGATCTTTCTGCAAATCTGTAATAAGGTTATCAAAATAGTGAATTTGTGTACCTGGTGCAACATGAGAAAAACTGTGAGAATTAAGTGATTTTTGTTTTTTCTTGAAAAAGCCAAACATATGAGACTCCTGATGAACTTTTATTATAAATATAAGATTTATTCTATTAAAATATAACTCCTATTCGAATGACCTAAATCAATTCATCAAAATATTTTTTACTTCATTGCTTTTTATGGCTTTTTTAATAAGGTATGTTATTCCTAACTCTCTTTGAAAACAGTATTTTAGATGCCTCGATTAAAAAACGGTACTAAATTGTTTGGTGGAACCAAACCTACATGTATTCTTGAATAATCAAGGCATGGCTTTTTTGATTCTCTTTTCCAATTCTTTATCTGGATTTAAAGCTAATGAGGCATTAAATGATTGTTGCGCTAGTTTATTTTGTTTGAGCGCTTTATAAATGAGACCTAAACGGTAATTTGCCCACGATTTTGGTGGCGTTCCAGCTATTTTTTCATGTTTAATAAATTCTACAAATGCCTGCTTACCTTCTTGCAACCATTTCTTTTCTATTGATGCCAAACGACCTAGCTGATACAAAGCGTCATAATGGGCTTTTATATCTGATTCATTTTTTGTTTCTTGTGCAATGGCTTTGTTGTATTCTATTACTGCTTTGTCATTCTCTTCCATACTCTGAAACAAAAATCCTTTTGAATAGACCAGTCCAACATTTGATGGGTTTTTACTGATTTCCTCATCCAAATATTTCAATGCAGTTTCTTCATCCTCTTCTTCGACTAAATATTGAATACGCAAGATTATAGCTTGTTTTTTATCATGCTTTTCCATTTGCTTTAATAAGGGTTCAACAGCATCCATATCGCCGCCTGCAATACCTGGGGCTTGAATATTGAATTGAATTAAACCACTAATATAAGCTACATTTTTTGGATCTGCTTCATAGGCTTTTTGTAGGTATTTTTTGGATTTTTTGGCGTAACCAAGTTTAGAAAAAATACTGGCTTGACCTGCTTGTGTGCCATAAATGCCACCTGCTAAGTTGTAGGTTTCTGCCTGTGGATAGGCTTTTAAGGCTTTTTCTAGATACTCTTCGGCCTCGTCCAATTCATTTTTACGAAAATAAATCCTAGCCATATAATAATCACGTTTATTGTAATTATCATCTTCGTTGCTTATTTGTTTGACAAGTTTCTCAACAGCTGCCGTGTCATTGTTATCAAAAGCAGTTTCAATTGCCTCGTCACTTACTGCCCATACATTAATACTTATAAATAGTAATAGTAATATTTTCATGAAATACCTCAATAGATTTAACAATAGTCTTTTATTACTAACGACTAATTGCCCTAAAAGTTACATTATTAAACAAGTAATATTAAGACAGCGTTAAATGGAAACATAAACTTAACAATTCTGCTAAATTTATTGTATAGCCAAGCCTAAATCATGACAAATCGTTATAAAATTAGGAAATGATGTCATGATATTTTCACAATTTTTGACTTCAATAACACCACTGGCAAATTGCCCTGCAATAAGAAAACTCATGGCAATTCGATGATCATCATCACTATCAACAACTCCACCGGTTAAGGTTGAATCCCCTTGAATCACAATGCCATCCTCTAATTCGTGGCATTTAACACCTAAGATTGTCATGCCTTGGGCCATCGCGGTTATTCTGTCGCTTTCTTTTTTACGAAGTTCCATGGCTCCTGTCAAACGAGTCTCACCTTGAGCAAGTGCCGCTGCGATAAATAGAATTGGAAATTCATCAATCGCTGAGGCAATGTATTCGTGCGGTATATCAATGCCTTTTAATTGCGATGATTTAACCACAACATCGGCGATTTGTTCGCCCGCATTAGTGCTTTGATTGGTAAACTCAATATCCGCACCCATCAATTGCAGAATACTAATAACACCAGTTCGTGATGGATTGACACATAAATCTTTAAAAGTGATTTCTGAATTTGGTAATAAACACGCTAAAACCATAAAAAATGCCGCCGAAGAAATATCTGCTGGCACAATAACATCTGTTGCAGTTAAGCTTTGTCCACCTTGCATAGTTACTGTTAAATCTTCTGATTGCAGTTCACAACCAAAACCACGCAGCATATTTTCGGTATGATCTCTGGACAACTTAGGCTCGGTTAAACTCACTTCGCCTTGAGCGTACAATCCCGCTAACAAAACACAGGACTTAACTTGTGCACTGGCAACAGGTGATTGGTAATTTATCGCTTTTAAATGCTCGACAGCACTAAACTTAATCGGTGCAGTGCCAGCTTCTGTCGCCTGAACTTTTGCTCCCATCATGGATAAAGGTGTGGTAATTCGTGTCATTGGACGAGAATTAAGCGATGCATCACCTGTGATGGTAGAATCAAAGCTTTGAGCAGCCATGACTCCTGATAGCAAACGCATGCCCGTTCCTGAGTTTCCGCAATCAATAATACCATCAGCAGGTGCTTTTAAACCCTGCTTGCCGACACCGTGTACTAGGTATTTATCACCGTTTTTTTCAATCTTAACACCCATGGACTGCATGGCTTTCATGGTAGCAATACAATCAGCTGATTCTAAAAAACCAGTCACTTGCGTTGTGCCCTGAGCAATTCCACCCAAAATCATCGAACGGTGCGAAATGGATTTATCACCCGGTACTCGAACAAATTGGGTGACTGTTAAATTTTCAACAGGCGTTGAGGTTAGTGTATTTTTAATTTCAGCCACACACCTGCTCCATTGCTTTATCCAAGCGTTGCATTTGTTCCTGTGTACCAATGGTTATGCGTAAGGCATCGGTTAAACCATAATTGGCAACAGGACGTGTAATTATGCCTCGCTTTAACAATTCCATGTATATTGGTGCCGCATCTTGCTGAAAGTCAATTAATAAGAAATTGCCTTTAGAGGGCACAAAACGCAAATTCAAGTTGTTACAGGTTTGTGCGAGTATTTTTAAGCCTTGTGCATTTTCTTGTAAGGATTTTGCTAAAAACTCTTTGTCAGCAATGGCATGTTCCGCAGCGATCAAGGCAAGAGAATTTACATTAAAAGGTTGGCGTATACGATTGATAACATTAGCAATATCAGAGTTGCTTAATGCATAACCAACACGCAAACCAGCTAAACCATAGGCTTTTGAAAAAGTGCGTGTAACGACAAGATTTGGAAACTCATTTAACCACTTGCTGGCATCAACTTGTTCATCAGCGTTGGAATATTCCAAATACGCTTCATCAACCACCACAATTACATCTTCAGGAACCTGAGCAATAAAGCCCTTTAGTTCTTTTTCAGATAAGTGATTGCCTGTTGGGTTGTTTGGGTTAGCAATAAAGACAATACGCGTTTTATCGTCAATCGCTTTCAACATGGCATCCAAATCATGCCCAAGTGGCGAATCAGTCTCCCAACTCAAAGCAGGAATCTGTTTATGCACCGCTCCAACCGCTTGAATGGCAATGGGATAAACCGCAAAAGAATACTGTGAATAGACACCATTTAACTCTGGTGTTAGAAAGGCTTCAGCCAATAAAACCAAAACATCATTAGAACCATTACCCAAAGTAATGCAATCCATATCAACATTGTGTTTCGCTGCCAAGGCTTTTTTCAGCGCAAAGCCATTGCCATCCGGATACAGTTCAATCTCGCCAATAACATCCTGCATGGCTTTGATAGCTAAAGGGCTAGAACCCAAAGGATTCTCATTGGAAGCCAGTTTGATAATATTAGAAATCCCCATCTCACGTTCCAATTCAGAAATAGGTTTACCCGGAATATATGGACTTAGTTTTTGCACGCCTTTAGCGGCTAAAAGTTTGTAATCAATCATGTTATTTTACAGTTATCTAATGGCTGATATTTTGACTTTTTTTTGGGGATAAAGCAATAAGAGAATTTTGTAAAAGCCAAGGAACGTGTAAAATAAGTTATTAAAAACCCGTAAGGTGGGCCTCGCCCACCATTTATTACATTAATTTATTACCACAAAGAATGGTTTAACTCGCACAACGAAACGGCGGCACAGCAGATTAAAAATTCTTGCAGGGTGCTGCCTCGCCCACCGAATTTAGAACTGGTTAATTATCGAGGCAACTGAAATACTGCCGATGGGCAGGGCCCATCCTACACAACTCCTTACTATTTCATAATCCAAACAGAAAATCTTTTGCCTTTTAATCCGGACTGTTTCAAGCCTTTAATGGCTTTATTGATTAACCCACGCTCTATAGCGACATAGCTTTGTTTGTCATAGATACTGATTTTGCCGATTTGTTTGCCGTTGAGTCCGACATCACCAGTTAGTGCACCCAAGATGTCGCCAGCACGTAGCTTATTGCGTTTACCCGCTTCTATGACTATAGTTCCATTGCTGGCTTTGAGTATATAACCATTGGCTTTTGGTAATATCGAAGCTTTTTCAAATTGACGTGATGAGTTTTGCATTTTCTTCGCTTTGTAACCTTGTTTGCCCCAGTATAAGGTTACTGCAATGCCTTCACTGCCCGCACGGCCTGTACGCCCTATTCTGTGCGTATAAACGTTTTGCTCAAAGGGTAGACCATAGTTAATAACCAAAGAGAGTTCTTTAATATCCAAACCACGGGCCGCGACATCGGTTGCAACCAATACTGGCAAGGTACCATTGGTGAATTTAACCAAGACATCGTTGCGCTGGTATTGCTCCAAATCTCCGTGTAAAGCAGCGGCTTCTATGCCATTGTTTCTTAAGTGCCGTGCCACTTCTTTGGCATCAATTTTGGTATTTGCAAAAACAAGCACATTTTCAGGATCTTGCTTGGCAATGATATTAACCAAATGGGAAAGACTTAAATCGGGTGCCGTTTCATAAAAACATTCGGTAATTTTATTGGGACTTTCGGTATCTACGGTCTGAATTGTCACCGCATTGTTTTGTATGCTTTTACTTAATGAACGCACTTCGTCTGTATAGGTCGCCGAAAATAATAGTGTTTGGCGTTTATTGGGTGCAAATTCAATAATTTTTTGAATGTCTTCAACAAATCCCATGTCTAACATTCTATCGGCTTCATCCAAAACCAATGTTTTGAGTCCATCAATGCGCATATAATTTTTATCTAAATGCTTTAAAATTCGTCCAGGTGTACCGACCACTATGTGTGCAGGGTGAGACAAAGACTTAATTTGTGGACCGATAGCCACACCACCGCATAAGGTGATTATCTTAATGTTTTCGGTAAAGCGCGCTAACCGGCGTAACTCTTTTGTCACTTGATCTGCCAATTCACGTGTGGGACATAAGACTAATGCCTGAACACTGTAATTTTTTAGCTCAATTTTATTCAGCAAGCCAATACCAAAAGCAGCCGTTTTACCACTGCCTGTTTTGGCTTGTGCGATGACATCTTTGTTTTGTAAAACATGTGGCAAGCTTTGTGCTTGAACAGCAGTCATTTTCTCATAACCCAATTCGGATAAGTTGCCTAGTACTGGCTTGCTAAGGTGTAATTGTGAAAAGCTTAATTCATTCATTGTTTTGTTATCGTGACTAATGGCGTGGAGTATATACTAATGTTGTAAAAATACAGTGAAAAGCCTAATAAATCTAACTGCAAGTCCCTAAAAAAGCACTTCTTCCGATAAAATATAGTTTTGCTTCACTGTTAAATACGCTAGAATGTCATTTCATTAACCATGACAAACCCTTATGAATCAAAATAAAATATTACCAGAAAACTGCACTTTGTTATTTAGCAAGGATAAAATTCAATCTGAAATCAAGACGCTTGCTGACAAGTTAAATGATGACTATGACGGTAAAGAAGTTGTGTATTTAACCATTATGAATGGTGGCATGATTTTCGCCAGTGACTTAAGCAAACAATTAGATTTAGACATGGAAATGGATTATGTTCAAGTCAGTCGTTATGGTACGGAAACAACCGGTGGTCAGTTAATTTGGAAACACCAATGTGAAACCAACCTCAAGGGCAAACATGTGATTATTGTCGATGATATTTTTGATGAAGGCTATACCTTGATGGCGGTGGATGAATGGTGCCATGAACAAGGAGCACAATCGGTTAAATCTGCTGTTTTAGTCAGCAAAATTCATGAGCGTGGTTATGCTGATCATCGCCCTGATTATTTTGCTATTGAGGTTGAGGATTTGTATATCTTCGGATACGGCATGGATTACCAAGAAAAACTCCGTCACCTTAATGATATTTATTATCTAAATTTATAGATACCTGTTTTTGCATACATAAAAAACCAGAGCCTTTTGACTCTGGTTTTTTATTAAGTCCAAATAGTTCTAAGAGTTAGCAGATACCAAGTTGTTTATGCTTCGTACTGCCACCATTACCGTTGCATAGTCTGAAACTTTTTCACTGCGCATTTGCTGCAACATTGAGCGCACTCGTTTAACGCTGTCTTTATTATCATGCACCCATGAATTTACAGTATCTTTTTTGTATTTATTTAACAGTAATTGCGTTAAGGCATTGTGTTTCTCAAACAATTCATCACGCAAGACTCCACGTGCATGGGCGTGCCAAGGACCTATGACCACTAAGTCTTCAATCATATCACGCAACCAAAGAAGATTAAGCTTTTCACCCAATTCGAAGAATGCTGCGGCCGATTTTGCAACGGTAGTTTTGGTACTCTTTGCAATTTCAACAACATCCAGAGTAGCAAATGAGAAAGCAATTGCTGATAAACGTTCGGACAATTCTTTTGGATATTTGTAAGCTACCAACATATCTTGGGTTTTATGCAATGATTTCAAATCTTTTTGTGGTAATACTTCATCCAAGTGCGTAATAAATTTATTTACGTCAGGCTTGAGTTCTTTAATAACGGCAGTAATGCCAAAATTGTGACCATATTTGTTCAAAAGCCAACGCACGGCTTGTCGCATGTGGTTCCATACAATCAATCCCCCTTCAATTTGGTGACTGGGTTTAACCACTAAATCCAAACTTTCAATTTCTTTCCAGATTTCTTCAGCACCAAACAACTCACTAGCCACCACATAGGCTTTTGCAATGGCGCCAACCGAAGCCCCAGTGTCTTCATTGGCACGCTGCATAAAGGTCGCCCCCATGCGGTCAATAATTTGACTGGTAAGAATTGTTCCAACTATTTCACGGTGCAAACGGTGACCTAACAAAAAATTGATGTCTGTTTTTTGTAATTTAGTTGGGAAGTATTCACGTAAAGTTGAAATAAAATATTCATCTTCTATCGCATCTGATTTCAGTAAATCTTCAAACAGAGCAAGCTTAGAATAACTTAACAGCACACACAACTCAGGTCGTGACAAACCTTTGCCTTCGGCTTGTCGCTTTTTAAGTTCTTGGTTAGTTGGCAAAAATTCAATCTCTCTATCCAACAAACCACGTTTTTCAAGTACTTTAATTAAATGCGCTTTAGCACCAAGTCTTTGTCTGGAATGGTATTCCATCATGCTCAGTGTTTGAGTTTGTGAGTAGTTGTTTCTTAATACAAGCTCACCGACATTATCGGTCATGGATTCAAGTAATTTCACACGTGTTTTAGCATTGTACTTACCAGTTTCCATCATTTGTTGAACTAATATTTTGATATTCACTTCATGGTCAGAACAATCAACCCCTGCCGAATTATCAATAAAATCAGTGTTGATTTTGCCACCACGTTGAGCGTATTCTATTCGTCCAAGCTGAGTACAACCTAAGTTACCCCCTTCTCCGACCACACTACAACGCAAATCCTTACCATTGACACGTAAGGCATTATTAGCACTGTCACCGACCTGTTCATCTGTTTCACTTGTAGCCTTTAGATAGGTTCCGATACCACCGTTCCATAATAAATCGGTTTTTGATTTTAATAATGTTCGAATCAAATGCTGTGGAGACATTTCATCTACACTTATACCAAATGCTTTTTTAACCTCTGGAGATAATGGAATTGACTTATCAAAACGTGAGAATATTCCACCCCCTTTTGAGATGAGTTTTTTGTTATAATCTTCCCAACTTGAGCGTGGCAAATCAAACAAACGCTGACGTTCTTTCCATGTTTTGGCAGAATCAGGATTTGGATCAAGGAAAATATGCATGTGATTAAATGCCGCTTTTAGACAAATATGCTTGGATAACAGCATACCATTTCCAAATACATCGCCCATCATATCGCCAATACCAACCACACTAAAATCTTCACTTTGGCAATCAATTCCAAGCTCTCTAAAGTGACGTTTGACTGATTCCCACGCGCCTTTCGCGGTAATTCCCATGGCTTTATGGTCGTATCCTATTGAGCCACCAGAGGCAAAGGCATCACCTAACCAATGGCCATAGTCTGCTGAAATGCCATTGGCAATATCAGAGAATGTCGCGGTTCCTTTATCGGCAGCAACAACTAAATAAGGATCATCTTTATCATATCGAATGACATTTTGTGGATGAACAATTTTTCCTGCGACAATATTATCAGTTAAATCCAACATGCTGCGGATAAAGTTTTGGTAACAGGCAATGCCCTCTTTCATGAAAGCATCTCTATCGCCATTGCTTGGCAGTTGTTTGCAGACAAACCCACCTTTAGATCCAACAGGAACAATAATAGAGTTTTTAACATTTTGTGCTTTCATCAAGCCCAAGACTTCGGTTCTAAAATCCTGGTAACGATCCGACCAACGCAAGCCACCACGAGCAACTTCACCCATTCGCAAATGAACCGCTTCAAATCGAGGAGAATAAGCAAAAATCTCTCTAAATGGCACAGGTTTTGGCATTTGTGGTACTTTGGAAGACTTTAGTTTAAAACTAACATACTCTTTAAATTCACCCGCTTCATTTTCTTGATAAAAGTTGGTACGTAGCATTGCTAAGATAACTTCGCTATAAGCCCTTATAATATTATCTTCATCTTGAGAACTAACAGAATCCAACAAGGAACTAATCACTTTTAGTGCTTTTTTCTCTTGGCGTTTACGATTAAACTTTGCCGCTCCAAAATATTCATCTAAAGCATTTTGTTGGTGCTCGGTTATACTTAAGCCCAAATGTTTTAATTGAGTGTCAAACTTACCTTTAAACTGCTGCAAATATTGCTTATGTTCTTTTGTACTCAAATCCTCTAAAAAAATGGCAAAACGCACTCTAAATAGTTCAATCAACCAACGAGAAATATGTGACTGTGCAATCAATGCTTCTTCAATATAATCTTGTGAAAATGGCAGGTTCGTTTGCTTTAAATATTTACTAACAGCACGTAAAATAATAATTTGACGCGAAGATAAACCACCGAGAATCAAAAGCTTGTTAAATCCATCATTATCAACAACACCATTGACTATCTCTTTAAAGGCCTCTTTAAAACGGTCTTTGACTAAATCCAACTCCAGCTCTTTTCCTCGAACTAAGGACAAGTCAAAATCTTGAATCCAAAATTGTTTATCATTATCAAGTGAAATTTTATACGGGCGTTCGCGAACAACTAATAACCCTAAATTTTCTAATACAGGCAACACTTCACTTAATGGAATAGTGTTTTCACATCTGAATATTTTAAATCTAAATATATTGCGACTGATGTCTTTAGGTCGATATAAACTTAATTCCAAGCCGTCGTTGTCACTTAGTTTTGCTGCATTTTCGACATCATAGGCTGCCACGTTAGGTGAGACATCTTCAATATACGCCATTGGAAAACTAGAGGCATATTTTTTACTCAGTTGATACCCATATTCTTCGCCATGTTTTTCAATGAGTATCTCTTCCAACTCATCCTGCCACGAGCGTAATGCCTGCGATATTTTATCTTCGATTGAATCCGTATCAAGTTCATACAACTCTTCTGAATAAACCGTTACATACAAGCGAGTTAAATTGGTTTCTTCAATCTTAACTTGGAATTCAATATGTGTACCATTAACTTCTGAAGCCAAAATGTCTTGGATGGTTTCACGCACCTGAGTATTAAATTTATCTCGAGGAATATGAACCAAAAAAGCATAAAAGCGTTTAAATTTATCCTGCCTAAAGGTGACATTAGATTTTTGGCGTTCAGCAATAGTCAATATAGAATATATAGTATTGAACAATTCATCACTGCTTGATTGCATGAGCTCATCACGAGGCAAAGTTTCTATTATATGAATAATATGCTTACCAGTATGACTGCTTCTTTCAAATTTAAAACGTTTAATAACGCCTTTGACTTTTTCATTAATATAGGGAATATCCCAAGGTCGTGTATTGATGGCTGCAGAGGTAAATAGCCCGACGAATCTATGCTCACCCATGACCCTGCCTTTATCATCAACTACAACAATGCCAATATAGTCAAGAGTCCCTTCACGGTGTATGCGTGGACGCGCATTGAGTTTAGTAATGATAAGTAAGTCTGATTGCTTTTTAACTTGGTATTGTTTATCTATCAAAGAATCAACATCCGTTAAATATTTCTTGGACTTAAATAAACCTAAAGCCGATTTATTCTGTGCACTAAAAGACTTAGATTTATCACCAGAATTAACTTGGTAATATTGGTAGCCTAAAAAAGTGAAGTTATCATCGAGCAACCAATCAATAAACTTCAATTGCTTAGTGTGGGTTGTTTTGTTATCAAATTCATTTATTGAGCTTTTGGCGTCAGTAATTGTCTCCAGCATTTGTTTCCAATCACTAACACAAGCAGAGACTTTATTAATGACCAACTCTAATTCAGCTTGTAATTTTTGCAATAAAGCTTCATCAATAATTTTATGTGTTTCAATATGCATCCATGATTCTTTTGACTCAGATGTTTTATCAAGTTCTTTTATGACACCAGCATTTGATCGAGTCACATGAGCTACAGGGTGTGTCATAAGCTCCATTTCCAACCCTAATTTAGTAAATGCCAATGCTACAGAATCCACTAAAAACGGCATGTCTTTACAACTCACTTGTATGACTGTGTGATTGTTTTCATAACCACAAATCTTCATTTGTGGGTTAAATACACGAATTACCGATGAGTTTTCTGGCATTTTTTTAATTGATTTAACAAAATCAATGATGACGTGCGCCCAATGTTGGTTTGAATGGAATTGAATTTCTTGTCCCGACATCCCACCAAAAAATAATTCAGTCGTTTTTGAATAGAGTGGAAAAAGAGAAGATGAGTCAATTTTTTTAATATGCCTTTTGACAGATTGAATGTGCTTTTTATGAGCTTCGGTTGATAAACCAAACATTTTTAGTCCCCTAAAATATTGTAAAATTCAGACTGAAATTATACTCCCATAAAAATATATTTACATTAATTTTTACATTTAACTTTAAAATCTACATGGTAATGTTCATCGTGCCGAATCCATGCTTTATTTTTCATAAAGCTTAGATTTTTTTGTAGGTATTTACCTTGTGTTGTTTGGAATAATTTTGAATGGTATTCTGGAGTAATAATAATTCGCCAAATATCAATGCCTTGCTTTAAAGACTCTTGATGTAATTGCACTAAATGTAAAGCAATCGCTTCAAAATCAATAGTATATGCTTTGTATTTTCCATTCTTATCAAAATTAATACCATAACCAAATTTATTAGACAAATCACTATCAAAATAAACCGAATTACCTATTTCATCAGTAACTGGAACCATAAAATCAACAGACAAACCATTTTGATGGGTTTTGTGTGGTTTGAATTCACCACCATTTTGCCAGCCTGTTTCACCGTATTTATACTTAGCTCTTGGGTAAGACTCTGTAAGTTTTGCATAACTATTAATCACTGCATCGT
Source organism: Lysobacterales bacterium (assembly GCA_027067055.1). Taxonomy (GTDB): domain Bacteria; phylum Pseudomonadota; class Gammaproteobacteria; order Xanthomonadales; family Marinicellaceae; genus NORP309. The sequence continues at coordinate 51,696 of JAMOMK010000129.1, read as the reverse complement.
ATACTTTAGAGTGAACATAGTTACGACCAAGCAAACTCCCCAAGCTATTGTAAATAATAAAATTATCACCTTTGGGTGGTAATTGTATCGAATTTTCAATTCGACCCTGTGATGTTGTGCCAAAACACTGACTCATCTTTGCTTGAGTGGTTATGGTGAATAATAACAATACAATAATGACTTTTTTCATCTTAGAAATATAACATATCGCTTAGTCAACAACAAGATAAGTGCTATAATCTATTTTTTAACATTCAAGTATATTCTAGTGAAAGCACTCGTCAAAAAACACCCAAAACAAGGCATCTGGATGGAAGATGTTCCTATGCCTAAAATCGGTCATAATGATGTTTTGATAAAAGTCGAAATGACGGCGATTTGTGGAACAGATTTACATATCTACAACTGGGATGAATGGTCTCAAAAAACCATCAAAACACCGATGGTAATTGGTCATGAGTTTGTGGGTGAAATTGTAGAACTCGGCAGTGAGGTTAGTGGCTATGAAATTGGCAAACGTGTCAGTGCAGAAGGTCATATTACTTGTGGTGTTTGTCGAAATTGTCGTGCAGGGACTCAACATTTGTGCCCAAACACGATAGGTATTGGAGTCAACCGTGATGGTGCCTTTGCCGAATACATTTCAGTTCCTGCCAAAAACTTATGGCCAATTCACGATGAAATATCATCAGAGCTTGCTTCATTCTTTGACCCTTATGGAAATGCAGCCCATTGTGCTTTAGCTTATGATGTTATTGGTGAGGATGTACTCATTACTGGAGCTGGTCCCATTGGCATTATAGCCGCAGGAATTTGTAAACATGTTGGTGCGCGTAATGTTGTTATTACCGACATCAACGATTACCGCTTAAAACTAGCAAAAAATATTGGCGCCGATAGAACCATTAATGTCACTCAAGAACGTTTACGTGATGTCATGGATGAACTAAATATAACAGGCTTTGATGTGGCATTAGAAATGTCAGGAAACCCACATGCATTTAATGATTTACTCAAAGCTATGTACCACGGAGGAAAAATTGCCCTTCTTGGTATTTTACCTCGATCTACTCAAATAGACTGGGATGATATTATTTTCAAAGGTCTTGAAGTCAAAGGTATTTATGGACGAAGAATGTTTGAAACATGGTATAAAATGACCCAAATGTTACGCACTGGCTTTGATTTATCCAAAGCACACTCGCACACAATAGACATAAATGATTTCCAAAAAGGCTTCGACTTAATGCAGTCAGGGCAATGTGGCAAGGTTGTTTGTAAGTGGTGATTAGTGCTCTAGATTTTATCAATATTGTTTTCGATAAGTTTTTGTATCTCAATTTGAGATTTTGAATCACTGGCAATTAAATCATAGCGTATCATTCCGCATAGTTTAGCTAGACTTAAGGACAGCTCTTCTGACTCTAAGCTAGTAATTTGTTTGTCTCTGGATGTCGTTTTTATCACATTAATAAAGTTGGAGTACTCTTTTAAGACATCAAGTGATGCAATTGTTGAAATTTTATGAGTTAAAAATTCGAGTTGGATTAAATCTTTTTTGTCTATCTCGCCCTGAATTATCACTTTTTCTATAACCCAAATCCCGATATAGAAATGCGTTTGAGAGTGCAAGTAACTGATGTGCATAGGAAATCAAGAAAAACTAAAGTCACCTCATTGGTGATGAAGCTTTTTCTGGGTTTTCTAGGTGCATTAAGGACTTGTGCTATCATCGTACTTTCTATATCGGGATTTGGGTATAAAGTCGATTAGTCCAAAATAGGTGTCTGATTTTAAATCAAATATTTTGACTCGTTGCTCTTTTTCTAGTTCAATTTCACTCTGTTTATTTAATAGCGCCGCAGTAATTGCAATGGTAGCAATTGTTCCCAACACTAATAAGATGATTTCTTGGGCAAATGGAATCTCTGAGGTAGAAAAATACGCCTGTCTTAAAAAAATATAGCCTACAATAAATGTAACAATAGCTATGATTAAATATTTAGAACTACTTTTCATGAAGTTTTTTCGTTATTATCTATAATCCCTAGACGTTTTGCTCGTTTTTGCCAGTTTTCCCTAGCCAGTTGCTGCATGTCGGAGCTAGTGTCGCTTTCATCCATAATTTCCAGACCTAGCAACGTTTCAATAACATCCTCCATAGTTACCAAACCAGCAGTCGAGCCGTACTCATCAACAACTAAAGCGATGTGTTCTTTTTTCTGAATAAACTTTTCAAATAAATCAGGTATTGGTGCATTTAAAAGAACAATCAATAACTCACGCTTTAAATCTGCCAGTTTTATTTCATTATTATCTTCAGCAACATTTTTGTATACATCATCTTTTAAAATATAACCCGTAATGTCATCACTATCATCTTTATAAACAGGTATTCTTGAAAATTGTAGATTTTTATTTTTATCGAAAAAATCTTTTGCGGTTTGTTCCTCTGATGCTGTTTTTAACACGGTTCTTGGAGTCATTATATCCTTGGCCAAAATGTTTTTAAAATTCAATAGATTTTTAATAACTTTAGACTCTGATTCTTCAAAAACACCTTCTTCATGGGCAATATCGGTCATTACGTGAAAGTCTTCCCTGCTTAAAATGCTTTGACCATGGTTACTTTTACCGAAAAGCTTTGTAAACAATTGCAGCGCCCAGATGATACCTGTCCATTTACAGACAAAAATTAGCAATGTTAATATTCTAGTAGAGATTCCTGCAAGCTCCCTCCAGTATGTTGCTCCTATAGTTTTTGGAATAATTTCAGAAAGAACTAAAATCAACAAAGTCATGATAACTGAAACTGTACCCACGATGTTATTGCCAGAACCAAAAGCCTTTTCAGCCTGCACACCTACCAAAATTGCCCCAACAGTATGTGCGACAGTATTGAGTGTTAGTATTGCTATGAGTGGTTTATCAACGTCATTTTTGAGTTGCTCTAAGGCATGTGCGTATTTTTTGCCTTCTTTCTTTTTGATATTAGTAAATGTTGGAGTGACACTTAGTAAAACAGCTTCAAGAATAGAGCATAAAAAAGAAAAGAATATTGAAGCACTAGCAATCAGAATTAATAAAGTCATTTAGGTAAATACAAAGTTTGGTTTCGTATTTTATTATACTCCAAAGATATGCAAAACCCTCTTTAAAGTTGAATTAATTTAACTAGCAACATTATTTTTGTTAAGATAAACTATTCTTAAAATATTTGCCCTTTAATATGAACAATAAAACTCAGCAGCAATTACAAAAAATCCTCCAAGAAATCAAAGATGCAGGTTTATTCAAAGATGAGCGTATAATTACCAGCCCGCAATCTGCACATATCACTTTGCCTGATGGCACTAGTGTGATTAATTTTTGTGCTAATAATTACTTAGGCTTAGCCGATAACAAAGAAATTATAGCCGCAGCGACAAATGCATTGCAAACTCATGGCTTTGGAATGGCTTCGGTACGTTTTATTTGTGGCACTCAAGATTTGCACAAAGAACTGGAAAAATCTATTAGTGAGTTTTTAGGGACACAAGACACTATTTTGTATTCTTCTTGTTTTGATGCTAATGGTGGTTTTTTTGAAACAATTCTATCTGCTGATGACGCTATTATTAGCGATGAATTAAACCACGCATCCATAATTGATGGTGTTCGTTTATGTAAAGCCAAACGATTTCGCTACAAAAACAGTGATATGCACAACCTAGAACAATGCTTAATCGACTCACAAGATGCCAATATTCGCCTGATTGTTACTGACGGTGTTTTTAGTATGGATGGAACTATTGCCAAATTAGATAAAATTGTTGAATTAGCAGAAAAATACGATGCCATGATTATGGTGGATGACTCTCATGCAACTGGATTTACTGGCCCAACGGGGCGTGGTTCTGCTGAATTATGTGGGGTTTTGGACAAAATTGATATATTTACCTCAACTCTTGGCAAAGCATTAGGTGGCGGCTCTGGTGGCTTTACTTCTGGCAAAAAAGAAATCATTGCCCTACTTCGTCAACGCTCACGTCCGTATTTATTTTCTAACACTTTGCCACCACCATTAGTTGCTGCGGGTATTAAAGTTTTTGAATTACTCAATAAATCCAATGAATTACGCAATAAACTGAATGAAAATACAAAGTATTTTAGAGAAGAAATTGTCAAACTGGGTTTTGATGTCAGCGGTGAGGTTCATGCCATTGTTCCTATCATGCTTTATGATGCAAAATTAGCTAAAAACATGGCAGATAGATTGTTGGAATTGGGCATTTATTGTATTGGTTTTAGCTTCCCTGTAGTACCAAAAGATAAAGCAAGAATTCGCTTACAAATCTCAGCTGCACATTCTCGTGAAGATTTAGATAAAGCCTTATCTTGCTTTGCTCAAGTAAAGAAAGAATTTGTAACCAATTAATCAATTATTTCTTTTCTGCCACTAAAGTCGCTCGCTTAGGCAAGGCATAACCTTCGATAGTTTTTGTCTTGTCTTCGCTGAGAAACTTATCTAACGAATGAAATTGCATCCATTTAGTGGAACGCTGTTCTTGCATTGTTGTTTCGCTCACATCAACACATTGAACATTCTTGAAACCATTACGTTCAAGCATGATAGTTAACATGAGCACAGAAGGTAAAAACCAGACATTGCGCATTTGGGCATAACGTCCCGTGGGTAGTAAGCATGTCATTTCATTACCATCAACAATCAGTGTTTCTAAAACCAGATGCCCGCCTTGCTTTATAGTGGTTGCTAGCTCCATAATATGATGAACTGGGGATTTTCTATGGTACAAAACGCCCATTGAAAATACGACATCAAAATAAGCTAAGTTTTTGGGCAAATTTTCCATCGCCAAAGGCAAAATAGCCGCTTGAGATTGAGCATATTTTTCAATACTCCAAAACTGCATGACTTGCAATAAACCTGGGTCAACACCCATCAACAGTAAAGGTCTACTAGCTTTCATCCGAAACAAGTAGTAACCGTTACCACAGCCAACATCAAGGATAAGTTTGTTTTCAAGCTCTGGTAATTTATCTTGAATACGGTTCCACTTCATCCACGACTGCCATTCAGAATCAATAAAGCAATCAAATACATCAAAAGGTCCTTTTCGCCAAGGCATTAACCCTTGATAACATTGCTTAATCAATGTTCCATCAAATTCATCGCCCTGACAAGTAATCGCATTACTGGAAAAACCTACATTGTTGGCTGTAATTGGTGGTAAGCTTGATAAAGCCTCAAACCATCGTGGATAATCCCCTTGTACTGGATTTTTCAACTTGGCAGATGTTAAATTCTGCAAGGAGGACACATCATTTTCAGGAAACCCTAGCGCTTCTAATTTCTTCCAAAATGGTTTATATAAAGTTAACATTAGTCTTTGATAGCGATAAATGAGGCAAAGTTAAAACATTGAAACCATTTGATGGTTGTATTGAAACCAACTGATTTTAAACGTAATTCTATTTCAGTCAATGAGTCGGGGACCAGTACATCTTTAAGCGCCTGTCTCTTTGCTTGAATTTCTTTATTTGAATAACCATTTAATTTTTTATAGGCGTGGTAATGGTTTATCAAAAATTCATCTTTGTTACCATCTGCTGTAAATTTTTCCGATAAAATAAATATACCTCCAGGATTTAATCCATTATAAATCTTTTCAATAACAGCCAATCTATTGTCTTTCGGTATAAACTGTAAAGTAAAATTGCTTACCACAACACTGGCATTATCAATTGCAATTTTATTAATATCATCTAAGCGAACAGCAATTCTATCTGTTAACTTTTTCATAGCAACAATTTGTTGACAATTTTTGACCATCGGCTCAGATGTATCAACAGCAATTATATGACAATCGATGGATTTTGTAGCTTGTGCAGCTGTGATTGCAACCGCTCCAAGTGAGCAACCCAAATCATAAATATTACTGTCATCTTGTGCATATTGCATGCAGTACATAGCAATTGATTTCAATATTGAGTCATAGCCTGGCACAGAACGCTGTATCATGTCTGCAAAAACATCGGTAACTTGCTGGTCAAAAGCAAAAGATTTAACCGATTCAAACTGCTGTTCAAATAAAGTATCTTTGCTGTTATTTTTATCATCATTTCCCATGGGGTATGATTTTATGCAATAATAGTAAATTACGATATAAAATTTTGAAATAAATATGAAAAGATATGCTCTCATAACTGGGGCTTCTGCAGGTATTGGTGAAGAATTTGCTCAACAACTGGCGAAGAAAGGTTGGAATTTAGTGCTTATTGCCCGTAGAGAAGAGAAACTCAAGGAATTATCTCAACAATTAGGTCGAGACTTTGGGATTGATATTCGTATTTATACAGCTGATTTAAGTGATCAATCTATCCCTGTGAAATTATTTAACTATTGCCAAGACAAGGAGTTAGATGTTGCGATGTTAGTCAATAATGCAGGTTATGGAGTCCCTGGCGATTTTGAGAAAAATAATTGGAAAACCCACAATGATTCTTTACAAGTTATGCTCAATTCTTTAGTGGAATTATGTCACCTGTTCTATCCACAAATGCTAACAAACAAATATGGTCGCATCATAAACGTTGCTTCACTGGCTGGATTTGCCCCACCAACAGCAGGGCACACACTATATGGTGCTACAAAATCATTTGTTATACGTTTTTCGCATAGCTTACATCTTGAGGGCAAAGGTAAAGGCATACATGTCACCGCTTTATGCCCGGGCTTTACTTACACCGAATTTCATGATGCCAATGGGACTCGTAAAATGGTATCGAAGTTGCCAAAGTTTATGTGGATGTCTAGCAAAGATGTTGTTTCTCAAGGAATTGATGCGGTAGAAAAAAACAAACCTTTTAAAGTTAACGGTAAAATAAACCGAGTTATTGCAGCTCTAAGTAGTGCTATGCCTGATTGGATTGCTCGCGGTTTATTTGCAGGAAAAGCCAACAAATACAGAAAACGATGAATTTTTTAGAAGAATTAGAAAACAACAAAAAACAAGGTAATAAAATTGAAAATAAAACGCCTAAAGAATTATGGGAAAGCTGTTTCAAATACTTTAAGCATTTTGTCTCTATCTTACAAAAAGACAATGATAACTTTGAGATGAATTTCAACTTTGTTTTTCTCAATCTTTCAAAAACTTGCTTAATTTCTGGTCCATACGAAATCAGTCGCTCTCAAAATGAAAAAGAGTTAAAACTTGAGCTTGTCTATTATACTAAACTACAAAAACCTATTGCAATTAAAAGAAAAGACCAACGCTCTGCCGAAGTTTTACAAGCACGACTGTCAAAAGACGGACTGCTCTCTCAAATAAACAATAAGTCTACTACGGAATACACTGTTAAATTAAATGATAGATTTCCCTCTCATTTTCAGTTAATTCTTGAAGATAATAAACAATTTAAAATCACTTATAAAAATGTCTGCACAACTACAAAACGCACATTTCTATTAAAAGAATCTGAGATCAATGAATCCTTGATGGATCAAATCGCTAAATATTTGTTAGGGCAAAATGAAAATTTGTATAAAGAAACGATTAGCAAAGATGAAATTACTAAAATTCGTGAACAATTAAGATTAAACCAAGAAATAAAAGTAAAAAGGGAAGCTAAGTTACAGGCAAAACTTAAAGAAGAACAAAAACAAGAAGAAGAGCGAATAGCTAATACACTTAAAGAAAAATCTAAACGTTATTTGGCAGAAAAAGGTCAAGAAATAAAGGATAACTCGACTAGTTTCATAAAGTCTAAGACTGAATCTTTAAAAAACAAACTCATTGAAAAAATAAACAGACTAAAACAAAAGTAACAGCTAATTCCACCCTCCTCTCGCCATCATTCCCACTACAATTTCTATTGCTAAGAGAAGAATTTCAATTGACTTCCTTTTTGTTTTTAAATTAAATATATTTTCTCCTTAATTCTTTTGACTTTATTCAAATCCATTACTAAAGATTATATCTGAAGTAAAAAAGCGTAAATTAACACGTTTCACATTGCCTTGATTATCATATATTTCAGCCATGATATGTCGTTCTATCGATTCAGGAGGAAGAGGATTATTTAACTGTATTTGATAAACTCCCGCTGCTACTAATGTGGTTAGGCTACTGAGTTCGGTATTGGCAGCTTGTCCATTAACAATAAAGTCAGCCTTTATAGACAAAGTTGAAATATTGATTCCAGAATTAGCATCCGCAAGGCCAACAACAATTTTATCAATAGTCTGAAAATTAAGGTTTTGTCTTGGCTGACTAATTGTAATTGTCGGCTTAACATCATCTACAAACCAGCCAAGATTGGTTCCTCGTGTTTGAGAAATATCTAAGGGTGCCCCTAAATCAACCCAACGAGCAAAAGTCATTTTTTGTTTCATGGTTAATGTGTCCATACCACCTGCTGGATGATCGGTACTGGCAACAAAATCTAAATCTGCATTATTATAATTAGCTCCTACTGGTAAAGTAGTGACATCTCCTGGTACGGTTTCAGTGGGGTGGTCAGCATTAGTCCAACCATCTAGACGTTGCCCAAATATTTTCCAAATCAATAAACTCCTACGGCTTTGGAATTTACGGATATAACGACTGGCATTGCTTTGCCTCCAAATCAGGTTGTGAATAATCGGCGGATAACCATAATTTGCAGCACTATCATCTGCCAACCTTACGTAATCATTTGGTTTATTGCTGGATATAGTAATATCATCCAAAATCAGGTTTCCCGCCTGTTGCGTACCATTGTGACAACTAATACACTTTTGCTGTAATAAAGGACGAATATCTTGATAAAACTCAACATCGACAATACCCTGCTGTATATCTTCTACAGAGTTATTGCCTGCTTCATCACGCGTAATTAATGGCGTAGAATTTGCTAGGTTTAACACTTGATAATCTACAGCACTGGCAGCAGTTCCTGCAAATGTCAAACCCATTTGACTGTGAGCATGGCAGCCACCACAATCTGTGCGTACTTCTCCAGGACGCACTTGGTGCCATGTTTGAGAAGCATTCAATATCATGCCATTGCGATCAATGGTTTGAAATGTGAAAGGAGTATCGGCTGGGATTTTAGCTAAAAAACTGGTGTCTGGATTACCTTCAGCGTCCAATATTGGATTGTCACTGCTATCAAACTTACGCAATGGAATTTCCCCAATAATACGCAATTTTTCATTAGCATGGCTAATGAAATCTCCAGCTCGATTGGAAGGGGCATTATTAGGACCATAACGCCTATCCATAATCGGCTCCATTGCCACCAAGCGTACTGCCCAGATATCACTGTCTGCATATTTACCAGCTTCGGCACCTTGCCAAAACCAGTTGCTACTGGTGTTATTTTGAGAGGTATTAAAAGCATCAAGACCATCAAAACTGCTCACACCAATACCAGGAAAAGTATCTCTTTTATAAAAACTACTAGATCCAATTAAGCCATAGGCTGTGCCTGCGGGCAACTCGGTATGGGACATACCATCATTTGGCAACCAATCTTTTTTGGCAGGCTCTTTTGTGCCATGTATATCCTTCCATGTGACCACTGCTCGTGGCCAAGCTTCATTATAGTTTGGGTCATTTTTTAACAATATCAGCTCATTTGGACTCCAAACCGGCGTGCTATTGTCAATTAGATAAATACCGCTGTCATAATAAGGGGTTGTTGTTGGGCGGTTTAAGTCGTTAGCAGGACCTGATGTCCACGCGACCAATAAGTCATTATTCGTTGTCCCAGATGGATGAGTAAACTTCCCAACTCGTGGACCATTTGGATCTCCTCCAATATCATACAATGGTGCAGCATTATCATTTGGGTGAGTCATGGGCGTAATGGCATAATAACCTTGTGGAGTAAAAGAGTCACGAAAAGTTGTGGGCCCAAAGTTGCCTGTTTGATCAATCTGTGGATTCAATGCAGGAAAAGGACTACCAAAAGGAGGCATCTCTGCATCAGGAGGTGACGGAGGCAGGGCGTATAATGCACCAAAACCATTATTGTTAAGATTATAATACTGTTCAACAACAATTTCACCAGATGAAATTTGGGTAAAAAAGTGGTAGGCATTGGGTGAAGTCATGGCACTAACCAAGGGATTCCAGTTGCGACCATCTGGGTCAATTGTCCAAACACCCCACAGGCGTTGGTCTCTTATTCCTTGTGCCTCATAAGACGAAAACATAATACGTCCATCTTGCAGGATAGTTGGGTGTAAGGCAGAACCAATAGTCATAGGTGCTATGTCATGAATATTTGAGCCGTCAATGTCCATAACAAAAAGCTGTAAATTTGGATTGGTAAAACCTCTGGTAGGCACATAGCCATTGCGGTTGCTAGAAAAAACCAGCTTGTTATCAGGCAAAGGCATTGGCCCTAAATTTAAAATGCCATACCCTAAACGGTTATATTCTGAACTTGGATCTAAAGGATTACTTTCATCCCAGTTACCGTTACCTGTGTTTGGGGTAAATTTGCCAAATGTTAATTGTTGAATTTCGCGTGTTGTTAGGTTTATTCTGAAAATATCAGCACCGAGCTTAGGCAATTTCCGTTGAGTGTTAATTTGTGTCATGTCATGAAAAAGGCTGTAATAAACCCATTGAGCATCAAAAGATACAAACGGATCGGTTACACTGCACACATCGCAATCAACCAAAATTTCTTCAGTTCCATCAGGGTGTAATAGCATCAGGTCTGCTCCTGCATCCATTTTAGCAGGGTGGAAAACTTCAGGCCAAGTCGTATTAACATCATCACCAAAACGAACCTGTCGAACATAAACAACATCATAATTGATGACATTAAGAGCTGCATTTACCTGTTCAAGTAATAATGCATTACATAATATTAATAACAAGATGATTTTTTTCATCGATAATGCCCTCTAATTCTTTTATTTATTTTTATACTAAGCTTATAATTAAGTATTAATACTCTTAATTATACAAGCTTAATTGTTAAAAAATGTGACAGCAATCGCATATAGTGACCACTCCCTCAACAAAAAACTTGGCAACGGTCAAGTTTTAATTTTTAATAATTTCAAAAAAAATCAAGGCTAACAAACATCGAATTCTGCTACACCTAAATAACGTGTGACAAATTTACCATACCTCTTACTTTACCTGGTAGATAAAAAGTCCGTATTCCATACCAGTCCAAATTGCAAATACCATTTATCAAAGTCATTGACTCGTTGATTCATCATACCCATTTGGAAACCAATGTTTTTCTTGTATTGATAACCTATAGCTCCGTACAATCTATTTCTATCGAATATGGTATTTTTAGTATTGAGAAATATTTCATTATAGAGACCTAAAAACAAACTGCCTTCTGTCATTACTGTTTTTTGGTTAAGAGGGGCAAACATCATCAGACGATACCTTACTCTGTCTCTATAGTCTCCATCGACCCAGCGTTGCTCCAACCTAAATCTATGCTCTAACTTCACTTTGCCATATTTTTCATTTGCAATAAACTGCTGCCAAATTCTATGTTCTTCAACTTCTGGGGCATCCTGTTCAGAGCCAAATTCATAGGAAGGAATATAAGCATAACCAGCGGTTACGAACTTGTCTTTGGCAAAATGATAATTAAGTCCAGTACGAAATAACATTTGTTCAGTATTATTAGGAACCAGTGTATGATTCCTAAATTGAAATTCTGTATGTATACTATACTTATCGTTAATTTTATTACTGCCAAAGTACATTAACCAGTTACCTACATCATCATTTGCTGATAGTATAGAAGGGCTACATAGTAAGGCACCCATTAAATAGATTGTTTTTGATTTCATTATGTACTTTCCTTTTTCTGTTGTGCCAACTTGAGGTGTTGAATCGGTAATTTTTGTTTATTTTCATAGAGATTTATTGTCTTTACAGCAATGTTTCTATGCTTTGCACTGCTTATAAAATTTTCTATTATTTCAAATACATCAAAATGAATAAACCTTGTAAGACTTGCATCAATTTCGACATGGGAGTCACTTGGCAATTGCTCCAGTGTTTTCAGAATAGTCGCCTTATTCAAAAAGGTAACATCCTCTGATAGAACAATTCTGATATTATCCTTTCCTTCCAGTTGCTCTCTTTGAAGGTTAAAAGGGATTCTAAAGTTATTTCTCAAAATAATAAAAGTAGCTACAAACATTCCCATTGCAATTCCACTTAATAGATTAGTAAAAACAATACCTAAAACAGTAATGACAAAAGGAACAAACTGTCCACTTCCCTCACGGAACAATCTTTGATATAGGCCAATATTTGATAACTTATAACCAACCATCAATAAAATTGCTGCAAGCACTCCTAGCGGAATCATATTTAAGATACTTGGTATGGCAACAATACTAATCATTAAAAAAAGACCATGTAAGATAGTTGAAAGCTTGGTTTTACCGCCTGATTGCTGATTCGCAGAACTTCTGACTATTACCTGAGTAATCGGCAAGCCTCCAACAAAACCTGCAATAATATTTCCTACTCCTTGAGCTTTTAATTCCCTATTTGTCGGTGTAACACGTTTTAAAGTATCCTGTTTATCAGAAGCTTCTACACAAAGCAATGTTTCCAAACTTGCCACTACAGCAATTATTATTGCTGTTATATAGACATCAGAACTAAGAAAAGCCGAAAAATCAGGTCGTGCAAAATTTTCTAAAAACCCAGACAGGCTTTCAGGTATAGGTATAGTGACTAGTTGATTTTTTTGCATGCTCAAACCAGGAAATGATTTAAATATATTGTTCAGAACTATACCTATTATTACTACGACTAATGGTCCTTGAAGAACCTTAGTTAATTTATAACTTTTTATAAATTTTGTTTCCCAGAGTAACAGAATAAACAATGAAATAAAGGAAATAATAACCACCCCTACACTAATGTTATCAAACATCAATAATAAACTTTCAAATGTATTGGTCCCATCCATTTGATGGAATGACATCTCACCTTCAGGGTTACTATCATATCCAAAAGCATGAGGAATTTGTTTTAGGATTATTATAAGGCCAATTCCTGCCAGCATTCCGTGAATGACCGAAGATGGAAAGAAATAGGCAATTATACCCGCTTTGGCAAACCCCATAATAATTTGAATAACACCAGCTAACATGACAGCAACTAGGAAGACTTCGAAGCTACCTAAGTCTGTGATAGCATTTAAAACAATAACAGCTAAACCAGCAGCTGGGCCACTAACACCCAGTGCGGAACCACTTAGCATTCCAACGACCACACCACCGATAACACCACTAATCAGTCCTGCAAAAAGAGGAGCACCTGATGCCAATGCGATGCCCAAACATAGTGGGACTGCAACTAAAAAAACTACGATACTTGCAGGAATATCGTCTTTCAAATTTTTAAATATATTCATAATATTAAAATAAAGTTAATGTGACAATGTTGAATATTCAAAATCAAGCCGCTAAAGTTAGTTAGGCTTACATGAACTGAATGAGAGTTTTATTTACTGAACACTAAAACAAACCTCATACCGACTCAATAAAAAGAGTGAGAGAATAGGTATGAGGCATGAGTGCTAGGTTTATAGACTTATGACCTTAAAATTAAATGAATTCTACAAGCCCTGTAGAAACATCGTACATGGCTCCAACTATTTCGATTTCTCCTTTTTCTTCCATTTCGGCAAGGATAGGGCTTTCTTGCCTAATTCGGTTAATTGACAATTCAACATTTAAATGAGCAACTTCTTCAATGACATCTTCGTGCATTTCTGATGGTTCTGTATTCACAACACTTACAACTGGTTGAATTTTACTTAATAGTGCTGTGATATTACCAAGCTCAACATGATTACATGCAGCTGTTACAGCACCACATTTGGTGTGTCCCATCACGACTACAATTTTTGAACCAGCAACCTTACAAGCATATTCCATTGAACCAAGGATATCTACATTAACAATGTTTCCTGCAATTCTAACGCTAAATACATCACCTATGCCTTGATCAAAAACCAGTTCAGCAGGTGCTCGTGAATCGATACAACTCAGAATCACTGCAAATGGGAACTGTCCTTGACTAGTTTCAAATACTTGCTCTTGTAAATTTCTTTGTGCTTTTAAATTTTGCACAAAGCGTTTATTTCCTTCTACCAAAATATCATGAGCACATTTGGGCGTTAAGTTTTCTTGAATTTCTTTAGTTTGTGTTTTCATTTTTATTTCTCTGTTAATTTAATTTATTTATTACTTCTAATCCACGCTAAGCACTCTTTAAAATCATTAAATATTTGCTCAGTTGGTATTAAGTCAGGAATGATATCAATTCTTTCCATCATATATTTAGGTTGCTCTTCTATATGCACCAATAGCACAGATTTTTCTTTCTTGACCAAGTCTATGATTACATCTTCCATTGCATACAATCCTGATTGATCCATGTAGGGCATTTTGTCCATACGAATAATCACGGTTGATGCTGTTTCTGGAATTTGTTTTGCTAGTGCCTGAAAGTCACTGGTTGATCCAAAAAACAATGGTCCCTTGATATGTTTAATAAATACTGATTGTGCTAACTCATCTGGGAAATCTGCTTCGTCATCCCATGATTTTTCTTCACGAATATTCTTCACATCAGATTGTGTAGCAGTTAAATCACCAATTTTTTTCATGAACATTAGTGAAGCAAAAACTAAACCGATACCCACTGCGTAGACTAAATTCCAAACCGATGATAATACCAATACAACTATCATGATTATGACTTCTGGTCTTGGCATATAAGGAATGGCTTTAAGCCCTTTATAATCCATTACTCCGATTCCAACTGTCACCAATAAACCTGCCAATACAGCGGCTGGAATTTGAGAAGCAATCGGCCCTAAGGCTAATAGTATGACTAACAACAATATTCCAGCAATCATGCCCGATATTCTTGTCTTACCACCTGCATTAATATTTACAACAGTACGTATCGTTGCACCAGCTCCTGGAATACCTCCAAATACAGCACCAATTGAATTACCAATACCTTGACCGATAAGTTCTTTATTGGGTCTGTGCTTTGTCTTGGTCATGTTATCAGCGACAACTGCCGTTAATAATGAGTCAATAGCTCCTAATAATGCCAAGGTCAATGCAGTAAATACATAAGGTGTTATACTGCTCAAACTAAATTCTGTAAAAATATCCATATGAGGTACTGGCAAACCACTGGGGATTTGTTCAATGGAACGGTAATCTATACTAAAACCATAAGCCACACCTGACACAACCAATAGTGCCACTAACTCACTGGGGATTTTATTGGTTATTCGCTTGAAGCCAAATACAATCAATATAGTAGCTAATGCAAGAGATAATTCTATCCAGTTAATATTCGCCAATGCATTTGGCATTACTTTTAACGAACCAATAACTCCCGATGATGCCGTGTTTGCTAATGATTGGGATTCTTGCAAAATCTGTTGTTGTGTGATTTCCCCTGCTCTCTTAATGGTTTCCTGAAATGTTTCAAGTACCATTATGCCCTCACCTGCTTCATCTTTTAAAATACCATCAAGTAAAGATTCCTCTGCAAAGGGTTTAAACTTTTCAACAAATGCCATGTCTTCTTTTGGATAATACCCAACAGATGGTAAAATTTGGGTAACTAAAATAATCACACCAATTGCCGTCATAAAACCTGAGACTACAGGATAAGGAATATACTTGATGTATTTACCTAGACCTAAAAAACCCAATCCTATTTGCATCACACCAGCTAGTAAGAATACGGTCAAAATTACGGGCAATGCTTTTGTAACATCTCCTTCAAAACCTGCCAAAATTCCTGCTATAACAACCATGCTTATCGCAGTCATAGGTGCCGTAGGGCCCGATATTTGGGTATTTGTACCGCCAAAAAGAGCAGCAAAAAAACCAACGAAAATAGCTCCGTACAAACCAGCACTTGGACCAAGCCCTGAACTAACGCCAAAGGCTAATGCCAAAGGCAATGCCACAATTCCAGCAGTAATACCGCCAAATAAATCGCCTTTTAAGTGGCTGAAATCAAAATATTTTTTCATATTATTTCTCTAAAAAATTAAATACCATTTCGGTATAAAAGTTGGTGATTGAATTATCATTTTTCTTCACATCCGTCAGAGCAGGTAAATGCTCTGAAAAATATTTTTGATGATGAGATCCTTCTATCACAGTTGATACCAACATATGCGGGTATAAAAACTCAGGGTTAATTTCTAAAACATTATCACTCACACGTTGAACGACACGTTTATAGGCTCTAAAACAGCCTTTCTTATTTTCTTCGTCTACACTTTTAGTGTGGTATGCTTTAATTGATTCAGAAAATATAATCTCTGATAACAATACTTCATTTACAAATGAGACTGCAGTATCTTCAACTACTGACTTTGTTAGCATCTTTATTGATCTTTTCAACCTTTCCTGTGGTGACACTATATTCGTAGTCACAAATGCTAACTGGTATTCAGTCCAAGTCCAGTACCAACTGGTTAAATATAACAACAGAGAATGCTTATTATCAAAATATCGATAAATAGAACTCTCAGGAGAACTAATTAATGTCCCCAGTTTTTTAAAAGTAAATGCATCAAACCCTATCTCATAGATTAATTCGATACTGTTATTAATTATTTTTCTACCTAATGCCGAGGAATCAGGATTTTTAGAATACAACTCTGAATCAATTTCAATTTGTATGTTTAAATTATGCATTAAATTAGCCATTAATAGTTTGTGCATGCAATTATAATAGTAATACTATCGCTTATGCAAGTAAATATATTTGTTTTAAAAAAATAAGCAGAAAATGCTTAAATCAACCTTGAGGGAAGATATAAATCCTATAGTAAAATACTATAAGATCAAAATAGGTATGGGTGTCGCTAGTCAAACATATAGACTTTATTATTGACTTCTACATTAGGTGGTACATGGCTATTTTCAAAATGATCATAACCCAACTTTAGGTTCTGCCAAAAACCAGACCATTGCGAGTCTTGGTGCTCTAACATATTTGTGTGAGTCATTTTGAATGGGAAGATATGCACACGAAAAAACTCTTGTCCATTATCTAAAGCTTGGTGAACAATGGTATAGATCTCTTCAATTTTATTATCAGTCATGGCATAACATCCTACAGAAACACAATTGCCGTGTACCATTAATGCTGAACCAGTTCGTCCGTGAGCTCGGTCGTATTTATTGGGAAACCCCAGGTTAAAAGACAAATGATATGAACTATTTGGATTAAGTTGCTGTTTTTTAACGTAATAAAAACCTTCAGGTGCTTTACCATCGCCCTCTTTGAGCTTTGGACCTAAACCTTGTGAACCATAAGTACAAATCTTATAAGTCTTAAACAGTTGAAATTGTGAGTCATTTTCCACCCACAATTCAAGAACCTCTTCTTGCTTAAATAAACGAATAAAAACTTCGGATCCAAGAGCCAGACCTTTAACACTTAATTCTTTTTCCAACTTTGGCTTTTGCTCATTCATTATAGTTTTAGCACTGTGTTGGCGAGAAAAAGCCTTAAAGGTAAAGACAGCTATTAGAAAAATAGATAACAAACATATTGGTATACGCATTTTCTGACTCTGTAAATTCATCAGGCTAGTTCTATTTTAATCGGCAATTCTCGGTATCTTTTACCAGTCGCAGCAAATAATGCATTTGCTAATGCGGGTGCTATTGGTGGCACTCCTGGTTCACCAACCCCTGTAGACGGGTTGTCAGTAACTAGTATTTCTACATTAACTTTGGGTGCATCTTTCATTCTTAACATTGGGTAGTCGTGAAAATTAGACTGTTGTATTTTGCCTTCTTTGGCAGTAATTTCTCCAAATAAACTTAATGACAATCCAAATATAGCAGCTCCCTCCATTTGATTAGTCACCGCATCTTTGTTAACAACCAACCCACAGTCTATCACAGAGTTTATTTCATGTACTTTGAGTTTATTATTGATAACAGATACTTCTATTACTTGTGCAACATAACTATAAAAACTGTAATGAACAGCTAAACCCATGCCATGACCTTCGGGTAATGTTTTACCCCAGTTGGCATTTTGAGCAGCTTTTGATAAAACTTTTTTTAATCGTGCAGTATTAAACTCAAATGCTGGCTCAGAATCTTCGAACAATAATCGATCAGAACCAATCAAATCTAATTGATGCTGCAAAGGGTCTATATTTCTTACATGAGCTAACTCATCGACAAAACTATTTATGCTAAAGCCATGAAAAACATTATAGACAGAACGTAACCACCCAATTCTGACATGGGCTTTTGCATCGCCTGCTTCCACCCTCACATTTTCGATAGCATAGGGCATGTTTGTTGCAGCTTGTTTAAGCCCAGCTGCTGGTCCACGAGCAGATGAATCAAATGTTGCTGCAATTGGTGGAAAATCAGATCGATGCAACCAAGCTTTGACATTATTGTCATTATCAATACTGGCTTTATGGTATTGAGCAGTTACAGAATGATAATAACCGTGTCTGATTTCATCTTCTCTACTCCATAGCACCTTAACTGGCTTATCCAGTATTCTTGCCAATTTAACTGCTTCTACAACAAAATCTGGTTTTGATTTTCTGCCAAACCCACCACCTAAAAAAGTAACATTAATAATCACCTTTGATGGATCTAGCTTTAATTCATCAGCAACCAATGATTGAGCTGTTTGCGGGGTTTGAACAGAAGTCCATACTTCACACCTATCCTTTTTCACTACAGCCAACGCAGTCGGAGTTTCCATCGGAGCATGAGCAAGATGAGGTGTATAGTAAAGTGCTTCTATTACATTATCATTAGATTCCTTATTATCAAAGACCGAGTATACATCACCATCATTACGGTACTCTGCCCCTTCAGACATAACGGATTCTTCTAATTTTAATCGGTAGCTGTCACTGTCATAATTAACATTATCATTGTCTTTTTCATGTTGCCATTGGATTTCTAATAATCGCTTACCTTGTTCTGCAACCCAGCTATTTTCAGCTATCACCGCAACACCTGCCAGAGAATAAAAATAGGGAGCACCTTCGGTTCCTTCTAATTCGATCACATCAATGACGCCTTTGAGTGCCAAGGTTTTGTCTTTATTAACTGACTTTATCTTACCTCCGATTATTGGCGTTCTTTGAATTGAAGCATAAACCATGCCATCTAACTGACAATCATTACCATAAACAGCTTTGCCCGTCACATATAGCTCACTATCTAAGTTATCAATTTCTGTGCCAATGTATTTAAAGTCTTTTGTTGCTTTTATTTGAGGGTTTTTTGGTAAATTGAGTGTTTTTGCTGTTTCCACTAAATCACCATAGGCTATTTGTTTGCCAGATTTATTATCATAAACAAAATGAGAATCCGCATACAAGTACTTTTTTGAGACCCGCAATTGCTTGGATGCTGCATTTATTAATAATTCTCTGACCGTAGCACCTGCAAGTCTTAATGTCTTGATGAAATCACGAACACTGCGTGAACCATCGGTATTTTGGCTGCCGTATTTTTTATCACCAATGGCTTGTTCAATTTTGACCCTAGATAAATCAGCTTCCATTTCATCGGCTAAAACCGCAGCCAAGGAAGTTCTAATTCCTTGACCCATTTCTGAACGATGAACAACTAAATAAGTATCACCATTTGTTTGCAAACTAATCCATATATTCGGAATAATTGCATTGCTCTCATAAGCATAATGTTTTTTTACTGAACAAGAAGACAAATTGAGACCAATAAGCAAACCACCAGATGCAATCCCTATAGTTTTGATAAAATCACGGCGAGTAACTGTCTTTTTCATGACAACTCCATATTAGCTGCCAATTTTATTGCCGCACGGATGCGTTTATAAGTTCCGCAACGGCAAATATTTCCTGACATAGCTTGATTGATATCCTCATCATTTGGGTTCTTATTTTGATTGATTAAAGCAACTGCCGACATAATTTGTCCTGATTGACAGTAACCACATTGGGAGACATTCAATTCTATCCAAGCTTTTTGCACATTATGTAATTCACCTTCTCCCAATCCTTCAATTGTCATTATTGATTTACTTTGAGCCGCACTTACAGGCAACAAACATGACCTAGTGGGCACACCGTCAATATGCACAGTACATGCTCCACATTGCCCTATTCCACACCCATATTTTGTCCCTTTAAGATTAACAATATCGCGTAGGACCCATAACAAGGGCATATCATCAGGTACATCTACATCATAATTGTTGTTATTTACATTTAGTGATTTCATCATTCTATTTAATTATTAATTTATGATAGTATAGCATTTTGTATGAAATTATTTTGTGAGAATATAAGATATTGTTAAGAAATCACCCTCGAACTGTATTAATTCTATTGGCTGGGGGAAAGTCCAGTAGAGCTGAAGAAATTAAAGGGTTACGAAAAGTCCATAATATTTATTGGATTGATATTGTATTAAAGCACTATTTAAATCTGGGTTTGTCTGAATCATTTATAGGCCTTGGCTACAACAATGATCAATACCTAGACAAATCCTTTTGTTTAAATAACAGCACCTTTAAAACCAATTATTCAATCAACCAAAATCCTGCAAATGGATCATTTTCAACATTACAAACCATTTTGAATAAGGCATTAGCTAGTCAATGGGATTTTGCTTTAATATTACACATTGACAGTGCATTAGCTACAAAAAAAACAATTGAAATATTGTTGAAAGAAAGCAAACACAGCGTTGTCAAGCCAATTTATCGAGGTAAATCTGGCCATCCTATTAAACTTTCACGAAAGCTTTGTGAAAACTTGGTATTAAAACCTAAAAACTCTCAATTAGACGAAGAAATGAGAAAAATCAATAAATCACAAATTTTCTGGAAAAAAGTTAATGATGACACAATCCATATAAATTTGAATACGAAAGAATCTTGGATAGACTACCTAAAAAGAGGCATATAATTTTAAAAATACCTTCTCAAATTCATCCCCTTATACATATCCGCAACATGATTTCCATAACCATTGAACTTGAGTGTATCAATACGTGGATTGAATAATGAAAATCCTGAGCCGATTCTACGTTCGCTGGCTTGTGACCAACGCGGATGGTCAACATCAGGATTAACATTGGCATAGAATCCATATTCGTCATCGGCTATTTGATTCCATGAATTGACTGGTTGTTTTGATAAAAATGAAATCTTCACGATAGATTTGATGCTTTTAAACCCATATTTCCACGGCACTACTAAACGCAATGGCGCTCCATTTTGATTGGGTAATTTTTCACCATACATGCCAACCGCCATAAAGCTTAATTCATTCATCGCTTCATCCATACGCAAGCCTTCACGGTAAGGCCATGGAATAGTTCTTCGATGTTGCCCTGGCATTTGATCAGAATCTTTTAAGGTTTCAAAATAAATATACTTCGCTTTTGAAGTGGGTTCCAACTGTTTGATTAAATCAGAAAGCCTAAAGCCTAACCACGGTATTACCATTGACCACGCTTCTACACACCTAAAACGGTAGATTCTTTCTTCAAGTGTTTGTTTTTTAAGTATATCATCTAAATCCAAAAGTCCTGTATTGTTACAATGCCCAGTGATTTCGACTTGCCAAGGTTCTGGCTTGAGTGTGTGTGCCAACTCTGCTGGTGCATCTTTCGAAGTGGCAAATTCATAAAAATTATTATAGCTAGCCGCATATTTCTCAGCAGTAATGGCTTCATTTTTAATATTGCACTTATTGGTACTTTCGTGTTTACCTATTTCAAATGCCTGACTAGTTTTTGCACCTAAAATACCACTTGATGTAATAATTGAAGCTGATTTAATAAAGTTACGACGTGATTTATATAAACTTTCGTCTGTAACGTCATTCTCTTTAATGCTATTTTTAAATTTCATGGTATTATCCGATTATCTTGTATTCATTAGAACACAACAGAACAATTTAGTTTTCACATATTTATAACATTATGACAAATAGCACACAAAAAATATACAATTTCGCACCAGGGCCTGCCATGTTACCGGATTCTGTCAAGCAACAAATAATTGATGACATGCCAAATTGGCGTGGCACAGGATCATCGGTTATGGAAGTCTCACATCGAGGACCCGTATTTAGAAGCATGGTCAAGGAAACAGAAGAATTGGTTCGTGAAATCTTGAATATCCCTGATGATTACGATGTGTTAATGACACCAGGTGGTGCCCGTTTACAATATTCTATGATGCCAATGAGCTTTTCAAGTTTGACAGGTAAAGCCATGTATTTTGTTCATGGCCATTGGGGCAAATCTGCTATTTTAGAAGCACAAAAATTCTGTAATGCCAGGCCACTAGTGCCTTACAAACAAGATGAAATTTATACCCACATCCCGCAATACGACATGTCTCAGCTGGATGATAGTTTCGATTATTTTCATTACACCACAAATGAAACACTCGAAGGAGTCGAATGGCAAGAAGTCCCCGATAGCAAGGGTGTGCCAATGTTCTGTGATATGACATCGAACCTAATGACTCGCCCTATTGATGTATCCAAATACGATTTAATCTATGCAAGTGCGCAAAAAAATCTGGGTATTGCTGGCATCACTATTGTTATTATCAAAAAAGAATTACAACTCAAAGCACCTAGCAATTTACCACTAATGTTGGATTATCGCACTTACTCTAAACACGACTCTTTGTGGAACACACCACCGACTTTTCCTTGGTATGTGATGAATTTGGTATTGAACTGGATTAAAAACACCGGTGGACTTGAGGCGATTGCCACACGTAACAATACCAAATCAAGCAAACTCTATGACTTTATTGATAACAGTGATTTTTATCGAAATGAAGTGGAAGTCAAAAGCCGTTCTAAAGTTAATGTCACTTTTTTACTTAAGGATGAAAAATTCAATGAAGACTTTATTGCAGGTGCCGATAAAGTTGGTATTAAAGCGATAAAAGGACATCGTGCTGTTGGTGGCATGCGTGCCAGCTTATATAATGCCATGCCAATTGCTGGTGTTGATGCCTTAATTGAATACATGAAAACATTCGAGAAGACAAATGGATAATAAAATAGACTTGTCCAAACTGCGCGACAAAATAGATAACATAGATGCCACTATTCAAGAGTTAATTTCTCAACGTGCGAGCATCGCCTCATCCGTTGCTCAAACAAAAGCCAAAAGTAAATCAGGTGGAGCCTTTTACCGCCCCGAACGTGAAGCTCAAGTGTTACGTGCTGTCAAAGCTCGTAATGATGGTCCCCTTAAAGATGAAACTTTAGTGCGTTTATTTCGTGAAATCATGTCAGCTTGTTTAGCACAGCAAAAACCATTAAATATTGCCTATCTAGGTCCTGCAGGAACATTTTCTGAAATGGCAACTTACAAATATTTTGGTCATTCGGTATCCGCTATGCCTGTCACCAGTATTGACTCGGTTTTTGCCGAAGTCGAAGCTGGGATTGCTGATTTTGGCATGGTTCCGGTAGAAAATTCAACCGAAGGAGCTGTCAATAACACACTTGATATGTTTTTGTCTTCCCCTTTGAAAATATGTGGAGAATTGGATTTACCCATTCACCACAATTTAATGAGTAGAACCATTGATATTAATGAAATTACTACCGTATTTTCTCACCGTCAGTCTCTTGCTCAGTGCCGTGGTTGGCTCAAAGAAAATATTCCACATGCCGAATGTATTCCTGTTAGTTCGAATGCAGAAGCTGCCAAGCGCGCACAATTTACTGATCATGCTGCTGCCATTGCAGGTATTAGTGCTGCCACAATGTATGGGTTAGAAGTTTTGCACCAAGAAATTGAAGACCGCAGTGATAATTCTACCCGTTTTTTGGTTATCGGTAAACAGGTACTCGTACCAAGTGGTGATGACAAGACATCTTTATTGGTTGCTGCCAAAGATCAACCAGGAGCATTGTTTCATATTTTGCAACCACTTAATGATTGCGGTGTTAGCATGAAACGTATCGAATCACGACCATCAAAACGCGGCAAATGGGATTATGTCTTTTTTATTGACGTAGATGGACATAAAGATGATGAAAACATGGCAAAAGCTTTAAGAATGTTGGAAAGAATTACAACCAAGCTTAAAGTTTTAGGCTCTTATCCTAAATCTGTGACTTAGGCTATGCAAAAACCTCGCATTAAAATTTGCTGCATTAGCTCAACTCAAGAAGCACAACTTGCCATCGAATGTGGTGCTGATGCCCTTGGGTTAGTTGGTGCTATGCCAAGTGGCCCAGGGATAATTTCAGATGATTTAATCCATGAAATTGCACAAAAAGCCCCTCCTCCAATTTCCACCTTTTTATTAACCAGCCAAACCAATGCTGATGATATTATTGCTCATTATCAAAAAGCACAAACCACAACAATCCAATTAGTCGATGAACTCACTGATAATGGCTATCAAAAAATTCGTCAGATATTACCTCATGTAAAATTAGTCCAAGTCATTCATGTCATTGATGAAAGTTCAGTTCAACAAGCTATCGAAGTCTCACGATATGTCGATGCCATTTTATTGGACAGCGGCAATCCAAACTTGAAGGTAAAAGAGCTAGGTGGAACAGGTAAAACTCATAATTGGGATTTGAGCAAAAAAATCCGCCAGCAAATTGATGTTCCGCTATTTTTAGCAGGTGGCATCACCCCACAAAACATCAAACAAGCCTACGAACATGTCAAACCTTTTGGTATTGATTTATGCAGCAGTGTGAGAACCGATGGGAAGCTTGATAAAGATAAACTGATACAACTATTTCAGGCACTCACTATCAACCAATAAACTCCAGATACTTTTTATATAATTTTTACGTTATTAACGCTGCGGAACAATGTTCCTTTAACAAAACTAACCTTAATTTATGTTATAATCACGACCCTTTTGAATTTTAGGTAAATCAATGACTCAAACGTGGTTAGTTACAGGTGGTGCTGGCTTTATCGGTGGTAATTTTATTTTGCAACAAGTGCTTGATAAAAAACGTAAAATTATTAATTTGGACAAATTAACTTATGCTGGCAACCTTGATACCCTTGCACAGCTTGAAAACAACGAAAATTATACTTTCATCCAAGGTGATATTTGTGATAATGATTTGGTTGCTGATTTAATCGAAAAATACCAACCCGATACGATTGTTAATTTTGCCGCAGAATCCCATGTCGATCGTTCAATTGATGCCCCTGATGATTTTATCACCACTAATATTTTGGGGACATTTAATTTACTCAAACACGCTTTAAATTATTACAAGTCATTAGCGAATGATAAAAAAGATAATTTTAGGTTTTTACATGTTTCAACTGATGAAGTGTATGGTTCATTAGGCGATACGGGTTTATTTACCGAAACCACGCCCTATTCGCCCAATTCACCTTATTCAGCTTCAAAAGCTTCATCAGACCACTTAGTACGAGCCTATCACCACACCTATGGTTTACCAGTTTTAACCACTAATTGCTCCAATAATTACGGTCCTTTTCAGTTTCCTGAAAAGCTCATTCCATTAATTATTACTAAAGCGTTAAATTTTGAATCATTACCTGTCTACGGTGATGGCAAGAATATTCGCGACTGGCTTTATGTGCAAGACCATTGCAGTGCCATTGAAACGGTTATTAATAAAGGCAAAGTTGGCGAAGTTTATAATATTGGTGGTAATGAAGAAAAACAAAACATTCAAGTGGTTCACGCCTTATGTGATATTTTAGATGAATTACGACCTATTGCAGGTAAATGTCGAAGAGATTTAGTCACTTATGTAACCGATAGACCAGGACATGACCAACGTTATGCCATTGACTCATCCAAATTACAAACTCAATTGGGTTGGTCTCCTTCTGAATCTTTTGAAAGTGGCATCCGAAAAACAGTTCAATGGTATTTAGATAACAAAAAGTGGAGCAATCGTGTTTTAGATGGCTCTTATGCAGGTCAACGATTAGGTCAAGATGTAGGTAAAAAAATCTAATGAAAAGGAAAGGCATCATATTAGCAGGTGGTTCGGGTACGCGTTTGTATCCATTAACGCACTCTATCAGTAAACAATTACTGCCTATTTACGATAAGCCGATGATTTATTATCCGTTGACAACTCTTATGTTGGCTGGTATTCGTGACATTTTAATTATCAATACACCGCACGAGCAAGCTTTGTTTCAAAAATTGCTCGGTGATGGCTCGCAATGGGGAATCAATATCACCTATGCAGCCCAGCCTGATCCGGGTGGTTTGGCTCAGGCTTACTTGATTGGTGAAAAATTTGTCGACAATCATCCATCGTGCTTAATCCTAGGTGACAATATTTACCACGGTTCTGGTATGGTTGATTTATTAAACAAAGCCAATGCACGCAACAATGGTGCAACCGTCTTTGGTTATCGAGTCACTGATCCTGAACGTTATGGCGTAGCCGAATTTGATGAGTCAGGCAAAGTCATAGATTTAGAAGAAAAACCTAAAAACCCGCGTTCTAATTATGCCGTAACTGGTTTGTATTTTTACGATAATCAAGCCTGTGACATTGCCAAAAACCTCAAACCATCACCACGTGGCGAGCTAGAAATCACCGATTTAAACAAAGTCTACCTGCAACAAAATGAGTTGATGGTGGAATTAATGGGTCGCGGTTACGCCTGGCTTGATACGGGTACACACGATTCATTAACCGATGCCAGTAACTTTATTGCCACTATCGAAAAACGTCAGGGTATTAAAATTGCTTGCCCTGAAGAAATTGCATTTAAAGCAGGTTGGATTACCGCAGATGATGTGTCACGACTGGCTCAACCCATCAGTAAAAATGGTTATGGACAGTATTTATTGCGCTTACTTGAAGAGAATTCATGAAAGTAACACAAACAAAATTATCTGGTGCTTTAATCTTTGAACCAAAGGTTTTCGGGGACCAACGTGGTTTTTTTATGGAAACGTGGAATCAACAGCGTTACAAAGAAGCTGGGCTTGATGTTGATTTTGTTCAATCTAACCTTTCCAAATCTTCCAAAGGGGTTTTGCGAGGTTTACATTTTCAAAACCCCAACCCACAAGGAAAGCTTGTGCAAATCTTAACCGGTGAAGTTTTTGATGTTGCCGTTGATATTCGCCAAGGCTCCCCTACTTTTGGGCAGTGGCATGGCGAAATTTTAACAGGTGACAACCACAAACAATTTTATATCCCTGAGGGTTTTGCCCATGGGTTTTGTGTTTTATCCGATACGGCTATATTCTCTTATATGTGCACCAATTTTTATTCACCCGCTGATGAAATTTCACTTATATGGAATGACCCTTTTATCGAAATAGATTGGCCAATTGATACCCCATCTTTATCTGAGAAAGATGAAAAAGCTCTAAGCTTAGAAGATATTCCTAATACTAAACTACCACTCTATTTACCATGAAAATTTTATTAACAGGTGCAAGTGGACAAGTTGGTTATGAATTATGGAGAACATTGCAATTTATTGGTGAAGTGATTCCGACCACAAGCAAAGGTTATGAGGTAGCAGGAATGCCAACACTTGCCTTAAATATTGCTGATTCTGCCGACATTGAAAAAAAAATCAATGCTATAAACCCAGATATAATCGTTAATGCCGCAGCTTATACCGCCGTTGATGATGCTGAGGTCAACCACAGCCTAGCCCAGAGAATCAATGCAGATGCTCCAGCTATATTTGCAAAGTACTCTGTTATTAATGATGGTTTATTAGTACACTATTCAACAGACTATGTCTTTTCAGGCAACAAAGATACACCATGGACAGAAGAGGATGAATGTAACCCGCAAGGAATTTACGCAAACACCAAACTCCTTGGTGAACTAGCTATCTTAGATTCGGGTTGTCACCATATGATTTTTAGAGCGGCTTGGGTTTATTCTTATCGTGGCAAAAATTTCATGAAAACCATGCTAAATCTTGCTAAACAACACAAAGAACTAAATGTCGTTGATGATCAGTACGGCTCACCAACTTCCGCCAGTTCCATTGCACTTGCCACAGCACTTGCCATACAGAACCCACAAGACGGCCTCTATCACATGACTTCATCGGGCAAAACTACCTGGTGTAATTTTGCCCGTAAGATATTTTCTAATGCCCAGCATATGTCGCTTATTGACAGTAAACCCATTGTACATGGCATTACCACCGACAAATACCCAACCCCAGCAAAACGTCCAAGTTATTCAGTGTTAAACTGTACAAAACTAAATGAAACACTTGGAATAAAAATGCCAAATTGGCAAACTTCTTTACAACTTTGCATGCAAAACCTTAGGAGATCAAATTGAAATTAATTCCAGTCATTTTATCTGGAGGAGCAGGCACGCGTTTATGGCCTGTTTCACGTAGAGCCTACCCAAAACCTTTTATGAAACTTGCCAATGGCAGCACCTTGGCTGAACTCACCTTTGAGCGTGCTTTGGATGTTTCTGATGATGGCACAGTCATGACAGTAACATCCCGTGATTACTATTTTATCTGCCGCGACATGTATAGCAAAGTAGCAAAAGGCGAAATGCACAAACAGATTTTTATGCTTGAACCAATGGGTAGAAACACAGCTCCTGCCATTGCTCTAGCGGCACTAGAGATTAAACAACGTTTTGGCGAAGATGCTGTCATGCTTGTTATGCCATCAGATCACTTGATTAAAGATAAAGAAGCCTTCAAAAAAGCCGTAAAAGAAGGCGCAAAATTAGCAGAAAATGGTTATATCGCTACTTTTGGCATTCATCCAACCTCGCCTGAAACTGGCTATGGTTACATCAAAGCTGGTCAACGCATTGATGGATTTGATGCTGCTATTATTGATGAATTTAAAGAAAAACCGAATTTGCAAATCGCAAAACAATACGTTGAATCGGGAAATTATACGTGGAACTCAGGTATGTTTGCCTTGAGTGCAAAAACCTTAATTGATGAAATGCAAGCCACATCACCTGAGGTTTTAAAAGCGGCGCAGATATGTTTTGCAACAAAGAATATTCAGCAATCAGCAATAGAGTTTGAAACTAAAAGTTTTGCTGCTATGCCCGATATTTCCATTGATTATGCAGTAATGGAACACGCTAAAAAACGTGCAGTGGTTGATTCAAAGTTTGATTGGAATGACATTGGATCATGGAATTCTATGGCCGGGTTGGCAAATCCTGATGAATACGGTAACAGAATTGAAGGCAAAGCTATCGCCATTGATTCCAAAGATTGTTATATCCGTAGTGGTGATAGAATTGTTGCTGCTGTTGGTGTTGATAACTTAATGATAGTGGATACAAAAGATGCTGTTCTTGTTGCTCACAAAGACCGTTCACAAGGGGTTAAAGATGTGGTGCAATTTTTAAAATCAAACAACCACGATGCAGCGATTTACCACCAAACCGTTCATCGCCCTTGGGGGAATTACACTATTTTAGAAGACGAACCTGACTGCAAGGTCAAACGCCTAACAGTTAAACCGGGGCAAGTATTATCACTGCAAAAACACCAACGACGCTCTGAGCATTGGACTATGGTCAATGGTGAGGCAAAAGTTCGTGTAGGTGATGATGAGTTTACCTTAAAAAACAACGAATCAACCTACATCCCTAAAAACACTCTACACCGCTTGGAAAACCCGACAGATAAAGACATTGCCTTAATTGAAGTGCAATGTGGTGATTACTTTGGTGAAGACGATATTGAAAGGTTTGAAGACATCTATGGCAGAACAACGCATGACTAAAGAGATTAACCAAGCCTTTTTAACGAGCTGTATAACAACAGCAAAACGCGCCGCAAAATCAGCAGAACAAATAATCAAACGCTATTACAAATGCGCACCTGCCACAACCATTAAAGAAGACTTAACACCAGTCACTCAAGCAGATATTGAGTGTGAACAAGTGATTAAACAGGTTTTGGCTGCACAATTTCCTGATTTTGGCTTTTATGGTGAGGAAACGGGTAAATCCAATACCGATTCCGAATTTATGTGGTTAGTTGACCCAATTGATGGCACCAAAAGTTTTGTACGCGAATACGGCTTTTTTTCGACTCAAATTGCGTTAATGCACCAAGATGAAATTATTGTCGGTGTTTCACATGCTCCACTTTTTAATGAAACTGCTTGGGCAGCAAAAGGACTTGGAGCATATATTGGCGATGAAATTTTACAGGTTAGTGAATTTATCAAGCCTGAAGAAAGTTGCTATTCAACGGGAAATTTAAGAAGCTTTGCACAATCTCCTGAAAATTGGGAAAAACTACGTCAAATCATGAGCCTTGCTCATAAAACTCGCGGTTATGGTGATTTTTACCACTATCATTTATTAGCTGCTGGCAAATTAGAACTGGTTATCGAGTCGGATTTAAATATTTTAGATATTGCCGCATTAAGCGTTATTGTCAAAGAAGCAGGAGGCATTATGACTGATCTTTCTGGTGAGGCTATAGATTTAGAAACTTCATCTGTTTTAGCTGGAAACCATGTTTCTTATAACCAAGCTTTGGCATTATTGAAGTGATTAATTTATTAGCAGAAATTGAACAAACAGCCATAAAGGCTGGTCAGGCTATTTTAGAAATCTACCAATCAGCTGATTTTGGTATCGAAATAAAATCAGATGACTCACCATTAACCAAAGCCGATTTAGCAGCACATGAAATAATTGTGGCTGATTTACAAAAGATAACACCTGATGTGCCTGTGCTATCAGAAGAGTCTACCAAAACCCCCTATTCTACCCGCAAACAATGGAATAAATACTGGTTAGTCGACCCATTAGATGGCACCAAAGAATTTATCAAACGCAATGGTGAATTCACCGTTAACATAGCATTAATTGAAAAGGGTCTCCCTATTCTTTCGGTTATTTATGTCCCTGTAAAAGATATTACTTATTCAGCAGCTAAAGGTTATGGCGCTTTCAAAAAAGAAGATGGAAACAGATTCCAAATTTATACAAAAAAACCCGCCCGTAAAAAACCAATTGTAGTCGGCTCACGCTCTCATATCTCACAGGATGTCGTTGATTATCTAGAGAAACTAGGAGAACATAAACTAATCTCGATGGGTAGTTCGCTTAAGTTCTGTTTAGTCGCAGAAGGGAAAGCCGATTTATACCCAAGACTAGGACTGACTCGTGAATGGGATACCGCTGCAGCCCAATGCATTGTAGAACAAGCAGGTGGTCGCGTTGTTACCTTAGATAACCAAACATTACTTTATAACACTAAAGATAATTTATTAAACCCCTATTTTATCGTTTATGGCGATGAAAATAATGAATGGCTAAACCTCTAAGTAATGGCATGTGCAAATAAACTTTCATTACAAAAGGTTTATTTAATGAAATTACAGCTTAACTAACGTATTATTACATCTTTATCAATCCGAACTTTTAGGGGACAACTATGGGTTTATTATCAGGCAAAAAAGCCTTAATTGTTGGCGTTGCCAGCAACCGTTCAATTGCATGGTCAATTGCCGAAGCATTTCATCGTGAAGGTGCAGAAATTGCTTACACCTATCAAAATGAAAAACTACTCAAACGTGTAGAAAAAATTGCAGCCATTACAGGCTCAAGTATTATGCTACCTTGCGATGTTGCCAGTGATGAAGAAATACAAAATGTATTTACTGAACTAGGAAAACATTGGGATGGTATAGATATTATAGTTCATTCGGTAGGTTTTGCCCCACGTGAGTTATTGCAAGGCGATTATTTACAAAACTTAACACGCGAAGGTTATCATATAGCTATGGACATTAGCTCCTACTCATTTGCAGCTCTTGCTAAAGCAGGACGTTCAATGATGAAAGGACGCAAAGGTTCGATGCTCACTTTAAGCTACCTTGGCGCAGTCAAAGCCATGAGCAACTATAATGTTATGGGTGTTGCTAAAGCCGCACTTGAAGCAAATGTTCGATACATGGCTTACTCATTGGGCGCAGAAGGTACTCGTGTTAATGGCATATCAGCAGGACCAATCAAAACCTTAGCGGCATCTGGCATTGGAAACTTTAAGAAAATGCTCGATCATGTTGCTGAAAAATCACCACTTCGCACAACTGTATCACAAGAAGATGTTGCCAATGCAGCCACTTTTATGTGTTCGGATTGGGCAAAAGGTATAACTGGTGAAATTACTTATGTCGATGCAGGCTATAACATCATGGGCATGACTGGCTTAGATGCCGATTAAGTAAACATAACAGATTTGAAAAAGAAAAAACCGTTATATTTAACGGTTTTTTTGTATAAATTTTCATTACTTAATGTATTCTTATTCTAGTATATCTGCATGCACTTGCCCATCCCAAGGATGCATCATCATACATTCAGTCAAAACCTCAAACTGATTAGGAAACTCTTTAATAACATTTTGAGGATCTGAGATTAGGTTTTTATCAACTATTAAACCAAACTCCACTTTACCATTATAAGATAAGATGCTAATTCCCATGCCAATTGTGCCATTTTGTGGAACCCAAAACATAATTTTCTTAACCTCTGCGCCCGTAATATAAAGTGGAACTTGCGGACCTGGTACATTGGTTAGCACTGTTGTGGCTTTCTTTGAAAATTGATCTAACAATAAATTTTGCACCTTGGCTGGAGCCATTCCAATAGCACTTAAAAGTCCAAATGAAACAATGGCCTGTTTGGATTTTTTCAATTCATTCATTTCTTCGTGAATAAATTCCAATCTTTTCAGTGGGTTGCTTTCAAATATTGGTAGCTTCAAAAACACCAGTCCAAAATGATTCCCCAAGTTTTTGGCATGTTCTAAAGGACGTAAATTAACAGGAACTGTTGCATTAATAATGATTTCATCAGGGTTTTCACCTATTTTAAGCATATACTCACGCAAGGCACCAGCCAAATTGGAAATCAATACATCATTTACCGTTGTTCCTGTCGCATAAGCAATAGCCTTAACATCAGATAACTCTATTGAATCAGCCCATGCAGCATTTTTTCTGACACTTAATTTGGATTTGAAGACCGTTTCAGGATCATCTGGCAATGTAAGGGCATTAAATAACTCTAAACCAATATCAGTAATTTCACTGACACCTTTTTCCAATAAAGCAGGGTTTTGCAACGCCTCAAAGCCGATAGACTTTATTTGATTTGCCATTTTGATTGAATTGGCAAACTGTTTCTTTGCAGGGTTAATAACCGACTTAAGTACACCTAATTTGCGGTGGTATTCCTTATTATTACTATCAGGTGATAAATTTAAACTATTTTTACGACTAGAACTGGTCATAGACAACAATACTTGAATCAAAGCAATCCCATCTGCATAACAATGGTGAATGCGCGTAACTAAAACAGGGCCTTTGTCGTAATTTTCAACAATATGAAATTGCCATAATGGCTTGGCTTTATCAAGAGGAGTTGATGCCAAGTCACTGACAAAATCTTGTAATTCAGCATAGTCAGCTTGACCAGGTAAAGCCACTCTTCTGATGTGTCCTTTGATATCAAAAAATTCATCGTCTTGCCAATAAGTGCCTGCCGTAGAGATAACTGCCTTTTGTTTAAATCGTCGGTAACTTAAGAAATTCTTCTCAATCATATCTAAAAATACAGCATAATCAGGAAGATTATCAAGAAACATCAAACCTGTAATCATCATTAAGTTTGAGGGAGATTCCATTCGCAACCATGCAGTATCCACTTTTCGCATAGTTTCTTTATCATTATCAAAGTAATTAAACATGTATTTTAAAAAATAACCTATAGTGATTCAATCTTAGCATGTGATTGTTTTTTTTGATAATAAATATTGTGTAGAAACAAAAAACCATAAAATATCAATATTATCTATGCCTAATTTTTCATTTAATCAATTTTCAGGTTAAAATATCTTATCGAGGTTTATGAGCAAGAAAGTGTCAGAACAATTATTACAAATACCAAATTTCACTGTCATTAAAAAAATAGGGCAAGGTGGAATGGCTGTTGTTTACCTAGGTGAACAACAGCAACCAAAGCGACAAGTCGCCATTAAAATTGTTTCACCTAGCAGCACTGACCCTAAAATCCTTGAAGATTTAAAACGTGAAGGCGATACAGTTGCCCAATTTAACCACCCAAACATTGTCACTGTCTACGCCTGTGGTGTAGTCGATAAAAATTATTTCCTTGCAATGGAAATACTACCCGGTGGTGATTTAAAAGAAAAACTCAGCAAAAACACGCTTGAAGACCGAGAAGTCTTAAAAATCATGGATGAAATGAGTAGTGCTCTAGCCCACTCGCACAAAAGAAAGACCTTACACCGTGATATTAAACCAGAAAACATCATGTTTAATGAAGAAGGACAAGCCGTATTACTCGACTTTGGTATTGCCAAAGCCCAAGGACAAATAAGTGAATTTACCCGAATTGGTGCTGTAGTCGGCACTCCCCATTACATGAGTCCTGAACGAGCACTTGGACAAGATACTGATGAGCGTTCTGACCTTTATGCTCTAGGCGTAGTCATGTACGAGATGTTAATGGGCAAGAAATTATTTGAAGGAGAAGACACTTTTGCTGTGAGTTATGCTCATGTACATGAACCTCCACCAGCTCTTCCTGATGAAAAATCTGCTTTACAACCAATTTTAGATAAATTATTAGCTAAAAACCCTGATGATCGTTACCAAAATGCTGACCAGTTAAATGCTATTGTTAAAAAATGGATACAACGCCTAGATAGGAGCAATTCTCATACAACTCAAGGCTTTATACCGATTTCACAGGCACGTACAAAATCTAATAGAATATTGATTTATGTTTTATCTGCTATTATTGTCTTTGGTGTCATAGGTATTGGTGTTTGGTGGTCCAAGCAGGAAGTAATTGAAGTCACTAATGAACAACTAACACAAGAACAAAAATTTGAAATGGCTGATAAGTTAGCAGCAGCCAATGTCTTCAGAAAACGTGGCATGTATAATAATGCAGAAGCATTGTATAAAATAGTGTTAACAAAATTTGATTGCAACAATAAGGAGTCTAGACAATACCTAGGTGAATTAAACAAACAAGCGTTAACAGAGATTATTTCAAAGTGTGATAGTTAGTGCTTGACTGAGAAAGAAGTATTCTACTGCGGAAAAGCTGAATTTGGTCTAGAAATTCAGCTTTCCCTCGCTAAGAATCCTTTCTCGGTCAAGCACTAGTTAAAGATTTTTATATTTTATCACTTCGGCAACAATACTCACGGCTATTTCACCAGGTGTTTGACTGTTAATGTTTAAGCCAATCGGTGCATGAACTTTATTGAGTTTATCCATGCTAATGCCTTGACCAAGTAAAGCCTCAAACATCACTTTAATCTTATTATCGCTACCTAAAACGCCAAGGTATTGATGATTTATGGTGAGTAATTGAGATAAAAGAAGCTTATCTTCGGTAAATTTATGAGTCATTAACAATATATAATCGCCAGAATCAACCACCACTTCTTCCAATACTTTTTTAAAATCAATAATTCGTTTAAAACGAACAAATTTATTGTTTTCAAAAGTATTTATATCATTGCGATTATCATACAAAAACACATCAAAACCCACTTGAGTTAATAGTTGTGAGGTGGGTACACTCACATGTCCAGCTCCAAATATATGAGCAATAGGCTTTTTATTCATAGATTCTATGTAGGACCAACTATCAGGACTTACTTGTTTGAAACCACTTTCTATATTTGCTGGTATTAATGCAATTCCATTGTTTGAGAATTCTATATTTTTCGTTGTCTGTTGGATTGAATTAACTAAAGACAAGTCATCTGGATGAAGATAATTAAATGCAATGATTTGAGAACCAGAACAAATCATTCCAGAACTTACAGGGGAGCTTCCATTATGATCTTGTTGAATAATGTCATGTTCAATTTGATCTTGTTCAAGTAAACATTTAGCTTTTTCAACCATATTAAATTCCATCACACCACCACCGATGGACCCATACAGTTCAGCATTATCTGCAACAATCATTTTAAAACCAGTACGACCTGGTGCACTGCCTTTTGATTGCACAACGCTCAACAAATAGAGCTTATGGTTACTTTGCAACAACGATTGAATTTTTGACCAAATATACATGTTTGTATTCTATAAAAAAAGGCAACTAACACATGCTAATTGCCCTTGCTATTTACAATATTTTCTCACTTTAAGGAATATGATCCAAGTTAGCACCTTCTTTCTCAACAGGCATCAAGTCTTCACGGGTAATACCTAAAGACAAAGTTGCCGTACTGGCAACAAAGATAGATGAGTATGTACCAATAATCACACCAACTATCAAGGCAAATGCGAAACCATGAATCATTGCTCCACCGATAACAAACAAAGCAACCAATACTAGAATAGTGGTTAGTGAAGTGATAATGGTACGTGAGATTGTTTGATTAATTGAAGTATTAAAAACTTCAGTAGGTGTTTTTTTACGCAAACCTCTAAAATTTTCTCGAACACGGTCAAACACCACAATGGTATCATTGAGTGAATAACCGATAACTGCCAGCAAAGCTGCCAAAATTGTTAAATCGAATTCCATTTGAACAACAGAAAATACACCAACAGTAATAATGACATCATGTACCAATGCAATGACAGAACCCAATGAAAAACGCCACTCAAATCGCATAGTAACATATAACAAGATTCCAATAATGGCATACAATATAGCCAAAGAGCCTTGCTCAACTAATTCACTTCCAACTTGAGAACCAATAAAATCACCCTTGCCAACTTGAGCTTTCGGGTCTATTGGTTTAATAATGTGTTTTAATTGAGTGACTAATTGAGTTGATTCATCATCATTAGTTGTTTGAAATTTTATTTGCACTGATTTAGCTGATCCAAAGTTTTGTACTGAGGCATCAATAAAATCATTACTCTCTAATGCATTTCGTATATCATCGAGCTCTATAATTTCTTGGAAATTAACAACAACTGAAGTTCCTCCAGTAAAATCTAAACCAAAGTTTAATCCACGAGTTGCAATTGAGCCAATTGAAATAACAATCAATAGTGTTGAAAAAATCAAGGCAAGCTTTCTTTTACTCATGAAATTAAATTTAACATTTCCTAATAAATTCATGTTCTTCTCCTTATATTGAAAGTGATTTAAGTTTAGATTTACCACCATAGATTTTATTCACAATCGCTCGTGAAACCATGATAGCTGTAAACATTGAAGTCATAATACCGATGCTCAGAGTCACTGCAAATCCTTTAATCGGCCCTGTTCCAAAGGCAAATAAAACAATAGCTGCAATAAAAGTCGTAATATTGGCATCCGCAATAGTGGATAAAGCTTTATCATAACCCGCATTAATTGCCAGTTTAGGTGGAGTTCCTGCTCGCATCTCTTCCTTGATTCGTTCAAAAATCAAGACATTAGCATCCACTGCCATACCAACGGTTAATACAATACCAGCAATACCAGGCAAAGTTAGGGTTGCTCCAACCATGGATAAAACCGCAATAATCAAGACAACATTAAATCCAAGTGCAATATTAGCAACCAAGCCAAAGGTTTTGTAATAAACCAACATAAACAACAGAACCGCTACAAAACCTACCAAGACAGATAGAAAGCCTTTATCAATATTTTCCTTACCCAAAGAAGGTCCTATAGTCTTTTCATGGACAATATCCACAGGTGCTGCCAATGAACCAGAACGTAATTGTAAAGCTAGTTTAGAAGCAAATTTCGATGTCATTGATCCACTGGTTTGAAACCTATCCCCAAATACACCATTAATAACGGCATTACTAATCACTGTTTCTCGCGGTTTATAAATATTGCGAGTAGTTTCAACACCGGTTTCTTTATCAATAACTTTTTTCTTACCAACCAGTACGCGGTCTTTAAAGACAACAGCCATATTATTTCCAACATTATCCTTTGTAAAATTCAGCATGCGTTTAGCGCCAATATTATTCAATCGAACATTAACATTTGGTTTCCCTGACTGCTGGTCAGTTCCTGCAGTTGCACCAATCAATTGGTCTCCAGTTACAATGGTTCTTTTACTTAATAAAACGGGTCGACCATCTTGGTCTTTATAGAGTTTATAACCTAACGGAGGGTGTTTTCCTGATTGCATAATTTCGAAAGCATTATGACTTGGATCCATATCAACGGCACGATACTCTAAGGTCGCCACAGAACCCAGCGTTTCTTTGATTTCAGTTGAATCTTGTACACCAGGTAATTGTACAACAATACGTTCAGCGCCTTGACGTTGCACTATTGGTTCTGCCACACCATATTCATTAACTCGACTACGAATAGTTGAAATATTTTGCTCTAAGGCATTAGTCTTTATATCATCAATGGCTTTTTGACGAATAGTACCAACGATAGCTTCTGCACCATCAACTGTACGTTGCTTAAAGCTGACTTCATTCACTTGTTTTCGCAATATTTCAAATGCCTTGTCAGAAAATTCTTTAGATTTAAACTTGACAGTTAGTTTATCTTTATTCCATTTTAAACTTTTCTTCGAAATCTTGGCTTTTTTCAAAATCTGAGTCACATCACCGCGAATTTGATTATTCTTATTAGCCAGTGCTGCTTTCATATCCACTTCCATAAGAAAATAAACACCACCACGCAAATCCAAACCTAAAGTCATGGCTTTACCACCCGCATTACTCAACCATTCTGGCACATCTGGTTTTAGATTTAATGCGGATTTGTAACCCGTTAATCCATCAAGGATTTCTTTGGCTTTAAATTGATCATCCAAAGTTTCAAACTTGGTGACAACCGTGTCTTTATCAATTTCAGTTGAAAACTTCTGTATATCAGCCGCTTTTAACTTTTCACTTATCTGTGCCAACAAAGCCTCATCTACAGCCTGTTCTTTAAGTGCACTGGTTTGAACTACTGCACTACGCCCATAGATATTTGGCAACGCATAAAAAACCCCAATTGCCAAAACAAAGACAATTAACAGATTTTTCCATAATGGATAATGGTTCATATTAAATCCTTAGTTATTTTCTAATTATTAAGAGAGACCTTTGCATAACTCGTGGAACATGTAATAAAGTTGCAGAGCTTTGCAAAAGCCTCTAAGAGCATTAAAGCTCTATTTTTATTTGATTGCTTTGATTGTACCCTTTGGCATAATCGTCGAAATAGCAACGCGTTGTAGCTTTATAGTGACGTTTGGCGCAATTTCAACCGTAACGAACGATTCATCCAAAGAAACTATCTTTCCTAAGATACCACCATTAGTAGTCACTTCATCTCCTTTAGCCAAGGCATCTACCATAGCTCGATGCTCTTTCATCTTTTTTTGTTGTGGGCGTATCATCAAAAAATACATCACACCAAAAATCAAAATCAATGGTAAGAAACTCATTAAACCACCTTGAGGTGCTGCACCAGTTGCGCTTTGAGCTACTGCATCAGATATAAAAAAACTCATTGTTATTCTCCAAATAAATTGTATTGGGAAACCCTAAAAATACGTTTAAAGAGACGTATAAAAATTCCCAATAGTAAAGTCGCGGGATTATCGCATATTTTCACTTGGATTGATAACTTATGATTGAACATTAACGCAAAACTTGTATGATTTAGGCATGAATTCGTATCTTTACACAGGCGGTTGCCATTGCCACTCCGTTCGCTTTGAAATCAAACTCCATCAAAGCCTAGAACAAACCACAATCACAGCGTGCAATTGCAGCATGTGTGAAAAAACAGCTTATTTGCATTTAATCATCCCAAAAACTGATGTGAGACTGCTTTGCGACTTCGACAAACTGAGCAATTACCAATTTAATAAAAAGATAGCCAAACATTATTTCTGTAAAGAGTGCGGCATTAAATCTTTTTATCAACCACGTTCTCATCCCGATTGTTGGAGCATTAATGCGCGCTGTCTTGATGACTTTTCCAAACATGCAATACAGGTCAAAGACTTTGATGGTAAAAACTGGGAACAAAATATCCATAAAATAACATGAAACAAAAACAACTAGAACAATACATCAAACAATACAATAAAGGCTTTTGCGATACTAGCAATTATTGTTTTTCACTATTTGCAGAAGCCAAACGATTAAAAAAATGCAAGAAAGATATGTTTGATCGTGATACTTACCTTCATCCAGCTGCAAAAAAGGCATGGAAGAAGATGAAGAAAGCTGCCAAAAAAACCGGTATAAAACTAAAAATCATCTCAGCATTTCGAAGTTATGACTACCAAAAACAATTGATTCAAAATAAATTAGACAAAGGCCTAAGCATAGATGACATTCTTAAAGTCAACACCCTGCCCGGTTACAGCGAACACCACACAGGCTGTGCCATCGACATTGGCGCAAAAAATGAAGCCATACTAGAAGAAGAGTTCGACCAATCCGAAGCCTTTTATTGGCTACAACAAAATGCTGAGAATTTTGGCTTTTTCATGAGCTACCCAAAAAACAACAGCACCGGCATAAGTTATGAACCCTGGCACTGGTGTTACCGTAAATAAAAATCACTCCATCACTCCACTGTGATGTGTTCGACCAATAAAAACAGGATACAATAAATGAAAATTCATATAGAAACACAGCGACTAATAATAAGAGACTTAGAAAAACAGGATGCAAAGGGTATTTTTGACCTCGATTCAGACCCATATGTTCATGAATTTTTAGGTAAACAACCCATCAAAACAATGGAACAAGCCAGTAAAGTGATCGAGTTTATCAGAAATCAATATATTGATAATGGAATTGGACGCTGGGCTGTTATTGATAAAGAAACAAATGACTTTATTGGTTGGACAGGGTTGAAATATGAAACAGAAGTAAGAAAAGAGTTTAATTATTATGATTTAGGTTACCGGTTTAGAAAAAAATACTGGGGAAAGGGAATTGCCACAGAATCAGCAATTGCATCACTTAACCATGGCTTTGAAAAACTAGGCTATAAAGAAATCGGTGCAGCTGCAGATGTCAAGCATATCGCCTCAAACAAAATACTCAGAAAAATCGGTTTAAAATTTATTGAAACATTCGAATTTGAAGGCATACCTCACAATTGGTATAATCTAACAAAATCGGAATGGCTCGACTTAAAACAAAAGTGAACGTAAAACAGGAAGAAAAAACACCTAATCCCACGTAAGATTGGCTCCACCCATTAAAAAAACACTCATACTCGGGTAGTTGGGTTTAGCCAACCAAAAATAACAATCTTCTTTATCTTCAACCCCTTCACAGTAAAATAACCTTCTAACACATTGCCCAATAACCACCAATAAGCTACAATAAATAAGTCCGCTTAAGCTGATTGCAAATAAAAACAGGCTAACAACATGACTATAACTACATTCGAATATATGAATAAATTTGCTGTACAAATAATGACTGTTAGTTCATTATTTGCTGGATTTTCAATAGCAGTAATCGCAAATTTATTAATTTCAGATATAAAAACTCGTTTAACTAATAATATATTAGCAATATCAATTCTTGCTGCCAATTTCTTTCTTGTCTCAGTTTTTGCAATGACAAAGGTCGTTATTATGACAACCGAAGGAAATCCAAATAAAGCGCTAATTAAAGATTTGAGTTTTCCTGGAACTATTGGCATGTCTGCTTTTCTTTTAGGTACAGTGTCTTTATTGGTTGTGATTTCTATGGCTGGTTGGACAAAATCAAAAAAAATGGGAATATTCACAACAATTACTGGAATATTGTCTCTTATATTAATTATTTCTATGTTGAAAATCTTCTAAAAAACAGATTTCAAAATGAAAATACCAATGGACTATTACGACAATACTTTCCAAAGTCTATGGAAATTGATAAATATTAGCATTAAAAAAGCCAGAGAAAAATCTCTGGCTTTTTATGTAAAAATGACTAACCTTTATTAATCTAAACGAATGGATTTTCTTGTTTTTGAACGTCTTTTACGTTCTTTTGCTCGATATTCATTTACACAACTATCTTGGTCATACATGACACATGCAAGGTAATCTGTTGCTTCTATTAACACTGCACGAATAGCTTTCCCAACAGGAGTCTTCTTTTCTCCACCTAGCGTACCACCAAAACCACCTCTAAATAAACCAACTGATAGTCCGCCATTTTTCGCTGTTGCTTCAACAGTTCTAGCATACTCAATTTCACCAGTAGTTGCATTTACAACTCGAATATCTATCCCCATAGAAACCGTTCTTCTGTTTCCTCCGACTGCAATACCTTTAAAGCTAAACCTTCCCCCTTTTGAACCAGACTCTTCATAGGAAGCAACAGATCCAGTAATAAGATATTGAGCACCTGTTATTCTGCCCATTTTTGCAGCAGTACTACGTGATACACGACCTGATGCACCCAAGTCTTGTTCTGTTAATACGCTATCTAATTTTTTTCTTTCCACAACTTTAAAGACACCCGTCCCTAACAACTCGTTGGAAAGCATATCACTAAGTTCTCGACCTACGCCATTTTGCCACCATGGTGCAGTTGTTTCATTTTTAAAGTCAATAACAGCAACCACTGGTCGATTTTTTGCAACTGCATAGTTAGCAAGTAGCATTAAAGTTAATGTAAATAAGATTTTTTTCATAATTTTCCCCTAAATGTTTTTTTTATTAATACGACAATTGTTACAATCTTAACCTAATTATTTTTTATGTCAAACCAAAAACCTATGGACATTTCAAAACTTGATGCTTTACGCAAAAATCTAGATAAAATTGATAAACAAATTATAAGCTTATTATCTGAACGACAAATGAATATCGATGCTATTGGTTCTGTGAAACTCACCTCAAAAAGCCCCACAAGAGATTACCAAAGAGAAAAGCAAGTCATTGATAATGTTATGAATTTTGCCAAAGAAAAAAATATAGACCCAGAAATCGCAAAAAGTATTTTTTCATTGATTATAAAGACTTCACTAGAAAAACAAGAAAACCAAAAAATAAACACCTCTGATTATGGCTCACATAAGTCTGCACTCGTCATTGGAGGGCTAGGCAAAATGGGGCAATGGTTTGTACAGTTTTTAAGTAACCAAGGTTTCAGAGTAGATATATCAGATATTGACCCTAATTTTAAAAACAATATAGACTATAGAACTACCGAATTAGATTATGACTTTATTATCGTTTCAGCACCGATTGCAGCTAGTGCTCAAATTTTACAAGACTTATCACATTTAAAACCACAAGGGATTGTAATGGATGTCGGCTCAATTAAAAGCCCTCTAAAATTACCACTAATGCAATTGGCTGATTCTGGATGTAAAGTTGTCTCTATTCACCCCATGTTTGGTCCAAATACGCGACTACTTTCAAACAAGCACGTTATATTTATAGATTTAGGTGACAAATTATCTGTTGATAAAACCAAAGAACTATTTTTACCAACAATGGCAGAACAAATTGATATGCAGTTGGAGGACCACGATAGATTGGTTGCTTATATTTTGGGCTTATCTCATGTTCTGAATATTGCCTTTATGACCGTCTTATCCGAATCAGGAGAAGCTGCCGATACCTTAGCACAATTATCAAGCACTACTTTTGATGCCCAATTGTCGGTTAGTGAAAATGTCGTCTCTGATAACCCTCACCTATATTTTGAAATCCAAAAATTAAACAATTATTCAAAATCCACATTAAATGCGCTTGGAGATGCAGTGCAACGTATAATATCGGTAGTGGAAAACAATCAAGAACAAGCTTTTGTTAACATTATGCAAAAAGCACAGTCATACATGCACTCTAGAAATGAATAGTATATTTCCTACAAATCTATAGGCATTTGTAGGACTATCTAAACTAATAATCAACTATAATAGAATCTGATATTAATTAAACGGATTTTATTATGAAACAACAAAGAGGATTTACACTTATCGAACTGATTATTGTTCTATCAATTATGAGCATTTTATCATCTTATGCTTTACCTGACTTTTACGAATTTAAACTAAAAAACCAACTGGAAAGTGAACGAAACAGGTTAACTGGCTCTTTGCAACTAGCTCGCTCTTATTCCATTATGAATCAAACAACTGTCATCATCTGCCCTAGCCTTTCAGGAAATAGCTGTGACAACCAATCAAACTGG
This sequence comes from Lysobacterales bacterium, assembly GCA_027067055.1. Lineage (GTDB taxonomy): Bacteria > Pseudomonadota > Gammaproteobacteria > Xanthomonadales > Marinicellaceae > NORP309. The sequence continues at coordinate 7,531 of JAMOMK010000129.1, read as the reverse complement.
CATGAAGGCTGGATTATCTTTTTAGATCAAAACTCAAACAGAAAATTAGATCCAGAAGATGCAGTCTTAAGACACGAGGACGCAATGCTTTCACAAATAACCGCACTCTCTTCTTCTCATCGCTCAAAAATTCGCTACACCAACATCGGTTTTTCACCAGGTACTAACCTATCCATTAACTTTTGTGACCCCAGAGGTGAAGAAAAAGCATTAGCTGTTATTGTTAGCAACTCAGGAAGAGTTAAACAATCTAAACCAATTTCATCCAATGTTTGCTCCTAGTTGCTAAAAAAGTTAAAATAAATTCTTAATTAACCTTTCGAATTTATTTTAATGCATTATTTAGTCAACTTTGATCCTGTTTTTCTTAATTTAGGACCAGTCCAAATTCATTGGTATGCAATTACCTATTTGATTGGCTTTGGTTTATTCATACTGCTTGGCAATTATCAGGTTAAACATGAGGATACAACATGGACTAAAGAACAGGTATCTGACTTCTTGTTTTATGGTGCTCTTGGTGTTATTTTAGGCGGTAGAATTGGCTGGGTATTGTTTTATAATGATACGCCATTTTTAGAAGACCCATTGTTGCTTTTCAAAGTCCAAGGAGGAGGCATGTCATTCCATGGTGGGCTTATCGGTGTCTTTGTTGCCATGTATTATTTTAAACATAAAACCAAGAAAAAGTTTTTTGAAATTGCTGATTTTGTCGCTCCATTGTGTGCCTTAGGAATTGGTTCAGTCCGAATTGGTAATTTTATCAATGGTGAATTATGGGGACGCTTGACCACCCACAAATGGGCAATGGTTTTCCCCGACTCTTTACCTACCAATCTTTGGAATAAACCTATAGAAGAATTACAAAAACTAAATCAACAAGGTTTACTTGATGAATTTGCTCGTCACCCTTCCCCAATTTATGAAGCACTTACTGAAGGCTTTTTAACATTTATTATTGTTTGGTTTATTGCCAAACGATTTAAACGCAAAGGTATTGTTTCAGGTACATTCCTTATCTGCTATGGTTTATCACGATTTGCTATTGAGTTTTTAAGGCAACCTGATGCAAACAGAGGATTTGTTGCTTTTGATTGGATGACAATGGGGCAAGTTTTAACACTTCCAATTATTATCGTTGGGCTTATTTTTATTAGTGGAATTTTGGTGAAAAAGAATGCGTAAACTATTATTTATATTACTGTTATCAAATTCGTTAGCAAACGCTCAAAATATTAGTTATATTTGGGGTATGCACTTTCCTGCACTCACAGATCCATCAGAAATCTGTTGTTTTGATTATGATAGTGACGGAACATTAGACGATGGACTCGGTGATTTTTTATTAACCTTACAAGCTCAATCAAGTAGCAACTTTCAAGATGGCATCAACCAGGGCATTCTTAACAACTCTATTGTTAAGGCGTTTGATTGGCAAAACTTTGATATTTCTCAAACCAACCAAGCATTCAACTTTCAATATTTAGATGCTCAAATAAACAATCCAAGTGCTACATTGCTACAAAGAATTAATGGCTTTGCTGAAATCTCAATTCCGACAGGTCAAACCAACAACCTGTTCACTGCCACCAACAATTTTGGTTCAATCACAGCAACAGCAACGGAAATATCGGGATTACTCAATTTACAATTTGATGCACAACAAGGCTTAGTACCCTTAACAATTAATACTGTCAAGGTTAACGCCACGCTTCTAGAAAACCCAATTGGAAAAGAAACAGGCATTTACACCGATGACATGCCAGCGATTAATCCCACAATTATTGGTGGTATGGAAATTGGTGGAATATTGCCCAGTGATGAGTTTTTAGGTGTACTGGATACACAGTATAGAACTTGTAGTTGTGCAGGCGTTAACCCTAATCAGCCATTAATTAGTACGACTATTTTCTTTGGCACAATAATTGTCTCTTGCGTACAATCAGGTTTAACTCCTGAAAATTGTACGGTCGGTTCTTTTTGTGCTAGCGTTAATGATTTTTGTGACAATGCAATTGCTGTTGGAACTACTTTTGATATTGATGAAAATAATGATGGTGTCAATGATGCTTATTCTGTTGCTTTACGATATGGTGTTTCTGCGTCCTCTGATGGCATAATATTTACCAATGGTTTCGAATAACTTAAATAATGACTACTAAGAAAAATAGTTTGCGTAAGACCGTATATTTAATACTAGAACGTGAGCATCACTCACGTTTTGGTGAATTCATTCATTACTTTTTAATGACACTTATCATGCTAACTGTCACTGCTGTAATTCTTGAAAGCGATCCTATTTTATTTGAAACACACAAAACTTCATTTAAGGTTCTTGAAATATTTTCTTTAATAATTTTTACAATTGAATATATTTTGCGTGTTTGGTCGAGTGCCGAAGTAAAAAAATACAACTCAATCAGAGGGCGTTTCAAGTACATGCTTACGCCAATGGCAATTATTGATTTGTTGGCTGTTTTGCCTGTTTGGTTTGGTTTATTTGTTTATCGAGACTTTATGATTTTACGTGGCTTACGTTTAATTCGCGTCTTTAAGTTAACTCGCTATTCACGCTCAATGAATTTACTGATGGCAGTGATGAAGAAAGAAATCCCAAACTTGTTTTCTGCTTTTTTTGTATTATCTATCTTAATTATTATTGCAGCCACTGGCATGCATATCGTTGAGGCAGATGATCAGCCAGAACAATTTGGCACCATTCCAAGAGCCATTTGGTGGGCAACCGTTACACTCACAACAGTAGGATATGGTGATGTTGTGCCAATAACAGCAGCAGGTAAAGCATTCGGTTGGGTGGTTTTAATGTCAGGTATAGGTATGGCAGCTCTTCCCGCTGGTATTTTGGCATCTGGTTTTACTAAGGAAATAAATAGACGCAAAGAACAATTTAAAAATAAAGTGATTTACTTTTTGAGCGATGGTATTTTAGATAAAAAGGAAAAAAGAAAGCTTAATAAACTTGCTCATGATCTTACCATTGCTCCAGCTGAGGTTCAGAGTATTATACGCGAAATAAAACACATGCAATTAAAGCTGACTGAATTAGCTTGCCCACATTGCAATGAAATCATAGAAATAGAACATTTTTCAGACCATATAAGTATTCGAAATACACAAAAAAAACCAAGCTAGTCTGAAGAAAACTAGCCCGAATATTTATGAAACAATCTCAATAGCCACGGCTGTTGCTTCACCCCCGCCTATACACAAACTAGCAATGCCTCTCTTTAAACCTTTTTGTTTTAATGCATATAACAAAGTGACTAAGATGCGTGTTCCACTTGCTCCAATTGGATGACCCAAAGCACAAGCTCCACCATGAATATTAACCTTATCATGTGGTATCTTCAACTCTTCCATCGCTGCCATTGTCACCACTGCAAAGGCTTCATTAATTTCAAATAAATCAACATCTTGCACAGACCAATTTAACTTATCCATTAACTTTTGCATGGCAGAAACTGGAGCGGTCGTAAACCATTCTGGCTCATGAGCAAAACTTGTGTGCCCTACTATTTTAGCCAAAGGTTTTAAATTATTTTCTGTTACAACATCACTACTTGCAATCACCATAGCAGCCGCCCCATCAGAAATCTTAGAGGCATTTGCCGCTGTTACTGTTCCATTTTCACGCCTAAAAGCAGGGCGTAATGTTGGTATTTTATCAATATTACAGCGCGGTGGCTCTTCATCTTTATTAACCACAGTTTCAGCTCTTCGACTCTTTACCACAACATCGGTAATTTCATCATCAAAAGCACCTGATTCCATAGCAGCCATAGAACGTCTTACCGACTCAGCAGAAAACTCATCTTGAGCCTCACGAGTAAAAGTATATTTGTCAGCACAGTTTTCAGCAAAAACACCCATCATGTTATTATCGTAAGGGTTTTGTAAGCCATCATAAAACATGTGATCTAAAGTTGTACCATGCCCCATTCGGTAACCACTACGTGCTTTTGGTAACATATAAGGAGCTAATGTCATCGACTCCATTCCTCCCGCAACTAATATATTAGCTGATCCAGCTTTAATTGCATCATGTGCCAGCATGACTGTTTTCATTCCAGAACCACACACTTTATTAACCGTTGTGCACACCACAGATTTATCCAAACCAGCTCCTAATATTGCTTGTCTTGCAGGTGCTTGTCCGACTCCCGCAGGTAAAACACAACCAATTAATGCTTCATCAACAGTTTTTACACCAGATTGTTCTACCGCTGCCTTAATAGCAGCAGCAGCTAAAGTTGGTGATGGTGTGTTGGCAAACTGCCCTTGAAATGAGCCAATAGCGGTGCGTTTTGCACCAATGATATAAACTTCTTTTGTCATAATAGAATCTCAATAGTTGTTAACGACAACAATATCGTTAAACAGTATAAATTAATGTGCTATTATATCGTATTTGATGATGAATTTAACAGCTCTTAACAGTATTATTTCATGCTTGACTCTTATCAATTACAACAAGTTGACTCTTGGTAAAATCTTACTTAAACTAAAATCACTAGGACTTATTAACCCTACGGTATAATAACAACAAGCTTAATGAAGAAAGAACCACGACTATTACCAGGCGACTTTGCTATATGGATATTTATCTTTGCGGAACTTTTAGTTTTTGCAATATTTTTTATAACATACTCAGTAGTGCGCACTCAAAATGTAGAATTATTTAATCAGTTCCAACTGACATTAAATCGTGAAACTGGCGCAATTAATACAGTGTTATTAATCACAGCAAGTTATTTTATTGTTCTTGCCGTTCATTCCATAAAGAAAAATCATGTAAAACGCTGTATTCACTTTATTTATGCGTCTTTATTTTGTGGTGGACTGTTTTTAGCGATTAAAACCTATGAATTTAATGAAAAGTTTTCACATGGTATTAACATGAGTACCAATGATTTCTATTTTTTCTATTTTTCCTTAACCATATTTCACTTCCTTCACGTCATTTTAGGTATGATAATATTATTAGCTGTTGCCATAAAAGCACAACGTGGAAATTATTCATCGCGGAATTATACCGGTGTTGAAACAGGTGGTGCTTATTGGCATATGGTTGATTTAGTCTGGATTATCCTATTCCCTCTTATCTATATCATCAGGTAATAACATGAAAAAATATTATAATATTCACACTATTTGGTTACTGCTGATACTTTTAACACTAAGCACCTACCTATTTGGGCATTACCAAACCAGTGGCTTTTCAGTGGTTTTATTTCTTGTTGTCACTGCAGTTATTAAAGCGGTATTAATCATGCGGGAATTTATGGAACTTCGAGGTGTTTCATTAATGTGGCGAATCATAATGTACGGTTGGTTAACGATTGTTTGCCTTGGCATCATTATATCTTATGCCGTTAGTCTCACTTAAAAAAACACTAACCCAACAACCGCATGTTGGGTTAGCACATCCTTTATTACTCTGAACACTCCAATCCCAAGGTATTTGTTAAGCGCACCAGTGGCATTTCACCTGCAGTATAACCTTTGTCATTAGCAAGTGGTGTCCATTTAAATGTCCCATTATTGCACCCTGAAAACTCAAGTTCCATCGTTCCCCAGTCTTGCATATTAACATCATTTGTATCAAAGTTAGGAGGAAACTTTGCTCCACTTAGAATACTCACATTTAGATAAGCTGTATTACCTTGATAATCACCAATTCCTATTAACCATAAAGGTTGGCCTATAGAATCATAAACATACCAATACATTAACAAACGGTTATTCTCTAAAATTTGAACATTAATACCGTGACCGTTTTGTTCGGGGTTGTACCATAGTGCAGTGTGTGCAACTTGAATTCCAAAAGAGTTGTTTTCATATAAATAAGAAGCGCCATAATCAGAATTTGACTTTTCAGGAGCACCAATTACTAGACTCTGATTTGATAGTGCAACTGTTGTACCAAATCCATCATATTTTTCTCCATTAGAAGCTTTAATATATTGGCTTTGTATCCATTGATTATTTTGTCTTGTGAAAACAAAAACAGCTCCTGATCGATATGAGTTTCCACTACTGTCCGTATTTCCATTCTTATCATATGAATCTTCAGGTGCACCCACAATTAATGTGCCTCCACTTAATGCAATTGACTGACCAAAAAAATCAAAATTATCTTCACTTGCTTTTGAAGATTTTATATAAGCTGTTTCACTCCATTGGTTGTTAGCGAAGGAAAACACAAAAACAGAACCTGAATGGTTCTCTTGACCATTAATTAAATCATTACCTATTGCTCCAACAGCAATATTTGACCCTGATATTTCTACTGAAGAACCAAAAGCATCTCCAGCAATAGATTTTGAAGATATTAATTCACTTTCAAACCTCCAAGTTCCATCAACCTTTTCGTACATAAAGACTTTTCCTTTTACTTCTGGTGGAGAGTTTTCTGGAATTCCACCACATTGATGATACTGGCTAACCACCAATATACCCAAGTCTAAATCCAGCTCGTATCCAAATGATGCACACCTTCTATTGTCCATAGACTTGATATATGCATTTTGTTGCCAAGTACCATTATTTCGTTGAAAAATATAAACCGCTCCAAAGTCGCTTGTATTTATTGTATTATCATAATTACTTTCTTGATTGCCACCTACTCCTGTTGCAATACCTTTTTCGAGTGGAGCGCTAATTGCAATAGTATCTCCAAATATCTTTACAGTTGATCCAAATAAATTATATTTATTCGTGTTAGATGCTTTTAAATAAGCTTGTTGCTGCCACTGACCATTAATAAGTGTGAATACATAAGCAGCGCCAGAGGAAGCAGATGAATTATCACTTTCATCATTATTTACTCCTTTTGCATTACTGGCTTCTCCACTTGCTCCAACAACAATGGTTTCACCATCAATTGCAACAGAAGAACCAAAATAATCCAAATCTTCAGTGTTTGACCCTGTTAGAATACCGTTTTGTTGCCATTGACCATTTGTTTTTTTATATACATACCCTAATCCCGATATAGAAAAGTCAAAACAAGCTAGAAGCCTTGGTGTATAATGGTTTTACGACAAATCAAATACCACCCAAAGGGTGAAACCAAGGCTTATGAACATATTACCACACAACCTATCAACAACGCATGAACTTTTAACATCCAGAGGCGGATTGCTTGCAATCGCCACCTTAATGCAGAAACTAAAACTTACAAACCTAATCGACAAACATTTTGCATTGCCTAAAAGTAACCGAGGTTTCAAACCATCAGTATTTATCAACTCATTGGTACTAATGCAACACGAAGGCGGCATACGTTTAGATGATTTGAAGTACCTCAAAAAAGATGAAACCCTAACAAAATTACTGGGTTTGAAAAATATCCCAACGCCAGGTACTGTTGGTGATTGGTTACGTAGAATGGGAACAACAGGAGTCAATGCCATTTCCTCAATCAATAAAGAACTCTGTCGTATTGGGCTTAAAGACATCAAATACATCACTCTAGATATAGATGCATCGGAAATCATAAGCAATAAAA
>JAMOMK010000128.1 GCA_027067055.1 Lysobacterales bacterium | reverse complement strand
TCTTGGAAAAGCAAGATACATGGGATTGGCTAGAAACAAAACTGGTGCGATGCTACTTGCGATGAGTCATAACATAAAATGTGGTATGAATATTTTTAAGAAATATCACAAACCGCAAAATAGTTGTACCTGAAATATGGCAAATGAGGGTAGAAACCTTCAAAAATCGAGTTTAAAGCACTAAATACAGTGCTTTAGAAGAAAAATTAAGAGTTTTATGAGAAATCAAATTTTAAAAAACGTATTTACAGTTACTTTCAAGAAAAGTAGGTAGTTATGCAAAGGTCTCAAGAAGTAAATCACCAAATTAAAGCATGAGAAAAAGACGATACAAAGCAACTAAAAACCGAGAACAAAGCATGTTGTTCCCACCAAGTATTGATGAATATGTTGGTCAAAACAATACAGTACGAGCAATTGATGCTTATGTTGAGGGTTTGGATTTAGAAGTACTTGAGTTTAAAACAAGTAAACAAATAATCACCTCAGGTCAACCTGCATATCACCCTAAATCATTATTGAAACTCTATCTCTATGGTTACCTTAATCGAATTCACTCATCGCGAAGACTAGAACGAACATCCTTAATCAATTTAGAAGTCATTTGACTAATGTCAGATTCAAAACCAAGTTACAAAACAATTGCAAACTTTAGAAGCGACAACGCCAAAGCATTAAGAAAAACCAATAAAGATTTTGTATTATTGTGCAAAGAATTGGATTTATTTGGTAAAGAACTGGTTGCTGTTGATGGAACATTTTTAAAAGCCAGTGCCAACAAAAGCAGTATTTATACAGAAAACAACCTAAAGAAACAACTGGCTAAAATTGAGAATAAAATACAAGAATATCAAGATAGAATCGATGTCCAAGATAAACAAGAAGGAGAATCAAAGCATACATCAAGTATTGATGATAAAGACCTACCGGATAAACTAGGAAAACTCAAAGTCAAACAAAAAGAAAAACTAGCGCTACAAGAAAAACTAAAAAATAGTGAAGATAGCCAAATTTCTACTGTTGATCCAGATGCAAAATTATTAAGAAAAAGAGGACAAACCACTGCAGGTTATAATGCACAAGCGGTGACTGATGACAAACATAAGCTGATTGCCGAAGAAAAGCTGACCCGAGATAGTACCGATAGTGCACAACTATACCAGAGACTCAATGAAACCAAACAAGTACTTGGAGTTGATGAAATAACGGGATTAGCCGATTCGGGTTATTATGACAGTAAGCAACTAAAAAAATGTGAAGACAATGGCATCATAACCTATGTTCCTAAACAGAAAAGAACAAACAGCTCAGGTCGGATAGTTAGAGATAACTTCAACTACAACCACGATGAAGATTGCTATTATTGTCCTGAGCTAAAGCCGTTGCTTAAAAAAGGCAAGGCAAGGTAAGGATAGTTAATGATAAAAAGATGTATCAATATAAAAGTTCAACAACCGATTGCAAAAACTGTCCAGTTAGAGATAAATGCTTAAGTAAAAAATCCACAAGACGAGAACTATACCGTTGGGAACACGAAGAGGTTTTAGTACGAAATCAACAACGATTAAAAGACAATCCAACAGTTATGAAAAAAAGAGGTTCAATGGTGGAACACCCATTTGGAACGATAAAATGCAGAGCAGGAATGCACCATTTTCTCATGCGGGGATTAGAAAGATGCCAAGGTGAATTTAGCTTAATGGTTATGAGTTATAATTTTACTAGAGTTTTGAATATAATTGGCATTGCAGCCTTCATCAAGCATTGCATAAAGAGAGAGCAATATGCCTAATAGGCTAATGATATCGTTATTAAAGTATGAGATTATGCCAATTAAGCAGTTAAAACACTAATTTAGAGTATATATAGCAACAAAAAACAAATAATTATAAGTAATTGAAAATAATATAAAAATATGGAAAACTGTTGATTTCTCAAGATTTAAAAGTGAATACTTTCACAATCTCTAAAGTCGATTCCCCAAAGATTGCATGACAATAAAACTCACCGGGGATGGGACTTTAGTCCCGTATTTTAAAATCTTTCTTGGCTGACAAAAATGGACTAAAGTCCATTCCCCAAATAAAACTCAACAACTATGAACTAAAGTCCATTCCCCAAAGAAAGCTCAGCAACTATGGGCTGAAAGTCCATAGGATGATACGAATAATCCAGTATTTAGAACTCGATAATTGTATTAACATTGTTCTTATGAGAAACCAGCTTTATATCTTGCATAGATGAGGTATATGCACTTATCAACCCAAGTTATTGAATATTTTTTTGTTTAAATTGAATAAATTCTTGGTAATCAATAAAATCTTTATCAGAATTTTCCCAAATTTGTTCCGTCGCAATTATTTCTTCACGGGCTTTTTGCATTTGGTTTAAGGCTACATAAGCTTTGGCTTTTAAAAAGTGAGATGTTGCTTGCATTGGTGTTCGCATTAATACCACGTCCAAGCTTTTTATAGCTTCTTGGTATTTTTCCATTGCAATAAGAGTTTCTGCCTTTTTATTGATAATTGTATCAATTTCATTTGTCGTCATTAATATAATAAAGGATTGTTTTGATTCGTCAATAGCTTGGTTATAATACTCAAGGGCTTTAGGGTAATCTTTATTCCAATATTCGATAACGCCTTTTGACCTTAAGATATCTGGCATTAAGACACTTACATTGTATTTTGTTTGAAAAGTTTCGACTTTATTTAGTGACTCTTTAAATAAACCAATATTCTCTTGATTTTCATAAAGCTGTTTAGACAAACTAGATAATAATAAATCATAAGGAGGCTTTAATTCTTTAGTTAAACTTTCAATCTGTTGATGGGCTTTCTCGTACCGACCTAATTTTGAATTCAGGTAAACCTTTGCGCCATCAATTTGGAATATTTTAGCTAAAGGAGGCAAGACGCCTTTACTATGTACCGACATAAGTTCAACCGTTTCTAGAGATTTTCTTATCTGACCGGTAAATAAATATATGTCGCTCATCTGAGATAAAATAGCTATCTTTTGCGTATCCGTCTTACTTTGAGCCATTAGTTCCGTCAACTGATCAATTGAACTCTGATAATCGCCCTTTGCTGCTGTAATTTTGGCATTGCCAAGTTCGGCTCTAAAATCTTTATTATCATAAAGACTGGCTTCGTCATACATTTCTTTAGCGTCATTAAACTGCCCAAATTGCATATAGGCATCTGCCAGTTCAAAGTAAGCCACAGACTTTTCTGGGTTGGCAGCAATATATTTGCTCAGTGCTTCAAATGCTTTTTCTTTTTTACCTTGTAAACGGTATATCTTTGCTAGTTTAATTAATGCATCACTTTTATCTCCCTCAAGCTCATGCAATTTTTGAAACACTTCTTTGGCATTGTCTTGGTGATGACCTTGCTGAAAATAGACAGACCCTAAAGTTCTTAATGCGTCTATACTGTGAGGGTATATCTTCACCCAATTCTCTAAAACTTTAAGTGATTTATCCGATTTACCTTGAAATGCAAATAGATTGGATTTCACCAAAAAAACCGACTCTTGATACAGTTTATAATCCAGATCCAAGGCACTTTTTGCGTGAGTTATTGTTTTTGGTATATCTCCTAACACACGGTAATTATTCATTGACAATAAATTTGCTGAAGCAAAAGTTTTATCCGTTTCCAATGCCTTTTCTAACAATTGATTACTTTTAATATAATCACTATTAAACGTCACCTGATTTAATGCACCTATTAAATGTTCTATTGCAGCTAATGACTGGGAAGTGTGTTCTGAAATAGCTAATTGTGGAATAATATTTTTTGCCACTTTTGCAGAGGTCAATATCATTGCACTAATTTCATCAGAAATCCTATCTAATGATGTTAATGGGTTTTTATTCTTTACTGATATTTTTTTAATCTCTTTACCCGTTTCTACATCATATAGATGAGCTGTAAATTCGAGCATATCGCCTTGTCGAATAAACGAGCCTTGAACAATCCACTTAACAGAACGGTTGCTTGCAATTTTTAGTGCTAGTGATAGTGGAACATTTAATGCTTTTTCAAAGCCTTTATCAATAATGCTGTTAAATAGACTTTTTGAATCATAGGGTGTTGCTACAGAAATAAATGGAGTTCTTTTTAAATCTTGTGACAATAGCCAACTAGATCCATAACTTAACCAAGAAAGTGACTCATCTTCTGTTTTGTTTTCCCAGAAGTATGAAATTACTTTTTGATGAAATGAGTTTTTTGGCACTTCAAACGTTACTTTGGATCCCGTTTGTGCGTCTATAATAGAACGCATTTCCATTTGCGCTGATGACTTAACCTCACTCAATTTACCAACATCAATTGATGAATCTGCGGGTTTTACTATGTAGTTAACCGCAAAAATAGCCGCTATTAAATTGACTGGTATTACTGCTTTTTCAAAAGTACTCCACTCATCTTTACCTTTTCGTCCATGCCCCCAAGCCATTAGTATGACTGATGGTAAAAAAGCAATCATTCCAACAAACACATAAGATGAAAACAATGTTGGCAAATCAAATCGAGAACTCATCCAATCAGTAATTTCTACAGCTAACCAAACTGAAGCAATATAAACACCAATAAGTTGTGGTATTTTTCTTATTAGTATCTCTTTAAAAAAACTATTGTTTTGTGACATCAATCATTAACCTAGATAATTGCCAAACAGTTTACCCTTTTTAATAAAATTTTACGATAAGAAATATTATTTTACCGACTTAACTTAAAAATTGGTTATAATACTGACAATAAAAATTTAACAGGGTCAAAGTTATGGTAACAATTACAGTTGATATTGATGATAAGGTCAAAGAGCATTTCAATAAATTTATTGAAGAACATGGCACTAATATAGATACAAGTGACATTAAAGAAGCTAAAGAACAGATGAAAGATGTTCGTGCTAGTACAGAGGACTCTTACCTTCTTGACCAAGTCAGTGCTCTTGGCACCATGATTCGTATGGTTGAAGATGATGTTTGGCATGTCTCTGATACCAATTTATCTAAAATTAATGCTACCATTAAATATTTTGTCGATGAAGATGATATTATTCCAGATAACATACCAGGAATCGGCTACTTGGATGATTGTATTATTATTGATAATACTGCAGATGAAATATATGACGAGATAATGGAGTACAAGGATTTCTGTAAAACTCGCCTTGTTTATGCGCAAGATAAAAACTTTACCTTTGAAGACTGGCAAAAAGTAAAAAATCAAGAGCTCACTAGTCGAGTAAGAAATAGAATGCTTAGACGTTCACGTTCTCGTCGTCGTTGATACAATTTTCTTTAAAACGTTAAAAAGCCATTAACTATGGCTTTTTTAATGCTTCAATTAATTGGACAACATGTTTTGATTGCGTAGCATGAGAAAAAACTAGACGAATAATATCAGCACTCCCTGGCCACACATGAAACTCAAAACCCAGTTTTTGTAGTTGAATAATATCTTTTGGGTTTAAACGCAAAAAAACTTCATTGGCTTGTACAGGATAAATAAATTCATGAGTTGACTGCAATGCTCGATATAATGATTGAGCTTGCTTATTTGCATGTGCTGCTAAATCCAACCATAAATTATCTTCTAAATAAGCTAATAATTGTGCAGATACAAAGCGCATCTTGCTAATCAGTTGCCCTGCCCTTTTTCTCATTCGCTTAATTTCTTTGCCTATCTTTGGGTTGAAAACAACTAGAGCCTCTGCAATCATCGCACCGTTTTTTGTGGCTCCAAATGACAGTAAATCCACTCCTGATTTCCATGTCATCTGTGCAATACCACATCCTGTTGCTGCAACAGCATTAGCAATTCTCGATCCATCCATATGTAAAAATAAGCCATATTTTTCTTTTATCGCCTTGATTTGCTTGATTTCATCCATTGAATACAACGTACCTGCTTCAGTACTTTGTGTAAGACTGATAGCAGAAACTAGAGATTCATGCTCACCATGTACACCAACACCTGCAAGGTGCTTATCCAATAGCTTTATATCAATTTTTCCATTTTTTCCATTAATACCAATCAGTTTAGCACCTCCAGAATAAAATTCTGGCGCACCACACTCATCTGTCATCATGTGTGCAGTTTCATAACAAAGTAAGGACCCATAACTTGGAGTGGAAATTGCCATTGCCAATGAATTGGCAGATGTTCCTGTTGTCAATGGTATGACATCACACCAACAACCAAATAAATTCTGCATTTCTTGTTGTAATTTATTTGTATAAGAATCATATCCATAAGATTCTTCAAATCCATTATTGGCAGCTATAATTGCCTCCATGATTCTCGCATTTACTGGTGCTTCGTTGTCGCTTCTAAAATTCATTTACTATCAAAGTTAAAAATTAAACTATAAAACATCTGAGGGTGACTTACCATATGTTTTTTTAAACTGCTTTGAAAAATAAGATAAACTCTCATAACCACATGCATATGCAGTTTCGCTTACAGTGATTTTTTTATCCTTCAATAAACCCATAGCACAATTCATCTTGATTTTTCGTATATAAGCAATGGGAGTTATGTTAAATTCCTTCTTGATTTTTCGATACAAAGAACTGCGATTCATAAAAAGTTTCTCCGCTAAAAAATCTACATTTAAATCAATGCGTGTAATATTTTCTAAAATCAATTTATCAAGCTTTTCTTGAAATGTTGATTTAATCACACCAGCCCTATCTTTATACATATGTTTTATTTGGTTTCTGATTGTTTTACGTGCTTCTAATAAACGCTCGATACGTGCATGTAACTCATCAAAATCAAAAGGTTTGCTGATGTAATCATCTGCTCCACTTTTTAAGCCTTCGATGGTATCAGCTTTTTGTGATTTAGCTGTAAGCATAATAATAGGAATTGTTTCTAGCATTTTATCCTTACGGATAGTGTTGACCATTTCAATGCCATCCATTTCTGGCATCATGACATCACTGACTATCAAGTCAGGTAAATGTTTTTGAGCTTGTTGCAAACCATGTTTACCATCTTCTGCTTGAATAATTTTAAACTCATCTGCCAGTTTAAAATTTAAATACTTTCTTAATTCACTATTATCTTCAACAATAAGTATTGTGGTTGTATCACTACTGGGTTTGGTGCTAATGTTTTTATGAACTTTGTTGCTCTGTTCATTTATTTTCTGTAATTTAAACTTATCCTTATCCTGTGCCCTAATTAAATCATCATAATCAAAATGTTCAAAGCCTTTTTTAAACCATAAAGTAAATGTACTTCCTTCACCCAATTTACTATCCAGCGTTACATATCCGCAGTGCAGCTCCATAATATCTTTAATAAAAGATAGCCCGATGCCAGAACCTGCTTCTAGGACGTGCTGAAATGATTGTCCTTGATAAAAGCGGTCAAATAACCTCTCCTGAATTTCTTTTTCAATGCCTCTTCCATTATCAGCTATTACAATCTTAGTCCAAGCCTCCTGACTTACAATAGAAAGAATAATGCTAGAATTTTCACCACTGTATTTAATGGCGTTTGAAATCAAATTTGAGATAATCTTTCCCACTTCCATTTGATCACAATAAATAAACACATCTTCATCAAAATCTTTTTCAAATTTCAAATCTTGACTTTTATCCAATGCCCAGTTCTTCAAACGCTTTATCTCTGCATAAATAATCTTATTCAAATTAACATTTGATACTTGCAAAGGAAATATATTGGTTTCTAATTTTTGAATGTCAAGAACATTATCAACCAATCGCAATAAGTCTTTGGCGTTAGTTAAGGCTGTTTCTACTAAATACCTTCCACTAGTGTTTAAAAATTCTTTTTGTTTATTTAAGTCTTTCAATGGTGCAATAGTCAGAGATAATGGAGTACGAAATTCGTGCGAAACATTGGCAAAAAACCTATCTTTTAACCTCATTGCTTTCTCTTTTTCTTTTGATATAGTCATCACATCTTGTGCATGATTGGTAATATCTTTCAACTCATTCGAGTCTATCAAGGCTTGTAGTGAATTATCAATAAATGCTACTAAATCATCAACTTCACCAGCTTCCAAAAAATTATTTTTTTGCATTTGAATAAAAAGACACTCATGGTCGTATTTTTTATTTTGGTAGGCTTTTATCAAAGGAATCAAAATAAACTGACAAGTGCTTTTATTTAAAGTGT
Organism: Lysobacterales bacterium; assembly: GCA_027067055.1. Taxonomy (GTDB): domain Bacteria; phylum Pseudomonadota; class Gammaproteobacteria; order Xanthomonadales; family Marinicellaceae; genus NORP309. The sequence goes on along the minus strand of JAMOMK010000128.1, from coordinate 15,341 downwards.
CTACTTGTTGAAATACTCTTTGTTCATAACATTTTTGACAAAATGAGTTGCTATTTTGCTGTACATATTTTTTTAACCTATAGTCATCGTTACTTGAAAAAATAGTGGTAGACTCTAGTCGGTTTTCAAACACACTAATTCGTTCCACACTCTGCATTGGGACATATTTAACTATCATTTGAGCAAATTTGTGTTCAATTTCAAAGACGTAACCTCGAATATCTTTTTTCTGTAAAATCTCATCTTTAATTTGGTGTAAAAAGTTATTAATCAGTGTTTCACCAAGCAAAGCTCGATTGGTCTTAAGGTATTTTGTTTGAGCAATTTCACTCGATTTTTTGTAGATTAAAGACTGGTCAGCTAAAGCAAGTGCTAAAACTAAGGCATCAACTAAGATGCCAACTTCATGGGCGTGCTGCATCCAAAATTGATTAGGTGCAGGGTTTAAGACAAAGTAAAGCCTCATCGAACTAAAAATAATAAATAATGACCAAGAAATCAATAAGAACCCTGCCTGCCTGTTGCCCGTTTTGTATATTCTCCATGCTACTCCTAAAATAATGATATTGGCAATTTGTACGGTGAAATTATTCCATAGTGAAAGTAAATAAATTCCATATTGATAACTTCCAAGGTCAAATAAAAGCAGCAAAATCAATTGCATAACAACATGCATGAACAGCCAGTATACAATCCTTTCTTCTAGTTTTTTATTCGTATTCAAACCAAGAAAGTGATATAAAAACAAATACAATAACGCATTCGAGATTAAAAAACTGTATTGACTTATTGGCTGTATAAATTCACTAATTGAATAAAGCCCAAAATCAATATACCAACTTTCAAACCAAAATATTGTATTTAGAGCTGATAAAATAAAAATAGAATAGTACAGATGTGTTTTGTTTTTGATATAAAGATAAAAAATAAAATTAACCAAAAATAAGCCGAACATGGATGTATATAAAATTGTAAAAAAGGCACTTACACTTCTATCAAAAACAATATATTCATCTTTATTAACTAACTTTATCAAAGCTGCAACTTCTAGATTGTTCTTAATTAGGACATAATGTTCTTTTGCGGGTATGTCGAAGTCAAAAACGAAATGTTCAGAACTAAACAATCTATTTTTCGTTGCTACTTTTCTAAACATTGATTCATTTGTTCTTATTACACTACTTGAATCTTTCGTGATATAGCTAACTTTTTGAAAATATTTATAATCAACCACTAAAACAGATTGTTTCATATTAGTGGAGTTAATGCCAGTCAATTTAAATACAACCAAGTTGCTGTCTTGATTAAACGATATTTTTTGTCCTTCATAGGCTCGGAAGTGACAGTCATCAATTTTTTTTATATTTAATAGCTCAGAGTTTGTTATGCAAAATGACTGATTAACAGAAATTGAGTGCAAGCTATCTAAATTAAAGCTACAGCCTGTTAGAAAAAATATTAAACATATTATGATAATGTGTTTTTTGAATTTGCTATACGTGCCAAGGGGTTGTACTATAATTGTGCTTTCTATATCGGGATTTGGGAATTTCATTAACCCTTTTCTTTATGAAGAATAAATAATGTCGCACCAATAAGCATAGCAGCTCCTAGCCAAAACATATTGTTTGGTATTTGTGCAAAAACCAACCATGCAATAAATATATTTAAGGGGAGTTTAACTAGGTCAAAAGGTTGAATAAATGAGGCATCCGCATTGGCATAGGCTCGTGCTAATGACCATTGAGCCAACGCAATTATGGCACCAGATGCCAGTAAAAAACACCAGGTAACTTCGGTTGGAGCTTGAAAATTAGGTAATGCAATGAAGAAATTAAAAGGGGCTATCAAAATCAATAAATACACCACCATTGAGCCAGTACTTTCTGTATCAGATAAATGCCTGACCATAAGTGAATAAATTGCCCAAAAGAATGCCGCTGCTACAGGTAATAAACTCGCTAGTTGAAAGTTGTCATTAAATGGATCAAGTATAATTAATGATCCAATAACCGCAACTACGGTCGCAACCCATCGAGAAAGTCCTACTTTTTCTTTTAAAAAAACAGCAGAACCGATGGTTACAAATATTGGAGAAGTCATTAATAGCCCAATAGCTTGAGATATGGGAATAGGCCAAGCTAATGCCCACAACCATAATTGTATACCAATAACTGACATAAAAACACGAATGACATGTAACATTAAACGTTCCGTTTTTAATGCCGCAGTTAAACCAGATTTAATTATCCAAGGCAACATAACGATAAAGGCAATGAAATATTGGAAGAAACCAATAACTGTACGGTGCAGTCCTAATGTTTCGTTCATATAAACAACAGCAGAGTTATTCAAGGCAAAACACAACCCCGCTAAAATCATCCATGAAGCTCCTGTAATAGGATTATGTTGGTGTTTGACCATTATTTATACCAGAAACTGATTAAGATGACAGACTTCATCAAAATAGTTGGTTTTCCTATTCGGCAATTCCTTGCCTTTATCCGCCCACTGTTTTGCTTCTGTTAAAAATTGCGCATATAGCCCACGTCTTAGCCCGACAGGGACGGGGTTAGAATTGGCATTATCTTCCTCAACAAAAGCCTCATCTAAATTTAATTCAGGGCAGTCATTGGTGTCTTGTATGTGCTTCCAACAGGCTTCTTTTAAGCAAAAATCATACCACGGCAAAAAGTTTTCACCATATTTGGCAATAAATTCCACTGCTTTAATAATAAAGTCCACATCGGCCTCATCCATAACGTAATGAAATCCAATTCGACACCAACCAGGCTTAATACCATGAAAGCCTTTTTGAATAAGCTCACGGTAAGATTCTGAAGTTTCTTCATCAATATGTAACAAGCGATGCCCATAAGGACCAGCACACGAGCACCCTGCTCTGGACTGAATACCAAACAAGTCATTAAGAAGCACCGTGACAAACTTTGGATGCAGGTATTTGCCCTCTTTAGTTTTTATATTAAATGACACAATTCCCACACGGTTATTAATGTCTAAATCGCCCAAAACTTCAATGAGTTCATTTGGATTCCAAACGGCAAAGGCTTTGTCTAACCATTGGTGTTCAATTCGAGCAATTTCCTCCACACCAATTTCATCTTTAACTTTAAAGCAAAGTGCTGCCCGCAAAATTTGCAATACCCCTGGAGTTCCTGCTTTTTCACGCTCTTCAATGTCATCAAAAAAATCATGCATGTGTTCAGCTACATAGCTAACCGTTCCACCACCACTAACTGTCGGAGGAAGGTGTGAGTTGTACAGTGATTTATGAAACACCAATACGCCACTAGAACCTGGACCGCCTAAAAATTTGTGTGGAGAAATAAAAACGGCATCTAAAGAAGTGTTGTTTTCAGGTGTTGAATCTTCAGGTTGCATATTTATTTCAACATAGGGAGCACTGGCAGCATAATCAAATAAAGCCAAAGCATTATGTTTGTGTAGCAATGTAGCAATTTCATGTACGGGTGAAATCAAACCAGTGACATTGGATGCCGCTGAAAATGAACCTATTTTTTTACGGTTTTGGTATTCTGGTTTCTGCAAAAGTTCTTCAAGATGTACTAAATCCGTATGGCCATTGGCATCCAAACGTACTTCTGCTATTTCACATAAACCATCACGCCATGAAATTTCGTTCGAATGGTGCTCATAAGGACCTACAAAAACAACAGGTGATTTTTTCTTTAATTCAGCAAAATTTACATCGCTATTTTCTTCAATGCTCATGCGCGTAGCCGGTGGTAAGTAAACTCCCAAAATCTGTTGCATTTTATTTATAGCACCCGTTGCTCCAGTGCCAATGTTTATTATGCGATAATCTTTGCCTGCATTAAGGCAATTTTTAATGGTTTCTTCACCCGAATGCAATAAACGCGTCATTGAACGACCAGTCATATCATCTTCGGTGTGAGTATTGGCATAGTGACGTTGCAGTTTCATTAAGTACCGCTCAATAAAACTCAAAGTACGACCTGAAGCTGTATAATCACCATACAGCATCAAACGTTGCCCAAAAGGAGTACAAAAAGGCGCATCCACACCAATAATATTTTGACGCAAATAAGCTGGACTGATATCGCTTTTCATTTTTTATCTCGAAGTAGCGATTTGTCGTGATAAGTTTTCACATAAAGCAACATTGTCATTAACAATACGTGTTATGGGAAAAGATCCCGATACTGCAGGCGATATTAAATTATAATTTACTGTTGCGTTAGCACAATCGGCAAAAGTGATTGTTACGGCACCTATTGAACCAGGATCAGAGTTCGTTACTGTCTGTGGGTTATCAAATAAGCCACCAGAGGTGGAAACCATGTCAAATGTAACAGTATTAGTCTCATGATTAATATCACCCAATCCCGTAATCCATCGGTTATTGGCATCACCGAGGTTAGCTGAAACACCATCGACTAAATCTACAGTGTCAAATGTAAACCAACCCAAAAATAGTTTATCTATACTAGGAAAATAGTCAAAAAACATGCCTTGTCCAGATGTTGCCGCATTAAACCAACTGCCATTTAGACCTGGATTAATGTGTAAGATTTCTTCTTCTAATACATAAGCTCTTGTTATTAAAACTAGATTTGATTGTTGAATATTTCCAGAGGTATAATTTATTAATGGAATTTCATTAATAGGTTCATTAAAGTTTGTGATTATTGGTAAAGCGGCAATTACGTCAACTACGTCCATACCTCCTACCACCGAACCAAATACCGTAAATCCGCCACTATTAGCATTATTTGTGTTACTTGGGCTTAATGCATTTGTGTTATCTACCATATTAAAAAACCACTGACTAGTTGCTGTGTCAGGTCCTGTCGGTGGTTTTGCCATAGCAATTGTTCCCCGAGTATTTGGAAGGTTATACTCATTGACTATTGGATCGTCAGCTGGAACAGAACCACTTTGACCATTAATAAATGTAAAACCACCGCCTTGAATAATAAAATTTCTAGCACTGCGATGAAAATAAGAATTATCATAATCGCCATCATTTACATAATTCAAAAAATTAGCAACAGTCAATGGCGCAACATCTGGACGTAATTCAATATCAATATTACCTAAAACGGTTTCCATACGCACAATCTGTGCACTAGCAGACAGGGACAGTCCGCAAAAAAGAAAAAGAGTAATTAAAAATTTCATGAGTTCCTCATTTTTTGTCTATTATTTTGAGAATTATACATTAAAATTTTATGACCACTTACATCTTGTTGATTTAATGCAAATAAAGTTATGAAACTTAATTAAATCAGTAATACTTAGAAGCTAATTAGATTACAATAGTTAACTGACTAAAAACCTAATAATAAAAAACATGTTACTTACAAAAAGCTTATTTGAAAACACCCACAATCAAGAGTTCACTATCCAGTTCGACACTCAAACTTCCGTAGTTGCCAAATTAATTGAAATAAAATCGATTAACTCTCAAGTGGTTAAAACGGGGCAAAATGAACCATTTTCGTTAGTTTTTGAGATAGCTGGAGATGTTATTTATGAACAAAACACCTATATGGTGCAAAATAAAGAGCTTGGAGAGCTGGCTTTATTTCTTGTGCCTATTGGAGCTGATGAAAGTGGCGTTCGCTATGAGGCTGTTTTCACCTAAGTACCAGCACTGGGATACCACTCCATGTATTGGTGTACTCCTTTGTCTTCTATTTGCATAAATCCATGTTTCAAATACCACTGATAAGCTGGATTGAATTTTTCAACATGAAGGACTACTTTTTTCTGAGTTTGTTGTGCTTCAAATAATAATTTCTTCAATAATTTTGTTCCCAAGCCTTTATTTTTAAATTGAGGTAATAGAGCAATATCTATTAAACAGATAGAATTATTATCTCTATCAACATAAATACGACCAATAGCTTCTTTATCTTTGTATATAATTAAGTACTCAGCATGGGGATAATGGCTTTGGTAGTGCTTATGCTGTGCTTCAAATTGTTGTTGTAAAAATTTACATCTTTGCTCATCATCCCATGGTGCTTGCATAACTTCATCCCACCTAGTTGTGCGATAAAGCTCACAAAGAAAAGCCATATCATTGCTAGATATGACTTTGAATTCAATATTTAACTTATTGTTATTAAATGTTAAATATTTAGGCATTGATTCTTGTATTAAACACTGCTTGCAATTTATTCTTAGCAATTGGTGTCATATAAACACGATGTGTTTTTCCTTGAGCTACTACATTATAAATTTTTTCTTCTAGGGAATTCGTGTGATTTGTTACATTATAAATCAAAATAAACTGTTTTTTATCTTTATTGTTCGTTGGATACAATACTTCATTCAGTGATAAGCTCAACTGTTCAGAGGTGGATACTTCTTTGTGTTTTTGTAATTCATGCACAAACTCACTTGAAGCTAAGCTAATAGTTAATGGTAGATTGGACAAACCTATTCCTGCTAATATTGAGTGAGTAAACTTTCTTCTTTTCATTTGATTAACTCCTTGATGGGTATAGCCCTTGTAGCGCTATAATATAATTTAATACAATTAATGGCTGTGAATTATTGTGAGGTTGATTGCCTCCTGTAGCACTTAATGGGTTCATTGCAGCAAAATTTGCATTTCCATCAGCATAAAACTGCCCACTGGCAGAAGTATTTGCTAAATTGTTATCTACTGGTTCTGCTGTATTTGCTCCACCACCACCAAAACCACCTTCTTGGGCATCGGCAACTACTGAATGATTATGGTTTGGTATTTGAGCTTCTGTTAAAGTAACTGCTTCTTCTCCTCCGCTTTGACCCAATATACGAGCTGTTAAACCAGGACCTCGCCCTGGATGCATTGGAGCCCTTCCCTGAAGATTTGGCAAGGCTGTTGTTGTTCTGCCATCTCCACCGTAAGTTGTTCCAATAAGTGAAAACAAAGCAGTATTTTGAGAAATTGGAAATAATTGTCCGTTACAAAAAGCCCAACCACGTGGGGCGAAATTTCCGGCAAAAATTCTTATTTCTGCTATAAAAGGTTCTGACATCTTTTTCTCCTAATTACGTGATGGGTATATGCCAAATAATGCAATGATAAAATTTATGCATAAATACGGCATGATGTTGTTATGATTGCGAGAGCCTCCCGTATTTTCAATCATATTGGGACTTAGACTTGTCGTCGCTCCTGCTAAAGAAGTCGAGTATAAGTTGGATGAAGTGGCATCTTTAGCAAAACTTCCTCTTGGCACAGAAGAAGACCCTTGAGTATTATTAGCTTCCATATTGTGACTATGATTTGGTAGTTGGCTAACGCTCAATGTTTCACTTTCGGTTCCTATTTTAGACCCTAAGATTCTTGAGCTTAAGCCTGGACCCCTTCCTGCGTGCATAGGCAATCGCCCTCGCATATCAGGCAACCCAAAAGTTGTCCGTCCATCTCCTCCATAAATTGTACCCAACAAACTAAATAGTGCATCATTTTGTGAAACCGCCAATAATTGACCATTACAAAACGCCCAACCTCTTGGAGCAAAATTACCCGCAAACATTCGGATTTCTCCTACAAATGGTTCTGACATAATATTTCTCCTATTTAGTTACGTGATGGAAACAAACCTTGCAAAGCGATACAAAAATTTAACGCTAAAGAAGGTTGCATATTGTTATGTGACTGTCCACCACCTGTGTTAGCGATAGTTGTACTCGCCATATGACCACTACCATTTGAACGATAGGGTTTGCCTGAATTTGCTGCTGGCAATACTGCCGAACTTGGTGCGGCTTGATCTGCAACAGAACTTGTTCCATTCACATTGTGATGATGGCTGGCAATTTCTGTGGTATTCAATGTAACAACTTCTTCGCCAAGTTTTTGTCCTTGCCTAAAATCATTGCCTCCTCCTGATTGCCCTGTGTGTATTGGCACCCTACCCCGAATATCAGGCAATGCAAAAGACGTTCTACCATCACCTCCATAAATTGTTCCCAATAATGAATACAAAGATTGGTTTTGATTAATGGGCATCATTTGACCATCGCAAAATGCCCAGCCTCTTGGCGCAAAGTTAAACCCGACCATTCTGATTTCTGCTAAAAATGGTTCAGACATGATATTTCCCCTTTTTTATTTTAAAAGGTGTGTGATTTTTTCTATACATCTTATTTTCCTCTTTTTTAATGGGTGTTGAGTGATTATAAACAACTAACCACTCCGTTTATCGCACCAACAGTAGCATTTACATCGGCTCCTGTAGTAATGTCATTTAAGTCTACATCATTTGTAGTAATAAATGTATCGACTTGTCCATCAGTTACTACACCCACTGGTAAACCTTGAATGTTTTTAGTCGCTGATGAAAATTGTACAAAACCATAGTGACCAAATGAACCGGCATTAACATTATCTACATCATTTGCCAGGACATCAGTGCATAATGTATTGTTGTCTCCACCTGCTGTATCACCTGCAACAAATACCATTCCGGCAGAAAAGCCATTAGCTCCTGCATATAGTATCGTATTTGACTTTACACTCGCTGTTAAACCACCTGTGCTGTCTGATGCATTAATTTCAATGCCAGCGATGGTTTGATTTGTTCCTGCCCCTGACATGTTAAAGTTATTATTTGTGATTGTAATAACATTATCAGCAACGGTACCAGTACCTGTGAAATTGGCAAATATTCCATCAACAAACTCATCATTGGAGGAAATTATATTACTGTTAAATAAACCATTTATATTAGATGAGCCTCCCAATGCATTAACAGAACGTCCAGTACCACCTGCTCCACCATCTTCTTGAGTATTGGTATTATTATTGACAGTCAAGTCAACCGAAGAATTGACATTTGTTGATTGCCCTGTGATGCCAACAAACATGACACCGTTAGTTCCTGAGCCTACTCGATTAATTGAACCAAGCCCAGCACCTGGTTGAAGTATACTATTTCGAATAGTGGCATCAATTGTGCCATTTTCGGCAAAAAATGAAGCTCCATTACTGGTATTTTCAACGGTTATACCATCAATTGTTATGATTAACCCTGCTGTTGCACCAGTTGTTCGTGCTTCAAAACCACCATCTAATGCATTTGAAATTATTGTTGAGCCATCGATTAACAACTCACCCATTCCAGCTGTCTGCACTAACAGTATAGCTGTATCTCCAATGGTATTATTTACCGTTATATTTTGCCAACGGCTTGATGATGCGGCACTACCTAATAAATTAACTATATAAATCCCATGTTCATCTATTGCATCAGATACATTTTGCACTGTGACATTATTCATATCAAAGTTGCTTACATTTTGCCCAAATATCCCCAGTTCATCTGAGGTATCACCATTTCCATCGATGGATACATTGGTTAAGCTAATATTGTTTACTGTGTCAAGTTCAATGGCTGCATGACATGTTCCTGTAACGCCACCTACATCAGCAAGACAACCGACTGATTCATTTGTAGCATTAGTAAAATTCATATTATTAAGGTTTATATTGTTGCTATCTTTCACAAGAATACCATAAACACTATTATTTTGAATTGTTCCACCACTACCATTGGTGCTGCCCGTACCTGTGATGGTGAATGTACCAGTTCCAGCAAGGGAGTCTAAAATAATTCCATTAGTACTACCATCTGATGAAATGCTATTGAAGGTTAAATTTGATGCAGCTATAGCCGTTCCATTAGATAAATTGATTGCAACACCTGTTGTCGTTGCCACTGTGCCATTTCCACTTGAACCAAAATTACCTCCGTTATTAGCAACAAATGCATCATTGACACCACTATTTATACTTAAGCCTGCTGTGCCATTAAAGGCAAAATTAACACCTAAGTTGTTTACAAAGTTAGTCGCTTGGGTTGTTGATACAATGGTTGTACCTGCAGTATCTACTGTAAAATTACCACTTGCAAACCCTTGAACCTGCAAAACAGGGTTTGAAGTACTGGCAGATGAATCAAGTTTTCCAAAGCTTGCATTTAATACGCCTGTCGTTGAGCCATTAAGATCAACCAATCCCCCAGTTCCTGACACGTCAACATCTGTAATAGTTAATATTCCTGCAACTGAAGAGCCTTGAATGGCGTAATTTGTTGTGTTGCCAACTTCAACACCTCGAATAACATTTGATGTTGATACACTAACACCATTTCCTGGCGATGATATAACTGGTTTGCTTCCTCCTAATGCAGGTCTTGCTACACTAAACCCACTTGGGTTGATGCCTGTAATTGCATCAAAACTTCCACTAGTGCCATCACCCAACAACATTTGATTTGCTAGTAACGAAAACCCATCGATATAGTTTCCTGCTTTCAAGTAAATATAATCACTTGCCGCGGCTCCTGCTGTTCCAATTACTCCCTGAATTACAGCAAATCCAGCAACACTATTAAAAGGAGTAGTTAATCTCCCATCACCCCCAGCTACAGCAGCTTTATCTATAAACCAGATTGTATTACCTGACAAATTAAATGTTGTAGTAATATCGGCTGAACAAATACCTAAACTATCACATATCTTGTATATAAATGTATCAGTACCTGTATTTAAACCCGCTGGTGGATTGTATGTAAAAACACCTGTTGCAGTTATTATAGATAAATTTCCACCATTTACTGTTGTTGTGGGTGCTGGATTCATGGCATTGCCTACAGTTAATGCTCCAGTTCCACCAGTTGCTCCGTTTAATAAACCACTGCCGCTAGGTACATTTATTTGAATATTTGTAGTCACACCATAGGATGGATTCGCTTTAGCTGGTGGTGGATTTGTAATTGTAATTGTAAAAGTTTGAATTGGAGATGTATCAACACCTCCATTAGCAGTACCACCATCATCCATTACATTAATAGTCACTGTTGCCACACCGTTTTGATTAGTTGCAGATGTGTAACTTAAATCACCAGCTGCATTGACACTCGGTTGCGTGCTAAATAAGGTGTTATTATTATTTGTGACATTATAACTTAAAGTCTGCCCTGCTTCATTTGCAGGCCCTACAGATGATGCAGCAATCCAACCATTAACTAGTTGCGTACCAGAATTTTGTGTCACACTTTGATTCGCTCCTTTGGTAAATTGTGGGGCATCATTGACAGCAGTAATACTTATTGTAAATATTTGCGTTGCCGATGTATCATTCCCACCGTTAGCAGTTCCACCATTATCTGTAAGTGTCACAGAAACAGTAGCAGTTCCATTCATCTCAGCAGCAGGTGTAAACTGTAATTGCCCTGTATTACTTAAGCTTGGTTGCGTTGAAAATAAAGCATTATTAGTGTTAGTTACAGTAAAACCAAGAGTTTGACCTGATTCATCAACTGGACCAGTAGATAAACCACTTGCCCAAGACGCATTAAACGCTGCTGCATCTTCTAAAAGAGTTATATTTCCACCACTTATAAAACTAGGTGCATCATTTACGGCCGTTACAGTAATTGTAAAAGCCTGATTGGCTGATGTATCAATACCACCATTGGCAGTGCCACCATTGTCCATAATGTTTAGAGTTACCGTTGCTGTACCATTTGCATTGGGGGCTGGTGTATAACTTAAGTTTCCAGATGAATCAACTGTAGGTTGTGTACTAAATAAGCTATTGTTATTATTAGTAACATTAAAACTCAAAGTTTGTGATGACTCACTAGCCGGACCTGCTGATAAGGCTGTTGCCCAAGCCATTACAGATTGTGCCCCTGCATCTTCTAAAACTGTTTGGCTTGCTCCAGCGGCAAATGATGGAACATCATTAATGTCAGTAATTGAAATCGTAAAGGTTTGATCAACTGAAGTATCAACACCTCCATCCACTAATCCACCATCATCGCTAATACTAATGGTAACAATCGCAACACCACTAGCATCTGCCAAAGGCGTATAACTTAAGTCTCCAGTTGCATTAACACTTGGTTGGACGCTAAATAATGTATTGTTGTTATTACTTACATTAAAACTCGTGGTTTGTGTCGATTCATTTGCTGGACCAGTTGACAAAGCCGTCGCCCATCCTATGACACTTTGTGCTGGCGATTCTTCTAATACTGTCTGATCTGAGCCTTTGGTAAAACTTGGCGCATCATTAACTGGTCTAATCATTATTGTAAAGGATTGATCTGCTGATGTATCAACGCCACCATTTGCTGTTCCGCCATCATCCATAACAGTAACTATAACAGTAGCTACACCATTTTCATTTAACGCCGAAGTGTAAGTTAAGTCTCCAGTTGTATTAATTGCAGGCTGAACACTAAATAAGCTATTGTTGTCATTTGTGACATTAAAACTTAATACCTGTGATGATTCGTTTGCAGGTCCTGTCAAAAGCATAGTTGCCCAACTGACAACTGTTTGAACACCTGCATCTTCAACAACACTTTCATTTGCTCCTGCGGTAAAAGATGGCACATCATTAACATTAGCAATAACAATATCAAAAGTTTGATTAACTGAAGTATCAACACCACCATTTGCCGTTCCGCCATTATCAGATATATTAAGTGTAACTGTCGCTGTTCCAAACTCATCAACTGCTGGCGTAAACATTAAGTTGCCAGTTGCATCGACCGTTGGCTGTGAAGAAAACAAGGTAGAGTTAGTTACACTAACAATAGCAAAACTTGTCGTTTGCGCATTTTCATCTGCTGGTCCTGCTAAAATATTTGTTGCCCAAGGGGCAGAATAAGCTCCTGATTCTTCAATAACTGTCACAGTACCACCAGTGGTAAAACTTGGTGCGTCATTGACTGGATCCACAGTAATATTTACCGTCCCAGAAATGGAATTAACCTGACCATCATTGGCAAAATAAGTGAAACTATCATTACCATTAAAGTCATTATTTGGTGTATACACCACTGAACCAGATGTTGCATTTATTGGCGTTACTACCGAAAGTAAACCATTAGACGGTAGACTGTCAATAATAAATACCAAAGCATCTCCATCAGCATCAGCACCAGTCATTGTAACAACTAGAGAATTATCTTCAAGTACATTGCTAGTTACATCGTTGGCAGTTGGTGCTTGATTTTCAACATCTACCACATCAATTCGAGCCGTAAAAAAATTCTGCCCTAAATTTGCATAAACATGGGTTATGTCAGAGAAATTACCAGGAGCTGAGTTATCACCAATGGGATCATCAATAGCCGTAAAACTTGACCAATCATTGACCTGACCATCTATTGCAAAAACAAACATTGCCCAAACAAAGGGTGAAACAATAAATAATGCAGAAGTAAGCAATATTTTTCTCTTTAATGCTTTTTTTGCAATAAAGAGAACAAACAAAAATAATAGCAACAAAGATGTCATCGATAACAATGGTATTGGGAAAGCGACCCCAAACAAAATAGCAGTACCTGAATTATTTATGACAACAACATCATTTGAAGCAATTGATTCAGAAGAAAAATAGAGCCTAGCAACTGTCGAAGAACTAACAGCTAAGTCAGATGTACTCATTTGCACCTCGAAAACATCTTCACCATTCATGCCAGTATTAAGTCCAAGTGCCGAATCCACAATAGCACTACCTGCATCAAAAGAACCACCGATACACTTATGATACAAAGAGCCAACAATAGTAGCTGCACTGCCTACTGTATTGACAGAAATATAACCATCTATTCCATCAAATTGTGTAGCAAAATCAGGCTGCAATACCGTGCAACCAGTTGCGGTTCTATTATCCTTATCTATATAGACATTATAAGTCCCACCTGCTCCGTAGGCCAAGTGACAAAATAAAGTAAGGCAAACCATTAGTGCACTATATTTTTTCAAAATATTTCTCCAACATAAGTTTTATTCATTCAACAGCACCATTTTAAAGCCGCATTTCAAAATTTAGTTAGCACATATGTTGCAAATGTTTGTACATTTTTATAAACGAACCTGATTGTGGCTTTTAATCTTGGCTTTTATTTAATAGAATAGACAACTATCTAAAACAATTTGTCATATATGCTTAGCTACCGCCACAGTTTTCACGCGGGTAATTTTGCCGATGTCCTCAAACACACGGTACAAACCCTTATTATCGAAGCACTCAAACAAAAACCTAAAGCATTTGTTTATTACGACACTCATGCAGGTGCTGGGAAATACAGTTTATTTAGCAAATATTCGAGCAAGAATGCTGAATACAAAGAAGGCATAGAAAAGATATGGCAGCAAGCAAACCCACCAGAAGAAATCAGCACATATTTAACTGTAATAAAGGAACTCAATCCCGATGACAAGCTTGCAACTTACCCTGGCTCTCCGCTTATTGCGCATAAAATCATGAGCAAACAAAATCGTTTAGAATTCAGTGAGTTGCACCCAACTGATTATGCGTTGCTTGATCAAGAATTTGGACATTTACGCAGTGCAAATATTGCACAGAATGATGGTTATAAGCACCTTAAAAGCAAACTTCCACCAATTCAACGCCGTGGATTAGCTCTTATCGATCCACCTTATGAGTTAAAAGATGAATACAATGACGTAATTAAAAACATCAAACAGGCCCACAAGCTCTTTGCTACAGGTATTTATGCTATATGGTACCCTGTAGTCTCACGCCACCATGTCGAGCGGTTCTGTAATCAATTTAAAAACTCAGGAATTAAGAATATATTGCGCATTGAATTAAATGTAAAAGAAGACTCCAACGAAGATGGAATGACAGGAACCGGAATGGTCATCATAAACCCACCGTGGAAATTAGCACAGCAAATGCAACAAGTTTTACCGTGGTTACTTGAGCATTTGCAACAAGATAAACAGGCAAATTATAAGGTTGAGCAGATTGTTAAAGAATAAAAAGGACATTAAAACTTTTAATTAAATTCACATGCAATAACGCATTTAAAGAATTATTGCATGTGAATTTACTAGATTTTATCTTGCAAAAGGTGGCAGCCCATCAAATCCACAGTTATAAAAACATACTTCAGATCTCACACTACAACCCATTTCTTGTATAGGAGTTGTCGCATTACTCATACAAACATTATAGCTATTCTGACACCTTTGAACACAAGTGTTTCCAAAACCATAATTCTGAACAGCTCCTGCTATAATAGTATTTGCACTAACTTTCGCTTTCTGTAACTCAAAAGAATTTGATATTGTTTGTGAATTTACAGATGAAATAAAGCCAACTAATAAAGCCATAATAAATATTTTTTTCATAATTTTTCTCTTTTTAAAATTGATATAAGAGACCTTTGCATAACTTTTCCAAATACTGCTTAAAAAATGTTATAATATATAGTAAGAACAAACAGTTAAAATACTATGGCTTGGAAGAATTTACGACAACAAGATTTATCAGACGCACTATT
>JAMOMK010000127.1 GCA_027067055.1 Lysobacterales bacterium | reverse complement strand
GCAAGTTGTCGTAAAACATAGTGCAAAATACCACCATGCCGCATGTATTCCACTTCTTTTGGTGTGTCAATCCGAACTAATACATCAAATTCAGTTTTCCGACCTTCGTTGGTTTTGGCAACCACGTGAGCTGTTTTTGAGTTACCGTTATCTAAACCAGTAATTTCATAGGTTTCATGACCTGTTAAACCTAAAGAGTTGGCTGTTTGTCCATCTTTAAATTGCAATGGTAGTACGCCCATGCCAACGAGGTTTGAGCGGTGAATACGTTCATAACTTTCAACAATTACTGCTTTAACACCTAATAATAATGTACCTTTGGCTGCCCAGTCACGTGATGAGCCCGTGCCGTATTGTGAGCCTGCGATAACCACAAGTGGTGTGTCTTCTTTTGCGTAAATTTCAGAGGCGGCAAAAATTGACATCTCGACATCAGTTGGTTGATGGCGTGTCCAGCCGCCTTCGGTACCTGGTGCTAGTTGATTACGTAATCGGGTGTTGGCAAAAGTACCACGCATCATCACTTCATGATTGCCACGGCGTGAACCGTATGAATTAAAGTTTGCTTTTGGCACGCCTTTTTCTTTTAGATATTGTCCCGCAGGTGAGTCCTGGGCGATTGCTCCAGCAGGAGAAATATGGTCAGTTGTGACCGAGTCTCCAAGTCTTGCCAAGCATCTTGCTCCATGTATGTCATCAATAGTGCCAACATCTAGTGTCATGCCATCAAAGTAAGGAGGGTTTTTGATGTATGTTGAATCATCTTGCCAATTGAAAATCTCTGACTGTGTGGTTTTGACCGCTTGCCATTTTTCATCACCAGTAAAGACATTTTCGTACCCTTTAGCGAACATTTCTGGATTAATATTGGCGGTAATTGCCTCTTGGACTTCGTGGGAGCTTGGCCAAATATCTTTGAGATAAACTGGATTGCCATCATGGTCATTGCCCAGTGAATCGTTGTTTAAGTCAAAATCAATGGTTCCTGCAATAGCATAAGCCACAACCAAGGGTGGAGAGGCTAAAAAGTTCATCTTAATATCGGCATGAATCCTGCCTTCAAAGTTGCGATTACCTGATAAAATAGATGTTGCTACTAAATCATTATCATTTATTGCTTTAGAAATTGCAGGGTCAAGTGGTCCTGAATTGCCGATACAGGTAGTGCAGCCATAACCAACCACATAGAAGTTTAGTTTTTCTAAATCATCAAGAACGCCAGCACTTTTTAAATAAGATGTAACTACTCTAGAACCAGGTGCCAAAGAGGTTTTAACCCATGGCTTAACTTGCAAACCTTTTTCGGCAGCATTTTTTGCCAATAAACCAGCACCAATCATAACCGCAGGATTGGAAGTGTTGGTACATGAAGTAATGGCTGCCACAACAATATTGCCGTCTTTTAAGTCGTAGTTTTCGTGTTCTCCCTTGACTGCAATGGTTTTTTTCGCACGACCTTGTTCCATATCTGCAAACAGTTGTTGGTATTTTTCTTTGGCCTCAGATAATATAATTCTATCTTGTGGGCGTTTTGGTCCTGAAATACTTGGTACAACTGTGCTAATGTCTAATTCTAATGTTGATGAATAATCTGCATCAGGCGTATCAATTGTGTGCCACATGCCTTGTGCTTTGGCATAAGCCTCAACCAAGGCGATTTCTTCTTCATCACGACCTGAGAGTCTCAAATAGTTAATGGCTTCTTTGTCAACTGGGAAAATCCCACAAGTTGCACCGTACTCTGGAGCCATATTGGCAATTGTGGCTCTATCGGCTAACGGTAAATCTTGCAAGGCATCACCGTAAAATTCGACAAATTTACCGACACAACCATGTTTTCTAAGCATCTGTACCACCGTTAAGACTAAATCGGTGGCGGTTGTGCCCTCGGGTAATTTGCCAGTTAATTTAAAGCCAACCACTTGTGGAATTAGCATAGAAATGGCTTGCCCCAACATGGCAGCCTCGGCCTCAATGCCGCCAACGCCCCAGCCAAGTACGCCAATACCGTTAATCATGGTTGTGTGTGAGTCAGTTCCAACAACGGTATCTGGATAAGCTTGCAATACGCCGTTTTTTTCAACACCAAAGGTCACACGTGCTAATTTTTCTAAATTAACTTGATGCACAATACCATTGCCTGGAGGTACAACCTTGAACGAATCAAAGGCAGTTTGTCCCCATTTTAAGAAACCATAACGCTCCATGTTTCTTTCGTATTCTATTCTTTCGTTTTCAGACTCGGCACGGATATTGCCATATCTATCGACTTGTACAGAATGATCAATCACTAACTCAGCAGGTGATAGTGGATTAATCTTTTGCACATCACCACCCAAGTTTTTCATGGCATCACGCATGGCGGCTAAATCAACTACCGCAGGCACGCCAGTAAAGTCTTGCAAAACAACACGCGAAGGAGTGAAAGCTATTTCTGTTGATGGTAAGGCTTTGGCATCCCAGTTACATAATGCTTTAATGTCTTCAACCGTTACATCAACACCATTTTCGTGACGCAATAAGTTTTCTAACAATATTTTTAAACTGTACGGTAAACGCGCGATGTTATAATGTTTGTTTAACTCAACGAGTGAGTGAATTTGATAGTTTTTGCCATTACAAGATAGAGTAGTGGCAGTCTTTAGTGAATTGTGCATATATAGAACCCCTTTAGTATGTTTGGCAGAGTTACCCAGTAATTCTATTATCCTCTTTTTTAACTAAAATTCCAATAGAGACCTTGTCCATTATGAAATAAACCTAATTATTGATATAATTAGATTTTTTGCGTTTGAGTAAAAAACGTAGAAGTATAACTAGATATAAAGTGGATAAATAATATGAGCAAATACAGTAAATACCTTATAGAGATTGAAAATAGAAAGTTGCAAGGCCTTCACCCTAAGCCAATTGATGGTGATGAATTATTAAGTGAGATTATTGCACAAATAAAAGATTTGGGTAATAAGCATCGAAAAGAGTCTTTAAATTTCTTTATTTATAATGTTTTACCCGGAACCACTAGTGCAGCGACTGTTAAGGCCAAATTTTTAAAAGAAATTGTTTTGGGAGAATCTGTTGTAGAAGAAATTACACCAGCTTTTGCTTTTGAACAGTTGTCACACATGAAAGGCGGGCCTTCGATTGAGGTATTGCTTGATTTGGCTTTAGGTAATGATGCATCAATTGCTCAAGAAGCATCAAAAGTGCTTAAAACACAAGTGTTTTTATACGATGCTGATACCAAACGTCTTGAGGAGGCATATAACAAGGGTAGTGAAGTTGCCAAAGATATTATTCATAGTTATGCCAAGGCAGAGTTCTTTACTAAGTTGCCAGATGTAGAAGAAGAGATAGATATTGTCACTTTCGTTGTTGGTATTGGTGATATTTCTACCGATTTACTTTCACCGGGTGGTGATGCTCACTCACGCTCAGACCGTGAGTTACATGGTCAATGTTTGTTTGAACACAATAAAGACAAGCAAAATGAACTCCTAGCCCTGCAAAAACAGCACCCTGATAAGCGTATTATGTTGGTTGCGGATAAGGGCACAATGGGCGTGGGTTCTTCACGCATGTCAGGAGTTAATAATGTTGCACTTTGGACAGGCAAAAAAGCAAGTCCTTATGTGCCATTTATCAATATTGCTCCAGTTATCGCTGGAACAAACGGTATTTCTCCGATTTTCTTAACAACAGTTGGTGTTACTGGTGGTATTGGTATTGATTTGAAAAACTGGGCGAAAAAACGCGATGAACAAGGCAATGCTGTTGTCGATGAAGAAGGCAATCCTATTCTTGAAGAGCTTTACTCTGTCGATACAGGTACAGTATTTACCGTTAATACAAAAGAGAAAAAACTTTATAAAGGCGATAAAGCAGTAAAAGATATTTCTGCTGCTCTAACCCCGCAAAAAGTTGAATTTATTAAAGCAAGTGGCTCTTATGCGATTGTATTTGGTAAAAAACTCCAAGCCTTTGCAGCAAAAGTATTAGGTACGGAAGTTATTCCAGTCTATGCTCCATCAAAAGAAATTTCTCACCAAGGACAAGGTTTAACAGCCGTTGAAAAAATATTTAATAAAAATGTAGTTGGTGCAACTCCTGGTGCAATATTACATGCTGGCTCTTATGTTCGTGTTGAGGTCAATATTGTTGGATCACAAGATACAACAGGTTTGATGACTTCGCAAGAATTAGAAATGATGGCAGCAACAACCATTTCGCCAATTGTTGATGCAGGCTACCAATCAGGCTGTCATACTGCTTCGGTTTGGGATGATAAGTCTCAGGCAAATATCCCAAGATTAATGAAATTCATGAACGATTTTGGCTTAATTACTGCCCGTGACCCTAAAGGCGAATACAAAGCAATGACCGATGTTATTCACAAAGTTCTTAATGATATTACCATTGATGATTGGGCAATAATTATCGGCGGTGACTCACACACAAGAATGTCCAAAGGTGTGGCATTTGGAGCAGATTCTGGCACAGTAGCTCTTGCTCTTGCCACAGGTGAAGCCAGTATGCCGATACCAGAATCGGTTAAAGTCACTTTTAAAGGCACAATGAAAGATCACATGGATTTTCGTGATGTGGTTCATGCCACTCAATCGCAAATGCTTAAAGAGTTTAAAGGCGAAAATATCTTTCAGGGCAGAATCATAGAAGTTCATATTGGCACATTGCCTGCAGATCAAGCCTTTACCTTTACTGATTGGACTGCCGAGATGAAAGCAAAAGCCTCGGTTTGTATATCTCAAGATGAGACGCTTATTGAGTCATTAGAGATTGCCAAAAGTCGCATTAAAATCATGATTGATAAAGGCATGGACAATGAAAAACAAGTCTTGCAAGGTCTCATTGATTTAGCAAATAATCGCATAGAAGAAATAACATCAGGTAAAAAACCACCATTAACCCCCGATGATAATGCCAAGTATTCTGCCGAATTTGTTGTTGATTTAGATGCCATTGATGAGCCAATGATTGCTGATCCTGATGTTAATAATGAAGATGTCTCAAAACGCTACACACATGATACCATTCGAGAACTTTCTCACTATAAAGGCGAAAAGAAAGTGGATTTAGGCTTTGTCGGTTCTTGTATGGTTCACAAGGGTGATATTAAAATTGTCGCTAAAATGCTTAAAAACCTAGAAGACCAAAACGGTAAAGTCGAATTTAAAGCACCGTTAGTAGTCACTGCTCCTACTTACAATATTATTGATGAATTAAAGGCAGAAGGCGATTGGGCAGTTTTGCAAAAGTATTCAGGCTTTGAATTTGATGATACATCTCCTAAAAATGTCGCACGAACAAAATATGAAAACATTTTATACCTGGAAAGACCAGGATGTAACCTGTGCATGGGTAATCAAGAAAAGGCAGAAAAAGGCGATACCGTCATGGCAACTTCAACACGTTTGTTTCAAGGTCGTGTTGTAGCCGATAAAGCTGATAAAAAAGGCGAGTCACTATTAGCCTCAACGCCTGTTGTGGTTTTATCCGCTGTATTGGGTAGAACACCGACGATTGAAGAATATAAAGCGGCAGTAAAAGGCATGAAACTAACCATGTTTGCCCCACCGTTAAAACAAATGACTACACATCGGGCCACTGGACATCAGGTTTCTTATTAACTTTTACGTAGGGTAGGACCCATGTGTCCTACCGTTTGTCAGAATGGTTGTGAATTTTAAAAAAACATTTTATCAATCACCTTAATTAACCAAACAACGGGAGCACACGCGGGTGCTCCCCTCGGTGTTTTAAATTAATTTAAAATTTCATGTCATAAATTTTTTCTTATTTTCGTATCAATTAG
>JAMOMK010000126.1 GCA_027067055.1 Lysobacterales bacterium | reverse complement strand
TGCCGAAACTTATCAACCTGATGGATTAGAGCAATGGCAATTAAAAAACACTGTTTTTGAACATGGCATGGGCACAGCCGTTAAGACAGGAATAATTTCTGATAACAAATCAGGTCAATTACGCCTACAAAGTATAGATGCTTCACTAAAACCATTACACGATAAAAAAGACGAGCTGTCTTTAACAAACCATTTAATTGAATGCACAATTGATGGCAGTAAAATATTTGGTTCGATTCAAATCGATGCAATGAAACAATTGGTGTCCATTTACCCCAAAAAAGCCAAAGCTAAACAAGTTTGTCAGCATTGGATTAAACACCTATGCTACCAATCGGACAACCACAGTTATTTATACTTTGAAGATAAGGTGTTGGTATTTTCACCATTATCTGATTATGACAAAGCCTTAGCACCAATCGTGGGTTATTGGCTTAATTCATTCACTCAGCCGTGGCTTTTTTGCCCACCTGCTTTTTTGACAATAAAGGCAAAGGAAGTGGGTGTTAAATCTAAAGAAGCTTACTTAAAAGCCTTTGAAGATGATAAATTTACTCACCCTACCGAAGGACAGAAATACTTTAAGTCGCTTGTAAGCCATTATGACTATGCCATTGATGTTGAAACAATAATTGATGCCTTATGTGATGTAATTGAGGTGAGGAAAAATGGACTTTAACCTTTATACAGCCAACTTAGACGGTAAAAAACTTATCGAAGCCAGTGCAGGAACAGGCAAAACATTTACCTTGTCAGGTTTATACGTGCGCTATATCGTTGAGAAAAAACGCACACCAGAACAAATTTTGGTGCTGACGTTTACAAAGGCAGCAACTTTTGAATTGAAAACCCGTTTACGTGAGCAATTAATTGAGTGTAAAAATCACTTATCGGGCATTAAAGCTGTTTCACAAACGGATACCCCGCAATTATTTGATTTGTACCAATCTTATAAGGACGATGATGCCAGTCTCAAGTATGTTGAATTAGCCTTAGCCTGCTTTGATCAAGCGGCAATATTCACCATCAATAGTTTTTGCCAAAAAATCATAGTCGATTACAACAAAGCTTGTGGCTCACCCGTGTTTTCGGAATTGATTGATAAAGGTGAATTTGTGGAAAAATTTGTGCTTGATTTTTGGCGTGAACAGCAAAACAAAATCCCCAGCCTTTATTTAACCAAAATTCCAAATCTTGAAAGTGTTTCTCAGAAATTATCAGGACTGTTAAGTAAAAAACATTACCGAGATATTTTCCCTCAATATTCACTTGCTGATGTGTCAGCTATTGATGATTTGTATAAGAAGATTTGCGGGACTTGGGAAAAGGATAAAGAAGAGCTATTGGATTACATGTTCTCAGGCTGTTTTGGAGCAAAATTTCCTAGAGCAGGGTTAAAATCGCACGAAAAAGCAGTTAAAAAATACGATGATGAGTTTAGTGAGTTTTTGAAAAGCTTTAAAAACACAAATGTTGTTGAGCGCTTTACATTTGATTTTTTAGAAAACGAACGCAAAAAAGAAAGCCCAACAACTATGCCAGAATTCTTTAATGACTTTGGAAAATTTTATGGCAGGCTGCAAGAGTTTCCTTTGGTATATTTGTACGAATGCTGGCAATTTGTGCAAGCAGGATTGGCTAACATCTTAACAGAACAAGGTTTATATGGATACGATGATCAAATCACCATTGTTCACCAAGCTGTTAATAGCAATCCGCAATTACAAGACCTTATTGCTAAACAATGGCAGACAGTTATGGTGGATGAATTTCAGGACACGGACTTGTTGCAATTAGAGATTTTTGAGCGGTGTTTTGATGATGGACAGCACGATATTATTTATGTCGGCGACCCCAAACAGGCGATTTATGATTTTCGTGGGGCCGATGTGTTTGTTTACGAACAAGCAAAACAAGCCGTAGAAGCTTCTCAGCGATTTAATTTGGCAACCAATTGGCGCAGTAGCGCAGAGATGTTAGCGGCGAGTAATAGCCTATTTGATTTTGAAAATTCTTTCAAACTGGATTGGCTCAAATTTTACCCATCCAAACCCAAACCCATCCAAAATACACAACTTATTGACGACTACCCGCCAGTGGCAGTGATTAATTGTCCTAAAGAACAACGCAAATACCAATTAGCACAAGAGCTCAAAGCGTTTATGGCGAATGCGCATTTAATCCATGATGGAATCGAAGAAAATATTGCTGAAAATAGCAGTGCAATTTTAGTTAAAAGTAATGCACAAGCCATTGAACTGTATGATTATTTACTCAGTCAAAACATCAATGTGAGCCTCTGGAGTGAAGCAGGGGTTTTTACTACAGAAGTGGCTCAACAATTGTACTACCTGATTCGAGCCATTGCTTATCCCAGTCAAAAAAATATTTTTACTTGTTTGCATGGTTTGTTTTTTAATGTCTCGCTTAATGACTTGCAAGAAGCCGATAAAAAAAAGATGGTTGCAGAATTTATTAACTACCGCTTGGATTCAGCAAAACAGGGTTTGAGCTCTGTTATTGATGAATTATTCAAAGATAAAGGTGTTTTTGCTCATTTATTACAACGTTTGGATGGCGAGCGCCTTTATACCGATGTGATGCATTTATTGCAATTAATTCAAGGGCAAGTGGATTTAGGTAAAAATGAAAAGCAAATAACGCAATATTTAGCCAAAGAAATTAAAAATGCACAACTACTTGAACAAGATGAAACAGCCAAACGCCGATTGGAAAGTGATGGACACAAGATTGCCATCATGACCATGCATAAATC
The DNA here is from genome assembly GCA_027067055.1 of Lysobacterales bacterium. Classification (GTDB taxonomy): domain Bacteria; phylum Pseudomonadota; class Gammaproteobacteria; order Xanthomonadales; family Marinicellaceae; genus NORP309. The sequence continues at coordinate 3,084 of JAMOMK010000126.1, read as the reverse complement.
CAAAGGCTTAGAGTTTGATTGTGTATTTATTCCGTATGCTGATTTGGTAAAAGACAAACCGCCAGGTAGAGAAATTGTACTCAAATCCATCGTTGCAACCCATGATAAGGATAATAAAGGCGTTATCTATTGGCGTCAATCGGATCAAGCGCTAGAAAGTTTAGCGATAGAATATTCAGCCGAGATAGTGCGCACTTTATACGTGGCAATTACGCGCGCGAAACACCGAGTTTATTTGGGAGTTGATTGTAAAGATAAGAACTTTAGTGAAACACCTATTGCAAAATTGTACGAGAAAATAGCAAATAATGAAAAGCTTTTTGCTATCGTTACACCACAAGAAGCGGTAATAACCAGCCCGCTACAGATTGACGTGCCTTTATTGAGTATCAATAAATTTAACCGTATGATTAATAAACCCTTGTCTGTTTATAGTTTTTCTTCCCTTTCACGTAAACAAGAAATTAGCTTTGAGTCTTTAGATGAAAAGGCAGCAGAAGGCGAATTTACTAATTATTTTCACTTTCCACGTGGTGCAACAAGTGGAACCATGCAACACAGCATACTAGAGAATATTGATTTCAAAGATGGTTTAGAAACCATAGCCATTGAAGTTGAAAAACAACTAAAAATCTGTCAATACAACCTGCAGTGGAATGCCTGCTTAACACAACAAATGCACACAATAGTAAATACCCAATTATGGAAAAATGGTCCAAGACTCTCGCAAGTGGATAATACTTTAGATGAAATGGAATTTTTATTGCCTTTAGTGTCAATTAAAAATAAGACAATAGAACAGTGGTTATCAAAACACCGCAATCAGCAAGTTATATTTAAACAAGACGATTTACAAGGGTTTTTAACAGGCTTTATTGATTTAGTTTTCGAGCATGATAACAAGTTCTATGTGGTTGATTATAAAAGTAATACTTTGGGTTTTTCTTATGAGGATTATACCACTAAAGACTTGAAGAATGCTATTGAACATCATTTTTACGATTTGCAGTATTTATTGTACTGTGTGGCATTAGTAAAATACCTTAAAGTCATTAATCCATCGTTTGATTACGACAGAGACTTTGGCGGTGTCGCCTACTTATTTACCCGTGGAGTCAATGGTGAAGCTGGGCAGGGTGTCTATTTTACAAAACCAGAACGAAGTTTAATTCAAGAGATGGTGGAGAGTTTTGATGCAAGATAAAAAAGCAAATCGAAGTCTCGTGCCGTTCATCAAACGATTTTTTTCATCACTTACTGATAATCAGCAGGTCATAGAGTTGGCAGTTGCCATACAACAAAACTTAGAATTAGGGCATACAGCCTTACGCTATGATGAACCGATTGAGGATAAAGTTATTAGTCATGATGGCCAATCAGGTTATATCGTTGTGAATAATGGATTGGCTGGGTTTAGGCGTTTTTTCAATTTAGAAAAACACATTGCCAATGACTTTTTAAACTCATCAGTTATTCTACTGGACAATAAGCAAGTAAAACTAGCTATTGCAGAAGTCGTGCAAATCTGTAATTTATCAACACCAGATGGATTGGATTTGCAATGGCAAGCCTGTCTATCGAGTCTTGGACACACACGCTTTATTCTTGACGGTGGTCCAGGTACTGGCAAAACCACCACGGTCATCCGTTTAATGTTATTGGCATTACAGCTCAACCACAAATGCCAAATTGCATTAAGTGCACCAACAGGAAAAGCCGCAAACCGAATGATACAAAGCATCAGTCAAGGACTTGGTGGTATTTCTCTTGATGAGCATAGCATGCAACAGTTGCAAAAGCCTGCCAAAACCATTCATCGTTTATTGGGTTATAACCACGAAACAAATAAGCTTAAATATAACTCAACAAACCCATTACCCTATGATTTAGTCATCATTGATGAATCTTCTATGCTTGATGTCACTATGAGCGATTCATTATTGTTAGCATTAAAACCTACAGCACAACTGGTACTTATAGGTGACAAAAATCAATTACCAGCGGTCGAAGCAGGTAGCATATTTAGCGATTTATGCCATTTACTCAGTCAAAATCAGGGTATTGATTTATATAAATATTACAGCCAAGAGAATGATGAAACTCCACAATCCACAAACTATGTAGAACTCATACAAAATTACCGATTCCAACACGATTCAATCATTGCACAATTGTGTCAGTGCATTATTGAAAGAAAGTTTAATTCTTTAATAGCTTTGCAATCCGACAATAATTTTGCACTGTATAATCCACAAAATAAAAAAGAAAAGCAGCACTTATTAAGCAGGTGGTATGAAGGCATCAAAGAAACAGAAACGTGCATGCTCCTATCACCGGTTAACTTTGGCTCTAATAGTGTCAACGAGTTAAATGAGATGGCAAAAAAGATTAACTATAATAATGCAGGTTTACACAACAATATGCCAATAATGGTAACTAAAAATGATTACACACTCGGACTGTTTAATGGTGATATAGGTAATCTGAAAAAACGTAATGGTATCTGGGTTGTGCCTTTTGTTATTGAAGGCAAAGAAATAGAGATAAATTTAGAAGCAATCAATGGTTGGGTCGATGCTAACGCCATCAGTATTCATAAATCACAAGGCTCCGAGTATGATCATGTGCTTATCGCCTTACCTGATGACAATGAGTTAGAAATACTAACAAATGCCTTGCTCTACACCGCTATTAGTCGTGCAAAAAAATCAATAACATTGTGGTCAAAGGACACAATTTTATCCAAAACAATCAACTCAAATATGCAACGAACAACTTTTTTAAAAAAATACAAAAGAATTGAAAAAAAGAGTTGACGAGTAGGGGTGTTATCAGCATAATGCACATTCTTTCGAGGGGCTATAGCTCAGCTGGGAGAGCGCAACACTGGCAGTGTTGAGGTCAGCGGTTCGATCCCGCTTAGCTCCACCATCTCCCTTAGGTATCTAAAAGGTATCAAGTTGGCTAAACTCGAAAAGAAACTGTTGCGTCCCCTTCGTCTAGTGGCCTAGGACTCCGCCCTTTCACGGCGGCAACAGGGGTTCGAACCCCCTAGGGGACGCCAATTTTTTTGGGTCTAGCACA
>JAMOMK010000125.1 GCA_027067055.1 Lysobacterales bacterium | reverse complement strand
GCGTCAGGTTACGGGCACTTAAGCGTAAATGATGGAGTTTTATTTTTGTTTTTCTTGCTTCATTCCTATCACTATGGCGTTTGCGTAAATTCAAAACCGAATATATTCCCATGGATTGAAATTGTTGGAAAGCCGCTTTATCTGGCTGCTCTGAACGATAAAGTTTATCTGAAACTTTATAAAAATTTTCAAGTTCTGCATTTATGATTGGCGTTGCCCACGTTTCTGGACGTTCCCGTGGTTGCCCATAGGCACAAATACTGGCGAACAAGAGAATGTATAATAGTATTTTTGTTTGAATTGTCATTTTAAAATTGTGTTGCATCCCATAATGGTTTTCCGATAAACAGTGCTATTTCTATTGCATCTATTTTAATTTGCTTGTAATTACCGTAGTCTATAACATTAACTCGTGTAGCATCTTTCATGATGAAATTGATCTCATAGCTGTAATAACTGTTTTTGTCCGTTTTGATGTATTCTTTAATTATTTGGATAGCATGAACATCATTCAAATAAACCAGCTTTCCATCACCTTGCATACCAGATAATTTCGGAGGTTTATTGCCTTTATACATCATCCCAATTGATCGGTCAAGAATAGTAACCTTACCCATAATTTTAAAGAAAAAAATTGGAATAATTAAAAATATTATGCCAAAAAAGACTATAATCCAACCGTTACTTATTCCTTTTCCAACTACTTGATAAATACCAGCAATAAGAGCCACTAGACCAACAACAGCAAAAATACCTAAAAACACCTTAGCACCAATTGATAGCTGGTATTTCAATAACGATGAAGACACTTTAATTAAATTATGGGTTTTAAAATTAGCTCCACCTTGTTTTAAGGGCGTCCATTGTGTTTTTATTGCAACGTCGTCATCAAAAGAACGTGCTATTTGTTCTTGGCTCAATATTTGCTTTTTTTTAGCATCTTCTATTGCTTTTTTAAATCGTTCTTTTATTTTTTCAAACATAATGTAAAGTCGACCTCATTAAATTTAATAACGGTTGAAACCAGATTTTTTTACAAAACCCAAGAGTTTTAACTTGTTTAGATTAGCAATTTCAACACTTAATGAAGATGGTGCGCCTATAGCGGCTAATGTTGTTACGCCAGCACATAAAGATTTATGCACCAACTCAAAACTAATTCGGCCACTAAGCAGAATAATTTTATTCGATAAAGGCAACAAATTCTGTTGCAAACAATAACCTATCAACTTATCCAAAGCATTATGCCGGCCAATATCCTCTTTCACCATTAACAAACAACCAGACTCATCAAACACAGCACTGGCATGAAGGCCTCCTGTTTGCACAAATGCCTTTTGCGCTTGCAGTAATTTATTAGGTAAGGAACAAATAATTTCTGCATTTAACTTGTTTTTGAATTGGTCTGTTGTGTTTAACTTGGGGTATTTAAATGTCAACAAGTCATCAATTTCAGTCTTGCCACATAAACCACAGCTGGCATGAATCATACCATGATGATTATTTAAGTGTTTGTTATAATTTATTGATTTTACAAGTATTATTTCAGCCACTAAACCGAGCTCATTATCAAAAATCATTATCGTTTTAACATCCGTTCTGTGTGCGATAATGCCTTCGGTATACAACTGTCCATAAATCAAATCTTCGATATCAGCCGGTGTACATAAAGTGATAGCCAGTGTTTGAAAGTTACTCGCATCATGACTTAAACGAATCTCTAAAGGAGATTCGATGGCAACTGAATCCTTAAACTTAGCATTATCATTAAGAGTGAATTTATTTACTTTTATTTTTCTGATTTTCATACTAAATAATTAATTAGATTGGTATTTTCTAATTAAATCACCAGTCTTATTACCTTCACGAGTTCCATCTGAAAATTCATGTATATAATCAAATATGTCTCCTTGATTAACTATCACTTGTGTACCTGCTTTTAAATTGGGAACATTGTAAGGTTCATTTTTCAACAAACCATGAATTATATCACCTTTCCAAGACATAACTTCAACCCACATCCACTCATTAGTGCCATCAGGTGTTTCAAAAGGAGCTTTTAATAAAAGAAACTCACCAGGAGCAAAGCCACTTATAAATTTCTTTTTTAAATTAGGAAGTAGTTTTTTTGCATTAGTGCTTGCTTCAAGAATTTGATTATTATGTTCAACATACGAAATATCATCTTTCCATCCAAAGATACTTGAAAGTAGTTTTACTTGTTTTTCTTTGTCTGTTGATCCTTCAAAATCATTAAATAGTAATTGAATTAGAGAGTTCTCAGGATCTCCTTCTTCCCATTCACCTGATTTAAAAAAAATAATTAAATTTCTTTTGGTATTTTCATTTAAAGTTGAAATCAAATTGGTTTTATATGAGCTATCTTTTAATTTTTCTATCTCTATAGTAAGTTTACTTCCTTCAGGTTGCAAGCCTTCAACCATGGATTGAGCTACCAAAATCATTAAATCACTCATTGATGAATTTAATGACCACGCAAGATTTTCAACAACAATATCAGGCAATCCAAACTTAGCCATTCCAAGAGTTATTGCCCTAACTCCATTTTCTGCTTGATAAGCATGTATTACAATTTGCGAGTTTATTATTGGAATTTGGTCAGTCCATGCATCAATTCTTTTTTTCTTCCATACTTCTGGAGTAAAAAGTTCTCTAGTTTCAGAGTCCCAAATAAAACCATCGGAATTTTTTGCAAAATCATATGCATTTTCATAAGCAATTATTAATCCCTTACTACGAAGACTCAAAGGAAAAGCAAAATCAACTACAATAGCTGCTTTATACAGTTGTACCTTATCAGCTTGTTTTTTATTTAAGCCTTTACCAAAGTATTTAAGTAAATTCAAATCAGGAGGAGGAAAATCATTAGTCAAGTCTGTACTAGTGATTCGAGTTGAGAAAATTGATTTAATGTCCGTAGGTAATTCTTTCACTATTGTAATATCATTGATTACTTGTGATTCATCAATTAACTGATTAGCAGCCTGTTCCGTCTCAACATATATAACATTTCTAACATAAATTATTGGTTCAACCTCCTTAGCAAACGAGTCAAAAATAACTAGTTGAAAGGAAATTAGCAAACAGGTGTATTTTATTAACTTCATATAAATATATTTAATAATTGATAAATAATGATTGTAGCACAACAATTTTATGATGCACGTTCAACTTAATTAATTTCAACATTGGTTTCAAACACTGTTTTCTAAAATAACTAAACAACGTCATCGTAAAATAGTATAATGTATCTATTCCAAATATTAATCGACTCATGTCAAAAAATATATCTGAATTATCTGCTCGACAAGGCTTAGAAAACAATTTGTTTGAGAACTTAGCTACTAATCCTGATAAAGAGGCTATTGCCAAAGAGTTTCTTATTGGTAAGGCTTCCGTGACTGGTACGGTAAGTTTTTATGATTTTTTAAAAGAAGACAATAGAGATAAAAAAGTTTATGTCTGTAATGGTTCCGCATGTTTGTGTGCAGGGACTCAGGATAAGCTTTTAGGACTGCTAAAACAACACTTTACCCCATCTCAAATTGGTCACATGACTTGTCTTGGGCATTGCCATGAGAATTCTGCTTTTCATTACCAAGGTAAAAATTATTCAGGACTGAATTCAGAGCAAATTAGTGCCGCATTGGAATCAAAAGAAGGTATTAACGATAACTATCAGGTTAACAGTCTTGGCGTTAGTGTTTTAACCAACCAAGCATTGGACATTCAACAATTCAAATCGACTTTCCAAGAGCTTGTGAACCAAGGGCAATCTAAAGCCTTAGATGAAATTAAGAAATCCAATCTTCGCGGTCGTGGTGGTGCTGGTTTTCCTATTAGCTTTAAGCTTGAGTCGGCAATGAATGAAGAATCAGATCAAAAGTACATTATTTGTAACGCCGATGAAGGAGACCCCGGTGCTTATTCGGACAGGTATTTGCTCGAACAACAACCGCTTTTGGTCTTATTTGGCATGCTAACTTCGGCCTATATTATTGGTGCTGATTATGGTGTTTTATATATTCGTGCGGAATACCCTGAATCAATAGCAGTAATTAAAAAGAGCATCCAAGCCCTTCAACCCTTTATTGAATCATTAGGATTTGACTTTAAATTTAAAATTATTTCAGCGCAAGGGGCCTATATTTGTGGTGAAGAAACGGCTTTGATAAATTCAATTGAAGGCCAGCGTCCCGAAGTCCGAGTACGGCCACCCTTCCCAACTCAGCAAGGGCTATTTAATAAGCCGACTGTTGTTAATAACGTTGAAACATTAGCTAGCCTTTATAGTATTGTCAGCAAAGGAGGTGGTTTTTACAATGCCCTTGGTACAAGCACATCCAAAGGAACAAAATTAGTTTCACTGGATTCTTCTTTTAATAATCCAGGAATTTACGAAGTTGAAATGGGCACATCTTTGCAGGATATCTTTGAACAATGTGGAAAAGGATTTTCCAAAGCAATTAAAGCAGTACAAATTGGCGGTCCTTTAGGTGGCATTATTCCTATCCATAAAGTCAATGACTTACAACTGGATTTTGAATCATTTTCTCACCACGGTTTTCTTCTTGGACATGCTTCGGTAGTTGCTATTCCTACTGATTTCCCCATGATTAAATACCTACACCATCTTATGGAGTTTGCCGCTTATGAAAGTTGTGGCAAATGTTTTCCCTGTCGCCTAGGAACCAAAAGAGGGAAAGAATTACTCTTAGCCGCCATTAGAAATAAACAACAAATTGATAAAGAGTTATTTACTGATTTACTCGATACATTAGAACAAGGGTCCTTATGCGCACATGGTGGCGGAATACCATTGCCAATCAAAAATGCCTTAGCCTATTTTTCTGATGAATTATCTGATTATTTTTGTAATTAAATCGCTTTTTAATTAATCAAATTCGTTATTTAGTTATAATAACGGTTCTAAACTTTTCTGTATTCAAGTACATGTGTTTACAGAAAAAAGTGATTACAGAGAGTAATATAAAATTCTCATTTATTTAACAAGGGTAATAAAGTGGCATCTTGGATAAAAACACAACAGCAGTCTTCACAGTTTTTTGGTTCTAACTCCAGTTGGTTAGAGTCCTTTTACGATGATTATTTAGTCGATAGAAACAGCGTTTCTGCTGAACTTCAAATAGTTTTTGATAAATTAACAAATAATACAGGTAAAGATATACGTCATTTACCTATCCTAGAACAATTTAAAGCAGCAGCACAATTACCACCGATGGCAGAAGCTGCCATGCATTCTGCTGAAGATTTGCAAAAAGAAGCGGCTGTACTTCGTCTAATTAATTCATACCGTGTGGCTGGGCACAAACAAGCTGATGTTGATCCAATCAATTATCGTCCTCGCCCACAAGTTCCTGATTTAGATCCTAATTACCACAATTTAGTCGATTCAGATATGGAGACCACCTTTTCGACAGGTTCTTTGGTTGCCAATAATCGCATGACACTAAAAGATATAATCATCTTACTTAAAAACACCTACACTAAACATGTCGGCTATGAGTATATGCATATCAACGATATTGAACAACGCGAATGGATTCAACAGCGCATTGAGTCAGTACAAGATAAATTTCCCACCAATGAGGATGAAAAGCACCGTTTATTGGAAGAGTTAACTAAAGCAGAAGGCATGGAACGTTACCTCCATACAAAATACGTTGGACAAAAGCGTTTTTCTCTTGAAGGTGGAGACTCGTTAATTCCTCAGCTGTATGAATTGATTCTGCATTCTGGAAAACAAGGCATTAAAGAAATTGTCATCGGCATGGCTCATCGTGGACGCTTGAATGTGCTTGTTAATACTTTAGGTAAATCTGCTCAAGATTTATTTAAAGAATTTGATGGGATTTACGACAAAGAGTACGACAATGTAAATTCTGGTGATGTGAAATATCATATGGGCTTTTCATCAGACATACCGACCGAAGCTGGAGATGTTCATGTCGCCTTGGCATTTAATCCATCCCATTTAGAAATCATCAACCCAGTGGTTTTAGGCTCTGCAAAAGCGCGTCAATTTAGGCGTAATAATGATGTCTTTGGCAAGCAAGTTTTGCCTGTTCTCATTCATGGCGATGCCGCTATTGAAGGCCAAGGTGTCAACATGGAGTTGTTCAACATGTCACAAGATGAGGGCTATTTTGTTGGTGGAACCTTACATATAGTAATCAACAATCAAATTGGCTTTACCACCACACATGCTTTAGACCAAGACACTATTGGTTATTGTACAGAAGTAGCCAAGATGGTTCAGGCACCTATTTTCCATGTTAATGGCGATGACCCTGAAGCTGTTGCTTTTATCACTAAGATGGCTGCTGACTTCCGTAAAGAATTTCACAAAGATGTGGTTATTGATTTAGTCTGCTACCGTAAACACGGTCACAATGAAGCAGATGAGCCTTCTGCAACACAACCAATCATGTACAAAATAATTAAAAAGCACCCTTCACCCCGCCAAATTTATGCCGATAAATTAATTGCCGAAGGAACTATTTTCAAAGAGCATGCAGAGGTTCTCATCGAAGGTTATCGTGACTCTTTGGATGAAGGTCGCCCTGTGGTTGAACTATCTAAAGCCATGCATAAAGACGAACACCATGTGGATTGGTCTCCTTTTATTGGAGGGCACCTTTCTGACAAGGTAGATACCTCAATAAGTTCAAGTGATTTTACACAGCTATCTAAAGCAATCACTAGTATTCCTGAACATTTCAAACCACATAATCGTATTAGTAAGATTTACAAAGATCGAATTAAGATGATGAATGGTGAATTAAAGATGGATTGGGGTTTTGCTGAAACGATGGCTTATGCCAGCATACTAAATGACGGCTACCAAATCAGAATTGATGGGCAAGATTCACAACGTGGAACCTTCTTTCATCGACATGCAGTAATTCATAATGTTAACCAAGATGAATCCTATATGCCCCTTAAGAGTTTAGAAAATGGTAAAGCACGCATTTCTATCATTAACTCTGTCTTATCAGAAGAAGCAGTGTTAGCTTTTGAATACGGTTATGCAACATCTGAACCCAACGCTTTAATTGTTTGGGAAGCACAATTTGGTGATTTTGCTAATGGTGCACAAGTAGTTATTGATCAATTTATTTCCTCTGGTGAAGCCAAATGGGGGCGTTTCTGTGGACTAGTTATGTTCTTGCCTCATGGTTTTGAAGGTCAGGGACCCGAACATTCATCGGCTCGTTTAGAGCGTTATTTACAATTATGCGCTGTTAATAATATGCAAGTGTGTATGCCTTCAACACCTGCACAAATGTTTCATATGTTGCGCAGACAAATGTTACGTAAAGTACGCAAACCTTTGATAGTTATGACTCCTAAAAGCTTATTGCGATATAAAGGAGCAGCATCGGATAAGTCACAGTTACTTGAGGGCGAATTCCAAAATGTAATTCCTGATAGACGTGTAGAAGATGATAAAGTCGAACGTGTTATTTTATGTGCAGGCAAAGTATATTATGACATTATCAATGAATTAGAAGCCACCCCTAATGAAAAAATAGCTGTTTTACGTGTAGAACAACTCTATCCATTCCCACGTAAGCTATTAATCAGTTACATAAACAATTATAAGAACTGCAAAGTCTTTATCTGGTGCCAAGAAGAACCTATCAACCAAGGGGCATGGTTTCAAATTCGCCACCATTTAAAATATTGTATTAAAAATCACAAGCATGGTAATAAGTTCTTACATTATGCTGGACGAGCGCATTCGCCCTCTCCTGCGGTAGGTTCATCAAAAGTTCATGCTAAACAACAAACACAATTAGTTCACGAAGCCATTAATGGGCAACGTGGTTCAAACATCGATGCGGAGTAAAAAATGAGTATTGAAATTAAAGTTCCTGTTCTTCCTGAGTCAGTAGCTGATGCAACCGTTGCCACATGGCACAAACAACCTGGTGATTTTGTAGCCAGAGATGAAAACATTGTCGATTTAGAAACAGATAAAGTCGTTTTAGAGGTCCCTGCTCCCACTGATGGCTATTTAAAAGAAATCATCCAAGGTGAAGGAGAAACAGTTTTATCTGATCAAATATTAGCTAAATTTGAGGAAGGCGAAGCACCAGCAGAAGAAGTAGCTCCCGAAGAAGTAGTTGCAGCTCCTGTAACACCTGCTGCTGCACCAGCACCTACAGCAAGTGTGTCTACTGCTCAAACAAACACAACAGGCGCATCACCTGCTGCTCGTAAAATAATGAGTGAAAATGGTATTGATGCTTCACAAGTTACAGGTACAGGTCGTGGTGGACGAATCACCAAACCAAATGCACTCGATGTAGCCAACACACCTACGACAGAACGCGTACCAATGAGCCGCTTGCGCCAAATGGTTGCAAATCGCATGATTGAGGCTCAATCTACTGCTGCAATGCTCACTTCATTTAACGAGGTTGATTTAAATGCGGTGATGGCGATTCGTAAAAAATACAAAGAAGAGTTTATTGAAAAACATGGTGTTAAACTTGGATTAATGTCATTCTTTGTTAAAGCAGCAACTGAAGCATTAAAGAAATTTCCAATCATCAATGCTGCTACCGAAGGCACTGATATTATTTATAACAAAAATCACCACATCGGAATAGCAGTTGCTTCTCCTCGTGGTTTGGTTGTTCCTGTATTGAAATACACAGACACAATGGGGCTAGCAGATATTGATGGTGGAATCCGTAATTATGCCATTGCTGCCCGTGACGGCAAATTAGCAATGGATGATTTACAAGGCGGCACATTCACGATTACAAACGGCGGCTCATTTGGATCATTAATGTCAACACCAATCTTAAATGCACCACAAAGTGCTATTTTAGGTATGCATACAATCAAACAACGTCCAGTTGTCATTGATGGCGAGATTGTTGCACGTCCAATGATGTATATTGCCTTGACTTATGACCACCGCATTATTGACGGAAAGGATGCAGTTTTATTCTTAGTTGCTATCAAAGACGCGTTGGAAGATCCTGCTCGTTTATTACTTAACCTTTAGGAGAGAGTATAATGTCAAATCAATATGATGTAGTCGTTATTGGCGGCGGGCCCGGTGGTTATGTAGCAGCTATTCGCTGTGCACAATTAGGATTGAGCACTTTATGTGTAGATAACTTTATTGGCAAAGATGATAAGCCCGCTCTTGGTGGAACCTGTCTAAACGTAGGTTGCATTCCTTCAAAAGCTTTACTTGATTCCTCAAAAAACTTTGCTCACATGCAACATGACTACCACAATCACGGCATTAGTTTTGAAAATGCTAAAATTGATGTCAATACAATGATTGGCAGAAAAGATGCGATTGTTAAGCAATTCACAGGAGGTATAGCTGGTTTGTTTAAAGCAAACAAAGTCAAAGCATCTCATGCCACTGGCACATTGATGGGTAATGGTGAGATTAAATTAACCCAAGGTGATAAAACCACTACCGTTACAGCAAAAAACATTATCATTGCTACAGGTTCAACACCTTTTTCAATTCCTAATGTCATTATTGACAACAATTTAATAGTCGATAATGCTGGTGCATTAAATATCAGCGAGACTCCTAAAAAATTAGGGATAATTGGAGCGGGTGTTATTGGACTCGAAATGGCAAGTGTCTGGGGACGTCTTGGTTCTGATATAGTTATTTTTGAAGCGATGGACTCTTTACTTGCTGCTGCAGATATTGACATTGCTAAAGTTGCTGGACGTGAGTTTAAAAAACAAAAAATGGATATTCGCTTAAAAACATTTGTCAAAGCTGCTGACATTGTCAATGGTAAAGTCGAGGTCACTTTTGAGAAAAATGGTGAACAATCCAAAGAAATATTTGATAAGTTATTGGTTGCTGTAGGCCGTAAGTCTAATACAGAAGGCCTGCTTGGTGATAATTGTGGTGTTGAACTAACTGACCGTGGTCAAATTCAAGTCAATGATTTATGCCAAACCACAGCAAATAACATCTGGGCAATTGGCGATGTAGTACGAGGCCCAATGCTGGCACACAAAGCCAGTGAAGAAGGAATTGCCGTAGCTGAACGCATCGCAGGTCAACATGGGCATATAGATTTTAATACCGTTCCTTGGGTTATTTACACTGAACCAGAAATGGCTTGGGTTGGTAAAACAGAACAACAACTTAAAGACGAAGGTGTTGAGTATAATGTCGGCACTTTCCCTTTTGCTGCTATTGGGCGAGCCGTTGCCATGAACCAGCCACAAGGCATGGTGAAATTATTAGCAGATAAAGAGACTGACACTTTATTAGGAGCACATATCGTAGGGGCTAATGCATCCGAACTTATTGCAGAGTGCGTTGTGACTATGGAGTTTCAAGGTTGTAGCGAGGATTTAGCACGAATCATTCATGCTCATCCAACTTTATCTGAAGCAGTTCATGAAGCTGCTCTTAGTGTTGATAAACGCGCTATTCACAAGATGAATTAAGTCTAAATGGCTTTAGGAAAGACAAAAAAAAGGTTGGACAGTCCAACCTTTTTTTGTTTTATTTTTTTTAAAAACTAAAACTTCTTGGGTAAGAAATAATACTCACTGCCCTCATGTCCTGCATGTTGCACAGCACTGTATTCAGGCACTTGTTCCAAACCGGCTAAACTTGAACGCAATTTAACTTGTTGACTCATGGCTTTATACAAACGGTAACCTTCCATCACACCATCATTTTCATTTAAGGTGTCAATAAATGCAGATGCAAATATTGAATGCCCATTACCACCACTATCTAGGATTGGTTGTAAACCACCGGAAGTTAGTACAGTTCTAGCCTTAACACGAGAAGTGAATAAAATATCTTCATTTGCAACATCATCAGGCAGAGGAGAAATTGCAGAACCAGATAATGTACCTGAGTAACAGGAATCTGCAACAACCATTACATGCTTTGCTTTCATATTAGCCATAAAATCACTAATTCTTTTATTCGCAATCCATGTAGATTTATCTGTTGAAGAAGCATCAGTTGGTATCCAGTATCCTTCTTTTGTTTTGGCATCAATTAAACCATGACCTGCATAATAAACCATTAAATTATCAAACTTACCAAGCTTTTTGTTGTATTCACTCAATGCTTTTAGCATGGTTAACTTATCTGCATTAATTAACAACTTAACTTTGTAACCGTAACGTTTCTTTAATATTTTGGTAATTTCCTTGGCATCTGAAGATGCTGTTTGTAAATCATCCAAATCATCATACTTGTCATTTCCAATCACTAATGCAAAGTAATCACCTAAATCATTGCGTAAACGGCGTGTAAATAACTCATCAAATTTACGTGCTTTTACTGGTTTAAACTGATTTCTAATAGCAACAAACTGTTCAATATTGCGTGTGCCGTCTTTACGTATAGCTACGATACTTACGGGCGTATCCCCATTCTTTAATTCAACTGAACTTTCAAATACTCCGCCATCTGTCATGTTTGCGGTATAATCCGTATTATTAACTTTGAGTGCTACAACTCCCTCTGGCGGCGTGACACTTGCCATAAACTTAAATCTAACTGCATCAGCAGGCATTGCCATGGTATTTATCCCTCGTGTTAGAAACACATCTGGGTTTAAGATACTTATTCCTGATTCTTTGGTATTTTGTGCTACATCATCACGTGTTGCTTGTTCACTTACTTTTGTTACTAGTGTATTTATCACCTTGTTTTGTTTTGTTAATTCATTATTTTTCTTATTTAATTCAGTTTTTAAATCTGCTATTTTTTTTAATATAGAGTTATTACCTTTATTATTTTTAAGCTGTACTTGTAAATCTTTAAGTTTAATATTTGATTGCTCAACATAACGCTTAGTTAAATCGTAGTCATTTTTAACTTCTGACAATTGTTTTCTCAATCCAGAAACTTGTTTTAATAATTGAATCCTTTGGTGTTCTTTTGCTCTTCGCTCTCTTAAATTTTGCTCTGTTACAATCTCTAATTTAGAATTCGTAATTCCAGAGGCTTGTCTATACAGATTGATAGCCTTTGTTTTATCTTGTACAACACCTAAGCCTTGCTCATAAAGATTGCCTAAATTCAACATGGCAGGCGTGTATCCTTCGTCTACAGCTTTTTGATACCATAGTGCTGCTGATTTATAATCTGGTGTTCCACCTAAGCCTTTTTCGTACAATTCACCAAGATAAGATTGAGCTTTCGGGCTTCCTCCTTGTGCCTCAGGCAACCACATTTTGGCAACACTTGAAAAACTGGCTTTATCATAAGCCACATATTCCCCGCCCCTTACTGCACAATCACGCGCACTAAGACGAGCGGGTTTACGAGGTGCCATATAGGTATAGTTTGAACCTAATTGTCGTATTTGAGGTGGTAACAAACAATCGACAATATATAATTGATCGGGTGTGATTTTACCACGTGCGACAGATTCATCAATAGGTACCCCGCTACCAATAATGATAATACTAAGGAAGCCAATCACTGATAGTTTATGTGTTTTTATATTCTTGTTTTTCATAGTGTTCCCCATTATTTAAGATAGGAGACTTAAATTAAAATTAAAATTCAAATCTCGCACCCAGATTAAATGTTCCTCGACTAAATCCTTGCAGCCCAAGTACGCTTCTGTAGTTAAAGTAAGCTTGCTTACCATTGGATGATATATAGGCAAAACCTAGACCTGCAGAACCATAAGTTCGATCAGGTGAATCTGTTTCAATAATAAATATTTCACCTAAAGGAGCTGCAACAAATCGCGCTTCTATATCATTGCCATCATTCAAACTTTCATAATTGTAATCAAAATCAAATTGAGGTGTTATAACACCATTTTTCAAACTAATTGCTTTTGACACTTTAATACCTGCAGACCAAATCATTGACTCTAAATCTTGGTCCGAATAACTAAAATTAAAGCCACCTGCACCAGTTTCTGTAAATCCATCAATTGAAGTTTTGATGTATCGGAATGAACCATTTGGTGTGATATTCCAAGAATTTTTATAGAAATTATAACCAGCACTCATAGCAACTGAATATTGGCTACTAGAAGTTGATCCATTAGCCACTCTTGAAATAGTTGTTTCACCAAGAGTAAAATCAATATTTCGTGATTGATCAAAATCAGGTTTAGCCATACTGATACGTGCATCAACATAAAAATTATCATTGACATAAAATGATCCGTAACCAGTCAATGTTACACCCGTTGAAGCAAGTGAAGCTTGCCCATCAACATCTGAATCAAAATTAGCATAACCCAAAGCAACACCAACCACTTTATTAGCTGATAAACGATAATCCACACCTGCTGTTAAACCATAGGAATCAAAATCAAAGCCAAGTTCTCGACCTGTTGCATCACGAGAACCCATTGAAACGGTACCATTAACAAAGAAACCCCAAGGTGAAATAAAATCATTTTTGACATCTATATTCGATGATTCATCTGCTGATTTATTTAAATAAGTCAACATTCCAAGTGGTAAGCTACCATTACCATAAGTTGCATTTAATCCAGCTGAACTAAACCCTGAACCTCCGCCTGTACGTAATTGAGACAAGCGTGAACCAATATTTCTAAATTGAGCGGTAGCAATTTCTGCAATTGAAGTTGACTGGCCAATAACCTCATTAGGCGTTATTTGTTCCATTACATTATTAATCGTCTCACCATCACCATCCAGAGCGGTATGGTATAATTCAGAACATAACCCTTCTAGTGCCATGAAATAACTCACCTCACAATAACTTGCAACATTTTGTATAGCACGGTTTACTTGTTGATTTCCCTTTCCATCTAAGGCAGAGCTAAGTGCAGATAGGATTTCTCCTTCTGTTGGTGTAGGGTTGACACTAATAGTAGCCGTAGCCGTATTATTTCCTATAAAATCATCTTCCGTATCGGATTCTGCAGTTGCAACAACAACTATATTTTCAAATTGCGTGCTAATGCGTGATAAATCTAAATTAAAATGAATTAGAGAGTTCTGTTCAAAAGGCATAGAAGTCCCTTTATACTGACAGTTCACATTTAATCCAGCAACATCACATGTCCAAAATTCATTTTCTAAGACTTGAATAGTATCAATTAATCCAGATAACCCAATACTAACTCTTGGATTCAATGCAGGAAATCCAAGATTGTCAATAGAAACATCGAAGTTAGTTTGACCACCCTGAGTCACTATTTGAGTATTGAGTACAGCTATTGATAAATCAGCTTTAGGAATGGCAATATTTTCAAGTATTGTAGTCGCTTCATCATCTGATATAATTGTTGTACTTGTTGTGTTTGCTTGTACCTCAACTAACACATCTCCAAAGAAACTTTGTGATACCACATTGACAACAACAACATCTAGTTGTTCACCTGGATTCATCGACAACCCCTCATTCGCGATGCAACGTAATCCTACAGCTATTGTTGAACAGGCTACTCCATTTGTATTAGTAGAATTAACTGTTAAATCTTGTGGCAATAAGACATTTATATCAATTGCATTCAGCACTACAGTTCCTGTATTTGTAACTGTTACAATATAATTATAATTCTCGCCTTGCTGAACTGGGTCAATATCATCCTGTATTTCGAGCGTGTATTGAGCGTTCGGAGTTGGATTTGGTGGTGGGTTCGTGTTTGAACCTGTTAAATTAACCACAACTTCATCCGATTTTTCTGGTGCATTTGCACTAATTGCTCTGACACTATTCAACAAAGATATTGTATTTACATCACTCATATCAGTTACATTATAAATCACTTGTAATGATGCGTTCGTTGGCAAAATTTGACTATAGTTACAGTTATAAGTTTGCCCTTGATTATTACAAGTCATCCCAGTAGGTGTCACAATATTATCAACAACAACTCCAGCAGGCATCGAATCAATGACACTGAGACTACTGACTCCAAAATTACCAGTATTAGCAATCACCACTTCATATTGAAATGATGAACCCTTTTCCACTTCACTGACTTGTACACCATTTTGTGAAGCTGATTTTTGTACGCTTAGAGATGTAGTGCCGAGAGTTGGTGGTGGAGTAGTCGTAATATTTATTAAAGCAGTATTTGAAGTGCCATTTAATCCAAATGATGTGCTTGAATAACTTGCTGTATTTGCTATAGCTGTGCCGACTGCAGTTGCAGTTGCTGTAATTACAATTTCCACTTTATCTCCAGGATTAAACAAACTTCCTGTTGATGCAAGATTATCACAAGAAGCCGTATCTATCACCGCCCCAAATGTACAAGTAAATACAGATGTACCAACTAAATTATTAGCCGTAACTGAAACATTTGCCAGATTAAGATCAAGATAATTGCCCGGTAATAAATCAGAAATTTCCAAATCAGAAATACTATTTGAAACTGACGTATTTTCAACAGTTATTGTATACACAACATCATCACCTATAACATAGCTGGATTGATTAGCCGTCTTTGCAATAATTAATGTACTTCCTGCTGCATTTACTGAAATTACAGCATCACTAGAATCATTCGAAGTAACAAAATCAGTAAAAAAACTTCCGAATACAGGTGTAACATTTGCAGAATTCGTAACAGAACCAGTGGTACTTCCAGCGGTTACAGGAATAATTATCTCACTAGAAGTTGCTCCTGAGATCAGTGGCACCGAATTAATACATTCAATAGTCTTATTACCAGCACCAGATGCTGTACAACTCCATCCAGCAGGAGTTGGCACAATGCCAGAAAAATTTACACCCGCAGGTAAAACATCTATTACTTTGACTTGATTTACAGGAGCATCAATACCTGAATTTTGTATGGCTAATTTATAAATAAAAGAGTCATTAACACTAACATTACTTACAATATTTCCAACGCCATCTTCTGCTGTTTTTATTATCGAAAAATCTGTTGGTGCTAAGCCAATTGTAACAGTTTGACTTGAAGCGACGCCAGATATTGGTGTTGATTGATAAATGAGTCCAGCACCAAAAACGTAAGTTCCTGCAGGTGTGGGTATATTTGATGTGAAGTCTAAACCAAAATTATATTGGGTATTTAATCCAATGCCTGAAGCACATGATGGACCTGTACAATCACATGTCACAGTATTCGCCATAGTCAAACCACAATTCCATAAAGGAGGCAATATTGTAGCAGTATTAAAAGTAAAGTTATTGTTATCAAAGGTCACTTCTAACTTCACATCAGATTCCAATGCAATAGTAGAATTCATATTCTCAAGTTGAAAAGAAGTAGTAACATTAGGTGTAAAAGTATTGATAGGACCAGGGTCTGCTAAGGTATTTAACTGTAAATCTGGTGCTGGGTTATTAACATTAACATTCAATATAGCAGTATTCCCTGCAGGAGAGATTGAGTCAAATATATTAGCAACAATAGGATGTGGTCCACCAGCAGTACTTGGACGGGTGAGAATATCTGCATTAATAATTGCACTATCTCCTGCATTCATACCCCCTCCAGTTGCTGAATTAAAACATTGCCAATTGGGAGCAGTATTAACAATACAAGTCCATGTAGCAGTACCTGTAAATCCAGGGGCATTAACCATATTGAAATTACCCAAAGTAAAACCTGCTGGCACCGTAATATCAACGAATTCACTGCTACCAAATCCAGTTGCTCCTAATAGATCCAACTGAAAAATAATTGGGTCTATTCCAGGGGTTGTATCAATTGCAAGAGGGTTTGGTGATAAAACTTGAAGCTGGTAATCAGCCACAGCAGCTGCCGAGACAGTCATAACTGTTGTTGCTCGATTATTAGTGAAATCTGTTTCAAAACTACCTACATCACTAGCAAGAGCTTCAAAACTATAGTTACCAGCTATTGTTGAACCCGAAACTAGATAATTTGCAGTAATAGAAGTTGACTGGCCAGGAGATAAATTTCCTTGGTATAAACAGTTAACTCCAAAAGTCAAAGCAACGCCAGGAATCGATACCGGCTGTGCAACACAGCCTTGCCAAGAGGTATCAGCAGATGAAAATGATACATAACTAAAATCTATTGTTGCCATATCTGGATTGTACGCAACATCCAGAGTAATACCATCACCAAATGTAGAAATAGAAGTTGCAGCATTAGTCAAAGTATAAGTGATTGAAAACTGTTGTGATGTAGAAACTGTCGTTACAGGAGCAACTGCACTTGTAAAGACTAAATCTCTTTGCGCCATTACATTAAATGAAACACATAAGAATAATAGAATGTTTAATGTTTTGTATATTATAGATTTTTTCATCGACTTTCCCCATCAATATTAAATTTGTGTTAATTATACACTTACCTATACATCATGACTATGGCAAATTTCCTACAATTAAGTGGTTTTATTAGTCATTCATAGCGCAAGCACATAATTTCACTCTATTTACTGATATTTAATAAAGCCACCATAACAAGATGACCCAATAGAAAACATAGAATATTTTAAATCATTTCTTTTTTGTGACTGGCATCACTTAAATTACACTAATATTGTGTATTTAAACTCAAGATAAATATCATGTATTATCTTATACCCAAATCCCGATATAGAAAGTACGATGATAGCACAAGTCCTTAATGCACCTAGAAAACCCAGAAAAAGCTTCATCACCAATGAGGTGACTTTAGTTTTTCTTAATTTCCTATGCACATCCGTTACTTGCACTCTCAAACGCATTTCTATATCGGGATTTGGGTAAAACACTAAAAACAAAGGTAACTAAAAAAAAATGAATAAAGTAGAATTTATATTAAACGCAGCAAGCTGCGGAGAATTAACCCCAAGAGATTAAAATTTAGTAAATAGTTCAATAAATCCATAGAATAGGATCTTTTCCTATTCTATGGAATCATTAGATTAATCATCTTCATGAATCAGAGGTAATACTGAGGATAAACTGCTAATAAATTATGTTGCATCTAATATCAACAATGAACCACCATAGGGATTAACATAAACGCCATTAGCTGTTACTGCAGGAATATAATGAGTGTGCAATGGAAATTTCCCTAATTGATTGACGGGTAAAATTACATCTACACATTCTCCAGGGTTTACTACAACAGTATCTTTGTCAATAATATCTGTAACTGGCACTCTATCACGCGATATCACTCTGACATGATAACCATGAAAATGCATGGAATGTGTTAATAGCCCGCCGTTAATAAAACGAATTGCAACATCTTCACCCATACTCATGGCTATTTTGGTATCCACATCAGTGGATGTATTGGGGTAAGATAAACCATTAACGAAGTAGTAATTGGCTTCAAAGTTATTCAAATCATAACTCTGGCCATTTGCTGTGGCTGAATTTAGTCGGTCATCAAAATCATTAAGAACCAAAGTGTATTGTCTATCAAAAGCAGGCCCGCCATCGTACAAAGTCTGAGAACCATTACTTGGCAAAATAACCATTGGACCAATTAATCCCATAGCTTGTCCAAATTCTGCAATTTTATTATCTCTAAATAAATAACTACCCGCCTCTGGCGCTGCAATATTATAAGTTATTGAAGCTCCTGGATTAATAACAGCTTGATTTTCCAAAACACCAGGCATGTCGAATTGAATTGAGGTTGTTAGATTATTAGTAAGGTTTACCACGATTGTATCGCCTGATTGTGCCACAATTCCTGCCGACAAATCACCTGGTCCCGAGGTCGTTCCATCAAGATCACGAAAACGCCATGCAGTAATGTTCACACCATCTACCATAGTTTTAACATAGGACTCAGCAACAAAATTGTATATGATCGTCGCTGCATTTACACGAGGAGAAAAGAGTGTAAGACCACTCATAGAAAATAATGCAGCTGATGCACCTGCTTTGAGAATATTTCTACGTGATATTGAAGTGTTTGATTTTTTATACATAATTTACTCCCCTGCCTCAAAACTACTATTGAAAATAAAGTCACTTGAGGTATCTTTAATGCGTGTTTGTACAGTTCCCAACGTGCTTTTATTTCTAATATCTCTATAGGAAATAGTTGCCAAACCATCAAAAGCACCCGGCATCGTCAACAATAGATCATAACGCTCACCTGCTGTTACCAATAATTCTGTGACATTTAAGGGGATTGGTAAGGGTCGACCATCACTAGCAATTACCTGAAAAGTAATGCCACCAAGGCTAATTACTGCAGGTTGATAACCTACATTATTGGCTCTTATCAAAACCTTAGTGCCAAAATCAGCAGTAATTGCACAAGTTACATCATCAATTGCATTAATGGCATCTTTACCATTTAGCATAAAATAATTAGGGCGGTAACGGGAAGTAATTGAGCTACTAACAGTTTCCTCATGCCATGTACTATCAAATGTGTGTAAATGCCAGACATGCTCTCGATCAAATGTTGGACCACCTGCCCAAGCTTGAGTCATTGATCCATCTGGTGGACGAACAATGACGGTTCCAACCATGCCTTGCTCAATGTGTAATACCGTATCAATATGACAGTGGTACATATAAGTACCAGCATGAGGGGCTGTGAAAGTATAAGTATGGGGTGAAGGAAAACGATTATATCCATCTACACGACCAATATTTCCACCGGTTGGTGATTGAGAAACATAGCCAGAGGTACTACCGACTCCATCATTTGCTTGATCCACATCTAAGCCGTGGAAATGAATAGAGTGAGCGCGCATCGAAGTTAATGTAACGTTAACTTGTTGCCCTTCTATACATTCTATTACTGGACTTGGTACCAGCCTGTCATCATTAAAACCATTTCCAAAATACCATGTTGTTAATGAATTATTATCTGCCATTATTGTTGTACCACCCATACTAACTGACAAAGCAGCTGTATTGGGGCCTAAAAATGTAAATGTTCTCATAGTTATTACCTCAGTTTTTCTTACATTAGCACACTCTAATTTAGAATCAACTAATTTATTATATATTATTGAATATGCCTACATAGTTCTTCGCTTGCTCAATTGAAACCAATGAAAAATTAACTTCTAAAGGGAAGATCTTATTTTTCTTACTTTTACCAGAATGTTCCTTAACATTTAACAATATGTTTTGGATAAATGGCTCATTCTTACGCATAGTTGCATTTTTTTTGCTCCCTTTGTTTTTGTAACAAAATAT
This sequence comes from Lysobacterales bacterium, assembly GCA_027067055.1. Lineage (GTDB taxonomy): Bacteria > Pseudomonadota > Gammaproteobacteria > Xanthomonadales > Marinicellaceae > NORP309. The sequence continues at coordinate 3,908 of JAMOMK010000125.1, read as the reverse complement.
TGCCAATTAATTCGTTATCTGTGCACCAAAAAATTTCACTACTGTTTTTATTTATAAATTGAATAACTCCATTTTTATCTACATTAATGATGGCTATACCAATATACTTAACTATTGTTTGTAACTTATGTCCTGATGTTTTTAAATCCTTTTGTAATGTTTCGTGGCGTTTAACAAAATAAATATTAAGGTCAGCAGCACACAGTGAAATTATTGAAACATTCAGAACAAAAAATACTATTGCCCAAATCCCGATATAGAAATGCGCTTGATAGTGCAAGTAACTGATGTGCATAGGAAATCAAGAAAAACTAAAGTCACCTCATTGGTGATGAAGCTTTTTTTTGGTTTTCTAGGTGCATCAAGGACTTGTGCTAGCATCGTATTTTCTATATCGGGATTTGGGTATTGATAAGAATTCTAGAACATTGACATAGAATACATATGCTGCTGCTTTATTGTTTATAATTCCACTTTAAGATCGTTAAGTCAACATAAATTAACAGTCAAAAGATATTATGCTTAGTGCTTTGAATCGTTATCATACACAAATCGTTGCCCATAATTATTGTTTTTGGATTATTTGAATTACTTTTTTATTCTCTGGCTGTTAAAACTTGGTATTGGTCTTCGGTAAGCTCTGGCATCTTTTTGATAAAAGAAACCATTGCCCAAATACGTCCATCATCATGGGTTAATCCCCAAGCTGGCATGCCTGATGCCTTAATACCGTGCTTTATCGTCCAAAACATTTTTTGTGCCTCAATCGTTTCATCACCTTCCTCACCATGTTTTTCTTTATGTTCAGCTAGTGATAAGTTGGGTGGTTTTGGATACAAACCTATGGTCATGTCACTTTCGGATTGACCCGGTTTTAAATGACAAGATGAACACATATCATTGTAATCAGCTCCTCCTGATAACAACATATCAGCAGAACCTAATTCAGGTACTTTAATATCTGCAGATGCACGAGATATGGAGCGTTCTCGTGCTTGTTCCAAAATCCAGTATGTGAACTTGCTGTGTGGTTCATCAGCAGCGATTGGGAAAATTCCAGAATAGATGACTGCACTGGCTGTAACCAGACAAAGTACTGCCAAAGTTAGTAGTATTTTAATTGTTTTCATTATTTTGCCCTTGTTGTTAGTTAGGAGTTCACTTTACATAAACTCCTATTGGTTGTTTTTAAGTGTAAGGTGAGTAAACCCACCTTACATTTTGTAATTAATAATCATGTTCTTCGGCTTTCTCTTCGACCTTTTTACCGGCTTTCTTCATGTCTCCACCACATTTCATTTCTGCTTTTTCTGTATCATGATGCCCATCAGTATTTTCATGTTTTGGTTTTTGACTTTTACATTTTTTCATCATGGCTAGCATTACCGGATCTGTCATATCAATTTTGGCGCCACTTTCAATCATTTTGCTGTAACCAGAGCAATCAAGTTTAGCTGGTTTTTTAGCGTGCATACTTGGATCATGGGCATTGGCGTTTAATGTCAATGCTACAGCTGTTGTTATTAATAATGTTTTTAAGTTTTTCATGGTTTTTTCCTATAGTTTTTAATAAATATATTACGAAGTTATTTTCGCTTTTTTAAGTCTTAATGCATTCACAATCACCGAAACTGAACTAAAGCTCATGGCAGCAGCGGCTATCATCGGGGAAAGTAAAACACCAAAGAATGGATAAAGAACACCTGCGGCAATGGGAACACCAACAGCGTTGTAAATAAAAGCAAAAAATAGATTTTGCCTAATATTTTTCATGGTGGCTCGCGATAAGCCAATGGCTTTAACAATGCCTCGCAAGTCACCTTTAACCAAGGTTACGCCAGCACTTTCCATGGCTACATCTGTGCCTGTACCCATAGCAATTCCGACTTGGGATTGTGCTAAAGCTGGTGCATCATTGATACCATCTCCAGCCATGGCGACAATTTTACCATCAGCTTGTAGCTGTTTAACAATGGCGGCTTTTTGATCGGGCATAACATCGGCCTCTACTCGGTCGATATTTAATTTACTGGCAACTGCTGTTGCAGTTTTGGCATTGTCTCCAGTTAACATAACAACGGTTAACCCTTGTTGATGTAATTGTTTAATGGCATCGGGTGTGGATTGTTTTATTGGGTCGGCAACGCAGATAAGCCCTGCGGCTTTATCATCAACCGAAAACAACATCACTGTTTGACCGCCTTCACGTAATTTATCAGCTTTTTCAAAAAAGTCAGTGACTTCAGTGCCTGCTTGTTTCATCATTTTGGAATTACCAATTGCCATTTCCTTGCCTTCAACAATTGCTGTAACGCCTTTTCCTGTAATTGATTGAAAATTTTCTATGTCTACAGTAGCAATGTTTTGATCTTTGGCTCCTTCAACAATGGCTTCTGCAAGCGGATGTTCGCTGTGTTTTTCAATTGATGCCACCCAGCCCAAAATTTGTTCACTATCAAAACCACTTGCAGCAATAATTTCGGTAAGCTTAGGTTTTCCTTCGGTCAGTGTGCCTGTTTTGTCTACCACCAAAGTATCGACTTTTTCTAAAATTTCTAAGGACTCAGCATCCTTAATTAACACACCTTCGGTAGCACCTCGACCTGTTCCCACCATGATTGATATAGGGGTAGCAAGACCTAATGCACAAGGACAGGCAATAATCAAAACTGCCACAAAACTTACCATGGCGTATGCCAACTGAGGATCTGGACCCCAAAAATACCATACAGCAAATGCTAAGATGGCAATAACAACAACAATGGGAACGAAAAATCCCGAAACTGTGTCTGCCATCTTTTGAATTGGCGCTCGCGAGCGTTGGGCTTGTGCCACCATTTGTACAATTTGTGAAAGCAAGGTATCTGAGCCAATTCTTTGCGCTTCCATCACCAGTGAACTGGTACCATTAACCGTTGCACCAATGACTTTATCGCCTTGTTTTTTGGTCACGGGTACGGGTTCTCCTGTCACCATAGATTCATCAATCAAAGAACTTCCCTCTACTACTACGCCATCAACGGGTACTTTTTCACCTGGTCGAATGCGCAATTTATCACCCACTTTGACATGTTCCATAGGGATATCGACTTCTTCGCCATTATCCTTAATGATACGTGCCGTATTGGGAGCGAGTCCCAATAATAATTTTATTGCTTCATTGGTTTGAGAACGCGCACGCAGTTCTAATACTTGTCCCAACAGAACCAGAGCAGTGATGACAGCGGCAGCTTCAAAATAAACTGGTATAACGCCTTCATGCATCATATCAGGTGGGAAAACTTGCGGAAACAACATAGCTACCACACTATAAATCCACGCTGCGGAAATACCTATGCCAATAAGCGTAAACATATTGAGGTTCATGGTTTTGAATGACTGTAATGCCTTCACAAAAAATGGCCAGCCACCCCATAAAACCACAGGAGTGGCGAGTATAAATTGTATCCATTGCACCGTTTTCATGGAAAGACCATTAGGTAACCACGAGGGTATCAAGTCAGCAACCATAGCTAAAATAAAAACTGGAATTGAAAGTATGCCACTGACTTTAAAACGTTTGGTCATGTCATCCAGTTCATGATTGTCTTCTTCGACTTCAATTGTCATCGATTCTAATGACATACCACAAATCGGACAGTTTCCTGACTCATCTTTTATGATTTCAGGGTGCATCGGACAGGTGTATTTTATTTCAGTCGCTGCAATTGGAATATCTTTAGGCTCTAATGCCATTCCACATTTTGGGCAAGAACCTTGTCCGACTTGTTCAACCTCTGGATGCATCGGGCAGGTATAAATGGCATCAACAACGGTTAATTCCTCCGTAACTGCAGTCGCTTTACTCTTATCACTGTCACAATGCCCACAACAATCACTTTTGACTTTGTCTAAATAGGCTTTAGGTT
>JAMOMK010000124.1 GCA_027067055.1 Lysobacterales bacterium | reverse complement strand
TGTAAAACTTTGGTGAAACAAAGGCTTTGTTGTTCTGGCATGCGCTGGAAGAAACATGGGGCTCACATTGTTTTAACATTAAGGGCTCTGGTTCAGTCAGGCGATCGGTGGGAGCAGTTTTGGGATAAGATAAATAGATACGGGGTTAATTTAAAATGATGTTACATTGTGACAAGGCTGCACCCGTACGATGATAGCACAAGTCCTTGATGCACCTAGAAAACCCAGAAAAAGCTTCATCACCAATAGGGCCGATTATTTCATACAAGAATAGAAACCATTCGTTTTTATAAAACTATTCTTGTAAGAAATATTCGGCCTAGGTGACTTTAGTTTTTCTTGATTTCCTATGCACATCAGTTACTTGCACTTTCAAACGCATTTCTATATCGGGATTTGGGTAAACTAAAACGCACAAGGTTTTTCCTTGTGCGTTTTAGCTTAAAAGTTTTATTTATCCATTAAGTTTTCAATTATTGGATGGAGGATAACCTCCATTGCTAATTGCATTTTTCCACCTGGTACAACGATGGTATTCCTTCGAGACATAAAAGAGTTTTTTATCATTGATAAGAGATAAGGGAAGTCAACATTTAAAGCGCGGTAATCTTTAAAACGAATGACGACCATTGATTCATCGCGAGTAGGAATATCACGGGAGATAAACGGGTTGGAAGTATCAACCAGTGACACGCGTTGAAAATTTATATCGGTATTGGAAAACTGTGGTGTGATAACGCTAACATAATCACGCATACGTCGTAATATTGTATCGGTGACATCTTCTGGTTTGTAACCCCTTTGCGCCGTATCACGATGAATTTTTTGTATCCATTCGAGATTTACTATGGGTACAACGCCAATTTTTAAATCTGAATATTTAGCTATGTTAATATCATGTTTTTCATTGACTATCGCGCCGTGTAGCCCTTCATATAGCATCAAATCACTGTCTTCACCAGCATCAAGCCATGGAGTGAATTCTCCTGGATTTTGACCATAGGGTTCAGATTCCTCTACTGAATGAAGGTAAAAGCGGCGTTTACAACTGCCTTTTTCTCCATATGTCTTAAAGGTGTTTTCCAAATCTTTAAGAATATTAGCTTCAAAACCAAAGTGTGAAAAATTACGGCGCTCTTTTTGTGCTAACTTTACTTTTTTCTTCATTTCTTTACGATCATAACGATGAAATGAATCACCTTCGACCACAACCGGATTGAGTTTTTGTCTGTGGAAAATATGCTCAAAAGCTTTTTTTACCGTAGTTGTTCCAGCTCCAGAAGAGCCAGTTACTGCAATAATCGGATGTTTCTTAGACATGGGTTTCACCTATAATGTTTTTAAGTAATTGAGTGTCGATTTGACTAAAATCACTGTGGATTTGTTGAGCTTGTGTAAAGTCTTGGTTTTGTGTATATTTGTTGGTTGTGACGATGGTTTTAATGCCTGCTTGTACTGCTGATTTAAGCCCCGCTTCAGAATCTTCAATGGCAATGCAATTATCTGCTTTTAGCTTGAGCTTTTTCAAGGCGTAATAATAGATATCGGGTGCTGGTTTTTTGTGTTTGACAATATCTCCTGCAGCAATGACTTTAAATAAACTTTCCGCATTTTCACCCAGATTAGCTTTTAATAATGCGGTGACATTTACAGGGGTCGTTGTTGTTGATATTGCTAGTGTAATATTTTGTTTTTTTGCAACTTTGATTAAGTCTTTTACACCTTTTCTTAATGGGATTTTGCCGCTTTCAAGGAGTTGTATATAATGTTTTGTTTTGATGGCATGTAAGTCTTTTATTTCTTGTTGGTTCAAGATGTTTTGCTTAAGAAAACCAGTTTGGTAATAATTCATGCGCTCTTTGCCACCTGTTACTGCCAAGAGTTCGCTATAAAGGGCTTCATTCCAATGCCAATCTAATTCTTTTTCATCAAAGGCTAGATTAAATGCGACACGATGCCCATCACGCTCGGTGTCAGCCATTGTTCCATCAACATCAAATATTATGCATTTTAGTTTCATAAAAATAACTCTCGTCCTTCCTGTGAAGGCAGGAATCTCATCAACATTTTATATAAGTTTAAAGAGAATCATGCTTTCACAGGGGTGACAATGCGTTGTTTATCCTTTGTACTTAACAGCCATATCATCCATAGATATAGGCTTAATCTTAGAGGCATTGCCTGATGAACCAAATGCATTGAATCGATCAACACAAATACCGCGCATGGCATCTGTTGCCGCTCGCAAGAATTTACGTGGATCAAAGTTGCTTGGGTTTTCTGCTAAAAATTTACGTACAGCCCCAGTAGATGCCAAACGCAAGTCGGTATCAATATTAACCTTGCGAACACCATGTTTGATGCCTTCTTGCACTTCTTCAACCGGTACACCATAAGTTTCAGGAATTTCACCACCGTATTGGTTAATTATTTTTAACCACTCTTGTGGGACAGCAGAAGAGCCATGCATAACCAAGTGTGTGTTTGGAATTTTTGCATGAATCTCTTTGATGCGTTGAATGGACAAAATATCACCTGTAGGTGGTTTTGAAAACTTATACGCTCCATGAGATGTACCACAGGCTATTGCCAGGGCATCAACGTTTGTTTGCTCGACAAAATCTTTAGCTTCATCAGGGTCTGTTAGTAGTTGATCCATTGTGAGTTTGCCTTCTGCACCAGAACCATCCTCTTCGGTAGCCATTCCTGTTTCAAGTGAACCTAAAACACCGAGTTCTCCTTCAACAGAAGCTCCACAAGCATGTGCCATAGCAACAGCTTGTTTTGTGATATTGACATTGTATTCATATGTAGATGGTGTTTTCATATCAGTCATTAATGAACCGTCCATCATTACTGAAGTAAAGCCAAGATATAAAGATTGCATACACACATCGGGTGATGCACCATGATCTTGGTGTAATACAACAGGAATATCTGGCCACTGTTTTACTGCTGAGGCTACAAGTCCTTTGATAAATGCAGGTCCTGCATAGTTTCGTGCGCCAGCTGATCCTTGTAAAATTACTGGCGAGTTGGTCAAAGCTGCTGCTTCCATAATAGCATGAATTTGTTCCATGTTGTTGACATTGAAAGCAGGCATGCCATAGCTGTTTTCAGCAGCGTGATCCAGTAGTTGTCTTAATGATATTAATGCCATGATTATTTCTCCAATACGTTGTTAACCGCTTCAATCACTTTATCAACCGTGAAACCGAAGTATTCAAATAGAACCGCACCTGGTGCTGATTCACCAAAGGTATCTTGTGATATGACGGCACCATTTAGTCCGACATATTTATACCAAAAATCACCTTGGCCTGCTTCAACAGCAATACGCTTGCTTACCGCTGCAGGTAAGACATTCTCTTTGTAGTCATCTGACTGTCTGTCATAGATATTAGTGCAAGGCATTGAAACTACACGTATATTGTTGCCAATTCTTTGTGCTGCTTGCATTGCTAAACCCACTTCAGAACCAGTAGCAATAATTATTGCATCTGGAGTTCCATTTGAGTCTTTTAGGATGTATCCTCCTTTAGAAATGTCAGCCACTTGTTGTGCTGTTCTTTCTTGTTTGTCGGTATTTTGGCGAGTAAAGGTTAAACAACTTGGTCCGTCTTTGCGCTGGATAGCTGATTTCCATGATGCAACTGATTCTACCGCATCACAAGGTCTCCAGACATTCATATTTGGAATTAGACGTAAGCTTGATGTTTGTTCAACAGGTTGATGAGTCGGACCATCTTCACCCACACCAATTGAATCATGTGTGTAAACAAATAAGCCACGAATTTTCATCAAAGCAGCCATTCTTAAAGCGTTACGTGCATATTCTGAGAACATCAAAAATGTTGCGCCGTAAGGCATTAAACCACCGTGTAACATCATGCCATTCATCATTGCAGTCATGCCAAATTCTCGTACACCATAAGATAAATAGTTGCCAGTGAAATCAAGTTTTCCTGTGCCGTTTACTGCTTTTGAACCTGACCAGAAAGTATTATTTGAAGGGGTTAAATCAGCAGAGCCGCCAAATAAACCAGGAACCAAAGGTCCTAATGCTTCTAGTGCATACTTGGATGCTTTACGAGTTGGCATGGCTTGCGTTTCTACTTGAGCTTTTTCAATCGCTGCTGTGGCTTGTGCCTCAAAATCTGCTGGTAATTCATTACTCATGCGAGCAGTGTATTCAGCCGCTTTTTCTGGAAATTTTGTTGAATATTCAGCAAATTTCTTAACCCACTTGGCTTCTTGTTTCTCCCCTTTGTCAACGGCATTCCAGCCATCATAAACTTCTTGAGGTATTTCAAATGCAGGAGCAGTCCAACCTAATGCTTTACGTGTCGCTTCAATTTCTTCAGCACCAAGTGGAGCTCCATGACATTCGTGTGACCCAGCTTTATTTGGAGCGCCTTTGCCAATAATTGTTTTGGCAATAATCATTGAAGGTTTATTTTTAATTTTTTTAGCTTTTTTAATGGCTCTCTTGATGGCTTTTGGGTCATGTCCATCAACTTTTTGAACGTGCCAGCCATAGGCTTTAAAACGTTTACCCGTTTTATCAGTAAACCAACCATCTACTTCACCATCAATGGAGATGTTGTTGTCATCATAAAGGGCAATAAGTTTACCTAAGCCTAGAGTGCCTGCAAATGAACAAGCCTCATGTGAAATGCCTTCCATTAAACAGCCATCACCTAAAAAGACATAGGTGTAGTGGTTAACAATATTAATTCCACCTTGATTAAATTCTTCTGCTAATAATTTTTCAGCTAATGCCATGCCTACAGCATTGGTTACGCCTTGCCCAAGTGGTCCTGTTGTCGTTTCAATACCAGCCGTATAGCCATATTCTGGATGACCTGGTGTTTTTGAATGGAGTTGACGGAAGTTTTTAATATCATCCATCGATAAATCATAACCCGTTAGATGCAATAAAGAATACATCAACATTGAACCGTGACCATTGGATAATACGAACCTATCGCGGTTTGACCAGTGAGGGTTCTTGGGATTATGGTGCATAAAATCGTTGTACAAAACTTCTGCCATATCAGCCATGCCCATGGGCGCACCTGGATGTCCAGAATTTGATTTTTGAATGGCATCCATAGACAAAACACGGATAGCATTAGCAAGTGTTGATCTTTTAGTCATATTAGTAAGCTCAATTATAATTTGGAGCTCATATTATACCAATTAAATCATAAACAAAAGACACAATTATTTATATTAAGTATAAGATATGCTTATTTTAAAAGTATCTATATGGAGAATAGATATTAATGATGCTAGAATGCAATCATACATAGAATACACGTTACAAAAACCTATAATCAAAACATTAAAACAGTTTTCGACACTATTTCTGACCATGCAATGTTTCTATCAGGTGGTGGGCTAACATGCGAGATGGTTAAACAAGGTAGCAATAATCCAAATGGAGATGATGCTATTCGTCGAATTGTTACTCCGAAGTTGAATTTTGAAGAAAAGATATTTAATTTTGAAGTCAATAAACATTTCGCTTATCAAATTATTAAAACAACCCCCGAACAACCATTAGTTCATGATAAGGGCTGGTTAGATTTTACCGAAAAAGGTGGGCAAACTCGTGTGGATTGGTATTCAGATTTTACTATTACTACGCCAATTATTGGAGGGTTGGTCGGTTGGTTTGTTAAGACCCAAATCCCGATATAGAAAGTACGATGATAGCACAAGTCCTTGATGCACCTAGAAAACCCAAAAAAAGCTTCATCACCAATGAGGTGACTTTAGTTTTTCTTGATTTCCTATGCACATCAGTTACTTGCACTCTCATCGTACGGGTGCAGCCTTGTCGCAATGTAACATCATTTTAAATTAACCCCGTATCTATTTATCTTATCCCAAAACTGCTCCCACCGATCGCCTGACTGAACCAGAGCCCTTAATGTTAAAACAATGTGAGCCC
>JAMOMK010000123.1 GCA_027067055.1 Lysobacterales bacterium | reverse complement strand
CTCAGAAGTGAAACGCAGCATCGCCGATGGTAGTGTGGGTTCCCCATGTGAGAGTAGGACATCGCCAGAATTTATATACTTAAACCCCGTTAGAGAAATCTGGCGGGGTTTTTTTATACCCACAAAACAATGGCTACCATCAAGATGGCAGTGCGGAGTGTTACTCCATGCGAGAGTAGGACACTGGGAAATGGTTTTTAAAACTAATCGGTTTTCGATATTGAATGATTTTATTTAATAACAAAAACCTGGGAATAAACTCATGTAACAATTAAAATGTAATGGGATATAACTAGGATATGCCATATAATTTACTCGAGGTTGTTTTTGCCAAATATAGATGATTTCACTTTTTACGACTGGATATTCTGTCTCGTAGTCGCCAATGTTTTGTTTAGTATAAGCGACAATATCACCTGTTATGGTTACTAAGCGTTTATTGAATGCTATCGGTTCCATAAAACCTTCTTTGCAGGCTAAAAATCGTGAGCTAGTATTGTTTGATTTAATAATGCGTTTTGGACGCAGGCTAGATTTGTTGTTTTCCATTTCTATAATTTCAAAGCATGTACGTGTTTTTTGATTATGTGTTTTTATAATCAAACCTGACCATCTGACTGTTTTATCCATTACATGAGAAGAAGTAGCAGCTGAAGCTGAAATATTGCTAAACTCGCCCTTTAATACGGTTGGCGTGGTTGAACATGCACTTATGAAACACAGAGTTGTTAATGACAATAGTATATTTTTTTTCACAATAATTCCCACTAAAATAGTTATCAAACCAATAATAAAATTATTATCTCACAAATAAAGTGAATTTAAACTGAATACTTTGATGAATTGTGAAAATCTACCGAGGGATTATTCGAATTCTTGTCGAGGACCACGTGACATGAGTTCTGTAACGGCTTCTGAGGGAGACATTTTACCATTAACGACTTTCCACACATGTTCTGATATTGGCATGTCTACATTGTATTTTTTGGCTAGTCTAATGACTTCATCAGCAGTACCAATACCTTCTACAACTTGACCTATATCTTTTTTAGCTTGTTCTATAGTTTGGCCTCTGCCAAGTGCTAAGCCCATTCGACGATTACGTGATAAGTCTCCTGTACAAGTTAATACTAAATCACCTAATCCTGATAATCCCATTAATGTTTCGGTTTGACATTTCATTGCTTTACCCAGGCGCATCATTTCAGCCATTCCCCTTGTTAAAATAGCGGCGCGAGTATTATCACCTAGTTGCATACCATCGCAAATACCTGTTGCCAATGCCAGTACATTCTTAACTGCACCACCTAACTCAGCACCTATAATATCATCAGATAAATATACTCTAAATTTATCATTATGGAGAGCATGAGCGACTTCATGTGCAAAATTATTGTGGGTACTAGCAACGGTGACTAGAGTCGGTTTTCCTTCAGCGACATCTTGTGCAAATGATGGACCAGTAACTAAGGCAATAGGTTTTTGTTTCCCCAAAATGTCTTGTGCGACTTCATGTAAAAACCGCCCTGATCCAGGTTCAAAACCTTTTGACGCCCATGCTAAAGGCCTGTCACCAATAAGGGGTTTAATCTTATTTAATATCTCAGCAAAAGCATGAGAGGGTGAAACAACGAGTATTGCTTCAGATTGTGAGATAGCTTGTTTTAAATCTGCTTCAAGAATGAGCTCTTTAGGAAATTTTATTCCTGGTAAGTAGGCTTCGTTTGTACGCGAAGCTTGCATATCTTGAATATGTTGCTTGTTTCTTCCCCATAAGTAAGTGGTGCCATTTCTTGCCATTTGCATAGCAAGGGCTGTTCCCCATGATCCGGCACCAATTACTGTAAATATCATACCTAATTATTGCTTTGTAGCAGATTCAGCTTGTGCTTGCTGCAATTGCTGAGCATACAATTGATCAAAGTTGACGGGTTGTAACAAGAGGGGTTGGAAGCCACCATTCATGACTAAATCTGAAACTGTTTGACGTGCATAAGGAAACAGTACATTTGGACAATAAGTGCCTAGCACTTGGTGCAATATTTTATCGTCAAAATTTTGTAAGGTGAAAATTCCCGCTTGCTGTACTTCTACTAAATAAGCTGTTTTTTCTAAGATTTTGCACGTTACTGTTACTGATAATACAATTTCATAGACATCATCAGTGATTTTCTTAACTTTTTGGTTAAGGTTCATTTTGATTTCTGGTTGTCCTTTTTCATTGAATATATCTGGTGCATTAGGTGTTTCAAAAGAAACATCTTTAACATATAATTTTTGAATTGACATTTGTGGTGCATTTTCAGGGTTTGCAGGTTGAGCTGCAACTTTATTTTCTTCAGTCATTGATGACTCCTTTGTTATTTATTAATTTATGTTTTAAAAAAATTGATTTATTATCTTTCTTTTAAGATTTAATTACTGGAAGCTTATCGCCAGTCCATGCTTTTATGCCACCTGATAAGTTGTAGACATTTTTAATACCTGCATTAATGAGTTTTTTACAAGCTGAACGTGAAGTAATGCCACTAATACAATAAGCTATTACTGTATTGTTTTTGTACTTCTCAAACGGTACTGTGTTCGATGTAAAATCACTTAATGGGATATTTATTGCATTTGTAATGTGTCCCTGTGCAAATGCATCAGGCGCTCTTGTATCGATGACTATGGCATTTTGGTGATTTACTAGTTGAGTTAACTGTGCAGGATTAATACTTGTAAAAGCCTGCATTTTTTCAGATAATGTCATCATTACTAATAGAAAAAAAGTAACTAAAAAGGCTAAAGATAACAATAAATGATTACCGATAAACTCTGCTAATTGTGCCATAAATATTTCCCAAAACTCTTTAAGTCCACTTTATAGGGTTTAAAAAACCAATTTCAAGTACTCTTCAAGTTTTTCTTGTTAAAAAAGAGTTATGCATTTTATAATATCATTTCGTTTACTGTCTATAATTTCATGTCTAAAGCTGTCATTCTTATCTTTATCCTACTGACTTGTTCAGTTCAAGCACAACAAAGTGAGGAAGATGTTAGTTTAAAAATTAAGTCAATTCAAAAAAAGCTCTCTTTATTGAAAAACAAGTTGAATCATTCTAAGGGAAAAGAACAACAGTTATTGCAAAAACTTGAAGCTCAGGACAATGAAATCAACAGCGTAGCAAAAGATGTTGCTAGTACTGATAAACAGCTTAAAATAATAAGTTTAGAAGTAACTAAGAATCAACAGTTGATTATAGACAAATCCAAGAGTATTGAGAAACAAAAGATGCAGGTAGCTAATTTATTAAAACTTCAAGTTTACCTGAATCATGATAAAACTATTAAAATGCTGTTAGTTAATCCAAATAATAAAAACAGTATTGAGACAAAGCATAAAATAAAATACCTTCAAAATAAGCTTTTCACCTTAATTAAAAGTGTAGCCAGTGAAATTAAACAACTACAGAAAGCTAAGCAAAATCAAGAAGTCTTATTAAAGCAAGAAAATTTAAAGCAACAAGTCTTACTTGCAAAGCAAGACAAGCTTTTAGAAAAAAGAAAAGTGCGTCTCAACACCTTAAAAGCATTAAAAAAAGAAATTAGTAAAGATACTAAAGAATCCAAAAGACTAAGTAATGATCAAAAAAGGTTACAACAATTATTTTTAGAAATTAAAAATCTATTAACAGACCTGCCTGATTCATTAGGATCGGAAAAGCCTTTTAGAAAGCTAAAGGGCTTGTTGAATAAACCACTAAAGGGGACTTATATACGCTCATTTAAATCGCGTCGTTCAGAAAACACTAAATGGAATGGAGTGGTTATCAAAGCTAAGCTAGGTGATTCTGTTAAAGCAGTCGCCTATGGAAGGATTGCCTTTGCAGATTGGTTGCGTGGTTTTGGTATGTTGATTATAGTTGACCACCAAGATGGCTATATGTCCTTATATGGTTTTAATGAGTCTATTAATGTTGAGGTCGGTGATTGGATAAATAAAAACCAAACTATCGCAACTGTTGGTAATAGCGGCACACTTACAACTCCTGCCTTATATTTTGAAATAAGGAAAGATGCAAAACCGCTAAATCCAAAAAAGTGGTTAAAGTAGTGCTTGACCGAGAAAGTATTCGTAGTGAGGGAAAGTCTAAATACCCAAATCCCGATATAGAAAGTACGATGTACGATGATAGCACAAGTCCTTGATGCACCTAGAAAACCCAGAAAAAGCTTCATCACCAATGAGGTGACTTTAGTTTTTCTTGATTTCCTATGCACATCAATTACTTGCACTCTCAAACGCATTTCTATATCGGGATTTGAGAAATAAACAAAATAAACAAGGGCATATATGAACGCCCCTCTATTCTTCTTCTATATTTAGGTCAAACGAATAAAATATAATTTTACCGTTTAGATTGATAGCCTTCATTTGCTGGTTATAATCCGTTCCTTTGTTTGAAATATAGATAAGACAATTTATCATAAAATTTCTTTATTCCTGTCAGAAAGAATAATTATAACACCAAGAGAAATACTCATTACATTCATGGTTAGTGGATTAAAAGCCTTGATGAGTAAATTTGGCTGTATTATTGATACATCAATTAGTAATACAATAAACAAAATTATTGTAGTATAAATTGGTAACAATGATTTTTTATAAAAAATAACTAAGACAGCTAAAACAATCTCAAAAGCCCCTCCTAACATAGCAACATGTTCAGTCTTAAAGCTTAGATTATGTAATTCTATCAGTAATATTTCAGTACTATCCAGCCAAAGTATCTTGGGTACAATACCATGATATAAAAACACAAAAGCCAGAATGAATCTGGAGATAATATTAATTAAATTTAGTTTTATGTCATTAGTCATGATAAAAACCTATTTTCGTGATCTGGAATTGGCAACAAACACTGGTCATACTTGCCAAATAATTTATACCTATTTAAGGCTATCCGATCGTACATCCAATCACGTATTGGGCGAGGAATAATAATAAAAATAATCAGCATTCTAAAAACCATAGGTAATTGCTTGACGACCTTAAAAAACGCAGTACTTTTTTCATAAGATTTATTATTAGAAACCAAAAGCATGGTATTAAATTCATCAGTTGGCATATCAAAATATCTCAGTATAGCTTGTCCTTGTTGAGACTGAACAGATGTCAATTTGAATATTTGTTTTTTGTCATACCTAATAATAAATTTAGCCCAGCCGTTACAAAGTTTACACACACCATCAAATAGAATGACATTGACATTTTTATCAAGACAAGGTGGTAAATTTTTTTGTGGCATAACATTAATTCCTTAAAACATAGGTTTATTTTACCAGAATCAACAGTAAAAACTTCCAGAATGATAATTTAGGAAAAGAAAAAAGCGTGGATTATACATCATATGAACAATTTACATAGCAAGGAAGTGACCAGATTTATCCTTATATTAAGATTGATATCGATTTCCTGCCGTTTGTTGACTTTGTATAAATAAAATTTAGCAGTGATAATGGTACTTACTAAAATATGGGTTCTGGTGGTAATTGCTTCAAAAAATATTCCAAAAATATAATTGGATCAATATTACAGGCTTTACAAACCTTTATCACCTCACAAAGTCTAAGTTTCTATCAGCATTTTCATACTTGGTTACATATGTCCTAGGTTTTTGTAATAAATCAGCAAGTTCATATTGTGTAAGGTTACCCTCAAGCCTTATTCTTTTTAGTGCTTTTCTTAAGTGATTATATTCTTCTGTCCAAATGCTTCTTTTCATAGTATGGACTTTAAATCAAAAAGCAAAATATCCTATATAGTACCAGTTTTTTACGCCGATACATATTTATAGTAGTATAAGCGTATGAAAGACTGGAAATAATTTAATTATGCTACAATAAAACTTAAACCACACAAATACGACCATGGAAAAATATATAATTGTTGCCTTAATCCTATTATTTGGAGTTGTTTATTACTTTGATAAACAACAAGACAATAAAATTGCGGAGTTAGAACAGTCATCAACTTTAGAGATTGATAAAAACAAACCAAAAAAAAGGTCTTGGCTAAAGTCTGTTACAAATGCCATAAAGCATAAAAACCGACCCGATGATGGAGTTCGTAGAGTTGGGAGTAATAAACCTGATTCTGATACCAGTGCTTGTGTGGGTGTAACCAAATCCGATAAAGATATGATTATCACAAAATTTGCAGGTTATGTCTTGGAGTATCCTTGTACAACAACTCACATGGGTGAATATCATATTGAGTATGATTCAGAGCACAAAATAATCGAACAAAGGTATAGGTTAAAGTTATTAGCTATCCAGTTGACTAGTGATGGAAATAAAGTGTCTTTCGATCACATTATAAAGAGAATTAAAAGTGCAATAAAAATAAAAGAAGATAATGAGAAAGATTACATTGTATACGAAGAAAGCAACTATATTATAGCAACATTAAAAAACAACCAAGATATTGAAGGTTTGTTTCCTCATATCATATGTGATCGATATGGTGATGTTGACCCTTATAAATTATTTAGTCCTTTCCATGAGGTCAAAAAAAAATCACAATGTGGAATATATTGGCGGCTAACAAAAGATATAAAAGCGAGCATGCTATTTATACCATCTAAATTTGCTTATAACTTTAAAGAAATTTTTGAAAAGTATAATAAAACGTTAAAGAATTTTATTATAAAATATCCAAACAACCCACCAAAACCTACGGAGAAGTAATATGGCAACATACACATTTACACTTTTAGAACAACAAGATATTACCAATGCATTTAATACAGGACCTCAAAATATTGGAGACCCTGGTAATCATGTGCCTTTTTACACCACAATGTCAACAATCTTATCCACAGATACAGGCTTGGGTGCACCCGATGCTAATGCCGAAGTCTTGCCAGTGAGAATTTGGTTTGATGGTGCAACTAAGGTTAATGAAGGTGCTGGTGTATTTTCTACACTAATTCGTGAATACACCCAAACACAAGGCGAGTTGCATTGGGATAGACGGTTTAGTGATTTTCAAAGCACAACCTCAATATCAGAAATACAGGAAGCTTCAAATCAAGTTGCAAGAAATGCTAAAGATGATGTTGTTAATAATCTTTGGGTTCTTCAATCAATAAATGATATTGCAAACAATGACGCAAATGGAGTTGGAGAAATTCTCTTTGAGTTTGTACTTAATGATACAATTAACTCACTGTCCCCTCTTAACCCTGCAGGCCAAAATGCCGCATGGTCAGGTACTTTGCTCTTTTCTTCATTTGATGACCCAGACAACCCAGATGTGACAGTCGATGAAACTGCAGACAGAGTGCTGGCAGGAATTGGTAATGACACAATTTTCGGTGATGCTGATAGAGACTATATTGTTGTCAGGGCAGTTGATACCGTGTATGATGTGTTAAAACCACTAATTTGAGTTGCAGAAAACTTTGACAATTGAAAGTAAATTGCAGATGCCAATAAAAATAGAGAAAGTAGAATTTTATGTACACGGTTATCTTGTACAAGCCATTTTAGAAAATAAATATTATTTGACATACTGCGACTTAACCATATCTATAGCGACAGTCAAACTTAAGTCCAATGCATTACAGTATTCAATCATTTCTACAAAGTCCAAGCGTCGGTCACCAGTTTCTATTTTGCCAATTAATGAATGGGTAACTTGCAGTTTTTCAGCCAATTCACGTTGTGAAAGACTAATATTCTTCCTTTGTGCTACTAGTAACTTGCGTAAATTTACATGCACTTTGGAGTGTATTGACTTTCTAAATTTTAAATTGTTCATTGAAACAATTTTATTGGCATTGTATAATGCACCTGTTTTAGGTGCGTTTGTTTATTACCAATCCAATATTATTAAGCTAGTTCAACACCTAAGATTTGAGAAAAATATATGAAAAAAATTATTATCCCACTATTGATATTGTTCGTATTTTTCGGACCGTTTTTATTGAACTATAACTTTGAAACAATAAAAGCAAATGGTAGTAAATCCTATTGGTCTTTGAAAAGCTTTATTCATGACAATATATTTGAAGCTAATGAACATAATGACTATTACAATCAATTAGAAAAACCTAAAATTTATCGTAATGACTGTAAATATCCTCCTTATTTAGACAATCAAATGATTGAAATTCAATTTGCTAAAACTAGATTGAGATACCCTTGTGGATTTAGTACGAAAGTTGGATATGTGAGAACTTTATTTGAAAGAGGTTTAATTCAAAAAAATCAATACCTTGAGTTTTCATTAGCATGGTCTAAATTTGATGGTTTATTATGGTCTCATTTATCTACTATAGCCACTGAGGTTCAATACGACTTCATAGGTAGTATGGTTATAAGAAAAAATAGTAATAAATTTAATAAAAGTGAAAAAATATCATACCCTAAAATATCAACCTATGATGTTGACTTGTTCGAAAAAGCACAGTTCGTTGAACAGAAACAAGAATTTGAGATTTCAGTTTATGAATATAATAATCCACAAGCAAAGAACAGTAAAAACATCTTTGTGAAAATTGATGATGAACTAGATGCTCTTGGCAAACCAATTATTCTTAAATGTAGCATAAGTACAAAATATCCAAGTAAAGGTTTACTACTCAATAGTACAGAAAATGATATAGGTTCTTTTTGTACACTGAGATGGTATTTTTCATCGCATTTAAGCTTAAAAATCATTAATTTTAAAATAGAAACAGCATTAAATTTAAAACAATTTTACATGGATACAAACACCCAATTTACAAATTTTGTAATATCAACTATAAATAATAGTTAAATCACACTAAGGAGAAGTAATATGTCTTATATATTTACACCTACTCAGCAAATAGAAATAATTGATGCGTATGCATCAGGTCCACAAAATGAAGGAGACTCTGGCAATTTTGCAATATTCTATTCAAGAGTTGCAGAAATACTAACAACGGAGGTTAATGGAGTTACCCCAGATGAGTTACCTAATGTATTGAAACCGCGAATATGGGTCGAGGGTGCATTAAATGTCAATATTAATCAGGGAGCATTTGCTCGAATGATTCGAGAATATGCTAAAAAAGAAGGAAATTTACATTATGCTGAAACCTTTACAGATGCTCAATTGCAAGAAGCTTCAAATGCTGTTGCAAGACTGTTTTATGATACATTGAAAAATGATTTTTTATGGACTCTTCCAAATATAGATGTTATTGCAGATAAGGACTTACTAGGAGTTAGCCAAGTTTTGTTTGACCGTGCTCCTCAGGATAGTGTATTTCAAAACAACACCGCATGGCCTGGCACCTTGCTTTTATCCAAGTTGAGAGACCAAGCGGACTTCACTCAAAATTTAATTACAGTAGGTCCAAATCCTGAAGCTGCTGATAATTTAGACGATTGGCGTAATGTTTTGTATGCTAACCACTCTTTTGGTTATGGCTTTACCGAGGCTATGATGGGTGGTGGCTATGATTTTATTAATATAAATGATTTTGTTATTTTTGACAACATTAATACGCTTTGGGAGTTGTATTGGTTAAAAGGAGGTGAGGGTGAATTGGATGGCAGAGTGCCTTTAACAGTTAGTGCTGCCGTTGAAGGCTTAAAAGCAGAAGCCGCTTTTGCCCCTGTAATCAATTTTGGCGATGTTGGAGTTTTGCATATGCTAGAGGGAGCAAGTAGTGGGCAATTTTCTAATCCAATCATTACCACTGGTATCAATGATTATTTTAACCAAAAAGTTTTAACTTTTTTTGGTGGACCAGGGACTCAAAATCAATCAATAGCAACCACCGTTCACTTAGTAGATAATTTGGTTACTGATGCTTTGGATGGTGATATGCTGGCACAAAAAGCATTGCAAGGTTTGTCAATATTCAAGGTGGATAATGGCGTATCTATTAACATCAATGTTTCTAAGAAATACTGGATTGATCGTGGTGCAATGACCAAAGCTAGACTGGCATATGATGCTAAATTTAATTTATTTGGTTTAACCCAAAATGCAGGCACACCAGTTAGTTCAGCAGATATTACTCAGTCAACACGTTTTAAAGACTTAAATGTAAATGTAAATTTTGTAATTGTTAATCCTCCAGCAAATAGTCCAACAAATTTGGTAGAAATTATATTTGGTAATGCCAATGATAATAGCTTAATAGGCGGAGTTCGTGATGACAGCCTCTACGGTGCCGATGGAGCTGACACACTAAATGGCGGTGGCGGCAATGATTTTCTCTCTGGTGGTAATGGCAATGATAACTATATTGTCAATGATGGGCGTGATGTGATATTTGATTCTGATGGTATGGGCTCGATTAAATTTAATGGTGAAATACTCACAGGTGGTGATCGAGTTGGTGGTAATGTTTGGGATAGTGACGACGGGCGTTTTAGGTATAATTTGTTGAGCACCTTTCATGGCAACCATCTTATTATCAAAGACTCCGATGAAGCCGATTCAATGGTGGTTATTGAAGGATTTTCTACTGTAAATAACATGGGTATTGTGTTGAACAATAGTAGTGACCCTCTTCCTCCGACTGATACTTTCGCTCCATCTGATACAGCGGCTGTTGGTACATTAGATTATTATGAAACAGGTTCAACTGGCAATGACTTTTATGATGCTGGAAACTTGTATGATACTGTGACAGATTTTCAGGGTGGTCATGATGTTGTTTTATTGGGTAGTGGTGGAGGGCTTTCAGATCGTGCTTCAACTGCTTTTGGTAATGATGTTATTTATGGGGAGGAAGGTAATGATGTTATTTATGGGGAGGAAGGTAAAGATTTCATTTTGGCTGGAGTTGGATTTAACAATGCAGTTAATGGCCCGATTGATAAAGATACTGTAATTGGTGGTGCGGACATTGATTTGATTGACACGGGTGTGGGAGATGACTTTATTATTGCAGGAGAAGAAGGAGAAGACATCAATGCCACTAACACTTCTGATCAAGGGGATTGGATTGTTGCTGACGAAGGTAATGATGTGGCTTACGGTACAGGCAATCAAGATTTTATTACCATGGGCACAGGTGCTGATTTAGTTTATGCTGGTGGTGGTTTTGACATAATTTTGGCAGATGGTTATTATACCTTTGAAAGAAATCTTGTGGTCATTACACCCGTACCTTTTATTGGTAGATTGCATAACTGGGACGGTAGTAACTGGAACACTTCTTCTATCAATTATGCTCTTGTGACACCTGGTGATGCGTTTAATTTCACAACTTCAATTACAGCTGGTGGTGATTTTGAGTTTATTCCTGAAGTAGTTAGATCGACTACTGACCGTGTTCAAGATGAAGTATCTGACTCTAATAATGACATTGTGTATGCAGGTCCAGGCTCTGATTGGATTAGTGGTGGCCCTGGTTCTGATACTTTATACGGTGAGGCTGATGATGATATGATTTATGGTGATGATTTAGTCGCCATGCCAGTAGGCTCTGAATATGGCAATGATCTTTTGTTTGGTGGCTCTGGTGATGACATGTTGTTTGGTAATCAAGGTCATGATACTTTAGATGGTGGCTCTGGCGATGACATGTTATTTGGAGATGACTTAGGAGAGCCATCTGGCAATGATTTTCTCTATGGCGGTGATGGAGTTGATGAAATTTATGGATATGGTGGCGATGACTATATTTCTGGAGGTACTGGTGATGATGTAGTCTTAGTTGGTGGTGATGGTGATGATGTAATTGATGGCAATGATGGTAATGATATTCTTAATGGTGAAGCAGGATTGGATAATTTACGTGGCGGACAAGGTGATGATATTTTAAATGGCGGTGATGATAATGATTTTTTATTTGGTGGGGCTGGAGACGATATTCTCAACGGTGATGATGGCAACGATGTTTTAAACGGAGGTGTTGGTATTGATATGTTAAATGGAGGTTCAGGTGATGATGTGTATTTGGCCGTATTAAATAATTCAAGTGCGACTTCACCTGATACTATTTCTGATAGTGGTGGTTTAGATAGAATAAAATTTGATGAATTTGTTTATCCTAATCGCATTACTTTTGAGGATGTCGGTGGTGATATGTTGGTGCATTATTCGCCTAATGATGCTTTAAAGGTATCTGGTGGAGCTGGTGGTAGTGTTATTGAAGAATTTGAATTTATTGATGGTAGGGTTTTATCATATGTTGATTTAACCACTGTATTGAAAACCCCAATGACTAGTACAATGCTTATGGCAAGCAGTAATCAAATTACAGCCTTTAATGATTGGTATGAAGGTGATGCAACAATCCAAAATCTTGACATGCTTGATGGCGATGATGCCGTTATTGCAAGAGGCGGTAATGATATTGTTTTTGGCGGTGCTGGTAAAGATGTTCTTGATGGAGGAGCCGATAACGATACATTACATGGTGGTATTGGTAATGATAGGCTATTTGGAGCAAGCGGCAATGACACCCTAAATGGTGATGATGGTGATGATTTGCTTGCGGGCGGAGATGGTGTTGATACTTTAAACGGTGGTGCTGGAATTGATGTTCTTCGAGGGGGTAAAGGTGATGATAATTTACAAGGTGGTGATGGCAATGACTTACTGCAAGGAGATCGTGGTGCTGATACGCTAACTGGTGGTTTGGGGCATGATACTTACATTTTTCGTTATCAAGATGACCCAGAACCTGGTGTTATGCCTTTTACAACGATTGTTGATACTAATGACTCTGGTGGTAATACGATTAGGTTTCTTGGTGGTTTAGATGCAGATGATGTTACTCTTGTTAATAGTTTAGTAACTGGTGATCTAGAAATCCAATATGGTCATCATGAAAATACTATTCTTTCAAGTATTCATATCGCAAACAGTGCTCAAGGAGAGGTCATTTCACAATTTTCTTTTTCAGATGGTACAATGATGGGTTTTTCTGAATTGTGTGCCTTACAACCTGCAACATGTGAAATGTTGGCTGAAGAAATATTTACTAATGGGTTTGAGCAAGTTGTTTTAAAAACTGCAACATCATATGAGGTTGAAATTTTACAAAAACCTGAGAGTTCAGTAGTTGATAATCTTGAATCAAGTCCTCTGTCGAGTATATCATTATTAGCAGGACTAATACTACAGGGAGTTTTAAAACAATGAATGGGTTTTTGAAAAATTAACAACACAAAGTGTAACTTGTATGATTAAAACCTGTAAGTCTTAAAGTAATACTCATTAAATATTATCTACGAATAACTAGCTAAAATTTCAATAGCTAGTAAAATACCTGTTTAATTAACTTTTTATCAGATTTATGACGGAAAAGAACGTTTCAGAGAACTTTATTACTCAAATCATTGATGGCGATTTAGCTTCAGGAAAGCATACGCAAGTGCATACGCGTTTCCCTCCAGAGCCAAATGGTTTTTTGCACGTGGGGCACGTTAAGTCTATTTGCTTGAACTTTGGTCTTGCAGAGGATTATCAAGGTTTGTGTAATTTGCGCTTTGATGATACCAATCCAGAAAAAGAGTCGCTTGAGTATGCACAAGCTATTCAGCGAGATGTGAAATGGTTAGGTTTTCAATGGAATGATAAAGTATTGTATTCATCGGATTATTTTGATCAACTTTATGCGTATGCTGTCGAGTTGATTGAAAAAGGTTTGGCTTTTATTGATGAACAATCTCCTGAAGAAATACGTGAAAATCGCGGAAATTTCACCACGCCAGGAGTAAATAGCCCTTTCCGAGACAGATCAATTAAAGAATCTTTAGATTTATTTGCTCGCATGAAAGCAGGGGAGTTCGATGATGGTAGTATGGTTTTACGTGCTAAAATTGATATGCAATCTGGCAATATCAATATGCGTGATCCAATTATTTATCGCATAAAACGAGCACACCATATTCGTACAGGTGATAAGTGGTGTATTTACTCGATGTACGATTTTACCCATTGTATTTCTGATGCATTAGAAGGCATTACCCATTCGATTTGCACTTTAGAATTTGAAGATCATCGTCCATTGTATGATTGGGTCTTGGATAATATTTCATTGGAATGTCATCCACAACAAATTGAATTTAACCGCATGAATCAATCTTTTACCATTACCTCAAAGCGTAAGTTAAATGAGTTGGTTGAAAAAGGTAAGGTCGATGGCTGGGATGATCCTCGTATGCCAACGGTATCAGGTATGAGAAGACGTGGTTATTTACCTGAGTCGGTTCGACATTATGCCCAAAGAAGTACGGTAACAAAAAAACCTTCAACTGTGCCAATGAGTATGTTGGAAGATACTGTGCGCCAAGATTTGAACAAAGTTGCACCACGTATTATGGGTGTAATAAAACCGCTTAAAGTTGTTATTGAAAATTATCCAGAAGGAAAGAGTGAGATGATAACAGCAAAAAATCATCCACTCGAAGAATCTTTTGGTACGAGAGAATTACCTTTTGGGCGAGAGTTGTATGTTGAGCACGATGACTACAAAGAAAATGCTAACCGTAAATTTTTCCGCTTTACCGAAGGGCGAGAAGTTCGTTTACGCTATGCTTACTACCTAACCTGTCAAAGTGCAATTAAAGATAAAGAGGGTAATGTTATAGAATTGCGTTGCACCTATGACCCAGAAACAAAAGGAGGTTCTTCTCCTGATGGCAGAAAAGTCAAAGGTACGATTCATTGGGTGAGTGCTGAGCACGCAGATGATATTGAAGTACGTTTGTACGACCGATTATTTAACAAGCCAGCTCCAAAAGGACTGGGTGATTTGAATCCTGACTCATTAGAAGTTATTGAAAATGCCAAGATTGAGCCCAATATTCTTAGTAACTCAGAGGGCATACGCTATCAATTTGAACGCATGGGGTATTTTTACCGTGATACTACTCATGAAAATGATAAACCAGTTTTTAACCGAATCGTGACATTACGTGATTCGTGGGCAAAACTCGAACAACAAAACTAAAAAATATTATGCAAACAACAGAAACTATTTGGCACAACGGCGTGCTTAAACCATGGGAAGAAAGTACCACACATGTATTAACACACACATTACATTATGGTGGAGGTGCTTTTGAAGGCGTTCGTTTTTATAAAACTGATAAAGGCCCTGCAATTTTTCAACTTAAAAAACACACCGAGCGATTGATTTATTCATCTAATGTTTTGGGCATGGAACTTGACTATAATTTGGATGAACTAATGTCAGCACAAGTTGGAATGGTTAAAGCCAATGGTTTAGAAGCGGGTTATATCCGTCCATTAAGTTTTTATGGTTATAAAGAGTTAGGTGTTTCAGCTAAGGGTAATCCTGTTGAAATTATTATTGCCAATTGGCCTTGGGGCAAATATTTGCCACATGACATGGTTGATATTAAGGTGAGTAAATACAAGCGTATTTCACCAGAAACAACGGTGATTGATGCCAAGATATGTGGTCACTACATTGGTGGCATCTTATCTGCTATTGAGCTGGATGATACGCATTACCACGAAGCTCTGTTTTTAGACCATGATGAAAACGTAGCGGAAGGTGCTGGAGAGAACTTCTTTATTGTTAAAGATAAAGTGATTTATACGCCATCACTTGGACATATTTTACCAGGAATTACGCGAGGAACAATTATTGAAATTGCACAGCATTATGGCTATAAAGTTATTGAGCAAAAAATCACATTAGAACAAGCCATGGATGCTGATGAAGCATTTTTTACCGGAACAGCTGTTGAGGTAACTCCTATTCGCTCAATTAATGATCAAGTGATTGGCACAGCAGATGTTGTTGGTGATGTTACTGCTTTCATCAAGCAAACATACGATGATGTGGTACATGGAAGAAATGAAGACTTTATAAAGTATTTAACTTTTGTTTAAATACCCAAATCCCGATATAGAAATGCATTTGAGGGTGCAAGCAACTGATGTGCATAGGAAATCAAGAAAAACCAAAGTCACCTCATTGGTGATGAAGCTTTTTCTGGGTTTTCTAGGTGCATCAAGGACTTGTGCTATCATCGTACTTTCTATATCGGGATTTGGGTTGATAAGAGAAGGTTTGTAAAGTATCAATCGACCTTAAAAGAACTGCTCGCATCAGCAGTTCTTGTTTGTCTACAGATTTTGAAAGCTCGGTTAATTCATGTACTAGTCATAAATCTTGTTTTTATCGACCTTCTTAGAAAAATCAGTTTCCAAGCCTTGCTGTAATTGTTTTGCTTGTTTTCTCCATTGTTCCCGCTCAATACGTCCCGGAAACTTCATAAAAGTATCCATCCATTTGGCATTTTCATCGCTCCAGGATGCGATTTGTTCGAAGTGAAAGACTCCTTGTTCAGAAAGAATAGCTTCCAATACCTTGCCAATGCCTTTGATGCGCTTTAAATCATCAGCCTTGCCACCACGTGGAGCATGTAGAAAGGCAGGTGTTCCTGCTCCTTTATCAACTGTTTTAACAGCAGGATTGT
Source organism: Lysobacterales bacterium (assembly GCA_027067055.1). Lineage (GTDB taxonomy): Bacteria > Pseudomonadota > Gammaproteobacteria > Xanthomonadales > Marinicellaceae > NORP309. The sequence goes on along the minus strand of JAMOMK010000123.1, from coordinate 51,831 downwards.
TGATGTCTTCAGGTGTGTTTGATGCAGGTTTTTCTTGTTGATTTTGTGGCTTAGCTTTGATTTTTTCATTCAAAGATTTATGGCCATTTAAATCTTTTTTACAGTTTGCTAACCGTTTCTTTAGTTTAATTAGTTCTGTTTTATCACTCTGATTTTTCCATAGCCATCCAATAATTGCACCCAGTATAAATGCAGCTAATAAGCATAAGAAAATTTGACTTAATAAATAATTCATTTTTTACTCCTCCAGAGAATGTACTATAAATTCTATTCGACGATTTTGCATTCGCCCTTGTTGTGTTGCATTTGTTGCAATTGGTTGAGATGAACCCACTCCCTTTCCTGTCAGTTTCCCTCCTTTAACACCTTTGGCAAATAAATAATTAGCCACAGCAGTTGCACGCGCTTTACTGAGTTTAATGTTATTGCTTTCATTGCCAGACTTATCGGTATGACCAATAATTTCAATATTAACCTTTTGGCAGGCTTTAGTGGTTCGAGCGAGATGATTAAGTAAATCAAAACTATCAACTAAAATTTGAGCACTACCTGAATTAAAATGCACTTTTGATTCTCTCAGTAATTTTGATAAGTTTTGCTGGCAATGATTAGCATCAAGAGCTTGTTGCATACCCACTTTATTTCGTTTACTGATAGATAATGAGTTTATAATAGTGGCACGACCCTCTAATGTGTTTTGCAAATCATCAGTGATGGTATTTTTTACTTGTTCACTATTCACCTCACCCTTTAATACTATTGTTTGACCATCAAGAATAATGTTGGCAGCATTAATTTGACTAAAATAAGGGATTAGTGCGGATATGTAGAGATTATAGTCTACAGGAATAATATCTTGGTTGCTATTAATGGAAAGGTTAAACTTTTTGGCTCGCTTAAAAGAGTCTAGCAAGAAACCAAAATTACTTTCAACTGTTTCTTTTGCTGTTGTTCCAGTAAAGCTTACCAACTCATTATTGCCATTAAATAGAATTTGAATATGTGCTTTTTTTGAAGGCATGGATTTAATGACTTTAATCTGATTTTTAAGACCAGTCATGTGGCACTGATCTTTGAGTATATGCAATGCTTTTTCTTTAAGTTGCTTTGAGTCTACAGCCCCAGCAACCAAAACATCTCGGCCCCGATTGTTTGTATCAACGCTTAACTGTGATAGACCATTTTTATTTAATATATCTTGCGAGCACTGGGCGATATCCTTTTCTATGGAATGGCTATGTAACCAAACACATAAAAAGAATATAATGCTTAACCCAATAATACCTAAAAATATAAGTGTTTTCTTACTCATGTTAACAATCTCAATTAGTATAACTTTATAATCTACTTATCGAATAAAAATGTCAAGAAAGATTACGAAAGTTAATGCAAGCTCGTCTTTTCAATAGAGGGAATTTCTGGTAAAGAAAATTCTAGTGGTTTAATGTTGTTATTGTCTTTAATGACTTTCTCTAAATGGTTTTCAATACTGACTTCATTGGTAAACAGTTGCTTTAAGTGACTCAATAACAGATTTTCACGGTTTGTATCTCTGACTAATCCTTCAAGTCTTAGTGCGGTATCAGTCAATTTTATTCTTGCCATTTTTATTGTATTTATGGATGGTAATAAATAGCTTAAATGGTTTGTTAAAGGACTGTTGGGGTTTATTAATACATCTATTTCAATGTCATGGGCAAGAGTTTTGTTAGGAAAACTATCTGAAAAAATTTCCAGAACTTCTTTTACTTGATTTTGTTTTTTTAATTTCCCTGTTATTGAAATCAATTCATTGAATTCATCAATTTCAAACTGTAACCAGGCAGTATGTTTAAGTGTATTATCATTCAATGAAAGTTCAGTAATAACTTCGTTATTGCCACATTGTGAAAAAGATAAGTCTTGAATTTTATCCCTTGTTGATGAGCTGGTTTGACCTTTAATAATGATTTGATCTGAATCAACATTTACTGACAGGCCTTTTATGCTGTTATCAGCTAGGACTCGCAAAATACAGACTTCGGTGGATTGTTCTTTACTCAATTGACTGAGATAAAGAACAATTCCGAATAGCAATAAGGTGCTGATAATTAATACAAGCTTTTTTGCCATAAAATTAAGCGTATTTTAATCGTGTGGTTTAGTCAAAATAGTTATTGGTACATTATTTCTAATCCATTGACCACCTTCTAATCCTTTGTATTCAACGTCAATAGTCGAGGTTCCATCAATAGAGATGTTTCCTAATAGGTTACTAATTGTAGCAGTGATTGTGCCAGCTGGAACGGACGTTGTTTCAATAGATGTATCTAAGCGGCCGAACCCACTGACTTCGCGCATTTGGATAGTGATTTCTTGACCACTTACAAAATTGTCTTGCTGACCAATAGCCCAACGTGGTTTCCCTGTTTCGTCATAATAATAAATAGTAGCAACAAGTAACTTGTTGGCAAGAGCAAAAGAAATACCCCAGCCAGAATCACTTGCTCCCCCATACCAATTGCCTGCAACATCAGGGAACCCCTTATTTGTTTCACCTATAATTGGTTCTATACACCATTGACCTTGTTGATTGTTGATTTTCCACTTGGCTAATGCAATAAGATCTTCAGGTCTTCCTGTTATTCCATCTTGGCATGCGCTACTTGAGGCAATAAGATCTGAGTTGAAGTCAATCGATAAGCGCCCATCAGTTATAGAAGAGTCAAGGATATTAGCTTGGTTTACTGCTGGGTCAATGGAATAATCGTATAGGAATCGTTGTAAAGTATCCGCCTCAAAATTGATGTTGAGCACTCCATTTTCTAAGGTTGATAAGGAAGTGTACCATTCTGGGTTGCCTGCATCATCGTAAGTGTAAAAGACGGTAAAATAAAGATTGTCTCTACCAATTGGTTCGATAACGAATCCATGCCCATTTCGACTTCTATCATACCAGAATCCAGACAATGGCAGTTTATGCCCTTGGTTAATATTTTCATCGCAAGTCTTTTTGTCACTCCAGATCACATTTGACATGTGGATATCATCAACCCAAAAACCAGCTCCTCCAGAGCTTTCATCAGAAATCATTCTAAATCTGAACTGGATGGTTTTTCCTTTATAGGTTTCTGATAAATTAACACTAGCATTACGCCAACTATTGTGGTTTCCTGACCAAGCTCGGCGCGTTGGGGCTGTATTGTTAGTAAATAATTGACCATCATAAGCAACGCTACTTAATTGACCGATATCTTGCCATAATCCATCAGATTCACGAATTTCAAGAACAGCACCATCCCAATGTTGGTTGGCATCGCTTTCAGTTTTATATTTTAAAGCAAAACTTAATATGTTACCTCCAGCATTCATTGTTAGCCAAGGAGAAATAAGCGACTTGTCTGAATAATTGCCTTCATTGTTGGTAAACCAGCTAGAGTTGCCCGTACGAGCACTATTAGAAACACGACGCCACCCTGAATTTCCTAGCAGTATTGTTTTTGACATTGAGTGTTCATTATTTTCTGCGCCTTCAACAAATTCGTTTAAATTGATGTTTTTGTCAGCTGCGGTGATAAGTTGAAGAAATTTAGAGTAATTAATAGTGTCATAATTAAGAGTAGTAACAATGTTAAGCCTGTTTAAACATGCGTTGGTACTGTCAAGAGTCAGTTCTTGGGAAATAATGACGGAAGATTGAGCTGGAATTAATGGAATGTTTTTTGTCACACTTTGATCAATGTTTATGGTCAAATTAGCATTGTTTATATCAAAACCACTGTTGTTTTTAACTTCAAACATTATTAACCCAGTTTCACCCGCATCAAGAATGCCGTCATCATCATTGCTTGAATTCGTGGTAACAACCTTGTTGATTTTAATATCTAGTGCATTACGAGTTGCTTTATAAGTGCCTCTACCGTGTGTACCAATATAAAGTGTGTCATTGTCAGACCAAACCAAGTCAACTACGCGTGTGTAAGCCACACCATAGTGGTAACGCGTCCATTGTGGTGTTCCTGAAGTCAAGTTGGTTACCCATAGGCCTAATTCGCTACCAACAAAGATTCGATTTGGGTCTATGGGATCTATAGAAACCTGGTATAAAGGCATATCTGGTAAGTTGCCAGAGATGGAAACCCAGTTAGTGCCACCGTCAGTTGTTTTAAGAACTCTATTACTGTCGTAGAAAGATTTAGCGATATAAATAGTATTACCAGTGCTGTCACTTTCATCAACTTTAATGTCTGTTATGTAACCAGATGAGTCATCGTTTGGTGAAATATCAATCACATTATTTTGAGTGCCAACGTTTTGAATTTTGTAGAGATTGCCTCCCGTCATTCCAACAAGTAATTGGGAAGTCACTATTTGATTGAATGTTAGGGCGGAAACAGAGCCACTTGCAAGTGTTCCACTTATATCACTAAATTGTGCATTGCTTAGTAGTCGCGCATTTGTTGTAAGAAAAACATTATCAGTACCGACAACCAATCGATTGCCATTGTTGGGATCAAGTGTGAAGGGTTGAATAAATAAGGCGCCATCCGTATCGGGCAATTCCATCATTGAGATACTGTTTCCTGAATTGCTAGAGCCAAACATAACACCCTCTGGGTTAGAGCCATAAAGGTATCGAGGATTTTGTTGGTCCCAGGCATTGTACCCACCATCGCCACCTCGCCACTCAAGCCATGTATTTGCGTCGCCAAAATAAATTTGTGAGCCATTGTCTTGAGTGCCAGATGTTAACCTGCCATTGCTTGGGTGAAGGGCAATACCATAGGATTGCGAAATACTTAGTCCTGAGTTGATTGCTTTAAAATTTCTGCCGTTATTTGTTGATTTGTAAAGACCTCCATCACCAACAGTGTATTGAATGGAGGAGTTGTTTGGATCAAAAAAGTAGCCATGATGATCACTGTGCATGTACTTTGCAATATCATTATTGCTACCTGTTGGATCCCATTGTGTGTTTTTAATAAGTGTAATTCCTCCATTATTACTTACATACTGGTCGATTGCCCCTAAAAAAACTTTATTTGAATTGTTTGGATCAACGGCAATGGCTAAATCATACCAGCCTTGACGTTCGATAAATTGGGTATTGGATGGCGTTTTTACAAAGTTGGCTCCATTGCCGTTGGATTTCCACAACCCCAAGGTTTCATCTTCACTATTAGCAACCATCACATAGGTTACACCATCGCTACCAAAGGCTAGTTCCATGCGCCCAACATTGCTTTCAGGCAAACCATTTGAGGCATTTAATTGAGACCATGACGTTCCAGAATCATTGGATTCCATAACAAAGCGATTAAGTGTTGTTGTAATGACATTATCAACACTGCCTAAAATACTTGTCACATTGGCAATTAATTCACCATCTGCTTTTGAAATCATAGCTGATGGAATGGTAATGGTTTCATCTTCACCACCCATAACAAAAGCATCATCGTTTAAGTTTTGGTAAATAATAACGGCAACAGCTCCTGCATTTTGTGCATTTTTAACCTTCACGGTAAAATTACAACTGCCGCGTTGAGCGAGTGCAATTTTCCCAGAGAGATTTGCGCTAATGGTTTCGCAAGCATCATTGGTGGTGCCTGCACCATCATTAACGAGTTCTATGGTTCTATTTCCTGTTCCATTGCTAGGAAAGTCAGGCCCAAAAGATGCCAAAACAGCATTATATGAGTCAGCGATAGAGGCAGGTGATGTAATATTGACAGCCACAGCATCATTTGGATTGCCATAATGTACAGCAAGTAGGTGATTGGAATCACTCGGGTCGATTTTTAAATCAACAAAACCTCTGGAAACTGATGAAAACTCGCTCGTTTCTGCCCAACTTTGCCCCAAATCATTAGAGCGAAATATTCCTTTGCGAGTGGCAGCAATTAATATGTCTGAATTAGGCACGCGAGCAAGGCGATTGACATAATAAAAATTTTCATTGTCCGTAGCGGCTAATTGATTCCAAGACTCACCGAAGTCTTCACTAACGAAAATACCAGCACCACGTGCTGCATCAAAGTTAAAAAAGCCTTCACCAGTGCCAATAAAAACACGATTAGGTTCATCCGGGTCACTTATCATACTCCCAATGGTTAAACTTGTTAGAAAGTCATCTTGAACTTTCCAGCTCTGCCCTGCATTGGTTGATTTAAATACACCTCCAGAAACAGAACCAGTCAACAATTGATTAGAATCATCAGATTTAATGGTAAAAGCACGAATTCGACCACCAGATTGACTGGGGCCTAAGTTTTCAAAGCTGAATTTGGGAATATTAGCGATAGAGGCGGCTTTGTTTAGTTTTTGTATGTCTGCTAATAAATCAATTTGTGATTTGATGAGACGGTTTAATTGAGCTGGGCTTTTTGTTTGGTCGTTAGATTGCCTCATATTAGCAAGCCATTGTGCAGCTTTATCAGGTTTGTCGTATTTGGTTTTTTTTGTAATTATAGGTTTGGATTTTTTAGCTGTTGATGGACTTTGGTTTACCAAAGAATAAGCTGAAAACGCCAAAATAGGAACAAGTAAATATTTAAGATTCATAAGAGTCAAGCCAAGAAATAATGTTTATATTGCTTAATTCTAACATTGTAGTTTAAGAAAATGTTAAAAGTAATGAAAATATTTTAATTCTTAGAGAAGCTACTAGACTTTAGCTTTTCCGGCTTGAGAGTTGTTGCTCTTGTTGATTTTTTGACTAATCCATTTTCCAGTTTGAATTAATTTTTTTAAATCTATACCTGTTTTAATACCCATACCATCAAGCATATAAACAACGTCTTCGGTGGCAACATTACCACTAGCCCCTTTGGCATAAGGGCAACCGCCAAGACCTGCCACCGATGCATCAATAATACGCGCACCAAGCTCAAGACAAGCATAAATATTTGCTAAGGCTTGACCGTAAGTATTGTGAAAGTGAAGGGCAAGCGTATCAATGTTAGTTATTTCCATGCATTGTGTTAGCACTTTTTGTGCTTTTAATGGAGTGCCAGTACCGATAGTATCACCCAAAGAAACCTCATAACAACCGAGTTTAAACAATTTTTCAGTGACTTCTGCCACTTTAAACGGATGTATTTCCCCTTCATAGGGACAACCTAAGACGCAAGAAACATAACCGCGAACTTTGATGTCATTTTCTCTAGCTAATAACATAACGGGCTTAAAGCGTTCAAGAGATTCATTAATGGTACAGTTAATGTTTTTTTTGGTGAATGATTCACTGGCTGCTGTAAAAACAGCGACTTCTTTTATGCCACCTGCAATGGCTAATTCCATACCTTTGAGGTTTGGTACAAGGGCAGAATAATTGATATTTTTATGATGGACTAGTTGCTCACATAACTGTGAAGAGTCAGCCAGCTGAGGAACCCATTTAGGACTAACAAATCCAGTGACTTCGATATTGCTAACACCTGATTGCCCTAAACGCTCAATTAGCCCAAGTTTTGTTGTTAAATCAATCACTTGTTTTTCATTCTGTAATCCATCACGAGGAGAAACATCAATAATTTTGACTTGTTTGGGTAATTTCGACATGAACTCAATAAATAAAAAAAAGATTATAACACAACAGAAGTGTCATTAAGACCTAAAGGCGTTGAAGTGTTGATGAAAAGATAAGAGTTATTAACCCTGCGGTATTATGCCGCAGGGTTAATATGTTTAGAGGTCTCTATTATTTTTTTTAAGGTTCTATTTGTTTCTTGAGTTTAAGTATGACACAATTCATCTTTAGTAAAATTAACAACACCGAGTGATTATTAATGAAAAAAGTAGCTTTAGTGATGGGATCCAAATCGGATTGGGCAACCATGCAACATTGCGCGCAATTATTGGATGAGTTAGGTATTGAGTTTCATCAACAAGTTGTCTCAGCACATCGCACACCACAGTTGATGGTTGATTTTGCTGGACAAGCAGAAGATAATGGTTTTGAAATTATTATTGCAGCTGCTGGTGGTGCTGCTCATTTGCCTGGTATGATTGCTGCTTTAACACCTGTCCCGGTGATTGGTGTTCCAATAAAATCAAGTGTACTCAGTGGTGTGGATTCTTTATTGTCTATTGTGCAAATGCCAGCAGGTGTTCCTGTGGCGACAATGAGTATCGGTTTGGCAGGGGCTAAAAATGCGGCCTTATATTGTGCCGCAGTTTTATCCGCTCATGATAAAACAATCAAACAAAATCTGGCATCGTTTCGAGAGAAACAAACCCAAAGTGTACTAGATAACCCCAATCCTGCAGGCTAAAGACATGACTCAAAAGACTTCTTTTCCAACCATCGGTATTCTTGGCGGTGGGCAATTAGCACAAATGCTGGCTCTCGATGGTTACCCATTGGGTTTTCGCTTCGTTTTTTTTGATCCTGCCGCTGATGCCTGTGCTGGCTTGGTTGGCGATTTGATGGTTGCTGATTATTCTAATGAAATGGCATTAGAAGAATTTGCTAAAAAATGTGATTTCGTCACTTATGATTTCGAGAATGTTCCTGTGGAAGCGGCAGAATTCGTAGCCAAACGTTCAATTATTTTTCCACATCCTAAGGTTTTGGAAATTGCACAAGACCGATTAAAAGAAAAGTTATTATTTAAATCTCTAGATATTCCTATTGCTGATTTTCATAGTGTTGATAGTTATTCTGAATTGATTTTTGCAGCCAAAAGTTGTGGTCATGATGGATTCTTGAAAACTCGCACTTTAGGCTACGATGGCAAAGGGCAACACAGAGTTACCTCAAAAACTGATTTGAAAAAACTATGGACAGAGATTGACGGTGGAAGCTATGTTTTAGAACATGCGGTGAAGTTTGTCCGTGAAATTTCGGTTATTGTGGTACGCAATGCACAGGGCGAAACCCAATTTTATCCCTTGTGTGAAAACAAACATAAAAATGGTATTTTAACCACAACTTTAGTACCCGCAAAGCCCTCTAAAATAAGTGAGAAAGCACTTGAGTATGCGCAGAAAATTGCTGACACTCTTAGTTATATTGGTGTGTTGGTGATAGAAATGTTTGAAACCCATGATGGTTTGTTCATAAATGAGATGGCACCTCGTGTGCATAACTCTGGGCATTGGAGTATTGAAGGTGCGGTAACATCTCAGTTTGAGAACCATTTAAGAGCCGGCATGGGTTTGTCAATTGGTTCAACACAGATGAGCCTAGGGTATTCTGCCATGATAAACTGGATTGGAGAAATTCCAAAAATTTCCTTAAATTCTAAAGAAAAAGGTATTTACTGGCATATCTATGGCAAACAAGAGCGTAAAGGACGTAAAGTGGGTCATTCAACCGTAGTAGCTGACAACGCCCAAGACTTACATGAAAAGGTTGTTAAGTTGGCTGAACTACTTACAAAATAGCGCTAAAAAGTATTCTTCTAAGTCTTCAAAACAATCTATTAGTTGCTATTACAAGCTAATCTCTTTATCATACTCCGTCAATTTCAATAAGGAGAATAATAATGATAAGTAAAAAAGAAATTGTCTCAAATTGGTTGCCTCGTTATACAGGCACAGCACTAGAAGACTTCGGTGATGTCATTCTATTAACAAATTTTTCAGATTACGTTAATCGTTTTTGTGAGCAAACTGGAGCCGAGATTCAAGGCGAAGACCGCCCCATGAGTAATGCCACGCACGATGGTATAACCATCATTAACTTTGGTATGGGGTCTGCAAATGCTGCAACAATTATGGATTTGCTTAGTGCTATTAAACCTAAGGCAGTTTTGTTTTTGGGTAAATGTGGCGGTCTTAAGAAGAAAAATAATTTAGGAGATTTAATACTTCCACTTGCAGGGATTCGTGGGGAAGGAACATCCAATGATTATTTACCACCAGAAGTGCCTGCACTGCCTGCATTTAAGTTGCAAAGAGCAGTCTCAGCAACAATAGTTAAGTTTAAATTAGATTATTGGACAGGAACTGTATTTACCACTAATCGCCGAGTCTGGGAGCATGATAATGAGTTTAAATCTTACTTGCGAAAATGCCGTGCGATGGCAATTGATATGGAAACAGCAACTATATTCTCTACGGCTTTTGCCAATGAAATTCCTGTAGGTGCTTTATTGCTCGTAACGGATCAACCAATGGTTCCTGAAGGAGTAAAAACAGAGAAGAGTGACAGCAGTGTTTCGGCCAACTATGTGGATAATCACATTAAAATAGGTATCGAAGCATTAAAAGAAATTAAAGGCAATGGTGAGTCTATGCGTCACTTGCGTTTTGGTGGTTGGGATTAGTATTTGATTTATATTAGAAAAATTTGAGCTTCTAAGTTAATTAGAGGCTCTTTTTGGTATTGATACTCGCAAAATGCCACTTTGCCATGAAAAAAAAGCATGGTAGTGGTAAAATCCATAAACTATATAACATAACAAACTATTTGAAGAACTAATGAAAACAGCCCCAAGTAAGCAAGATGTTGATTCATCGCAATTGAAAAATATTATCGTAGGCGCACTAGAAGACGCTAAAGCCAATGACATTACGGTCATTGATGTCAAACACCTGACACAAGTCACTGATTTTATGGTTATTGCTTCGGGAACATCCAATCGCCACATCCAGACTATTGCCGAATCAGCCTTTAAAAAGGCTCAAGAAGACGGCTATGAAAAAATGGGAACAGAAGGACTAGGTCAATCCGAATGGGTTGTTGTGGACTTTGTTGATGTTGTTTTACATGTCATGTCCCCACCTGCTCGTGAGCACTACAATTTAGAAGGTCTTTGGGATATTGATGCACAACAAGAATGAAAATTCGATTGTTAGCAGTAGGGCAAAAAATGCCCAAATGGGTGCAACAAACTTATAATGACTACAATAAACGACTCATTAAATCCCAACAAATCGAGTTAATAGAAATTCCTCCAGTTCATCGTTCTAAGACAATCAACGTTGAAAAAGCCAAGCAGATAGAAGGTATGAGTATTTTATCTGCATTAAAACCAAATGAAAAAATGATTGTTCTTGATGAACACGGCAAAGCTATTTCAACAAAATATCTGGCTCAATCTATCACCAATTGGCAAATGCAGTCTTTTGATATTGCCATCGTGATTGGTGGAGCAGATGGTTTTTCTGATGAAGTCAAAAATAAAGCCGTCGCGCAGTGGTCATTGAGTTTATTAACTTTTCCTCACCCCTTGGTTCGTGTCATTGTTATTGAGCAAATATACCGAGCCTATAGTATAATAGCCAATCATCCATATCACCGTGAATAATAGATGGCTTTAAAACAATTGGTGCTTGCATCACAATCTCCCAGAAGAAAACAATTGCTAGAACAAATTGGCATCATTCCAGTGTGCGCTCCTGTAAATATTGATGAGAGTGTTAGAGACAATGAAGAGCCATTGGATTATTGTTTGAGGTTAGCCAAAGAAAAAGCTCAAGAAGGGTGGAATCGCTCGGATAAATTATTGCCAACTCTTGGCTCAGATACTATCGTAGTATTGGGCGATGTTATTTTGGGAAAACCCAAAGACGAAAAAGATGCTTATACCATGTTGATGTCCTTATCAGCTAAAAAACACCAAGTTATTACTGCAGTTGCCTTGGTTGATTCGACTAAATCAAGAGTTGAAAGTTCAATTAGTGAAGTGTTGTTTGATCAATTAGAATCTCAGGAGGTTAAAGAATATATTGCCAGTGGAGAACCCATGGATAAGGCGGGAAGTTACGGTATTCAAGGATTTGCTGCGCGCTGGATAAAGTATATTTCTGGCAGTCATTCTGGCATTATGGGATTGCCACTGTATGAAACATCACAATTACTTAAGGAGTTTGAATGAGCGAAGAGATACTTATTAATTCAACACCAAGTGAAACCCGTGTGGCACTGGTTGAAAATGGTATGTTGCAAGAAATGCTTATTGAGCGTTACCAAAACACATCATGTGTGGGTAATATTTATATTGGTCGAGTTGAAAAAGTCTTGCCTGGTCTGCAAGCAGCTTTTGTTGATATTGGGCATGAAAGATCGGCCTTCATGCATGTAACAGATGTCTGTTCTCAGCAAAAATTGATTCGTTTAGAGGGTCAAAAGAAGCCAGATTCTGAAGTTAATTACCCTTCGATTTCATCAGTTGTTCATGAAGGCCAAAGAATTGTAGTGCAGGTATATAAAGATGCTATTGGTTCAAAAGGCGCACGAATTACCTGTAATTTAAGTATTCCTAGCCGTTTTTTGGTGCTTTTACCAAATGAACCGGAAGTAAACACCATTTCAATTCGCATAATGGAAGAACAGGAGCGCGCGCGCTTAATTGCTTGTTTAGATAAATTGCAAGAGAAGAAAGTACATGGGTTAATTGCTCGTACCAATGCCGAATGCTGCAATGAAGAAGATTTGTTACGTGATTTTAAATTTTTACACAAATTGTGGGGTAAGGTTGATGAGCGAATTAAAACAGGTAAAGTCAAAGAGTTAATCTACCAAGAGTTTAATTTACCCAAGCGAATTGTACGTGACTTTATCTCATCTGAGGTTAAAATAATTAAAACAGACTCTTTTACAGTCTATGTACACCTAAAAAGATTCATCAAAGAATTTGTTCCTGAATGGCAAGGAGAATTAGTTCATTATAAAGGAGCTAGACCTATTTTTGATTTCCACAATATTGATGATGAGATAAATAGGGCTTTACGTCAATTTGTACCATTGAAATCTGGTGGAAATTTAGTTATAGATCAAAATGAAGCGATGACAACAATCGATGTTAATACGGGTAAATATATTGGTTTTAAAAACCAAGAAGAAACCGTGTTTCGCACTAATCTAGAGGCTGCTCAAATAATTGCACGGCAGTTGCGCTTAAGAAATATTGGTGGCATTATTATTGCTGACTTTATTGATATGTCCGAGCAAGAGCATAAAAATCAAGTAATCAAAACATTGAAAAGCCACTTAACATCTGACCCAACAAGAACGTATGTTCACGGCTTGACAACCTTAGGCTTGGTAGAAATTACGCGTAAAAGAACAACAGAAAATTTACAACAGATGTTATCACAACAATGCCCATCATGTGATGGTTTAGGTAAGGTGAAAACTGTTGAATCCGTTTGTTATGAGTTGTTTAGAGAGATTATTCGCATGGTAAGACAGTTTCAAACAGGCAAAATATTGGTCATAGCATCGTCTGCTTTGGTCGATTATATTTTAGATGAACAAACTCATTCATTGTCAGAATTAGAAGATGAATTAGGAAAAAGAATTAGCCTGCAACCTGAAAACTCTTACTCACAAGAACAATACGATGTGGTGATAGTTTAGTTTATGACTAATACTGCTCAACATTCTATTGCTTTTCGATTGTGGATACAATTACGCGGACTATTAGCGATATTAATTGTACTATTCGGTGTTGTGGTCGGTATTGTTTCACTCATTTTGCCTAATGAGAGCTTGTATAAAGATAAAGTGGTTTCTTTTTTGTCACAACAATGGAATAAGGAAGTTATCATAGAGCATATCTCAGGAAAATGGCGTGGTTTTGGTCCCTCTTTTGTTATTGAAGGGCTAAAAATAAAGGATGAAGAAGAGGTTGCCGTTGATCAAGCTGTTTTAACAATTAACTTTATTAAGTTTCTCATACCAAAAGGTTCGACAGGAATAAACCTTGAAATTAGTGATGTAGATGTTGATTTTGAAAGAAAGCCATCAGGAAAGATTGTCCTTACTGATGAAGTGGATATGGATAAGGGATTCTCGGATAAAATAGGAAAACTATTAGATGCAGGAACGCTTTCAGTTGATAACCTGACTTTAAACATAAAAGACCCACTATCAAAAGCTCAACATAAGATAAAATCAAAGATAACAGTGCAGCAATCAAATGACAAGAGAGCTTTTGTATTAGAGCTTGATACAAAAGAAATTGCCGATATTATTTCATTAAAAGCCATTACTGATAAAGGCTCTGATTTTCTCAAACAAGCCAAATGGTATGTGGAATCTAAAAACCTCTCTTTACACAGCATTAGTGATTACACTAACAGTAATTTTTTCCCGAAAACATTTGTTGATGCAAAATTATGGGTTGAAACGCAGAATAGCAGTATTGTAAAAATGATGGCAACTGCCAACCTTAAAAATAAATTATTTGAAAATGATGCCGAAATTACAGGCCAAGCCGAATTGATTTATAAAGGCAATAAAAACAAATGGTTGGCAGATTTAACCATCAAAGATATTGAAACAGCATCCCTATCACAAGATGAAATAAATGTTCGTATTACCCGTGATAAAGGATTTATAAATTTACAAGCAGATGTGCTTGATGTTCCTCTATTGCGTGCAATTCTAGGCGTGATTAATGTTGATACTGTTGCGTTTGAGGCATTTGATTTATCAGGAAAAGTCGCTGATGTATCAATGAAATACGATGTGGATTTAAGGCGCATTATTGATGCCAGTATTTCTTTTGAAAATATAAATGTGACCACTGACGTGACACGATTAACCAACTTAGCGGGTTCAATTAGTTTTCACAATGAACAAATCAGGTTGCTTATTGACTCTGAAAATGGTTCAGCTCACATCCCTGGAGTTTTGCGTGGTTCCGTTGAATGGAAAAATTTATTAATCACTGCACAAACATCCATGCAAGACAATGATGTAGATGTCAAAATTAATTCTATGTGGTGTGATTGTAATGATTTTATTTTAGATGGTGCTGCACGAATTGGGCTTGATGAAAACCTGTTTATGGATTTAACCTTTGCAATATATGAAGCCCAAGTTGATAAACTTTATAAATATTGGCCAAAAAACAAATGGAAACCAAAGCTATTAAATTTTTTAGATCAAGCTTTGGTCTCTGGAGTGGTTGAAAATGGCATGATAATTTATCATGGCATGACTAAAGATTATCCCTTTAAAGCCAGTCAAGGTGTTTTTATCACACAATCGAACTTAAAAAATGCACAAGTTAAATACCATAAAGATTGGCCGATACTTTCTGATTTTAATGCAGTTGTAGACACTAAAAACATGTCCTTGAGTGTAAAGTCGCACGAGGGTCGTGTAATGAAAGCGCGCATCAAAAATGTATTGGCTCGTATAAAAAACTTCAAAAAACCTTTTTTAACAGTTGATGTTAATGCTAAGGGTAAAGATAATTATTTGCTTGATTTTCTAAAATCATCACCAATGAAAAAAGGCTTGAAAATTTTAGATGAAGACATATCTTTAAAAGGCAAACAGGAAGCACATGTTCACTTAGGGTTTCCTCTGAATATACCCAATGTTAAAATAGAACCATCAGGCTCAGTTGATTTTAATCATACTGATTTTCAAGTTGGTCATTTTCAATTACTTGATTTAGTTGGGGAATTGAATTTTTCAGGTTTATCTTTAAAGCTATCCGATTTAAAAGCCAAATTCCTTAACCAAAGTGCAGTGGTATCTGGCGATATAGTCAACCAAGCCAATCAACCTACGAAAATTAATGTGTTGATAAATGGTAATTATGATGTAACAAATTTTGAATCAACACTTGGGTTTGAGTTGCCAGCAATTGGACGTGCTCCATGGGAGTTCTCCATTTCAAATAGCAAGCAAGCACAGACTGTTTTTACTGCAAACTCTAATTTAATTGGTGTTCAGTTAGATATACCTCCACCTTTTACAAAACCGATAGAACAAAGCACTCCTTTTTCTTTATCATGCACTCTCCCTTGTTTAGATAGCGGTTGGGATTTAAGTTTTAATCAATCATTAACATCAAATTTTAGCGTTAACCGCGAGTCAGGTGAGTTCAAATTAAATAAATTAATATTTGGTAAAACCCAAGATAAGTTCGGTGGACATTTAGGAATTGTGGATGTCGATAAATGGATAAGTGTACTCACCAAAAACAAATCACAAGGCAATTCTAAAGACCTTCCATTTGAAAACATGTCTTTACAGATTGATACGCTTATATTTATGGCACGTGAGTTGAAGAATGTGAATGTTGATGTATTCAATAACATTAAAGATGAAAGTATTGATTTAACGATTCAAGCCCAAGACATTTCTGGAACTGTCAAAATAGCCAATAACTTGAGCAAAAAAGGAATTATTGTTCAGCTACAAAAACTGCATTGGCAAGCACCTGATAATGCTAAGGCTGAAGAATCAAGTGAGCAAGTTAGTTCAAGCTACCCACCGCTACATATATGGATAGGTGATTTTATCTACGATGGCATTCCTTTGGGAGAGTCAAGTATTGAGGTACGACCTGTCAGTGAAGGCATAAAAGTTGAAAAATTCGTAACTCACTCTGACTTGCTTAAATTAAATATTAATGGAGAATGGTTACGAGACGAAAGTAAAAATGGACTTTCAAAATTTAATATTATCATGACATCACGAAATATTGCAGAATTTATGAAAAAATTAGGGTTCCAGGCACCCATTAGCCACACTGAAACGTTAGTAAACATGCAAGCACAGTGGCATGGATTACCCAGTAGTTTTGAAATAAAAAACATCAGTGGCTCAATTCATGTTGAATTAGGCAAAGGTGAAGTGGTTGACCAAAAACCTGGTATGGGAAGAGTACTCGGTTTATTTAGTTTAACAAACTTACCCAGACGATTAATACTAGATTTTAGTGATGTCTTTGCAAAGGGTTTACAATTTCAATCCATGAAAGGGGATTTTGAACTCAGAGAAGGCGATGCTTATACCGATGCATTTATTATTGATTCATCAAGTGCAAAGATTAGTGTTTCAGGAAGAACAGGATTAGCAACTCAGGACTATGATCAAAGGATAATTATCGAACCAAGAGTGGGTCGGATATTGCCGACAATAGGTGCAATTACAGGCGGTGCAGTTGGTGCTGCTGCTGGCTTTTTAGTACAAGGAATGTTTCATAAAGGTTTAAAGGATGTGGGGAAAATCATATATAAAGTAACGGGTAGTTGGGATGAACCCAATATTGTTTTAGTGGAGACAAAGAAAAGAAATGAAAAGTAAAATATTAAGTTCAATGTATGTCATTGTATTATGCAGTATCGCATCGTTGATTGCTTATGAAGCTCTTGGCAATTCACAAGGCTACTCTCATAGTGTCACAAAAATGACTAATAAATTACAACTTGAAAGTAATATAAAGAATGAGGGCAAAAAGCTATTAGAAAAAATTACTTTTAGTTGGTATGATGGCTATTCTGAGTCTATGGATGAGTTGAAAATTCTTAAAGAAAAGGCTCAAAAATACGACAAGAATGCATTTCGTTTCACCAAAGCTTTTGTTGGTTTGGTCTTACTTGCAATTGTTATCTACTTTATTGGCAAACAGGTCGCACTGTTAAGTGGTTTAATCGGCTTGTCCATAGTGGCGCTTGTTACGGGTTGGTTTGCTCCAATTCTAGAGATTACAGCGTACCAAGACCTACCAATGCTTGGGAATACAATCTTTCAGTACGAATCAAAAAGTATCGTCTCCGCCCTGATGAAAATGTTTGAAAAGCAACAATATGTTATTGCAGGGATTATTCTATTATTTACCATCATCACTCCAATTATTAAAACACTTTTATTAATCGTTATTAACCTACAGCAAAAGCTGCATTTATCACAAAAAAAGATTCAGTTTTTATCAGCGATAGGGAAGTGGTCTATGTTAGATGTCTTTGTAGTGGCAATTGTCGTGACTTACTTTTCTATGAAGTCGACAGGTAAAACTGACGCCAATTTACAAATCGGCGTCTATTATTTTAGTATTTATGTGATTCTATCGATGATATGTACGTATATTGTTTCTTTTAAAAAGAAGTAACTCATTTTATGAATTTAGATGAAAAGCCATATTTACGTGAAATAATTCTTAAACGTAATGATGTGGAATCATTTAAGCACTATCCTTTTAGTATTCCAGTTATTCAATCGTTAGAGAGTTTAGATTTTCACCCTGATGTTACGTTTTTTGTAGGTGAGAATGGATCGGGAAAATCCACTTTACTTGAAGCCATTGCAGTGCTACAAAATTTTAATCCTGAGGGTGGAAATTGGAATACACAATTTAATACAAGTCAAACTCATTCAAATTTACATGAATATCTTAAGCCTATCAAAGGCTATAAAAAGCCAAAAGATGGTTATTTTCTACGTGCAGAAAGTTTTTATAATTTAGCCACCTATATGGATTCTACAGGATATTTGGTTGGTTATGGAAATAAATCACTGCATCAACAGTCTCATGGTGAATCGTTTATGGCTACTTTAACTAATAAGCTCAAAGGTAATGGCTTTTATATTATGGATGAACCAGAAGCAGCTCTATCTCCTGCAAGACAATTGGCCGCCATAGCAGCTATTCATCAATTGGTTTTGAAAAAATCACAATTTATCATTGCTACTCATTCACCGATATTATTGGCTTATCCTAGAGCTAAAATTTATCATTTTTCAGATGGTGGGATAAAAAAAATAAACTACCAAGAAACTGAACATTATACCATTACAAAAGATTTTCTTAATCGTCATGAAATGATGATGAAATTATTGATGGAATAATAATTTAACGCTACCTTACCTTGTTAATATTCAACTGGATGGTATCTCTAGAAGGTAAATCAATAACCAGCTCATTCGATTGCAAATCCCCAGCTTGTGGCATGGCATTACCAGTAAAGCTAATGCGTGCACCAATCTTGATTTGATCAAAGTTGCTAAGCTTTCTATCAGCTTGTAGGCTATTGCCATCATTCATTGTTACTTCGACAGGGAAACCTTTTACAATCTGTTCTAAAGGTTGGCGAACTACTGCAATTGGCATTGGCATACCTGTTGGTTCTTTTGTGTATATATAGAGTAGGGCGCGCTTGCCTTTGAGGTTTGCCTTTAGTTTTTCGTCTAAGTTAATTTTAATACTTAAATTGGTTTTGTCATTTGCAGCAACTTGAGGTTTTTGTACGCTTAAAATACCTTCGACACCAAGTTTTTCTCGAATATCATTAAGTTGTTGTGCGAGTTGTTTTTTTGCACCTTCATCACTCATCATTCTATAAAGTTTAGTCCACAGCTCATTGGCTTTGGTGAAATCTTTGTGTTCGTAAAAAGTCATACCTAACAACCATAAGGCTTTTTGATTGTCTGGTTCGAGTTCAACAGCTCTGGATAATAATTCTTCAGGTTCTCCTAAAAAGCTGCGGTTGTTATTTGCCAGTGCTATGGTTTCTGCTAGTTCAGTTAATATAACAGATTCGTTTGGAGCTAGTTCATTTGATTTCCGGTAAGCAAGTACTGCTTGTGCGTATTTTTTCATGGAAACTAATGAACGCGCATAAAGCATCTGTCCATCCACATCTTCAGGATTTTGTTCAAGACGTGCTTCTAATTGCTTAATGGCTTCTTCCATGCTCATTTGTGGAACTTTACTTTGTTGGGTGTTGTTTTGTGATGCTTGGGCTTGTTGTTGAGTGGGGGCAACATAATCAACGGCTTTTGGGTTGCCCAACTTGTTATAGAAGAAGAAACTAAAAGGCACGACAAATAGTGCCACGAGTAATAGTAGTTTTGATGAGCCTTGCACTGTACTACCTTTAAGTAAAATAGGAGACAGTTGTTGCTCGTATTCTTTACGTTGTTCTTCAGTTAAATTTTTGTCTTTTAGTTGTGCTATCAAATAATTTTGTGTGAGTTTTTGGGTGCTATTAGACTTGCGGTAAAATAACCAAAACAAAACCAGTGCAGCAATACTAATAGCGATAAAAGTAATCAATAAAGAACTGTTCATAAGTTTGACTCATTAGAAGTGTTGTTGGCGTTCTTCTTGATGGTTCGAATAACAATAAAACCAGCAATAAGTAAAATAAGTAGTGGCATAAACCATAAAACAAGCGTATCTGCTCGCATTGGTGGATTGTAACGCACAAAGTCCCCATAGCGTTCAACTAAATAATCAGTAATCTCTGTTTGACTCATGTCTTTTTGAACCATTTTTGCTACTTCATTACGCAAGTCTTTTGCCAAGCCTGCATCGGAGTCTGCAATATTTTGGTTTTGACAAACCAAACAACGTAATTCTTCAGTCAATTGTTGGTAATCAAGACGCTGTTGTTCTGTCTTAAACTCGTGAATGTCAATTGCAAAAACGGTATTTGCCATTAATAGTAATGTGATAAATATTTTTTTCATAATGTAAGATGGGCCTTGCCCATCATCTTGTTGTTATGATGGGCGGGGCCCATCATACGTATTATTTAATTGTATTCTTGTGTTTTTCAATTAAAGGCAGTAATTCATTCTGTATGTTTTGTGGATTTAATTCTCCCACTATTTTATGGCGAATCATGCCATCACCATCAACCAAAAATGTTTCAGGTGCGCCATAGACACCAAAGTCTATTCCTACCAAACCTTCGGCATCTATTAAAATATCAGTATAGGGATTGCCAAATTGGTTCAGCCATGCTTTAGCGGTAGCATTATCATCTTTGTAGTTTAATCCATAGACTGGGATTATGTTTTGTCGAGCAAACTCTGTGACCATTGGGTGTTCCACTCGACAATTTGGACACCAGCTTGCCCATACATTAAGCAAATACATCTGACCTTTCAAAGTATCATTGTTGATTGTCTTGCCAGTCATCAATGAAGGCAAAGCAAACTGTGGCACAGGTTTATTGATTAATGCCGAAGGCAATAAGCGCGTGTCTTTACCGAGACCTTGGTACAATAAATAAACCAATGACAAAAATATCACTAAGGGAATGAGTGCTTTTATAACTGTTTTATTCATAAAGATTCTCGTTATTCCAAATTAAGTCACCGTCATTCCTGCGTAGGCAGGAATCTGCTAATATAGCCGTATTTTTTTTTAAATCACGGGATTCTTTTTGAGATTCCTGCCTACGCAGGAATGACGACACTTTAGTTAAGGTTCTCATGCTTCTAAATACTTATCAATGTTTTTTTGTTTCATTTGTTTAGCGTGACGGAAATAACGTCTATCGGTTGAAGCCCAAAAACCGCCAAGCATCATTAAGATACCACCGCCCCACATCCAACGGATAAAAGGTTTGATGTAAATACGTACTGCCCAACCACCACTCTCATTAATTTGTTCACCTAATGAAATATATAAATCACGACTAAAGCCTGGATCAATCGCGGCTTCGGTCATGGGGTTGCCGCGCCTTGGATAAAAACGTTTCTGCGGGTTCATTTCAGCAATTGTTTTGCCGTCTTTTCTAACCACAAAATGCCCTTGACTGGCTTGGTAGTTTTCGATTTGCTTCTGTTCAACACCTTTAAACTCAATTTCGTAACCTTGAACAATTTTGACTTCGCCGGGTTGCATTAAGCTGTCTATTTCAAAATCGGTATGTTCGGTCATGGAAACACCAAAGATATAAATGGCGACACCAATATGGGCGATTTGCATTCCCCACACGGCTCTTGTGAGTTTGCCTTTGTATTCCTTAAAATAAAATAAAGCCGTAATAAAAATCCATGCAGCACCAAAAACACCCATTGTGGCTTTGATGTTTAATGGTTTAAACATCAACCAAATAATAACAGAGATAAGGACAGTAGTAATCAATGATGGCATGAGTTGTTTCATCACGCGTGCTATTTCATCTTTTTGCCAACGGTAATACATGCCGAGAGGTAATAACACCACCATTGGCATCATCATCATAAAGAACATGCTGCCAAAATAGGGAGGGCCTACTGAAATCTTTTTACCAAAGGCTTCAAAAATTAAAGGAAAGAGTGTGCCTAAAAGCACCATAAAACAAGCAACTGAAAAAATAATTGAATTGGCTAATAATAACGTTTCACGCGAAGACAGTTGAAAACCACCTTGCGATTTCAGCTTGTTGGCGCGAAGGGCGTATAAAAATAAAGCACCACCAGCATATATTACTAACAAAGTTAAAACAAATACGCCTCGTTTAGGGTCACTAGCAAAAGCATGAACCGATGTCAAAACACCTGAACGCACTAAAAATGTACCTAAAACACTCAAAGAGAAACCTAAAATGGCTAAAAGAACTGTCCACCCCCGAAAGGCATTGCGTTTTTCACTCACTGCTTGCACATGAATAAGAGCAGTGCCAGCAAGCCACGGCAAAAAGGATGCGTTTTCTACAGGGTCCCAAAACCACCAGCCACCCCAGCCAAGCTCGTAATAAGCCCACCACGAGCCTAGCACGATACCAAAGGTGAGAAAGCCCCAAGCAGCATTGGTCCAAGACCGTGACCAACGTATCCATGTTTCATCAATTTTCCCACCCATAAGAGCTGCTATAGAGATGGCAAAAGGCACTGACATACCAACATAACCCATATAGAGAATTGGCGGATGAATAATTAATCCCACATCTTGTAATAAAGGATTGAGGTCATTGCCATCAAAGGGAGCAGGAATGCTGCGCAAAAAAGGATTAGAAGTAAAGAACACAAAAGCGGTAAAGCCAAGACTAATAATGCCTAAAATTGCCAAAACACGTGCGACCTGTGTACGCGATAAAGACTTAGAATAAAATGCAACTGCAGCGGTCCAAATGGTTTGGATTAACAACCACAATAACATCGAGCCTTCATGCGCTCCCCAGGTTGCGGAAATGCGGTAACGTAAAGGTAAAGCTATGTTGGAATTTCGCCACACATAAGCCACAGAAAAATCTTGTATAATAAATAAGGTAACCAGTATAAGAAATGAAACCAGTAGAAAGATTAACTGCATATAAGCCAAGGGTCTGGCGGTGTGCATGAGATTATCATTTTTAGTGAAATAGCCGTACAAAGGCAAGGCAGCCAATAATAATGCCACCATCATGCCAAAGGCTAATGTAAATTGACCAATTTCAGCTAACATCAGTTATTTACCTTGTTGTCGTCATAAGCGGCTGTTTTTTCTTTCATTGAAGCAGCGACTTCTGGAGGCATATAGTTTTCATCATGCTTTGCTAGTATTTCTTCGGCTTGAAAAACACCTTTATTGTCTAATTGACCAATAGCAATCATGCCTTGATCATCGCGAAACAAATCTGGAAGTAAACCAGTATAGTTAACTTTGACATCTTTTGAGTAATCTGTCACCAAAAACTCAACATCAAGTGAGGTTGTGGATTTAATAATTGAGCCTTTTTTGACCATACCACCAATGCGAAAATTACGAGCTTTTGGGTAATCACCCTGCAATACTTCTGAGGGAGATTTGTAGAATAAAAGGTTCTCTTTGAAGGCGGTTAAAAATAACGCTGTAGCAATACCGACACCTACAAGTATCAATACCACTGCCATTAATCGTTTTTTTCGTGTTGGAGTCATAAGACGTCTCGCAAAAATTTTGTGTTATTATATAGTTATATGAGATGAGTTTATATATAATTCTATCGTTTTAATTTTAAATTATCACTACATTAGCTTCATCTAATATAGTGTAGACTCTATTTCATATAAAAGGTTCACTATGGCTCAACTTACTCCCTTTCATCTTGCTATTCCAGTGCATTCTCTAGGATCAGCACGTCAATTTTATGGCGAACTTCTTGATTGCTTAGAAGGAAGAAGTACAGAGCAATGGATAGATTTTAATTTTTTTGGGCATCAATTGGTTTGCCATACTTCAGGTCAAGCTAATGAATCCAAGTGTGAAAACCCTGTAGATGGAAAGCAGGTTCCCATTCCTCATTTTGGTGTTGTCCTAGAAATGCCTCAATGGCGAGAACTACGGGATAAATTAATTAAAGCAGAAGTAAAATTTGTTATAGAGCCATATATTCGTTTTGAAGGTGAAGTCGGAGAACAAGCCACTATGTTTTTTTATGATCCAAGTGGCAATGCACTAGAATTTAAAGCATTTAAAGACACAGAAACTGAATTATTTAAAAAGTGATTTAACAACCTTCACACGTTGTGCAAACAGCTGTTGACCTTCACTGCCAGTTTGATAGATTTTTTTAGATTTTGCTAGAGCAGCAGTTACAAACTTTTTTGCAATGATCGGTTGTTGACAATTGCTGGCTAATTCGGCAATCCAAAGCTCTGCATACATACGGCGCCAACCTTTGGCAGATTGTTTTTGTAAATCAGGTATGAGATCATCGATTTGCTTCAAACCTTTTTTACATTGTTCTTCATTAAATCCGCCTTCAATGGTGATGGCCGCAACAATTATATTATTGTAGAGGTTGCCTCGTTTGTGCTGGGTATATTGTTCAATGATACTAGGCATCATCTCTCTGGCTTGTTGGTATTTGCCTAATTTGGTCAACAATCTGGCTAAATTGGATTTGGCTGAAACAATACGCATGGTATTGTCAGGATCAAGCCTAATGCGAGATTCTATTGATTGACGATAAAGCTCTTCAGCTTGTTCATACTTGCCCATGTCTTCGTACAAATAGGCCAAGTTATTGATGCCTGTGGCATAGGATATATTGTCTTCTCCATAGTTGGTTTTGAAGATGTTAATTGACTGTTTATAATCGGATTCAGCTTGTACAAATTCTCCCAAGTCATGGTGAAAAACAGCTTTTATCGCTAATACATTGGCATAACGTTGATGCTTTTTAGAATAGAGCCGTTCAGCCAAAACCAATGACTCATCTATCGCCAATCGTGCCTGCTTATAATCTTTTAGTCGAATCAAGCGATAAATAAGCGATACCAATCGTGATTGGTAGATCGGATGGTTGTAACCCACACTTGATTTGGCATAATCTAAGGCTTTCTGGTTGTATTCTAAGGCCATCGTTTTATCTTTATTCTTCACTGCAATAGATAATTCATTGTAAAGACGTCCCAAAATTTCATCATCTTCTATAGAATTTGTTTTTAGTAACTTTAATGTGTCAGTTAACAATTGGTAAGAGCCATCAAAATCTCCACCTTCATGCATCAAAGTCGCTTTGCGTATTCTGTGCCATGCAATCGCTTTAGTATCAGTCACCGATTGTGCCACGGTATCAGCCTTGGATATGAGATTTTTGGCTTGTTGCGTTTCACCCAATCTGGTGGCATACAGGGCTTGTTGCCCCAATGATTTCAATTGCCCTTCGCGGTCATTTAAGTCAATGTAAATCCTTTCTGATTTTTGATAATGTTCGAGTGCTTTTTCATTGTTGCCAATATTGTGTTGAATAACACCCAAGGTATCGTACATTTTGGCTTTTAAGGGCAATTGATCATTAAAATCGTACTCTATTTGGCGTTCGCCCAGCGCTAACACATCAGCTAACTTGGTTTCCTTACCATTAACGCCCAATGGTGATGCACCTTTGAGGATGTTGAATAAAAAATCTGATGTTTCTTTGGCAATGTCTCTTTGGTTTTTGATTTCTAAATTGGTTTGGTACATATAGATTGGCAATGCCACAAGAAAAGCCAATACAATTGATGCAAAAAGTGTGGCAGCAGGATTTCGTTTGATGAGCTTGTTGAATTTATACCCAACACTGTCACCACTGGCGACCAAAGGTTTTGATTGAATATAGTTTTGAACATCGGTCATCACATCTTTGACCGTTGCATAACGCCTGACAGGCTCTTTACGAATTGCCATCATCACCAAATTATCCAAATCACCTTTTAGCTGTTTTGGAGTAAAATTCAATCCAACATCAGGAGTGATTTCACTGGGCAAACTTGGCGTTATATCGGTAATGCTGCGAATCATATCAGCCGGTGATTCCGTGGTGTGATCTTGTGCTTGCTTACATGTCAGCAACTCATACAATATCAAACCCAATGCATAAATATCGGTCGCTGTTGATACGGGTTGCCCATTAATTTGTTCGGGGCTTGAATAGGCAAAAGTCATCATCATTTCACTCTTGGTGTGAGTAACATCAGCCTCAAGACTTTTAGCTATTCCAAAATCAAGTAACTTTACCGTGCCATCATGGGTGACGATTATATTTGATGGTTTAATATCTCGGTGAATGATTCCATTGCTGTGCGCAAAGCTCACGGCTTCACACAGTTGACTAAAGCAGAGCAAATAATCTTTAATGGTTGTTAAATTTTTTCTCGCATAATCAATAATAGAAAGCCCATCAATCCATTCCAAAATCATATAGACGCGGTTGTTTTGGTAAGTACCACCACCGATTAATTGGGCTATGTTGGCATGTTGCAATGATGCCAGCAATTCGCGTTCGGTTTGAAAACGCGATAATTCCTTTTTATTATGGGACAGTTTAATAAATTTAATCGCTACTTTGTGGGTAAATTCTCCATCATGGCGTTGGGCTAACCAGACTTCGCCCTGTCCGCCAGCTCCAATGGGTTTGACGAGTTTGTAATGATCGATTAAATCTCCAGCTTTTAATGTTTCTTCAGCCAAACTCAAGTCGATGGTCTTTTTGATTGTGCCAGTTAAATGAGATGCTTTGTCATCTTGAAAATTAAGCAAGCTGGCAACCATTTCTTTGACTTTATCTGGCGCACCACTTTGGGCAATAATTTCTTTTTGCTGTTGCGGACTGGCATCAGCACATTGACCGAATAAGTCTTTGACCTGTTGATTAAATTCAGGGTTGTTCATTGTTCATTGATGTGTTTATTGATAAAAGCTCGACCAAATTTTATATCACGTTCTAATGTAGCGATTGAAATATCCAAATACTTGGCTGCTTTTACTTGGGGTAGATTGGCAAAATAGACTAAATCAATGGCTTCAGCACTGCGTTCATCGAATTGGTTTAACTCATCAATTGCAGAGCTTAATTGTGAAAAGTCTGGGCTCACATCCATCAGTCCTAAAGAATCGGTGTAATTGACAGCGATTTTTCCCGCATTGTTTTTAGCACTGAGTTTAGAACGACCATAATCAATTAAAACCATTCTCATTTGTTTGGCAAGTGTTCTGAAATAGTGTTTTTCATTATTAATCGATAGTTTTGAATCCGATATTTTCAGATAAGCCTCATGCACTAAATCGGTCGGTGAAAGCGTGTGGTTATTACGCTCCTTAATCATCAAACTGTGTGCCAGATTCCGCAACTGCTGGTAAATGACTTCATTTAAGTCACTGTCGATTTGTTGGTTCGGGTTGTTTTCATTGCTTTTTTTCGGCATGGTTAAACATTCTATGTGATTCTAACTCTAATTAACATCAAATGTTATAATTTACAGTTTTTGTTGGGTGTCGCAAGCTCGACCCAACCTACGGGATTTGGGTATTTGTAGGTTGGGTGGAGCGTAGCGATACCCAACATTTATCAGCCAATATTAAGGCTTCAAAATATCAAAATCCCCACGATATTCACCACCCCAATTTTTCGACAAAACATTATTGGCAATAAATTTATGTATTGTTGAATACTGCCAATCAATAGGTTTGTCAACGTAACCATGTTTAACAGGGTTGTAGTGGATATAATCGACGTGGCGATTAAAATCAGTTTTATTTTTTATACAATGTTCCCAATAGCGTCTTTGCCAAATACCTCGTTCGCCTTTTTGTATACGGCTTGCGTTGATGTTCTCGGTTTTTGGTATGGCCCTGGAAAAATTGGTTTTAATCAATCTTATCCGAGTGGCATAGTTGTCATCATTTTCAGGCAATGTCATTAACATATGCAAATGTTCGGGTAAAACAACCATGGCATCCAATATAAACCGATGGTTGTTTTTGACCTTATTAAAGGCATTGCGAAGACAATCAAAATAATTGATTAATAATGATGATTTTCGATTTTTTAAGGTGAGGGTGAAAAAATAGGTTCCTCCTTTTTGTTTTGCTCTTCTGTATTGCATTTTTTATTTTTTGTTATGGTTTTGTGTTTAATTTGTTGGGTGTCGCACGCTCGATCCAACCTACGGTTTCTTTTTTTTTGTAGGTTGGGTGGAGCGCAGCGATACCCAACATTTATCAGCCAACATCAATGCTTATTAATGACTCTATTCGATTCTTATGTTAATTAATATCAAATGTTAAAATTTAATATTTTTGTTGGGTGTCGCAAGCTCGACCCAACCTACGGTTTCATTTGTTTTTGTAGGTTGGGTGGAGCGTAGCGATACCCAACATTTATATAAAAACAAATTAATTAAAATTAAATGAGGGATTCCGTTTTCAATCTCGCTTATATAGGTAACAACCTATAAAAAAACCTCTGGCGTGATGAAAATATTATGAAAAACTTTAATAGAAAAGACAGAACACTTTCAATAACTTTGAGCTTTTTATGGCTTATAATTATGTTGTCATTTGCCACAACACCACAAGCACAGTCCTTGGATTATGTGGTGGATAAGCCTTATGATATTTCTATTGCCAGTTTTAATAGCAGTGTGCTGGATGTTTCGGCTCAGGAAAGTCGGCCATTTGCCATGCTTTTCAACGGTGATGGCAGTAAGCTTTATGTAACAGGTTGGGATAATAATAACATCAATCAATACGACTTAACTTCTGCTTTTGATGTCTCCACTGCCACTTTTAATCAAGTGGCCTTTATTGAGTCAAATACAGGGTTACACCATATACAAACCTTGCAGTACAACGGTGATGGCAGCAAACTTTATGTCCTCGTAAGTGATGGTTACATTTGGCAATATCTGCTGACAACGGCTTATGATATTGCCACAGCACAACCTATAGAGTTTTTTCCATATGCTAATATTTTAGCTATTGATACTATCGACATGGTTTATAACGGTGATGGTACGATTCTTTATGTGATGCATCCAACTGCCAAGGATATCAAACAATACAACCTAAGTACAGCTTATGATATTCGCACAGCCAGCGAAGTTGGAACGGTTCTTACATTCGCAGGTATTATTAGCATCCCTACTTCAATGGTTTTTAATGCCGATGGTTCAAAGCTTTACGTGGCAGATGGCAGCCCTAACACCATTCATCAATTTGATGTGACCACAGCCTATGACCTAACAAGCGCTAGTTATGGGCAAATTTCACTTGATTTAACGACAACAGCCATCACGCCACTGGCGATAATTTTTAATGATGATGGCAGCAGACTTTATGTGTCAGACTCTGTCAGTAGCACCATTAATCAATTCGATATAAACCAGATCATCTACGCTGAAACGCTCGGCAACAATGGTTCGGTTGATAACTCAAATCCATTGATTATCAATTTGGTTGGTGACAGCTTTAGTACCAGCTCGGCAGCCTTGCCGGTTGGTCAGTACAGTGTTGGTAATGTTCCCGCAGGGCTGATACCTGTGCTTAATATTGACAGCAGTGGCACTCAAGCGGTATTAAGTTTGACTGGCAATGCCATTAATCATCAAGACATTAATGACATCAGTGACTTAAGCTTTTCCTTTACCGATGCGGCCTTTATTGGTGGAGACGCTGCTAATGTTGTTAATTCTAGGATTAATTCAGCTTATAGCACTAATACTGCTGTTGATTTTTTGGATGAATACCGATTGGATTATATCTTAACGCCAGAGCTTGACCTAACATCCGCGGTTTATAGTGGTACAGCCATTGATTCTGTTCTGGCTAGTGGTATACCATACGATATGATTTTTAACAATGATGGCACTGTACTCTATTTGTTGGGACCTGGTCTTCGCAATATTTCCCAATATAATCTGATGAGGGCCTATGATATTTCAACGGCCCTATATGTTGGAGAGGTTCTTAATATATTTGATCAGGATTACCAACCTGTTTCTATGATTTTTAGCAATGACGGTTATAAATTGTATATTCTAGGTGTTAGTGGACTAGATGTAAACCAGTATGATTTAAGCAATGCCTATGATATTTCAACAGCCACCTTTAATGCAGTTGTGATGAATGTCGACGCACAAGGGACATCTCCCCGATCAATGCTATTCAATAATGATGGGACTCAACTTTATATTATAACAAATAGCAATCTTGGTAATATCAGCCAATACAATATGACCATACCCTACGATATTTCGACAGCCAGTTTCAATCAAACAGCATTAAATGTCGCTGAACAAGAAACACGACCACAATCCATCTTTTTCAATCATGGCGGCAGTAAACTTTATGTAATGGGATATCAAGGCGATGATGTTAACCAATACAATTTAACCATTGCTTATGATATTTCAAGTGCAGTTTTTGATCGTGTTGCTTTTCGGTTTTCTGGGCAAGAATTAGATCCAACCAGCATGATCTTTAACGGCGATGGCAGTACACTTTACATTGCAGGTAGTAATAAAACCATTGAACAATACGACTTAAGCCCGACCATTTATCAAGAAACGGTAGCTAATGATGGTACTATCAACAATACAAGATCATTGTCCATTAAACTAAACAATAGTACATTTACTAGCAGTGGAACAGCTTTACCTACAAATCAATACAGTATCACTGGTATGCCTAATGGCTTAAGCGCAGTGCTTAATATTGATCCCTCTGCCACCACAGCAACGCTGGCATTTACAGGTGCGACCCTAGACCACCAAGACCTGAATGATATAGTTGCCAATCTTGCTTTTAGTTTTACCGATACGGCATTTAGCAATAATAATGCCAATAATATCGTCAATTCAGGAAGCATCACGCCTTTTATGCAAGATATAGAATTTAATTTTAATGACAACATTACCATGACTTACACCCTTGGTCAGTATGATGAAAACTCCAGTAATATTGGAATGATTGATAATACAACGCCATTAACAATCAATTTAGCGGGCGATATAAGCACTGGGCACTTCACCACAAGTTCTGGTGTTTTGCCTTCGAGTTTATATACTATTGGTCGAGTGCCTGCTGGTTTAACTCCGATTCTTACTATTGATAGTACTGGCACATTGGCAACGCTGACTTTTTCAGGAACCGCCACTTCACACCAAATCAGCAATAATGTCATCGACTTTCCGTTTAGATTTCATGATGCTGCCTTTACCAATAATGATGCCAAAATTATTGTCAATTCGGGTTTTGGTGTCAATATTTATATAGCTGCTGCACGCATCGACTTTATTGATAATCCACGACTGGCTTATGCTTTAGCCGCAGCGTCTTATCCTGAGGCACTGGCTAATGATGGTTCGATAGACAATTCAAACCCAATTGTCATTACTTCAATAGGCGAGACATTTAGTATTAATTCAGTAGATTTACCCTCTACTCAATACAGCATTGGCAATCTACCCGATGGACTTACAGCTGTATTGACCATTAACAACTCAGCAACACAAGCCACCTTGACACTAACAGGCAATGCAATTTCGCACCAAAGCTTTAATGATGTTTCTGACTTAACTTTTACTTTCACAGATGATGCCTTTACCAATGGCAATGCAGCGATTGTGTTAAATTCGGGCTTTTTTAACACCTTTAGCAGCAATATTGGTATCGATTTTGCAGACAACCCAGGATTTCCTGTGGCGGTTGATGATAATTATACGGTTAAAGTCGATGGCAATTTGATATTGTTTCCTTTGACAGGTGACACTGACCCTGATGGCGATACGTTGTCAGTTATCTCATTAAATGGCGTAGCATTAACTGGTAGTTCAAATCAGAGTATTGCAGTGCCCAATGGCGTGGTTACTGTATTTTTTGGAACTAGCTTCCAATTCATCCCAGATGCGAATTTTATTGGTACAGTAATTTTCCCTTATACGATTTCGGACAATAACGGTGGTACCGCGATTGCCAATCAAATTATTCGGATTGATGTGTTTTCAGCAATTGGGGGCACTATTACTGGCTTAATTGGAGGAGTCAGTATAAAACTTAACAACATAGAAAATGCATCACTGAATGGCAATGGGACATACAATTTTTTCAATCAATTAATTAATGGCAGCTCCTATTTAGTCACCATAAACACACAACCCACATCACCTAATCAAACATGTGTATTAGTCAATGCCAGTGGAACAGTGACTGGTACAGACATAACTAACGTCGATATCACCTGTACCACTGATACCTATTTTATTGGTGGTACTGTTACGGGTTTGATCAATGATAATTCTATGGTTTTACAAAACAACCTTAGCAATGATTTGCAACTGTGCAATCAAACCACGTTTGTTTTTAGTATGCCTTTGCTAGATCAAAGTCCTTATGACATCACAATACTTACACCTGCCCACAACCCTACACAAAATTGTTCTGTAGTAAATGGCAGCTCTACGCTTGCTGGTAACGATATCACCACTGTTGAAATCGTCTGTGCGAATGATGGTGAAATAATTTATAGAAATAGTTTTGAAGAAGGGTGTCCAACATTGTGAGTTGTAGGGGTAAACACCATACCTAAGAATTATGCCTCAGGGTTAATATATGAAATTAGAGCTATACTGTGTTAAAATAAAGGTAATTGAGGTATATGCATAACTAAAAACGGTGGGAATGTAGCCCACATTGGTTGTTTTTTCCTCTAAAAACCAAGCTATAGAATGACTGTAGATTCAATTTTTAGAGAGAAAACTAGCTCAATGTGCATCTCCATCCCATTCGCCCCTAGTTGTGTATATACCTCAAATGTTAATAATATGGGGAAATAATAATGATAAAACAATTTTTGCTGTTGGTGGGTGCACTGACAATAATGCCAGCACCTGCAATAAATTATAAAATACATCCAATAGTCACAACAAATGGCGGTATGGTCTATCAGGTTGATACTGACCAAGTCATTAGTTGGAATCCACAAGCGCCTGACATTAATGTCATTCACGCTGCTGCCATTCATATAGCTTCTCAACAATGTCCAGATGGTGGCTTCGGGTGGCCACACAATGATTGTACGGCAACCTACCACAATATAACATCTCCTATTTTGAATGGTATTCATGGGGCATGGAAACAGACTGGAAATAGTGCTTATTTAGGTATCATGATCAATGGTGGAAACTTTGATTTGTTGTCACAATATAGTAATGGTGAGTCACGATTTTCAACCGAAACTCCATTGTTTATGTGGAACCTCAGTCAAGCTTCAGCAGACATGACGTACACAAATTTTGTTGAAACTGATTTTTTTGGTCAATTAGATGCCGTTACATATGGTCCTGATGATTTGGATACCAGCACATGGATTAATAGTGTTGTCACTTTTAGGCAAGGCACTTGGGTGAATTTGTTGCCTTGGGAATTTAAATCTTTACCCATGATGGCGATGAAACATGGTCGAAATGCAGATGCTGAGCTCTATGTTCAAGCTATTTTAGATGGCTTTAATAGTATGAATGATACAAGCCCAGATACTGTTTACAGCGATTTAATTGGTGTTGCTGGTGGATTGTGGGGATTATCTGTAATTAATCGCCAAAATTTCAACCCAATAAATTCTCCCTTACATAATATAAATGGACTCTCATCAATTCAGCAGTTAGCTGATTTCCTTGTCAGTAAGCAAAATGCCGATGGTTCATGGTATTGGCATTCAAATTTAGCAACACCAGCAGAAAATGACAAAGGTTTACAAACAACCGCCTATGCAATTATGGCATTAATTAAAGCCAACCAAAGGTTGCCAGCTGATTATTTGCCAGCAATCAATTTGGGGCAAAATTGGATAGAATCCATGCAAGATCAATTTGGTGGTTTCCCAAGTTTTCCTGGTGGAGCCGAAAATACTGAAGTTGAAGCTGAAGCACTCTCAGCCCTTAGTTATCAAGTGATTGAATATTCTGAATTGATGTTTGATGATGGATTTGAATAAGGCTAATAAGCTGAGTCATCAGACTTTTTATTAAAATAAATATACAAGCCAATCCATAACAAAACAGGGAACCAAATCGTTTGAGTGATTATCCCTGCCAAAATGTAGCTAATGAATACAATTAATTTAGCCTTGTTTGAAAATTGTGCTACTTTTAAGGAAATTAAAACAACAATCAAGAAAAACAAATCTAACCACATGGCGGTCATGGAAGGCTTGTCTGTAGCAAATGCAACCATAGGTAAAAAAACTATAAAGAAGATAAATATTTTCATGATTGAAAATTATAGCTTGAGTGAATGAAATAATCAGCTAAATTTGTTAGAAAAAATAAAACCCTGAAATAAATTTCAGGGTTTTATAGTAATGCAACCAATTCCATGGTTACATAGGGGACCTAGTTATTGGTTGCACTTGTAAAAAAAAGAGGGAAAACAAGTGCAACCAATCGGTTAAAAGTAACTTAAGCTACTTTTTTAACTTCTTTTTTCATCTCTTTAACTAAAGTATCAACTTTTGAACTTAAGCCTTTGATGTCTTTAGTTGTAGGGATGTCTAATTTTTTAAGAACTGACTCAATGCGTGTTTCAAATAAGTTTTCTACTTTATTGATTTGCTTGTCAGCAATCTGACGAATGCTGTTTAATCTTTTTTCAGCTTTGCTTGTTACGTTTTTAACAGCTTTGTTTGATTTCTTCTCTAAAGTTTTACCTTCTTTAATT
The DNA here is from genome assembly GCA_027067055.1 of Lysobacterales bacterium. GTDB lineage: Bacteria > Pseudomonadota > Gammaproteobacteria > Xanthomonadales > Marinicellaceae > NORP309. Next base: position 17,497 of record JAMOMK010000123.1, on the reverse strand, counting down.
AAAGAATTATAAACTTTTAAAGATTCTTTTTGTGCCATTGAAGCAACGCCAAGACCTGCTAACCATAAGTTGTTTACTGTGTTTTTAATATCGTTTTTCATGTTGTTCACCTTTTAATAGTTGTGTTTGTTTGTTCGTTGTAGTGCATAATAGGACTACTTTCTAGAGCAAACACACTAAAAAAGGTTTTTTTTGAAAATTAGTAAAAATAAATGAAAAAAAGTTAAAAAAGACGTTATTTATACAGGCTGTGAAAGTATTATGGGGCGAATGAAAAATGAGTAGAAAATTTGCGTGTGAGGCGAAAAATGCTGTGACTAGCTAGCTAATTCCAAGTTTTTCAACGAAAAGTAGCGAAATTTATGCCATTTTTACTCGTCATCAGAATACTTTCTCAGTCTGAATAGTCGATTGCAGCAGGAATGTCTTTTATGAAAGAACTCTTGCTATTTTTAAACGAAGTGCTGCCTGCATAGTTAGTCCACAGTAATTGCCCCGTTTTAGCATCAATGAAATAACCAAAGGTTGAAGGGATTCCATGTAAGGTTGAAATGCCTACATAAGTGCCGCCAGATGCGCCTAGGACTAAACCTGCAGATAATAAACCGATACCGATATTTTTCATTGCTGATATTTTTGGGCGATTGACAGTAATAACTAAGGCAGCAGTATTATCTGGCAACTCTACTTGAGACAACAGTTGTGCGGCATCTTCAGAAGCAAACCGGTATTTTTGAATGTGATTGGCCACTTTTGGCGAGACAGTGCCGTTAAGTAGATAGAATAAATCGGTTAATTGATTCAGTTCATTGTCATTTAATTCAACACTACGTAGGATAAAGGGTGCAGAAATAAGACTTTGTTGCAATGATTTGTTTTTATAGTGTTCAACTGCCAAATTAGGGTCAAGCAATAAACCACTGGTTTTCAAAGTCATGGGTAATACATTATAGCCTTTGCCTCGTAATAGCTGACTTAGGTGAGTATGAATAAAATCTTGTTGTTTAATGTTGTAGTCTTCATCAAAATCCCATATTTTACCGATGTCGTCTTTGAGTGAGGTAAAGTCAATCAATAATAAAATATGCTCAATCTGAGGTTTTCCTTGGATAAAATCTTGTTTGACATAGGCTTTTTTTGTGGTACAAGATGATAAAGTAATTAAAGCAATTATTATAAAAAAAAGTTTGTTCATATATATTTGGGTTATTTAACAATTAAAGAATAATTGTAACATTAGAATACATTCTCACCTAACGATTTAAAAATACAATCTAACTATAAAAGAGAATATTAGACGATTCTAATCTATAAATGATTGATAAATAATTATTGACAGATATTTTCAGACTGCTATTATAAGATGGCAACTTGTTGATGGATATTGCAAAAATTTGACAAATTATGGAGGTCATCCCTCCATGAAAATATGACCGAATTGACCAATGACTCTTAACAACTGTTGCATTTATAAATTTTAATTAAAAGGAGAAATAAATGAAACAAAATAAAATCTTAAGTGCTTTAGGCTTTGGCAAGCACAGCACAGCACAGCACAGCACAGCACAGCACTCTTAGACAACTCACCAAACGCATAGTTCAAGTCACGGCTTTTACTGTTTCTTGTTTGGTTGTATTGCCGAGTTTTGTCCAAACAGCGGATGCACAAACCGGTTGGGATGATTGGGGTTGGATTGATGACGAGTCTTACACAGAATGTGGTTGGTATACTAATTGTGACTCATACGATGATTGTCCTTATTGGGTTTCTGGTTGTGATGATGGTTGTGACTGGTATAATAGTTGTGATTCAGGCGATGAAGCGGGAGAAGTATTACCGCCCAATAATAATTACTCAATAAACTATTCAACAGAGTATCTCATCCACAAAGGAAGAACCAATAAAATATTCATCAAGAAATATGATGTAAAAGTAAATGGAGACTTATCATGAAAAAGTCTACTATTTTAAAGTCATTGGGATTAAAATCAAACTCATCAACAACAAGCTTACTCAAGAAAACAATGCAAATAACAGCTTTTACTTTTTCGTGTTTGGTCGCATTGCCTAGTTTTGTCCAAACAGCAGATGCTCAAACAGAGCTTGATCCAATTGATGTATGGGGTGACCCTATAGATGATCCATGGGGAGATTGGGATGGCTGGGTTGATGATGACTGGGGTTGTCAGAGTATTGGATGTGATTCTTCTGATGATGGTGGTGATGGAGGTGGCAACTCTTCGCCTCCACCACCAACTTGTTCTGGCATAGATGAAGCTACATTAAGAAATCTAAAACAAAATACACCAGGATGTTATGGTGATCCTGGACCACATTTCGATACCGCAGGATGGTTTGCAACAGAAACAGGAAGTTTTTGGAATTATTTAAATAATCCAATTGGTTTAAACTGGTATAGTACAATGCTTTCTCCCTTGACCTGGCTGGCAAACTCATTGGATCAAAATAATGGAAATCAAACTATACTATATAGTCAATTTGAGAGTCAAATGTGGTCACAGGTTTGTACTAATGTTTGGGGTGGTGTTGTAGGAGATGTTAATGATTCTGAACATGTAAGTTGTCTTTATAGTGTTTATTATGTATTAGAGTCTTATTATCCAGGAACCAATGTTTCTGCTTCAATAACAAATTGGTTATTAGGCACAAGCTTCAGTACAGTTGAATATGATCAAACTTGGGGTAGTAGATTAACTCAAGATGTTCAAAATTTTGCTACATGTAGAGCGGTATATAGAAGTTGGGAAGAACTCGCTTGTAATGGAAGCCTTTAGGAGAATAAATTATGAAAAATTTAATAATAATATTAATAGTATTGATTGTTGGAATGTTTGTTTTTTCACACATGAACAGTACTGATGAAAAACTTATAAATAAAAATAAACTAATTCAGTTACCTAATCCTGAAAGTAAAACCCGGTTTAAAGATGAGGTAAAATCAGATGGTCCTTTATTGCATATCGCCCAATTGATTTCACCCCCTTCAAATCAAGAGTTAAGAGATACATGGGATTATGAGTACTCATGTTCTAATGAGAATAATTGCAATCAGTTTATATTCAATGCACGCTCCTATGAAGATGCGTTATGGTTAAAACGTAAAGGGTATCCTGCAAAATCGGTTGTAGCCTTGTTACAGGATGTTCCAAAAAAAGATTTATGGGAACTAAGTGAAAGAGGAAATGTTAATGCAAAGTATTTATTAGCTATCGATTCAATCAAACATGACGATCACAAAAGTGCCAAGGCTTATGCTATGTCTTCAATTGCTCATGCTGGGTCTAGAGAAACGTTTGGATATAGGCTTTTTGCCAAGGCATTACTTCAAGATAAAGATCCAATGACAGCAACATTTTATTTGAGAATGGCATCAATTCTAGGAGATACCAATGCAACTGCTACTTATGAACAAGTTACGGCTCATTCTTCAAGTGCTTTAATTGATAACACAAATAAAATGGCTTACAGTTATTTACTGAAAAAATTAAATACTGATATCGATAATATTAATAATGACCCAAGACCTATAGGTGGTAGTTAGTTTTATATAGATTATGAAAATAATTAAAACTAAAATAGGACAACTCTCCCTATCAAAAATCGAGAGTTGTCCTGTTTTTACTCCAATCAAGATTTCTAATGAAATACTTAAAGTCTTGAAACTGGATGTAAACAGGGTGTTCACCTCTCAAGCATGATTAGACAAAAGAGAAGAGGTGATAAAAAGTTTGGCAATTGGCGGGATTGATTCATGAACAAGTTACCTGACCCCTGTTCACAGATCTTATTACAATTGATTATGGTGAAACATGGGGTGGAAGATTTGTGACTGACATTAATAATCACTTTGCTTGTCATGACGTATATCAAGCATGGGAAGAAGAAGGTTGCACAGGTTCACTATAGGAGAAATTATATGAAAAAATTTATAATAGTAGGAGTGTTATTTATATTTGTTTTTATAGGTTATAATACTATAAAGAATGAAAATAAAATTATAAAAAAAGAAGTTCTTAAATCTGATTATTCAAATAAGAGTTTAACTACTCATTTATCTGATAAACGAGAAGATGATCTATTAAAGGAGCTATCTATGCAGCTTAGAGTTGCGACGGATGAAGAATTGAAAAAATCATGGAAAAATGAATATGGTTGTAAGTTAGAAGGTACGTGTCCTTACACTATGATGAATGCAAGTTCATATGAAGAATCATTATGGATGAAAAGACGGGGATATTTGTCGCGTACAGTTATAGATAAATTGAAAGACCTTTCACGTAAAGATTTAATAACCTTAGCGCAGAATGAGAATCTTAATGCTAAAAAGCTATTGGCAATTTCTGCGATTAGTTCTAAAAATTCAAAACTAGCGAAAAGTTATGCGAGAAGTGCTCGTGCCTATGAAAATGCCTCAGATACGTTTTCTTTAAGGTTGATGGCTCAAGCTTATATAGTAGATAATCAGCCAATGTTAGCTACTGTAGAATTACGAATGGCTTCTTTGTTGGGGGATGTTGATGCTGCAAAGGAATACGAAAGGTTAACAAGAAACAGTGCTCGTGAATTTCTAGATAATACGAATCTACTTGCATTTCGATACTTGTCATCCAGATTAGCATTGCCTCCTAATGAGTGGGATTCTGACCCAAGACCAAATGGTGGTTAATGGAAGTAAAATAAAAACAGGACAACTCTCTCCCTCAAAAATTGAGAGTTGCCCTGTTTTTACTCCTATTAAGGTTTCTAATGCAATACTTGAAGCCTTAAAACTGAATGAAAATATTAAGTTAAAGCCTCTACCTTTTGATAGTGGCTTTTTAAAGTTGTATTTGTTTAAGTTTTTGGCAGGGGATAAAAATACATCTAGTGGTTTTGCGGATTGTGCTATTAATGAATAGATACTTCCAAACTTATTAGAAGTTTATAAATATTATTACGCGACTTCTAAATATTATCTGTTTCCATTTTTAATTGATAAATTATCTACTTTAGAAAATTATTTAACTAAAGATGAAATAAAACAAGAAAAAGCAAATGGCGAAAATTTATTTTGGCAATTTAATTAAGGTGAAATATGTTAGAAAAAGAAAAAATAGAAAGTATACGTAGAATTGGTTCAAAAATGATTTATTTTGAATTGTTTATTATGTTTCTTGCAATATTTACTGTGTCATATTTTGAAGGTTTGAAAATGTTTGCAAGTATGATTATGCTATTGGCTGTTATTTTTATTTTATTTTCCAGAATATCTGTTCTATTTGCTAGACAAAAGGCATTGTTAAGATATATCGAAAATTCTAATAACAATGGATGTTAATGAAAGTAAAATAAAAACAGGACAACTCTCGGCATCAAAAATCGAGAATTGTCCTGTTTTTACGCCTATTAAGGTTTCTGATACAATACTTGAAGCTTTAAAGTTTGATGAAAATATTAACTTAAAGCCGCAACCTTTTGATAGTGGCTTTTTAAGCTTGTATTTGCTTAAATTTTTAGCTGGGGATAAAAATACATCAAGCGGTTTTGCTGATTGTGCTATTGACGAGTTGTATCTGTGGGATATTGCACGGGTTGGTTCTAACCGTTTTGTTAAAAATGTTTGTTCGGCTGTGAGTCGATTTGAACAAGGTCTTGATGATTTGGGTAATATTTCAAAACTGACTCTAGATGAATTAACCAAAATCAATACTAGCTTGCGACCGAAAAAACGTAACTACGGTGTACGAACTAGCGGAATGCGGGCAGGTGACCCCAAGACGAACCCCAATGCATTTTATTGCATTCCACCAGAATTGGTTATGGATTATATGCACGATTATTTAGCTTTTTACAATAATGATGACAAATCTATTAATAAAGCTTTATATGCATTATTACAGTTTATCTTTATTCACCCCTTTCGCGATGGTAATGGTCGATTATCTCGGTTGTTATTAATCAATATTGTGCAAAAAAAATATAGTTTTGTCTTTGCGTCTTTATTGGCAATTTACCTTAAAAATATTGATAAAAAGCACTACCACAACTGCATGAAACATTACAGAGATGGAAATGTTCAACCATTAAAACAATTTTATGAACAAGCCATCCAATGGACGCACAAGAGTTATAAAGAATTGTCAGGTTTGTTATCAGGATATGAAAAGTTAGTAGGTAAGAATGTTATAAAAATTAATAATATTTATAAACAAATCATTGTCAAAATGCCTGTGAAAAGCAAAGAAAGGTTAGATGTCAGTATCTTCCAAATGCATGGTAAAAAAGGTGTAAATGTTATTTATATCAATACAGCTTTGTTGAATGTACTCAATCAATTTGATTATTATCTGCGTTTTGAATTGCGCACTTGTATGCTAGAAAATTGAGGTTATTGACTCCCTCAATCTTAAAGTTATGGAAATAACTATTTGGGGATGGGACTTTTAGTCCCATGTTATCTTTACTTTAGAAATAACCCAGAAAAAACTTTATGAGTATGATTTTCACCTCAATTATTTTTATTCAGACTAAAGATAACAAATAAAACTAAATAGAGATTTGTTTTTACTAAGTACGAAATATATGGGACTAAAAGTCCCATCCCCACGGTGTCATATCAGTTTAAATTTACAGCGAGTTAAGTTTAATCAATAAATAATCAGCAGTTATCACATCATTCTCTGCCACTAAAATTTCTTCGATAACTGCATCGACCGAGGCTTTGAGTGTCAGTTCCATTTTCATGGCTTCCATCACAGCTAGGGTTTGATCCGCTTTGACTTTGTCGCCAACTTTGACTTTTATTTGCAGGATTTTGCCTGGCATGGGTGAGACTATATCGCCTTTGTTGACGTTAGAGCCCTCAGTTTGGTGGTTGATTTTGTTGAAAATGTAACGCTTGTGTTGTGACACCAGTTGCAATTGTGATTGGCTGTCGTGTAAAGTTGCATGGGTGTCAATATCTATGTGCTTACCGTTTTCAAAAATCACAGTGGTTCCTTCGATGCGTGCTTTGACTTGGATTTCTTGTTCGTGATAAGCCCAAGCATAAGCACTAAAATACTCACCTGAATTACTCCAGCCTTGGTTTCCTGACCAAGCGGATTGTGCCTTATTTGCATTTGATGTGGCAATCAAGTTTGCAATGATTTTATCATCTGCTTCAGGGATTGTGATAGCTAATTGCCCATTATCTAAAGAATTGGTAAAAACTGTATTTTCTCTAAATTCTGATGAATTAATTAAACCCGATAAAAAGCCTAGATTGGTTTTTACACCAACAATAAAGGTATGGTCTAAATTGTTTAACACTTTTTCTATGCATTGCTCACGATTTTGTGCCCAACAGACTGTCTTGGCAATCATGGGATCAAAATGAATGCTTATGGTGTTGCTTTTTTCTATGCCTGTGTCAATAATCACGTTGTCACCTTCGCAAAATTGCACATCCTCAAGCAATCCCGTAGCAGGTAAAAAGCCATTAAAGCTGTCCTCGGCATAAATACGTGCTTGAATGGCATGACCATTGCAGGTGATTTCATCTTGTTTAAGTGGTAATTCATTGCCAGCAGCAACATGAATTTGCCATTCGACTAAATCAGTATTTGTAATCATTTCAGTGACACGGTGTTCAACTTGCAAGCGAGTATTCATTTCCATAAAGAAAAAATCATCACCTTGGACAATAAATTCAATGGTGCCTGCGCCTATATAATCTACCGCTTTGGTGGCAGCAACGGCAGCGGCGTACATATTGTCTTTGGTGTCTTGATTGATGCAGGTTGAAGGGGCTTCTTCGATAATTTTTTGGTATCTTCTTTGGCTAGAACAATCGCGCTCGAACAAATGCACGACATTACCTTGGTTGTCGGCAAAAACTTGTACTTCTATATGCTTGGGTTTGGTGATAAATCGTTCTAAAATAACATGGTCATTGCCAAAGGATTTAATCGCTTCGCGTTTAGCTGAGAGTAGGGCTTCGGAAAATTCGGATGATTGATTGACAATCTTCATGCCTTTGCCACCACCGCCAGCACTGGCTTTAATCAACAACGGATAACCGACTTCATCGGCTCGAGCTTGTAAAAATCCAGGTTCTTGCTCATCGCCATGAAATCCAGGAACACAAGGTACACCAGCTGCTATCATGGTTTTTTTAGCTGCGGCTTTAGAACCCATTAAATCCAATGCGTCAATCGGCGCACCGATAAAAATCATACCAGCTTGGGCAATCTTTTGAGCAAACTCTGTGCGTTCGGACAAAAAGCCATAACCCGGATGAATGGCATCGACATTGTTGTTTTTTGCAATGCTAACAATGGCATCGGCGTCCAAATAGGTGGCTGTAGGTGTATCTGCTTCAATCATGAATGCTTCATCCGCCATTTGTACATGTTTGGCATGCTGTTCAATTACAGCATAAATTGCTACAGTTTTAATGCCCAATTTGGCGCATGTTTGCATAATGCGGCAAGCGATTTCACCACGATTGGCGATTAAGATTTTTTTAATTGTCATTATTTAGTTTCTGTTTTGCTATCCAGTTGAAAGTAAGATGGAATGGTTCTAAACCGATTGAGCATTATTTTATCATCAACTAAGATAACTTGGTAGAGATTGTCGTATTCGTTTTCTTTAATAGCATCGATTGTCTTTTGGCTGATAAGTGAGGTGAGTTCGGGTGTAGTATTACTATGCCCTACTACTAAAATCACACCATTGATTGTTAGTAAATATTTGGAAAATTCATCAAGCTTTGATGGATTATAACTTTGAATATCTAAATTTAATAGTTGTGCAAGTGGTGCTGCTGTTTCTTGTGTCCTTACGTAATCAGTTGAAAAGATATGTGTAATGCCTACAGATGCTAATGTTTTGGCAATATTCTCAGCTCGAAATCGACCAATAACTGTTAATGAAGGGTTTTTCTCCTCGGATTCTTTTTCGGCGTGTCGCACAAGATAAATAGTAGTTTGAGCAATAGATATATTTAAACTTATCAGTCCAAATAGTGTAATAAGTAGCTTCATAAAAATCCTGTCATTATAGTTTTAGAGACTATTGCACACCCCGTGGGGCGTATTGCAAACTTGTAAAAAGAATTACTCTTCGTTAAAAATGTTGTGTAAATAAAGAGCTATTTTATGTATTATTTGCCATGTTTTCTGCTTTTTTTTACTCTCATTACCATCGCAGTAGAGTTATGCAAAAGTCTCTTATGTAAATATCTCTAGGATTATAACAATTTCTATGAGTTTCGCAAAACTGTCAATAGATGCATTAATATATTTTGTGTATTTCGCGACGTTTTAGAATTCCATTAGTCTTTTTAAGTGTATTTAATCAAATAGGAAGTAAAAAGATGAAAAAAATTTTTGTTCTACTTTTATTAATCTCATTATCTGTTTGTGCAGAAATTCCAAGTCAAGGGCTTGCGATTTACAAACAAACTAGCAATAACCATATGAATCTACCAGAGTCACAAGCGGCAATGAAAGCCTTTATTCCAAAATTCAGTTATAACCTGATTGATGTGTTGTTCAAAAATAATTTACTCAACCCCAAAATAGTTCCCTTTACAGAAGGAAAAAACTCAAGCTTGTCTCAGCCTATTTTTTTAAACAAGTCAACAAAAATTATAGATACTCAGGATAATACCTTAAAACAATTTGGTAAGCTTGTGGGTATAAATTATCTTGTTGATATAAAAGAGATTAACTCTGTTAAATTTTCTGATGAAGTCGAAATAATAAATGATTATGAGTGCAATAAAGCCATTGTTGATGATACGGTCATTTGGTACAAAAAAAGTTCAACTGCGATTGTTCCAGATGAGAAGTACCTATATATACCTGGTTTAGTTGTGAAAATTGAAGGAAAGTCCTTCTCCTATGAGCTTTTAGAGTTAAAACAACAAAATGTTGATGACCTTATTTTTAATATTCCCAAAGACCACAAAAATATATCTTTCCAACAATTTCAAGATTTAAAGGAAGAAGCTTTGGAAGAAATGATGCAGTCCATGGGGGGCGGTGCAAAAATGATAAAAGTTGGTGATTAGTAGTTATGCAATTAACAATTAAAAACTTATCAAAGACTTATGACAATGGCGTTGTTGCATTGGATAATTTAACTCTTGAAGTTGGTACGGGCCTATTTGGCTTACTTGGCCCTAATGGAGCAGGTAAATCCTCTTTAATGCGGACATTATCAACATTACAGTCTGCAGACTCAGGTGAAATTAACTTTAATGGGTTTGATGTTTTGCAGCAAAAATCAGAAATTCGTAATACTTTGGGATACTTACCACAAGAGTTTGGGGTATTCCCAAAAATCTCTGCATTTAAATTGTTGGATTACTATGCTTTACTTAAAGGTCTAGGTCATAAGAAACAGCGCAGAGAAATGGTTGATGATTTACTAAATTTGGTCAACTTATATCAAGATAAGAATAAAAATGTCCATGAATTTTCGGGAGGAATGAAACAACGCTTTGGGATTGCTCAAGCCTTAATTGGTGATCCCAAGTTGATTATTGTGGATGAACCCACTGCTGGCCTTGACCCAGGAGAACGTGTACGATTTAATAATTTACTCAGCCAAACAGGTGAGGATAGGATTGTGATTTTGTCAACACACATTGTTGACGATGTTAGTGATTTATGCAGTGATATGGCAATCATTAATAAAGGTAAAGTTGTAAAAAACGGTGTTCCAAGGGATTTAATTAAAGAACTTGAGGGTAAGGTTTGGGAAAAGCCTATTCATAAAAATGAGTATGAAGATTATAAAAAGCAGTACCAAATCATACACTCTCGTCTGCAAGGAGGTCATCCCTTAATTCATGTTTGGAGTGATGAGATGCTGGAAGATGATTTTATAAATGTGCCTCCAAAGCTAGATGATGTTTACTTTACAGCTATTAATTCTCAATCTCAACGTGTATAACTATTATGTTTTTTCAGCTAACTTTTTATGAGTTACACAAATCACTTAATAACCGTGTCAATTGGGTTTATTTTGTTGGTTTGTTTATACTCGCTTTTTTACTTGTTCATGTTGCCGCAGGATATTTTGATTCATTCAAAATTATTTTAGCTGGGGAGAATTCATCACTTAATGGAGCTCATTTAATTGAGGGATTTTTAAGTTTCTTTAAAGTCTTACTTATTTTTGTGGTAGCAGCGTCTATCAGTTCTATTGTTTTTGCTGATTATAAACACGATGCATTGTCCATGACGTTTACCACTGGCGTAACAAAAACCAATTTTTTATTCAGTAAATTTATTGCGACCTACCTTACAACTTTTTTGATAATGAGTGGAGCAATTTTTGGTCATATTGTTGCCAGCGCTATGCCCTATTTACAGTCCAGTTATTTTGGTGACTTTCACTTCGAGTATTACTTAAATCCTTTTATCAAGTCTTATGGTTTCAATGTGTTCTTTATGACATCCATTTTTATGTTATTTACGGTGTTATTTCGCAGCTCCTTAATAAATTGGGTCTTAGTGTTATTGTTTTACGCTTTGAAAATTCTATCCAGTTTTTATTATGATGACATAGATACCTCTTCATTTGGTGCATTACTCGATCCTTCTGGCTCACTTGCAGCAAAAATACAAGTTCATGGTATGAGTATTGATCAATTAGAAAATTACCGGATAAAATTAGAAGGAATTTATTTGTGGAATCGATTATTGTGGTTTTTCATGGGTATATTAAGCCTTGTTGTTTTATTTTTAAAATTTGATTTTCAATACAAAACTAGTTTTTTTTCATTGAGTAAAAAGGCACAGAAAGATAATCTGCCAAGCGTGGATAAAAATGCTGTTATTTCCTTACAAAAAATACTAAAGCCTTCACTAAATAGTCAAAAAAGTTCGTTATTTTCAAAATGGTTTGCTAGTTATATAATTGAACTAAAATATATTACTTTTAGCATTCATTTTTTCTTAACTGTTATTATTAGTGCATTGATGCTGTATGTCACAGCAAGTTCATTAGCAAGTGCCTATGAAACACCCAGTTATCCTGTGACTTATCTTATGATAGGCTTGATTTCCACCACTTATAAAGTTTTGCTTATGGTTTTTATTGCATTAATGGTTGGAGAGTTACTATGGAGAGAGAGGTTGATGAAATGCAATGAAATCCATGATGCATTGCCAGTTTCTAATTTTATTCCTTTAAGCAGTAAGCTTATGGCACTAATAACGACAATTACACTGTTTTTATTGATTTTTATAGCGGCAGGAATTTTTATTCAAAACCTCAAAAGCTATCATGATTATAAACTTGGATTATATTTTGTTGGTATTTTTGGATTTGATTTTATTGATTATATATTGTTTATGTTTATGGCATTTTTTGTGCATGCCTTTGTCAACAATAAGTATTTTACATTAGTTATTCTACTAATTTATATTTTTTCCGGGTCATTTGGAGTTAGTATTTTTGAGCATAACTTACTTAAATTTAATGGAGTACCAATTTCGGGATATTCAGATTTAAGTGGTTTTACAAATCTTTATTCAAATATTGCATTTAAAGCCTATTGGTTACTATTTGCTATTATTTTGTTGTTATTAACTCAATTGTTATGGGTTCGTGGAGAAGTTTACCTTTTTAGGCAAAGATTAAAATCGGCAGTAGTAAATGTTTCAGAGGTCAAAACGCCATTAATAACAACTGCTTTACTGTTTGTTTTAGTTGGTTCTTTTATTTTTATTAATACCAATGTTGTTAATGCTTACAGTAATTCATTGGATGCTGAAAAACAAAAAGTTGCTTACGAGCACAAATACAAAAAATACCAAAGCCTTATCAGCCCTGAGATTTTAAGTGCAAAAGTAAATATTAATATGTATCCACATGAAAATACTTTCAGTGGCAAAGGGGTGCTTGTTTTAAAAAATATTAGTAATGAACCTATTCAAAATATTCATTTACAATTCGATAAAAAGATTACCAAAGGTATTACATTTTCACATGAGGCTAAACGAGAAATAAATGATAATGAGGTTGGTTATTACACTTATCGCTTACTGCAACCATTGCAGACAAATCAAAGCATGGAACTGTCATTTGAGTTTTCTCTGAAAAATAAAGGTTTTAGTAATAATAAAGATAATGGTATCCCTGAAAATGGGGCTTTTATTAATAGTTCTATGATTTTTCCAAGTTTCGGTTATGACCCAGATAGTGAGTTGCGTGGCAAACGTTTAAGAGCTAAATATGGCCTGCCAGTTAAAGAGTTATCTCGCTCACGTGATGACGAGTATGGATTAAATAGTTCTATGTTCGGTCGAAATAGTCAATTTATTGATGTTGATGTCACCATTAGCACATCCAAAGATCAAATAGCATTTTCTGCAGGGAATTTAATCAAGCAGTGGCAGCAGGGTAATCGTAACTATTTTCGCTACACTTCAGCTGATAAAGTCCATAATTTTATCCCGTTTGTGAGTGGTCGTTACTTTCAAAGGACTAAAATTTGGCAAGATGAAGGTTTTAAACCTATCGAAGTAAGTATTTATTATCACCCTGAACACAGCTATAATATAGATACCATGATGCAAGCTGCAATGGATTCTTTGACTTATTATTCTGAGCATTTTTCACCTTTCTCACAAGAACAATTAAGAGTGATTGAGTTTCCTGTCACTAGCGGAAGTTTTGCTCAATCCTATCCAAGCACCATTCCATTCTCTGAAATAATTGGTTATTTAACAGATTTAAGAGAATTAGAAGATTCAAGTATTTCCTTTGATAAACAAAAGACCAATATACCGTACTTTGTTGTGGCACATGAAATTGCTCATCAATGGTGGGGGCACCAGATATCGCCAGCGAATGTTGAAGGTGTTAATTTTTTAAGTGAATCTTTGAGTGAATACGCCGCATTAAAAGTGATGGAGCAGAAATATGGCAAACAAAAAATTAAAAAGTTTTTACGCAAGGAACGACAAAAGTATCTTGTTTCTCGTGCTGTAGAAAAAGAAGAAGAGCGCCCACTATCTCGTGCAATGGGATCACAACAGGATATTAATTACTCAAAAGGTTCATTAAGTCTATATGCTATTGAAAATTATATTGGAGAAGATGTTTTTAATAAGTTTCTAAAGGGCTTTGTGCAAAATTTTTCCTATCAAAGCCACCCACATCCAACAACTAAAGATTTTGTCAATATGTTGTATAACTATACTCCTAAAGATTTGCGTTACTTTATTGATGACCAACTCAATAAAATTACCCTACACAAAACCAAAATCAGTGATGCAACTTATAGTCGAGATGAAAATTTACACTACCAAGCAGATGTAACCCTCGAAATCAGCAAATTTTATAGCGATGAAAAAGGTAAAGAAAGCGAGGTTGGTATGAATGACTTTATCGAAATTGGTATTTACAATTCAAAAGACAAGGAGTTATTGCTAAAAAAGGTCAAACTAGAGTCAGGTGAAAACAAAATAACCTTAAAACTAAACCGCAAACCTAAATATGTTGTGATTGATCCTTATTACCATATTATGACTAAGGACTTTGAGGTTGTGAAAAAGGTATTTGAAAAGCTATGATTTTATTTAAACATTATTTTGAAGCGAATAATTTTATAAATTGCTACAACAAACATAACCGGCAGCATAATAATGATTAACGGCAAGGCAAGGATTAATAATAAAACCAATTTTGCTTTTGACATGCCTGATATTTTTATCATTGAGCTCATGCCCAATGGCATTTTAAACTCTGCACCACCAGCTTGCCCAAAAGGATTGTTAAAATCAGGTTGAGCGGTTTGGTTTTTGTCTATAACTTCACCTTCGATGACTTTGTCTGCTTCACAAGCGCGGGAGAGTTGATCGATTAACATAAATGAAACACTGGGGATTTCACCCGTAATCGTAATTTCATATTGACCTAATGTTAATAATGAAGCTTTTTCACACGGTCCAATAAGTCGGTATTCTAAATCTGAGATTTGTTCAATACTGCCAAATTGATGCCAGCCATTAAAAAAATCTTCTACATGACGAGTTGGGTCTTGGTGTATCGGAATAGTAAGTGTCTTGTTCAATGTAATAACTGTTTGTGAAAGTTATAAAATTGGGGTTGTTGTCTAAATTTCAATAGCACAAATGTGATACAATACTATTATGATACTTAAAGTACAAAACAAAGATGATTGCATTAAATTAATTTTTGCCAAAGCTGGGAAAAATTTAAAAATTGGCACGCCATTAGGTATTGGCAAGCCTAACCCTTTAGTTAATGCCATATGGCAACAGGCAAAAGATGATGCTCAAATTACACTGGAGTTATTTACCGCTTTATCTTTGCAAGTACCCAAAGGAAAATCATTACTTGAAAAGCGATTTTTAACACCTTTTACTGACCGTTTATTCCCGAATCATCCAAATCTGAATTATATTGACGACCTTAAGTGTAATAAAGTGCCTAAAAACATGAAGGTCACAGAGTTTTACATGCAGTCGGGGAAAATGTTGCATTCTCAAACGGCTCAAATGAGTTATACCAGCAGTAATTACACCCATGCCATGCGTGATATGTTGGAAAAGGGCATGAATGTCTTAATGCAGATGGTGGCTGTGAAACAAACAGATGATGGGCCTGTTTATTCCTTGAGTTGCAATACTGATTTAACGCTAGATATGGATCCAATTTGCCAAAGAAAAGGCATTAAAAGACCACTTGTTGTGGCGATGGTTAATCCGCAATTGCCGTTTATGGGTGGTAAAGCACAGGTTGATGAATCATTTTTTGATATTATTTT
The DNA here is from genome assembly GCA_027067055.1 of Lysobacterales bacterium. GTDB lineage: Bacteria > Pseudomonadota > Gammaproteobacteria > Xanthomonadales > Marinicellaceae > NORP309. The sequence continues at coordinate 1,700 of JAMOMK010000123.1, read as the reverse complement.
AGATGATGAATCGCTTTACTTTGAACCTTTTGCCACTCCAAGAGGGGCGGTCAATAGTATTGACTATTCTATAGGATTGTTGACCAGCAGTTTGATTAAGGACGAAGGTACTTTACAAGTAGGGATTGGCTCCTTGGGTGATGCGTTGATTTATTGCACAAAATTACGTCATGCCCACAATAAAGACTATTTAGCTTTGATTGATAAAGCACAGATAAAAACTAAGTTTTCAGATGTAATTACGTCTGCGGGGTCATTGTCAGTTTTTAAAAAAGGTTTATATGCCGCTAGTGAAATGTTTGTAGAAGGTTTTGCTCATTTGTTTGATGCTAGAATTTTAAAACGTAAAGTCTATGATGATGCACAGATTCAACAATTGATTAATCAGGGGGTTATAACCGAAACAATTTCTGAAAATATCATCGAAATTTTATTACAGCACGAAGTCATTGATGAAATTATTACCAAAAAACAACTCAAACGCTTACAAAAACTTGGGATATTAAAACAAGAATTGCAGTTGAATAAAGGCAAGTTGCTTGATGCAAAAGGCAAAAAGTATAAAACAGATTTAACCAAATATAAAAACATTCAAGCATTACAACAAAACTGCATAGGAGATAAGTTACACAATGGTGTATTGTTGCATGGCGGTTTCTTTTTAGGATCACGTTGGTTTTATCAATGGCTTCGAGACCTAAATGATAAAAACCGAGATATGTTTCAAATGACTTCGGTTGGTCAGGTGAATGAATTGTACGGCAATGAAGCTTTAGATCGTGTACAAAGAATACGAGCGCGATTTATTAATACCTGTATGAAAGTGGATTTACTGGGAGCAGCTGCCTCCGATACCTTAGATAATAACCAAGTGGTCAGTGGAGTCGGAGGACAATACAATTTTGTCGCTATGGCACATGCATTAGAAGACTCGCGTTCGATACTGATGTTACGCAGTACTCACCAAGGAAAAAATGGTCTAGAAAGTAATATCGTCTGGAAATACACTTATTGCACCATCCCTCGTCATTTACGCGATATTGTTGTCACCGAATATGGCATTGCTGATTTACGTGGTCAATCCGATCAAGACTGCATCAAACGTTTGATTTGTATTGCCGATTCACAATTTCAACAAGAGCTTCGCACAACCGCAATTCAATACAATAAACTTGATAAAGCTTGGCAAATACCTGAATCATTTCGTTACAACACCGCGCAAAATTTAAATAAAACCTTTGCATCTTTCAAACAACAAGGCTATTTTCCACATTATCCTTTTGGCAGTGACTTCACCGATGATGAATTAGTAATCATCAAAGCCTTAACTTATCTTAAATTCAATACTAAAACCACCCTAAGTAAATTAAAATTGGTCGTGAAAGCCTATTTTCATAAATCGCATAAAGAGCAGATAAAACCCTATTTGCAACGCATGGATTTGTTGAATCCAGTTTCTAGAGAAGAAAAATTAAGCAATAAACTACTCAGCTATGCTTTATTAAAAACAATATGAAATATCTAAAATTAATTACACTAAGAGACCTTTGCATAACTTTTCCAAATACTGCTTAAAAAATGTTATAATATATAGTAAGAACAAACAGTTAAAATACTATGGCTTGGAAGAATTTACGACAACAAGATTTATCAGACGCACTATTATCACATCATGAAGCATTGGAAGAATTAGATGATGT